>JAUXUL010000007.1 GCA_030680795.1 Anaerolineales bacterium | reverse complement strand
ACCATACTCGCAAACGGGCTCTTTCGCACCATTGGGTGATCGGTCTCGCTGTCTGTACATGATGACATATTTTATGCCAGATTGTTTCTTTCGCTTTGAACAGCGATTTCTCTTCGCTGTGGTTTTACTCGCAATGACATGTTAACTTGCCAACGAAATAAAAAACTCATGAAAGCGCGTGTCGCTTGTCAACTCAGGGTGGAAGGAAGTTGCCAGCCAACGACCTTCCTGCGCCGCAACGATGCGGCCGTCTTCCAAAGCCGCCAGCACCTTCACATTCCCACTGACTGATTCAATGATCGGCGCACGGATGAAGACCGCGTGATATGGATGCTGCGTGCCAGTGGCTTTCATCAACTCGTCAATATTGAGATCCGTTTCAAACGAATCAACCTGCCTGCCAAAAGCATTACGCCGGACCTTGATGTTCATTAATCCAAGCAGGGGCTGGTCGCGGCCAATATCTTTTGAAAGAAAGATCGCGCCCGCGCATGTGCCCCAGATTGCGCGGCTTTTTCCAAATTCTCTTAACGGCTCCATCAAACCATACGCCTCTGCAAGTTTGCCAATTGTGGTGGATTCACCACCAGGCATGATCAGCCCATCCAACCCATCGAGATGTTTTGGCAAACGCACTTCAGCCGTATCCGCGTCAATCTGCTTGAGCATGGAAATATGTTCTGCAAAATCGCCTTGTAAGGCTAAAACACCTATTTTCATAATTATTGTAGACAGGTAAACAGGTAAACAAGTAAACAGGTAAACAGGTAAACAAGGACGTATATACCTGTATACCAGTTTACGTGACTACATTAATTTACCAACCACGTCCTGCGAGTTTCTCAACCTCTGGCATTTGCGAAACATTGCGTCCCACCATCGCCTCGCCGAGATTCTTGCTCACTTCCGCAAGAATGGAGGCATCCTGATAATGCGTTACCGATTTGACAATGGCCGCGGCGCGTTTGGCAGGGTCACCGCTTTTGAAGATACCCGAGCCGACGAAGACACCGTCCACACCGAGCTGCATCATCAAAGCCGCATCAGCAGGAGTCGCAACTCCACCCGCCGCAAAATTCACAACTGGCATACGCCCAAGAGTCTTCACTTCCTTTACCAATTCATACGGAGCGCCGTTGTTCTTGGCGAAGGTCATCAACTCTTCAGCGTTCATCGTCTGCAACTGACGGATCGAACCGATGACACTGCGAGCATGGCGCACCGCCTCCACAACGTCGCCTGTGCCTGCCTCGCCCTTCGTACGGATCATGGCTGCGCCTTCACCGATGCGGCGCAAGGCCTCACCAATGTTACGGCATCCGCACACAAACGGCACTTTGAAATTGTGTTTCAAAATATGATGTTCCTCATCCGCAGGGGTGAGCACTTCAGATTCATCAATGTAATCCACGCCAATGGCTTCCAAGATCTGTGCTTCCACAAAATGACCAATGCGGCACTTCGCCATCACCGGGATACTGACCATTTCCATGATCTTCAAGATCATATCAGGGTCAGACATGCGCGCCACACCGCCGTCCGAGCGAATATCGGCAGGCACACGCTCCAACGCCATCACCGCGCACGCGCCGGCATCCTCCGCAATTTTGGCCTGCTCGGCATTCACCACATCCATGATGACACCGCCTTTTAACATTTGGGCTAAACCTTTTTTCTCAGTCCATGTCGCTGTCTTTAATTCCATAATTATGCTCCTTTATGTAATGTAGATAAATTCTACCATGCAGACATATTTTAATCATAAGAGGACTGTAAACAGGCGCCGCTTCATTCTTAACTGATAATTGATTCGAAAACGTGAGCAGAATCTACGCGCTCACATTCTGCCTGGCAAGCGGGCGAGCAGCGGATAAGCTGCCGGAATCCTCTTGACAAAATCCCCTAAATGAATACAATTATGACAATGATACAATTAGTACAATAAAGGATGGCCTATGACAGGGAAAAAACTCACCCTGCAACTTGATTTTCATTCTGGATTACCCATCTATACCCAGATCGTCAATCAGATCCAAAGTCAGTTGGTAAATGGGATTCTTAAACCAGGCGATCAGTTACCAACAGTCCGTGCATTGGCATTGGAATTACGTGTGAATTTCAACACAGTGGCACGCGCATACCGCATATTGGATGAAGCGCGCATCATCTCCACGCAACAAGGACGCGGCACGTACATCACCGAGATTCCTCCGCCGGAAATCAGCGAAAAGTTAAGGCGTGAATCGCTTGCCTCTCTCACACAGCGATTCATCAGCGAGGCCTTTCGGTTGGGATTCTCAGAGCGAGAAGTCAGCCAGATGGTGAGAGACAGTTTGAAGCTTGTGCTGAGCCGCGTCGAAGCGTCCAGGAAAGAAGCGGCTGACAACGATAGCAAATAGTTATTACTCAGGAGAATAAAAAATGAAAACAAAATTCCTTAAGTCGGTAATCAAAAAAGATGATAAGCACATTCCACCAATTGCAGGTTTTGTGTTCGTCATCATTTTGATCGGCGCAATCAAGGTTGCGTTACTATTGGATGTAATGTATGTATCTGACCAGATGATTGGCGCCACAGTTCTTGCGCTGACCGGGATTGCCGTATATTTTCTTTTCGCATTGAAGGTTGCCTCGCAATGGGAAAAGGTGATCGTGCTGCGGCTCGGCAAGTTCGTGGGCTTGAAAGGGCCTGGCTTGTTCTGGATCATTCCCATTCTTGACAGCGCATCCACATGGATCGATCATCGTGTGATGGTCACACCCTTTGCCGCGCAGAAAACCCTGACGAAAGATACTGTGCCTGTGGATGTGGACGCCGTGCTTTTCTGGGTTGTGTGGGATGCGGAGAAAGCCGCTCTTGAAGTTGAAGATTATCGCGCCGCAGTGGATTGGGCGGCACAGACTGCCTTGCGCGACATCATCGGCAAAAAGATGCTGGCGGATATTTTGGTCGGACGCAGCGCTATTGATAAAGAATTGCAGGCTGTGATCGATGAACGCACCACACCCTGGGGTGTGACCGTGCAATCTGTGGAAATTCGCGATATTGTCATCCCGCAGGAATTGGAGGATGCCATGTCCCGCCAGGCACAGGCTGAACGTGAACGCCAAGCGCGTGTAATCCTCGGTGAATCTGAAAAACAGATCGCCGCTTCATTTGCAGAGGCTTCGCAAGCCTATATCAATAATCCCACTGCATTGCACTTGCGCGCTATGAACATGCTCTTTGAAGGTTTAAAAGAAAAGGGCGCGCTGATGATCGTACCTTCCTCCGCATTGGATACAATGAATCTCGGCGGTTTGAGCGGCATGGTTTCCCTGGCGCAATACAATTTGTTGAAGGAAGAAAAGTAATTCAGTGGTCAGTGACCAGTTTCACGTGAAACGTTTTTAGAAAGAAAAATAAAATGACAACAAAAACCGCCTCCATTATCACCCTTGTAATGATTGCGCTGGCTTTGCTGGCGGGCGCATTATTATGGAATCAACTTCCCGATCAGATGGCATCGCACTGGAACGTGAATGACCAGGTGGACGGTTACATGTCCAAATTCTGGGGCGTGTTCCTGATGCCGCTCATCACTGTGGGGATGTTCCTGCTCTTCCTCGTCATCCCAAACATTGACCCGCTCAAGGCGAACATCGCAAAGTTCCGTCCAACGTTTAACCTGTTCATCGCGCTGATTGCTGCCTTCATGCTCTACATGCACGGGCTGACCTTCGTCTGGAACCTCGGCTACCAGGACTTCAAGATGAGCGCCGCCATGCTGCCATTTCTCGGTGTCCTGTTCATCTTCACTGGATATATGCTGAGACAGGCAAAACGCAATTGGTTCATCGGGATTCGGACTCCCTGGACTCTTTCCAGCGATTCGGTCTGGGACAAGACACATCAACTTGGCTCAATCCTGTTCATGGTGTCTGGCGCGTTTGCCATATTCGGCGGATTATTCGGCGGCATGATTGCGTTTTGGCTGTTGTTCGTTCCGTTGATCGGGTCAACTTTATTTCTTGTGATCTATTCTTACATTCTCTATCGCGACGAGACAAGAGCTTAAACGAAATGCGTGGTCCGTAATTCATAAAACGGGTCACGCGTTTTGGTTTCACGTGAAACTCCCCGAAAACTGCCGCTGAAGTGGTTTCTGCTGAAAGTTGCTCGCGAGTTTCCACCAATAATTAGGAGGTTAAAATGACCGAAGAAACCCAGAAATGGGAATATCGTGTGCAAACCATCGGTAGTATTTTTGGGACAAAAGATGAGAATATCGAAGCGACGTTAAATGAATGGGGTGATGAAGGCTGGGAAATAACTCATGTCTATACTCCCGAGGGAAGCGGCAAAGTGACCATCGTTGCTAAACGTCCGCTGACACGCGGGATAAGGCGATCTCGTTCGATGCATCAATGAATTTGATTCAAAGCAACACAAATAAATGGAGAAAAATGGTCGAACGCAAATCACTTACATGGTTTCTTATTGTTACTTTTCTAATTTCATGGCCGCTGTTCCTCGCTCCACTTTTGTTCGGAGGGCTGGAACCGGTCAACAAGCAGTTGATGACGCAAGGGTTATGGGCGCTTGCCATGTGGGGACCGGGCATCGCCGCCATCATCACAACGCTATTCATAGCAAAAAAACCTTTCAGCAGTTTGCGATTGAATACGCTGGGACCAAAACGCTTTTATCTTTGGGCCTGGTTTTTGCCGATTGTATTGACCCTGGTTGGCGGATTGCTGACTCTATTATTTGGCATCGCAAAACTGGATATGAACTTCACGATGATCCGCGATGCAATGGCATCCGCCGCGGGCGGCGCAGAGGTTCCAGCTGGAGTCATTGTGTTGGCACAGATCCTGCTTGCGATCACATTGGCGCCATTTATAAATATGCTCTTTGCGCTTGGCGAAGAATTGGGCTGGCGCGGATTTTTGCTTCCACATTTGATGCCGCTTGGTCAATGGAAAGCCATATTGGTCAGCGGAGTCATTTGGGGATTTTGGCATACGCCCGTGATCATGCAGGGACTTAACTATCCGGGTTATCCTGTCCTCGGTGTGTTCATGATGATCGTCTTCTGTGTATTGCTTGGCACAATCTTTTCGTGGATGTATCTGAATACAAAGAGTCCCTGGGTGGCGGCCCTGGCGCATGGATCGGTCAATGCAGTTGCGGGGCTGCCGATCCTTTTCTTTCAACCCGATTTCAACATGGCATTTGGCGGAACGATTGCCGCACCAACTGCATGGATTGGAATGGCTTTATTCATCGCGTGGCTGGCCTGGGCAAAACGACTCCCAGTGCAGAGTCAGGTTGAAGAAACAGGAGCAGGCCTCAGGCACCGTCCTGAGCGTGTCGAAGGATAAGAACGAAGCGAACATACTCCAGAACATTTGTTCTTTTGTAAACCGACAAAAAACGCCAAGTCCTTCGACTTGGCGTTTTCGTTATTAATCTTCAATTACTAATTACCCTCTGCTCATTATCCCAAATGCATCGGCATGATGACGTGCAGGAAATCATCGTCGCCAACTGGCTTGACCACACCGGGCGCATTCGCCGCAGATGTCTCCAATGCAACATTCGGGGTCTTGATGATCTCCAACGCCTCGCGTAAAAATTTGACGTTGAACGCGATTAGTACACTGCCGCCATCCACTGTGGCTTCGACGATGGTTTCGTTCTTGCCTGTTTCTTCAGAGGTTGCGGAGATTTCCACTTCGCTGGGCTGCATCTCACCGTTGGCTTGTTTGATGTCGAAGCGTGCCACATTTGAACCTTCGCGCGCAAAAATTTCAGCCTGCTTGCAGGCTTTGAGAAGCGAGGCAGTTGAAACCAACGTGCGCGATTTGTAACTGCGCGGAATGATCTGATGATAATCGGGGAAGGTGCCCTCGATCAATTGCGAAACCACTTCCACATCTTTCACACGGAACAGGGCCTGTCCGCGATTTTTTGGCACAACCATGTAAATGGATTCTTCACCATCCGCTGCAACGCGCGCCAGTTCATACAAGGCGCGCGCAGGAATGATGATATTGATCGGTTGTGAAACGCTTTGTGAAAGCTGCGCCTTGCGGACAGAAAGACGGAAGCCATCCGCCGCCGCCATTGTGACCTTGTCTTTTTCAACATTCATCAAAACACCCATCAAGACCGGGCGGGCTTCATCTGTTGAAGCGGCAAACGCGACCTGATGGATCATCTCCTTGAAATCGGCCGCATTCAATTGCACCGCGCCCTCCATTTCAGGCGTGGGCAATGGCGGGAATTCCTGCGCGTCAATGCACTTGATATCGTTGTTCGAAGAGCCACCCTTCACATGCAGGCTCTGTGTTTTCACGTCGAGGGTCAGGTGCACCTGATCAGTCGGCATGGCATTCACCAAATCCGAGAAGGTGCGCGCGGGCACGGTGGTTGAACCATCTTCGTCAATTCGCGCCGCGATCCAACACGTAATGCCCAATTCAAGATTGGTGGCAGAGAGCCGCAAGCGGCCTTCATCCGTTGCAATTAAAATATTGGATAGCACAGGCAGCGTACTGCGCGGCGACACAGCGCGTGAGACAATGCTCAAGCCGCGTGCCAGGTTTTCTTGAAGGACTGTTACTTTCATGGTGTTCGTCCTCGGTTTCTTTTGATTAAGTTTCAAAAGTATATCATTAAGTTGGTTTATACAAAACGTCCCGCAGGTTTTTCTCGCACAATTTTGATAATCTAACGATACCTGCGGGGCAATGTGTAACTAAAATCCGGTCACCATCGAAACACCAAAGGCCAACAACATAAACAACAACTGAATTGCGAACAATGCCGCAAATATATAAGCGACATACGTCCACACAGATGTTGATTTTATTGCGGATTGCGGGCGGAGTTCCTGCCCTTCAGCCAATGCCCGCACAGATTCAGCCGCCTGCCCAAAATCATTCATCCAGTAAAGGCCCACCGCTTTATCCGGGACGATGAGCCTGCTCCCGTTAAACGAGCGCATCCACGCCTCGGCATTTGGCGAAGCCGGCATATTTACTGCCAGCGATCCTGGTAAAACCACAGCATCTGCTTTTAGTTCAGCAGGGATGCCATCTTTGATATTCACCACAATCACAGGCACTTTGGGTGCGCGTTTTACAAAAGCGGCTCTGACGGATTCGCCAAACCTGCCGTCACTGTTATCCAGCACGACAAGTTTGAAGCCCTCCTGTTTGGCTTCCAACACATCGGCACGCGCCGCGCCATCCTTCCGCAAAGCGGACAAGTGATAGAGCAACAGCACCACGAACAGGATCAATGTTTGCAAAGTGTTGAGGGTGGAATTTGCAAAGTTACCCGTGTCACCACCCAGCGCGGTGTTTATTAAAGTAAAGATCAAGCCTCCTGCCGAAACCATTCCACCGATGACGGAGGCAAACAACACAAGATACAAATATGTTTTACGGATCACCGAGCGACGGGCATGATCGCCAATAGGTCCATCTTCCAAAGCATCTACCTGCGGCGGACGCCAGGTCATTAACCAAAGTGGAAGCCCCACAACCAGAGCCGCCAATGCACTGGAAAGCGGCGTGCTGAATCCGCCGCTGCTTATGTAGGTCTTTGCAGTAATCAGGTCAATGACTACTGAAAATAAAGATGCAACCGCAAAGAACGTTGCCGCAAGACCGAGGAATGAGAGAATGTAAAAATACAGTCTCTGCTTGCCTGCGCGGCGTGGAGACTCTTCGTCAAATGCAAATTGCCGGTTGAGCCATTTTCCATAGTATGCCCAGATGACTGCAAACGGAACACCAATGGAAATGGGGCCGCCAATCGCCTGCATGAATTCAGCGAAATCCTTACCATCACCTAAGACCTGCATCAGGATCATATAGATCAATCGTCCACCGGCTGTCAACACAATGATCACGCCGCTGAGTGAAAGCAGGTAGAGAATGCCCAGGCGCAGATAAGATTCCTTTTCAGCGGGAGCAGGTAAAACGTCCTGCAAGATGCGCCAGGAGAAGAACCAGATCGGCGCGCCGACCGCCAGCAAAGCGATCGCATTGACCGCGGTCTCACGTCCAATCGCTCCGAGCACGTTTTCAGTGGACAATGTGAAGGCGTAGTCCAGTGCCTGCTGTGCGCCGAAGACCACCATGAGCAAGCCGTACAGCATCCAGATAAAACGATACAGACGGCGCATCTCTGCGAAGTTCTCAGTTTCGGGCAGCGTGCGCCATTCATCTTTTAGGATGTTCCAGAAATATGCCGCGAGCAGCAAATTGATGACGATGGCGATCAGGTTGTCGATCCATGTTTGCGAACCGCCAACAATAGCGCGATAGGTATACAGGTTCGCCGTGGCGAGGAACGTGCGGTCGATCAGCGCGAGCAGATTTTGCACGGCGGGGATCAGTGTGCCGAGCAAAATTCCGTAGAAAAAAATCGCGCGGACACTTGCTGTTTTTTCCTCGTCATCTTTTGCGGAGACACGCTGCGCCCATAACCAATGCACAAGGAAGATCGGCACACCCACCAAAATGAGCGATAAGGCCTGTGCCAGGGTGGAGGCGCTATCCACAATTTTATTTGCATTGAAAATGGAACGAAGCAGGCTGATGATGCCCCACATCACCACTTCAATGCTGATAAAGGCCACTGCGTAAAAGTAAAGTCGTCGAATGGTTTTCATGGGTTTCTCCAAATTACCCTCACCCTGCCCTCTCCCAAAGGGAGTGGGTGACTCCCTTTGGGAGAGGGCAGGGTGAGGGAAGGTTACGGCCTATACGGCTCCTGATACCAGTTGTAATCCCAGAAGTTATAAGGCATGGAACTCAACTTCCACTCGCTGTTCTGTTTCACCAGCAAAGCGCGGTCTTCGCTGGCATAACGGCTGGAGAACGGGTCGGTATTGGAATAATAAATGGAAAGAGACACAACCGCCTCGTCATCATGAGTTTCCACCGAGCCAATATCCAGGCCGACATCGCCGGGATTGACCATACCATTAAAGAAGGATTGGCGGAATTCTTCATAAGTGGGTTTATGTTCGAGATCCGCCAGGTAGCCGTAGGCTTTTTGATAATCCTTGTTCAAAACAGCCAGCACATAGTTATGCGCCACGCCTGCGGGTCCCGTCTCCGCGACATAATCGCGTTTATCCTGCCGCGTGAAGAACAGCCCCAGCGCAAGCAGGATGAGCACGCCAATGCCGATCAGAATGCCTGTGAGAAATTTATCCTGTTTCATGAGAACACCTCCGAATATGAATTGATTGTATAAGGTTAAAGATGAAATAGCAAGCAAGGGAGCCTTTGGTATACTTGCTTTTATTCACTTTCAAGGAGATTTCCATGACCCTTTCCGCGCCTCGCTGGGATATGACCAATGTCTATCCCTCGCTCGAATCCAAAGAATTCAAAAGCGCCATCAAGAAGTACAAATCCATGCTGGATGAAATGGAAGTATTTTTCAAGAAAGCCAGCAAAGCAGATTCAAAGGCTGACCCGAAGAAACTCGGCAAACTGCTCGGCGAATCTGTAGACCGCTTCAACGTGCTCTTTAGCCTCTCCAACACCATTGGGCCCTTCATTTATTCCTTCGTCACCACCGACTCGCGGGATAAAGACGCCATGCGCGCCCTCTCGGAATTTGAGCAGATGTCTGTGCAGGCGAGCATCCTCAACACCAAATTTCAGGCGTGGGCTGGCAAACTGGGCAAAGCCGCAGTGAAGAAAGCCGCGAAGACAAACGTCTCTGCCAAAGCGCATGAGTTCACACTCAATGAAAGCGTCCAACAATCCAAATACATGATGAGCGAAGCGGAGGAAATTCTCGCCGCCGAACTGACCTTGAGCGGGGGCAATGCCTTCGGCAAACTGCAGGGGACGTTGACCTCGCAGCTTTCCGTGGACTTTGAGCTGGATGGAAAAACTGAAAAATTGCCCATGCCCGCGCTGATCAACCTGCGCTCTCATCCCAATGAAACGACACGCCGCCGCGGATACGAAGCGGAGAATATCGCCTGGGAGGCAGTCAAAGAAACTTTGGTCGCGTGCATGAACGGGGTCAAGGGTGAAACGCTGACGCTGGATAAAAAACGCGGACGCGAAGACGCCATCCACGCATCCATTGACGTTTGCCGCATGGATCGCGCAACGCTCAACGCCATGCTCGGCGCGATGAAAGATTCCTTCCCGATGTTCCAGAAATATTTCAAGCACAAGGCAAAGTTGATCGGCAAGGAAAAACTCGCCTGGTGGGATATCTCCGCTCCGATGGGAAAGACCGACAAGGTATATTCATTCGAGGAAGCGCGCGATTTTATTGTAAGCAACTTCAATAAATTCTCCCCCGAACTCGGCGCATTCGCCAAACGCGCTTTCGACAACAACTGGATCGACGCCGAACAACGCGATGGCAAACGCGGCGGCGCATTCTGTATGGGTGTTGCGGGCATAAAAGAAAGCCGCATCCTCAGCAACTTTGACGGCTCGTTCGACCAGGTCAGCACGCTGGCGCATGAACTCGGTCACGCCTTCCATAATGAATGCGCCTACCAAGCCGGCAAGACCGAACTGCAACAAGCCACGCCAATGACCCTGGCTGAGACCGCATCCATCATGTGCGAGACCATTGTCACCGAAGCCGTCTTAAAACAGGTCACCGATCCGCAGGAAGAATTGGCAGTGTTGGAAGCACAAATGAATAACGCTACCGGCGTGATCGTAGATATTTACTCACGTTATCTCTTTGAGAAAGAGGTATTTGAACGCCGCGCAAAATCCGAACTCTCTGCCGATGACCTGAACGACATCATGGAACGCGCGCAGAAAGCCACCTACGGCGAAGGTTTGGATGAACGCTATCTGCAAAAATTCATGTGGACCTGGAAGCCTCACTATTATTCCAGCGGCTTTTCCTTTTACAACTATCCCTACGCGTTTGGCTTGCTCTTTGCAACAGGCTTATATGCCATCTACCAAAAACGTGGCGCAGACTTTGTGCCCGATTATAAGAACCTGCTCGCCTCGACAGGCGAGAATCGCGCGGCAGAACTCGCCGACCGCTTTGGCATTGACATCCGCACCAGGAAGTTCTGGGCAGACAGCCTTGCTATCATTGGCAAGCGCGTGGAACGGTATTGCGAGTTGTAGATTTTAGACTCTGGAGTCGGACAGCAAAAAAGGTTGTGGGTTAAAATAAATGTCGGTAATCGTAGCCCAAGATAATCATCTTGCGCTACTTAATTTATATAAACCCTCTGCATCAGCAAGCTGATGCACTCCAGAGTTTAGGATGAAAACGCCTGTATTCCCGTTTGTGCCCTTCCCAAGATCAACGCATGGATGTCATGCGTGCCTTCGTAAGTATTGACCGCTTCCAGGTTCATCATGTGACGAATCACATGGAATTCATCGGATACACCATTGCCGCCGTGCATATCTCGGGAGGTGCGCGCAATCTCAAGCGACTTGCCACATGAATTGCGTTTGATCAAAGAGACCATCTCAGGCGTGGACTTGTCCTCATCCATCAAGCGTCCAACTCGCAGAGCGCCTTGCAACCCCAAAGTAATTTCCGTCATCATATTTGCCAGCTTGAGTTGGATCAATTGATTCGCAGCAAGCGGCCTGCCAAACTGCGGACGATCCAAGGTATATTGCCTCGCCGCGTGCCAGCAAAATTCCGCCGCGCCCAATGCGCCCCATGCTATTCCATAGCGCGCCTTGTTCAAACATCCAAACGGACCTTTCAAACCAGAGACATTCGGTAACAGATTCTCATCAGGCACAAAGACTTCATCCATTACGATCTCGCCCGTGGAACTTGCCCGCAGACTAAATTTGCCTTCGATCTTCGGGGCGCTTAATCCCTTCATCCCTTTTTCAAGAATGAAACCGCGAATTTCACCATCACCGCTTCTGCCCTCTTTGCTCCCGCTGGTGTTCTCGGCGGCGGGGAGGCCGCCTTGAGCGTATGCTTTAGCCCACACAATGAAGACATCCGCGATGGGCGAGTTGGTGATCCACATTTTATTGCCGTGCAAAATCCAGCCGCCATCCACTTTTTTGGCGCGGGTTTCCATGCTGCCTGGATCACTGCCGTGATTGGGTTCGGTCAGACCAAAACAGCCCACAAGTTTTCCGCTGGCGAGATGCGGCAGGTATTTTTTTCTTTGTTCCTCAGAGCCATACGCATAAATAGGATGCATCACCAATGAACTTTGCACACTCATCGCGCTGCGATAGCCGCTGTCCACGCGCTCCACTTCGCGGGCGATCAATCCATAGGAAACATAATTCAATTCCGCACAGCCATAATCTTCGGGCAGGGTACAGCCTAAAAATCCCATGTCCCCCATTTCATCCATAATGGCGCGGTCGAAAGTCTCCTTTCGATTCGCCTCGAGGATGCGCGGCATTAACTTATCCTGGCAATATTTACGCGCCGTATCGCGGATCATGCGCTCTTCATCGGTCAGTTGATCGTTGAGCAGGAAGGGATCGTCCCATTTGAAAGTTCGTTTTGACATGAAAGCCTCGTTTTTAGTGAGAAGGTTGAAGGTTTCTGATAATTGTATCAAAATATCCAAGTGCTGGATTCTGCCGCAGAAAATAGAATCGGCTCCCAGTGATGCACTGAGCGCGTCGAAGTGTTAAGAGCGAAGCGTGAATCAAAAAGAGGACCTGTCCGTAAGCAAATCCTCTTTACAATCTCCATTTCTCTAATCTCTTTTTTCCTACGCGTTACCCGTCAACCAGCCGCGCATCTCCATGGCTTTCACCACGCGGTCAATCGCAACCATGTAGGCCGCATCGCGCATGTACACTTTTTCCTTATCACTGCGCTCGAGCACGCTGTTGAAAGCGGAGGTCATCTTTATATCGAGGCGTCGTAGAACTGCATCGCGTTCCCAATAATAGTTTGCATCATTTTGAACCTGTTCAAAGTAGGAAGTGGTCACTCCGCCTGCATTACACAAAAAGTCTGGAATGACAAAAATATTATTTTTCTTGAAGACTTCATCTGCTTCGGGTGTGCAGGGACCGTTGGCGCCTTCAGCTACGATCTTGATATTCTTGGACATCTTCTTGACCGTATCCGCATTGACCTGTCCTTCGATCGCGGCAGGGATCAACACATTGGCTTCCTTCCCGATCCAGGCGTCACCGTCTTCAACGGTGTACCCTGAATCCTGCGCCTGCTGCTTATCAAGCGTGCCGTACTGATCCACGATCGAAAGCAGGAAGCGCGGGTCAATGCCGCCCTTTTTACTATAGGTGTAAGCCTTCTTATCGTGACGGTCATAGCAGGAAACACAAGCCACCGTACCGCCGAGCATTTCCACAAAGCCGGCTGCGGCATATTGTGAAACGTTACCAAAACCTTGCAAGGCCGCAACCGAGTTCTTTGAATCGATGTTGAGGTGTTTCATGGCTTCGCGCACAGTGTAAATCACGCCGTAGCCTGTGGCTTCGGTGCGGCCGAGCGAGCCGCCTCCGCCAATCGGTTTGCCTGTAAACACGCCGGGAGTATATTGACCGACGATGTGTGAATATTCGTCCATCATCCAGCCCATCATTTGAGGGGTGGTGCCTACATCGGGAGCGGGCACATCAATGCGCGGACCAATATTCTTCCACATGGCACGCACCCAGCCGCGGCACAGTTCTTCTTTTTCGACCACTGAAAGCGTGGATGGATCAACGATAATGCCGCCCTTACCGCCGCCGAGAGGAATATCAGCCACGGCACATTTCCAGGTCATCCATGTGGCCAGCGCACGCACGGTGTCCATGGTTTCATTGGCCGCGAAGCGGATGCCGCCTTTGTTTGGGCCGCGGGCATCGTTGTGCTGCACGCGGAAGCCTTGAAAGACCTTGAGCGAGCCGTCATCCAACCGCACAGGGATGCGGAAGGAAAATTCACGCATCGGCCAGCGCAGCACTTCGGCTACGCCTGAGTCGAGTTTCAATTGTTTGGCGACAGCATCGAACTGTTCCTGTGCCATTTCAAAAGCATTGATCTGTCCTGACATGATGTACTCCTAGTAAGGTTTTACAGAGTGCCGCATAAAATACTAAACTGGAATTATGATTTTTACTCGCAATTTCTTCCAAAAACCTTAGCACATTATGCAACAAGCGGTAGAGAAAATATAAGCGGGCACCCCGGACGGGGTTGCCCGCTTTAAGTACGACATATGTCAACATACTGGTTCATACGATTAATCCATTAAATCACAATTACCCTCGAACTTTACACGATAAATAATTTTGCGTCAATATGACATATTTCCGCTTATTTTTGATAAATTATGACGTTTTTTGATTACTTTTAATAACCCTCATCCTTACCGAAAAGATACGCTATCCAAATTTTGGCGCCCGCTTTTCAAAGAAGGACGCCAGGCCCTCCTGATGCTCCGCTGATTTGCCCGCCTGCTCTTGCAGGACTCCTTCGTAATTCAGGACTTCCTCCAGGTTGGGCAGGATCGCCTTGTTGAAGGCCTTCTTGCCCGCCGCAAACGCTTCACGCGGACCTCGTGCCAGCTCGGCCGCAATTCTCCTGACCCTGCGCTGATAGTTGAATCTACCTATTTGATTGAGCAGGCCCCATTGATAAGCGAGTTGCGCGGGAATCTTTTTGTTGGAATAAAAATATTCCTGCGCGCGTCCGAGTCCGATATATTTTGGCAGGAACAAGGAGACGCCAGAATCAGGCGCGAGGGCAATGCCGCTGAATCCCACAACAAAATAGGCAGTGGCTTTGCCAATCCGCAAATCACACGCCAGTGCAATGCCAAAGGCCGCACCGGCGCATGGTCCATTGACTGCAGCAATGACTGGTTTGCCCATGTTTCGAATTTGCAGAATCAATGGGTTATAGGTTTTGTTCAAATGCTCACGGTAAGAAATGGATCCGCCCTTTTTCATTTCGCCAATATCCTGCCCTGCGCTGAAAACAGTCCCTGCGCCAGTGATGACTACGCAATGTACTTGCGGATTATTCTCTGCATCGGTGAGGGCCTGTTGTAATTCATTGGCCATCTCAAAGTTGAAGGCGTTGGCGCGTGCGGGACGGTTAAGCGTCAGGATAACAGAGCCAGCTTGCGCCGAAGAAAGAAGCGTTGGCATGTGATTCAAAAAAGGTGACAGTCACTTCCAAAGTGACTGTCACCTGATTCCTTTCTATTCGTCCTGGTTATCTTCAAGCTGGTCGTCGTCGCCGGCATCCATTTCATATTCCACGCCATCGCCATCGAGATAGACCCACAAAAGCAGAACGTGGCCATCGGCGGTTTCCACATTGCGGGCGGCCAGGATGGGGGCTGTTTGCTCGAGGCCCATGTCGTTGCGATACTGCAAGTGGATGGATGCCTTGTTATGCCAGGCGGTGTAGCATCTTTGCACGAGCGCGGGGCCGTTAAAGGTTCGCAAACGCGTCAGCGCAGGGACGGAGAGAGTTGGACTTTCGTTCAAGCCCATTGCCCAACCATCATTAACATGCTCAAAGATTGGGGGTGGTCCTTCAATGATTGTGATTTTATCGTCCATAAGGTTACCTGTTGTATGCGGGAATATACCACAACTATGAAGGATGAAAGTTTCAGAATCTTATTAGAATTTCCTGCCGGGCCCAAGGCGGTCCCTTTCATATTTGCAGCGCTTTTTTCTTGCACGCATTCATCTGGATAGGTATACTTGGACCTATGCAGCCTGAAAAAATTGGACGTTACGAAATAAAATCCGAATTGGGGCGCGGGGGCATGGCAACTGTTTATCACGGATACGATCCGCGTTTTGAGCGCGAGGTGGCTGTCAAGGTGCTGCCTCCCGAACTGATCCACGCAGACCCGCAATTTCGTTTAAGATTCGAACGCGAGGCAAAGATCATCGCCCAGCTCGAGCATCCAGCGATTGTACCTGTCTATGATGTGGGCGAGGAAAACAACCAGCCTTATTTTGTTATGCGTTATGTGAATGGAGGCTCGCTCTCTGATCGCATAAAAGCCGGCACATTCAGTGTGGAGGCTGCTGTAAAACTCCTGGAACAGATCGCTCCGGGGTTGGATGAAGCCCACGCAAAAGGGATCGTTCATCGGGACCTGAAACCAAGCAATATTTTATTTACCAATAACGGGGTTCCCCTCATTTCCGATTTTGGGATCGCCACGTTCACACAGGGCGAAGCAGGAAGTATGACAGGGAGCGCCATCATTGGCACACCTGCTTACATGGCTCCAGAACAGGCAAACGGAGAAGCCCTTGACGGACGTGCTGATATCTACGCATTGGCCGTCATCCTGTATGAAATGCTGACGGGCAAACAGCCCTATCAGGCTGATACCCCCCTCTCTTTAGCGATCAAACACATAACAGACCCTGTCCCGCACATTCTGGAAACAAAGGCAAACCTGCCGATCTGGATGGAAAAGGTCATTTCCACAGGCATGGCAAAGAACAGGGATGAGCGCTTCTCAACCGCCGTTGAAATGGTGGAGACGATCAAAGCATTTCAGCGCGGCGAAACACCAACTGAAATAAAGAAACACGACCGACCGACATTAAAAGTCTCCCCATTTAACAAAACATTTGTTTCAAAGAAAAAACGGTGGCGCCCACTGGCTATGATTGCAGGATTTTTGGTTGTGATCCTGATCGGGGTTGGAGTCTTTTTATTTAGCGGAAACATGCTCCCGCTTGGGTTTGAAACGCCTTTCCCAACTTTCACAGCCGCCCTGCCAATCGAAACTTCCAGTCCATTGATCGAAGCAACATCGTCCATTGGTGAGACCGCCGCCACAGCACCAACTGAAGTTACCATACCCACACTGCCCGTCATTGGCGGCGGAGATAAGATCGCATTTTTACGAAACAACGACATCTGGGTCATGAACGTTGACGGCAGTGACTTGAGATCCGTTACCAACGATGGCGTGGAAAAATTCAACCTTGAATGGCTGCCCGACGGCCAGACCCTCCTTTACATGGCTGGCAAGACCGTAAAGACAGTGGATATTGATAGCTTGCGCGAGGAGATCATTTTCAGTTTTATCTCTGCTGAATATTTTGAATCCTTCCACGTCTCCCCTGACGGAAAACAAGCCGCGTTCAGCCTTGCGCGCGAACTGTACGTGGTTCCATTTGACCTTGAGAAATTAAGCAGCGCAACCAAAAAGAGAGAGCTGCTCGCCATGGATGGCTGTCTTTTCTATAATAAAATCGCCGTGAAGGATGCATTATGGTCTGATGACGGGGGAAAACTCGCCATTAAATTCCTTGCTCCCTCCAACAATGTGTTTGCCGACACCATTCGCATCATGGATATTAAACTTTGCCAGGATGCCGAACCCATACGATTGGATGAATTCCCAGGCGCGCGTTTCAGATTCAATAACGAAATCATTAATTTCGATTGGAATGGTGACTTGCTCTTCTTCCTGAACAGCAATGTGCGCAACGGCGGTTTTGGAGACATGGGACTTTACAACACCTTCACGCATAAACTTGAAAAGCTCGCCCCCATTGAAGGGTACTGCTGTTACCGCGATGCAACTTTCAGCCCGGATGGAACCTTCGTCATCTTCGCCTTCCAGGATATCCGCCTCGGACCCGACAGCTCTATCAATTTATATTACCTGCCCGCCGATACACTATCCACCAGCCGCACCCTTGAATCCATTCCTTTGCCGGATGGATTTTTCACCCGCCGCAACGACACCCCCCTGCCGGCCATCCGTCCTGCGCAAAAGTGATCTAAATTTTCCTGACGATCCTTTTCACCAAACCAGGCCCGCGATAGATCAAGCCCGTATAGACCTGCACCAGCGCCGCCCCGCAATCGAGGCGGCGTTTTGCGTCGTCGGGACTCATGATGCCGCCCACGCTCACAATCGGGATTTCTCCATTCACGCGCTTCACCGTTTGACGGAGGACCGCTTCGCTCTTTACCCTGAGCGGGCTGCCGCTCAACCCGCCTGATTCTCCCTTTAGGTTTGACCTCAATCCCTCGCGCCCGAGAGTCGTATTCGTAACAATGATCCCATCCATGCCTGCGCGCAGAATGGCTTCAATGGCATCATCGAGTTCTGGTTCACTCAAGTCTGGCGCAAGTTTAACGAGGATCGGCACCTGTTTTTTATATTCCCTTTGTTCGATCAAGCGTTGTTGATTCAATTGTACAAGCAAGCCTTCGAGCGCTTCACGTCCCTGCAAATTACGAAGCCCGACTGTATTTGGCGAACTGACGTTGATGGTCAAGTAATCGGCATAGCCTGCAAAGTTTTGCAACAGGGCAAGATAATCAAGCACAGCTTCTTCATTCGGAGTATCTTTGTTCCTGCCGAGGTTTACACCGAGAATCGTATTCCATTTCCGTTGAACACTTTGCCGCTTTCGCGGTGAAAATCCTACAGCCTGTGCGATCCAATTCATGCGCAGGTTTGGGTTCAATTGCATCTGCACGAACTCAGCGCCGCGACTTGGAAACCCCATGCGGTTGATTAGCGCTTCATCCTCCAAAAGGCGAAAAACGCGCGGGGACAGATTCCCTGGCTGAGGCTTGGGCGTGACCGTCCCAATTTCCATGTGACCAAAACCCAAAGCCGAGAGGCCGCGAATGGCAATGCCATCCTTATCATAGCCTGCGGCCAACCCAACCGGGTTCTTGAAAGTTAATCCAAACGCTTCCACAGGTTTTAATGGCGCTTTGAATTGTTGCGCGACAAGCCAACGCAAAGGCGCGAATTTTCCCATAATACGTAATGCTTGAAGCGTAAGCCCATGGGCGCGCTCAGGTTCAAGGCGAAAGAGAAACGAACGAAGGAGTGGATACACTAACGCGCCTTTTTACCCTTCTTCAACATCCCTATTGTTTTCACAACACGCGCCTGTCGCGTCTCATCCCTCTTGGCTTCGTTGATCCAGGTCACATATTCTTTTTGATGTGTGTACGCAAGTTTGTCAAAGAAGGCTTTCGCATCCTTATCCTTCTTCAACTCTTTCAACAAATCCTTTGGGATTTCGAGCACGCGCGGCTCGGTATCTTCCTCCACGATGATTTTTATTTCATCGCCGAATGTTTTCCCAATCTGCTCGCGGATGTTTTTCAGGATGATCAGGATATGATGTTCACCGCCCATCCGTGTTAATTTGCCGCGATAGAGGACACCCTCGATCATGGCTTTGACTTTGGGCTTTTTCGAGCCAAAAGCCTTTTCCACATCAAAAGGGATTTCAACCAACGCGCCGCCTCCGCCCGCGTTTTGGATAGTTGCTGTGAAGGTATGTTTTTTGGGCATAGAAAATTCAATCTCCTGACGTTTAAACATTTGAGCGCTTCAGAAACTCTCTCGTCGCTTCGAGCTTATCCTTGGACACTTTCCCTGTCTCTTCCCAATGATCCAGCAACTGGGTGATGGTGAAAACCGAATACATGGAGTATCCCGCCTGTTCCAGTGACTCTTTCGCGCCTGACTGGCGATCCACCAACACAACGACATCTTTCACGATCAAACCTGCGCCTGTCAGTTTTTCAATGGCTTCGAATTTGCTTCCACCTGTGGTGGCGAGGTCGTCAATGACGAGGGCGATTTCGCCCGCGTGGAATTCACCCTCGATCTCTGCTTTCGTACCGTAGGTTTTAACTTCCTTGCGCGGATAGATCATGGAATAATTTCCGGCGAGGCTGATGGCGGTGGCGATGGGAATGGCGGCGTAGGGCAAGCCAGCGATAAGGTCGAAGGACAGAGGACGGAGGATGGGCAAATAGGCCGCCGCGATTTGTTCAAGTAATTTTGGAAATGAGATAATTCGGCGCAGGTCAATGTAGAGGGGGGATTTGAGGCCAGACTTAAGGGTGAAGTCCCCGAATTTGATGCAGCCTGCCAAGAGCAGTCCATCGGCGAGGGAGGATAATTCATGATTCACGATACGGAATATGTCGGTCATGGATGGTTCCTTATTAATTCACCATGATGAACAGAGATAAACAGAGATACAATTAATTAATAAATCTTTGTTTATCTCCGTTAATCTCTGGTTAAATCTCTTTTGATATTTATTATT
Source organism: Anaerolineales bacterium (assembly GCA_030680795.1). Taxonomy (GTDB): domain Bacteria; phylum Chloroflexota; class Anaerolineae; order Anaerolineales; family Villigracilaceae; genus Villigracilis. The sequence continues at coordinate 182,314 of JAUXUL010000007.1, read as the reverse complement.
TGATCGCGCAATTCTGCCGCGGCTTTGGCGGGACTCTCTGCGCGGGCAATTTTACGCGAGACAGGCAGTAAAAGTCCCTGGCCGTCTGCGCGCAAACCGGATTTGAGCGCCAGTTCCAATTCGCCGCCTTGCGCGCCGACCCCGGGTGAGAGAAACCACAGATCAGGCGCGGCGGCGCGAACCCGCGCTATTGCTTCGAGATGAGTCGCGCCAACCACAAGACCAATATTATTTTTTGTGTTCCATTGTTTAGCAAGGTGTGCGACATGAATATACAAAGGAACGGAGGACGAGGGACGGAGGTTTGATAAGTTTTTCTCAGTCACAATTAAATCCTGTAAATCACCACTGCCCGGGTTGGATGTTTTGCAAAGCAGGAAAACGCCTTTATCTGGATTCTGGATGAATGGTTCGATTGAGTCTTTGCCGAGATACGGATTCAGGGTGATGCAATCTGCGCCGAGTGTTTCAAACGCGGATTTGGCATAAGCATCCGCCGTGGAGGCAATGTCACCGCGCTTCGCATCCAGGATAACAGGTATGTGTGAACCAAGACGATCTGATTCTGTGCGGATGGATTCAATGACCTGCTTGAGCGCCGTCCAACCTTCGGCGCCGAAGACTTCAAAGAAGGCGGCATTGGGTTTGAATGCCGCTGCGTAGGGAGCTGTCTGCTTGATCAGAGTCAGGCAAAAGTCCAGCGCTGAGGCGGCGGTTGGTTCTTTGAGGTCGGGAATGTGGGGGTCGAGTCCAATGCATAATAGAGAGGCTGAGTCCTCGACTCTTTTTTCCAAAAAGGTGAAGAAGGTTTCCATGGGGAATAGTATACAAGGAAACAGGTAGACATGTAAACATGTAAGCACGTAGACGCGGAAACAAGTAGACACTCACCTGTTTACTTTCGTACTGGTGTACCTGTCTTATTCAATAAAAGATTCCCACTTGCTCATATTGTCGGGGATGATTTGAGCTCCCAGCCAGCCGTTTTGATCCCAATAAAACGAATTCCAGATATTTGCTCCATATCCGCGGCATTCAGCGAAGATGAAATCGGCGGGGAGGGTATCGGGCAAATCGCAGACGGGAGATTCATAATTGCCGCCCGGCATGACAGGGACAAGGCCTTCGCGCGTATTGGTAAGGTTGGGCGTGGGGATGCAGTCTGCGAACCATGAGCCGTAGACATTTCCATCAGGCAGGCGGCAAATGGATTGATCTTCTGCTTTTGCGATGGAATAGGTGTATTTGTCGTATATTTTTCCATTGGGGTTGATGAGACGCACGCTATCGCCTCCGTCACTGAGCAGCAGGTTGGTTTGGGATCCGTAGAAGACAATGCGTTGCCTGGGTTTCAAGGTGACATCCGGTAATGTGAACGGGCTTGAGCCTGTGTTTTCTTCGTCATCCAGTTTCCAGTCTTTTAGGTTGATATCTATGGCTGTCAGGTTTTTGATCTCGATGAATTCATCGAAGACATCCACGCGGCCGTCCTGGTTCCAATCGAAGCCGGGGCGTGGGAGAATTTCGTTGATGATGGGACGAGGGTCAATCACGAACACTGCGGAGGTTGGGGTACTTACGGGTGTGGCTGTCTTTGAGGGCGTGGGAGTGGGCCCTACGTTATTGCTGTTTTTTGGCGTCCCTAAAATATCGCCGCCGTTTGCGTTCTTTCCGTTTTTCTTTACGCCTGTGTTGGTGATCCATGCGCTGTCGCTGTCGGCGGTTCCTGAAATTCTTTCCATCGTGCCGTAAGTGGATGAACTTCCCGCGGGCCAACCGCCGCCGTTGCCATTGGCTGTATCTATGATCTTATTTGAACCGTCATATAGCGTGAGATCTTCTCCGCTATTGGATAAGGTGCCTGTATATATTTGATCTGCGGGGATGTCTGATACGGTTGTGTCATCCGAAAGGTTTGCGCCGCGTTCGAGCAGGAAATATCCGCCGGCAGGGATGGAGCCGCTCAGAACGATGTCTGGTGTGCCATCGGCGGCTTTTAGGTTCCAGCCTGTGATGTTGACGGGGGTATTGCCAGGATTGTATAACTCGATCCACTCATCGTCACTCAGCCCGGATGTTGTGCCTGCCCAGGCAACTTCATTGATGATCACGGATCTTAATCCCGCTGGTGTGGGGGTACTGCTGGGTGTGAATGTGAGGGTAGGTGTGGGTGTGAATGTATTTGTAGGGGTAAAAGTGTTGGTTGATGTCGGTGTTGGGGTGGGCGCATTCATATATTTCGGTGTACCAAAAATTGGATCTTCGTTATAGTCCAGTCCATTTTTTGTTATGCCGTTATTTGTATACCAGGCTGTATCACTGTCTAGAAGTAGGTTGATGCTGCGTTCCATTGTACTAAATGTACTTGTGTTTCCTGCGGGCCATGCGTCGCCATTTCCATTAGCAGTATCAATTACATCGTTTGTGGGGGAGTAGAGAGTTAGGGTTTCTCCTCCGTTTGCAAGTGCGCCAGTGTATATAAAATCAGCAAGTATATCTGAGATAACACCATCAGTATCTCTTTCCAGGAGAAAATATCCTCCCGCCGGAATCGTGCAATTGGGTGTGGAGCATGTTGTTACTATTGAAAAGTCAATGTTCGGACTTCCATCGGTTGCAACAAGACTCCAGCCATCCTTTAAATTTAAGGGGAAAGAGCCGGGGTTATATAACTCGATCCACTCGTGAGATTCATTGGCAGAAGTCCCAGCCCAGGCGACTTCGTTGATGATGATCATAAGGGGTGAGTAGGAAACGAACGCTGAGTTTTGTTGCTTAGGCGTTCCGTTAATTGGGTTTCCACTTGCGTCCAGTCCATTTCGAGTAATTCCGTCGTTGGAAACCCAGGCTGTTGTACTATCTGAAACAACACCTATTCGTTCCATACTGTAATAACCTGGGGAGCCGCTTCCCCCATCCCATGCGGTTGTGTTGCTATTTGCAGTATCTATAATATTTGAAGAAGCATCTCGTAAAGTTAAGATTTCCCCAGAATTATTTAAATTTGAAGAACACGTGGTTAATATTATTTGATCCGCTACAATATTGGAAATGGTAAAGTCATCAGTACATTCAATCAAGTAGTATCCACCTGCTGGAATAGTTCCTGATAAAGAAATATTAGGACTAGGCGTTGGTACATCGTTAGATACCAAAGTCCAGCCTGATAAAATGATATCCGCGCCTGTAGGGTTATATAACTCAATCCATTCATCTGATGAATTTGCCGCCGTTCCACCCCATGCAACCTCGTTAATAATCACATCTAATGCACTTGCCCCCATCGGAGCCGCGCTCACGGACTCGTCCACTAATGCGGGCGCAGAGACTCCAGCCAGAATCCCTATCAGCAGGGCGAGGAACAAGATTACACGCGGGAACCTATTCCATTTTTGCATGGGCTATGAAAAGGCGTGGAAACTGCCCTGCGCGCAGAATCTACTTACAAGCTTGTGTTGAGCCAGTCGGAACAAAGCGCGAAGCGAAACATCCACTTGCGAAGATTATACGTCACCCTGTATTCGCTTGTCTATAAGTTAAGGTGACTTTCACTTCCAAAGTAACAGTCACCTGCTTTACGGATTCGGATTACGCGGTTCGATCACCAACTTAATGGCAGTGCGAACCTTATCCTCAATTTCCACGTCCACGAACTCCGGGACACAGACCACATCGATTCCATCGTTCTTGAGGTAACTGGTGGCAAGCACCAATGCCTTGACCGCCTGATTCACGGCGCTTGCTCCAATGGCTTGCACTTCTGCCCGTTTGTGCTCGCGCATCACTCCTGCGATAGCCCCGGCGACTGCAGAGGTTCGGGAGTTGGCTGCAACTTTGATTATATCCATGGCAACCTCCCAGGGTTGGAAAAAAAGGGGGGGGGACAAACGTTCTCTACCTGGATTGTACAGGATTCACTTAATAGATTCAAGCAGTATATATATATTTATATGATTTAGTAATATTAGTAGGGGCTGTGGATAGTGTGGACAAAAACGATTCACCACCACAGACGGGATGACTTGCCCCGCCTCCCACCATACCTGCGCCTGATTCCTTTTCCAGGCAGGCTCCTGGCTGTGGAGAGTTGCTGGATAACTTATCCACCTATTTAGGGGTTCTCTTTTGCTTTTTGGACCTTGTCCATATTTTGGTACTGATAAAAGCCACACCCCCATATATGGGGGTGTGGCTTTTAAAGTAGTCAGACCTTTTTCGGGAATTTGGGATTATTGTCCACAGGCAGAGGTGGTTTTCCACAGTTAAGTGCCACTTATCCACAGATTTGGATGCCAGAAAGACTTCTTGTCTAAACAAGAGACCCTAAATGTGGTCCGTTGATGGGAATACTGCGGATAGCAATATGCTTTATCCCCGAACGTCCCTGCCGTAGCCGGCATTTACAAGGATTTTGCCATCTTCAAAGGCAGTTTTGCCGCGCAAGACAACTTTGCGAAGCTTGCCTTTCACCTGCCAACCTTCAAACGGAGTCCAATCGCAGCGTGTAAATTGCTCGGCAGCTTTGATCTCATAAGTTTCGTTTTCATCCACTTCAACCCAGGTTTCGGCTTGTTCAGGCAGGTTGAATATTTTTTTTGGATTTGAGAACATTTTGGAGATGATATCGTCCATGGTCAACCGTCCATTGTCCATTGCCGTGAGGAAAAGAGGCAGGGCTGTTTCCAAGCCGGGGAAGCCGGGCGGCGGATTGTCTGTATCCTTCTCTTCTATTGTATGAGGGGCATGGTCGCTGGCGAAGCAATCAATAACATCAAGGTTTTCCCAGAGAGCATCCACATCTTTTTGGGAGGCCAAACGCGGGCGGACTTCTTTTCTTCCCTCACCCTGCCCTCTCCCGAAGGGAGAGGAAGAGGTCATAAACAAATGATGCGGACAAACCTCGCAAGTTACCTTGAGCCCGTTTTCCTTTGCGGCTTTGATCAGCAGGATCTCTTCTTTTAATGAAACATGCGCGATGTGAAGGGAACGGTCGTAAATGGAGGCAAATAGAATCGCCGCCGCCATGCTTCGGCTTTCAGCATGTGCCACGAGGGGCATGTCTTTCGGCCAGTTTTCAAAATGCGGATGCCATAGAGTCATATCATCGAGGCGTAGTTCACCGAAGGTCGAATCGAGATACATTTTAAGTCCCGCCGCGCGTGATGGCAACGACTTTTTTAATTCCCAATCCGCATTATCTGGTCCCGCGCCGAGGTATTGTCCGTAGTCACAGCGCGCTTTTTGTTTTGCAGCATTTAATGCCAGATCAAGAGTCCCCGAATCAAAAATTGGCGGTTTGGTATTTGGCATTGCAAGCACGACGGTGAATCCACCGGCCAGTGCGGCAGATGTGCCTGAATCAAAATCTTCTTTATAAGTTGCGCCAGGTTCGCGTAAATGGACGTGCGGATCAATTAGGCCGGGGAGTTTGAGCATAAGATTGACGAAATCCTCTGTTGCCAAAAGGCACACAAAATGCTACAATCGGAACGTGAAATATTTTTCTTGGAACGAAGAAAAGAACGAATTGCTAAAGGCTGAGCGGGATATCTCATTTGAAGATATTGTCCTTTTTATTGAGATGGGATTTTTGCTCGATGTTCTTGAACATCCCAATCAGGGAAAGTATAAAGGACAAAAGATATTTGTAGTTCAAATTGATGAGTATGCATATCTTGTGCCATTTATAGAGGACGATAGAGAAATTTTCTTAAAGACAATTATTCCCAGTCGTCAAGCAACGAAAAAGTATTTGAAAGGAAACACAAAATGAGCAGTTTGAAACTCCAAAAAGATGAACTCGAGCTCCTTGCATCTTACGAAGCAGACGAGTGGAAGTCTGCCAGGAAAATCAAAGAGCAGAAAGAACAATATCGCATTTATGCGCGCGCCACATTCAACAAAGATAAGCGCGTGAATATTCGCATTGCTTCAAAAGATTTGATTGATCTGCAAAAACGAGCCATTCGTGATGGCATTCCTTATCAAACATTAATTGCAAGTGTACTGCACAAATACGTCAACGGAGTATTGAGGGAAAAATAACTTTGATATTTACAGCAATCTCTCCTCTCAAAGGAAAAGGCTGTTTGTAATGGAAACAAATTAAAGGACAGCCTAATATTACTTCTGGGGCTTGAAGATCAGGAAGACGGCATTGAGCAGAATTCCCAAGACTGCGGCAGTGGCGATAGCGGGCAAACCGCTGGGGAAGATGCCCGGTACGCTAACCGGAATAAAGCCGCCCGGATAACCGATATTGCCGCCAATCCCAACGATCATAATGATCGCGCCGATTGCCAGATTGCGCGGGTCAAACATGCTGACCTTGTGCTCCTGCATCAGCGCAATGCCCTGCATACCGATCACACCAAAGAGGTAGATCGCCAGGCCGCCGCTGACAGCCAACGGGACAGATTGCACCAGCCCGGCCAGTTTGCCAACGAACCCAAGCAGGATTGCGATCACACCCGCTGAGATAAGAGCGGGTCCGGAATAGTTGCGGGTAATCGCCATGAGCGAGTTGTTCTCACCATAATTTGTCCCGGCTGTGGCTCCCAGCAACCCTTTCAGGGTATCATCTATACCGTCCAACACAAGATTGAATCCGATGTACTTATCAAGCCCATATTTTTCGCGGCCAGTATCTTCAGCCAGGCGATCAACATATAAACTGATCTGATACAAGTGGGCGGTGGATTCGGGGATGGTGGCGATGGCCATGATCGAAACGCTGAAAATAGCCGTGGCGACCAGTGCGCCGCTGAATGCGGGGAAGGTGAAATGCGGAACGGCGAACCAAGCCTGCGAGGCAACCGCAGCAAAACTTACTGAACCGGGATCAATCAACGCAGAAATAATATAGCCGGCAACTGCGCCCAGTAATACCGGGACCATCCCGATGAAGCCGCGATTTTGCAGATACACAGAGAACAACACTGTCAGCAACAATGTGATCAGCGCCACAAGGAAATTAGCGCTCGCCATCTGTCCGAGAGCGGCGAAGGCCAGTCCAAACCCGATGATCGCTGCCACAGATCCGGTAACGATGGGAGGCAGTACCAGGTCGATCTTATCCTTCCCAATGGCGCGGATGATAAGACCAATGATGATATTAAGCAGACCCGTAACAACGATGCCAGCCTGAATGGTGCTAATGACCTCATCGGGCAAAGGCACTCCGAACTGGGGCAGGCTTCCCGTCATCTGCTGGGCAATGGCAAGATAAGCGGCGATATAGCTGAAGCTGGAGCCATAAAAAAGAGGAATAAATTTTCCGATTTTCCATTTGGCAAGCAACAGGGCCACAATTGTGCCTACACCCGAGACGGTCAATACGGTACCAACGTGGAAACCGCAGATCGCGGCTACCAACACCGTGGCTGGGAACATGGTCAGGACATGTTGAAACCCCAATAAAATCAATTGACCAGACGGAGGGGTATCATTGGGCAGATACCCCATCACCTGACCTTGCGGCGCAGTTCGCGTCGCGCGCGCCTCGACCTGCTTCTGAACTATGGGCTGATTCATCGCCTTGGCCTTTGCGGGCGCGGCTTTTTTGGGCTTGCTGCTTTTTGTTGCCATAACATTCTCCTCTCTTTGGATTAGGGACGACTCGTACATAAAAAAGAGAGCCGCCGAAAGCGACTCTCCAATTCATAAAACAGAAATGAGCATTCCAAAAAAGTGGTGTGGGAACAGGTGTTTACCTCGAATTATTTCGGACATATTGAGCCCAATTTTACGCCGATTTTTAAGAGTGTCAAGGTGCAGCGAATATCAATTTAACGGGGGCAGGCGGAGGCGTTGAAGGAAGCGAGAAGCGAAATGTAGTGACAATCGTCACTGAAGGCGGGAAAAGGCCGCTGTTATAATTCGTCAAAATAATACCAAGGAGAAAGTTAAATGGCTTACGTAAATGTTACGGTCCCGGCAGGTGGGGCAAAGATCACGATCAAAGATGGAAAATTAGAAGTTCCCAATCATCCGATCATCCCTTACATTGAAGGCGACGGCACGGGACGCGATATCTGGCGCACTTCGGTGCGCGTGTTCGATGCGGCGGTGGAGAAGGCCTACGGCGGCATGCGCAAAATTCACTGGATGGAAGTGTACGCGGGCGAGAAACCGTTCAAGATGTTCCAGAGCTGGCTGCCCGATGAGACCATCGAAGCGTTCAAAGAATTTTTAGTTGGCATCAAAGGACCGCTGACGACTCCCATTGGCGGCGGCATTCGTTCGTTGAATGTAACCCTTCGCAAATTGTTGGACTTGTACGTTTGTTTGCGCCCTGTGCGTTATTACACCGGCGTGCCTTCCCCGGTGAAGCACCCTGAGTATGTGGATATGGTCATCTTCCGCGAGAACACAGAAGATATTTATACAGGCATTGAATTCGCGCATGGCACTGAAGACAATGTGAAGTTCAAGGAATTATTTAAAGAAGCATTCCCGAAGGAATTCGCCAAGATGCGTTTTCCCGGGACTTCAGGGATCGGCTTCAAACCAGTCTCCGTGGAAGGCACCGAGCGACTCGTGCGCGCCGCCATTCAATGGTCATTGGATAACAATCGCAAGAGTGTGAACTTTGTGCACAAAGGCAACATCATGAAGTTTACCGAAGGGGCGTTCAAGGATTGGGGCTATGCGCTTGCCAAACGCGAGTTCCGCAATGAGATCGTCACCGAACGAGAGACATGGATCCTGTCCAATAAAGAATACAGGCCTGACTTGAGCGTGGAAGAGAATGCTAAGATGATCGATCCCGGCTTCGACATGATGAGCCCTGCCCAGCAGAATGACATCAAAGGCGAAGTGGAGGAAGCCTTGAAGTTATGGTTTACACACGGCAATGGCAAGTGGAAATCCATGCTGTTGATCAAGGACTCGATCGCGGATGTAAGCCTGCAATTTACGCTCATCCGCCCGCGCGATTACGATGTGATCGCCACAATGAATCTCAACGGTGATTATCTCTCCGACGCATTGGCCGCGCAGGTTGGCGGGATTGGTATTGCGCCCGGCGCGAACATTAACTATGTGACGGGTCACGCCATCTTTGAAGCTACTCACGGCACCGCACCGAAATATGCTGATTTGGACAAGGTAAATCCTGGCTCGGTCATTCTCTCCGGCGAGATGATGCTCCGTTATATGGGCTGGGGCGAAGCTGCCGATTTGATCGTCAAAGGCATGGAAGGCGCTGTCGCCGCGAAGACCGTCACCTACGATTTCGCCCGCCTGATGGATGGCGCGAAGGAGATCAAATGCTCCGAGTTCGGCGATGCGATCATCAAGCACATGTAACGAATAGAGAATATTGAAAAGGGACTGGCAAAAGCCAGTCCCTTTTATCTGGTGCAATCCCTCGTTTATAGCTTCAGGAAATCGGGTTATTTCTCTATCGTGGTAATCGTAAATTCCCAAGGTCCAACGACTTCTGCCTTCGCGATCTGATTTAAAAGACCTTCTGCCTGTTCCTTAGCCACCGAACTGGCATTATCAAGCAGTTCAATAGAAATGCCGCCATTACTGGTTTCTGTGCATTTTGCTTTCAAACCAAAGGCATTTGCTTTTGGATGGGTCTCCAGTCTTTGCTGGAATTCTTGGCAGGGGGTATACATTTCTCTCTGGGGGGCATACACATCTATAATGGAAAATTGAATTGGGGTTGTGATGTTTTGCAAATCGTCAATCCGATAGCGAATCAATTGACATCGTTTCCCAAAATCCTTGCCATCGGCTTTCACTTCGGTTGTAAATTCTGCTTCATCAGGATAGATTTCGTAGGTGCTATAGAATAAATGGCCGGGACCCGCGTACCATTCTCCGCCATCCAATGTGGTGAAGCATATCCCAATTTCCACGCCAGTCTCTATGATTTTGGCTGAAGTTACCTCAACTGTAATTTCGTTTACGGTTTTGGATAATACCTCAACAGAAGGCTGTGGGGTTGGCGTGTCTGCGGGCTTGCCAAGATAAGGAGCCTGTAATTCCACATCTGCGGCAACTGTAGTTTGCGGGCGGGAAGCGTAGAATCCAATGGCCGCCATGGCAGCCACAATCAGCAGGCCTATGATAAATAAGAATGTAAAGTTGTTCTTTTTAGTTTGCATCTTCATAATCCTTAAAGTTTAATTTACGCCCGTACAAAATGTACTTGATATGCCAATTGGAACAGGGATAGGCCCAGTAGTAGAAACATTTCCGCATGATCGTGTTGGTGTTGCGGCGTATGCGTGCATTGGGGTGAATACACCAACTGTGCTTGAACTGGCTATTGTACCTGGCGACGTTACACTCTGGTTGTAACAATAGTTTGAGCAACCGTACCTCAAACTTGCCGCAGCATATCTATATCCTCCCGACTTATTAAAAGTTCTCGCCCATTTGGCGTCACAATCGGCGGTGCCTGATTTGCGGGTTTCGACAGTACTTAGTCCATCAGGCAAATATTTAAAAACCCCAGATATAGTTGCTGGGCATTGCATAGTAGCAGGGTTTAGTCCCTCACAGGCTGTATTTTTACACAACCCAGCGGCAGAGGCAGGGCTTGAACTAAATCCCAGCCAAGTAAACATCAGCGTCAAAGCAATCAACATTCTTATATATCGGTATTTCATCAGTTCTCCTTTTGGTTTGTATACTAGTACTGATATACTAATTATGTTATTCTTGGCTTTCCATGTCAATTACGGAAATCCCTACCTTTTTCCAGCCACCAGAGAACGGCTTCTGTTCTTGATGTTATCCCCAGTTTTTTGTAAATGTTTGATAAATGCTTTTCCACGGTATTGATCGTCACTCTCAAGGATTTGGCAATGGCTTTATTAGAGGCACCCAGGGTCAAATGCTTCATTATCTCCTGTTCCCTTATTGACAGCGTCTTCCTTTGCTTATCTATTCCATCCTTTAAAATTGTTTTTTTATAAAGATTACGCATATTCTTCCTCCTTTGCTATTGGAGTTAAACCATACAAATAATCTATATTCCCTCTGAAGATAGGCTCCAAGTTTAATAGCAGGGAGGCTCCAAAGTAGGCCTCAAAAGAGTAAGAATTTTTTAGCCCCTGAAACAACATGTATCAGCTTTCAGTACGTTGATTGTTTAAACAAAAAGGCCATTCTGAATTGACCCCATAAAAACAGACACGAAAAGAAAGCCCTCCTGTGATAAATTCACGGAGGTGCTTTTATGTCTGGAAGAAAAGGAATGTTGCATTACAGGATTGAAGTCAAGAAAGAGGCTGTGGCTAAGAAGGCAGCGCCAAAAAAACAGCCAAAAAGAAAGTAGTGACGAAGAAACCTGTCAAGAAAAAAGGCAAGAGGTAGCTATGAAAAAAGTCGGGATGTAAAAGTCCCGACTTATTATTTTAATGGAAACAGAATCCTTTGGCTATCTATCCCCCCATTCAATGACAATCATCACTAACCAAAACGGGAGTGAAATCCTACAATGAAATCCAAATTGGCGATCCCTTCGACGCCGCTCAGGACAAGTCTTCATCTTTTTACGAGGAGAATGTTGTTCATGGAAGTATACAACCACGATCTTATCATTTTAGGCACTGGACTGGCAGGCTTACGCGCCGCGCTTGAAGCAGCCCAGCAAAGCAAAGGGGATTTGGATATCGCTTTGGTTTCCAAACTTCAACTGATGCGTGCGCATTCCGTGGCGGCAGAGGGCGGCACAGCCGCCGTCATGCGCCAGGACAAAGGCGATAGTTACGAATTGCATGCCTGGGACACGGTCAAAGGCTCTGACTTTTTGGCTGACCAAAATGTTGTGGATTTCTTTGTTCATGAGATGCCGAAGGAAATTTTGCATCTGGATCACTGGGGCATTCCCTGGTCGAGGACGGAAGACGGGCACATCGCACAGCGACCGTTTGGCGGGCACACCTATCCCCGGGCAGTTTTCGCCTCTGATAAAACGGGCTTCCTCGAAATGCAAACGTTGTACGATACGTTGATGAAGCATACCAAAAAAATCAATCGCTATGACGAGGGTTTTGTTACTTCGATCATCATCGAGAACGGGCGTTTCGCGGGCTTGACCATGATTGACATGATCAACGGCCGTTATGTCTTGATGCGCGGCAAGGCGCTGATCATCGCCACGGGCGGCGCAGGTCAAATTTTTGGTTTTACCACTTATTCCGAAACTGTGACAGGTGACGGGCTCGCGATGGCATATCGCGCGGGACTTGCGCTCAAGGATATGGAGTTCGTCCAGTTTCACCCAACCGGATTAATTCCCAGCGGCATTCTTATGACAGAGGCTTGCCGCGGGGAGGGCGGATACTTGCTCAACAACAAGGGCGAACGCTTCATGGAAAAGTATGCCGCCAAAGCAATGGAACTTGCGCCGCGCGACATGGTCTCCCGTTCCGAGATGACTGAGATCGAAGCAGGTCGCGGCTTTCCTGGACCCGATGGTCTGGACTACATGCATTTGGATTTACGTCACCTCGGTAGGGAAAAAATTCTTGAACGCCTTCCGCTCATCCGCGAAGTGACCATTAAACATATTGGGCTTGACCCAATCGAAAAGCCGATCCCGGTCCGCGCTGTCGCGCATTATTCCATGGGCGGCGTGCATACGGATATTAAGGGACATACTCCGATCGAAAATGTTTGGGCGGCGGGTGAAGTGTCTTGTGTATCTTTGCATGGAGCAAATCGACTCGGCTCAAACTCAACTGCTGAGTGTCTCGTATGGGGACGAGTCACTGGCGTGGAGGCGGCACGTTACTGCGCGAATGCGTCAGAGGCAGAGTCGCCTGTGGAGGCCGCGCAGGCTGAATGGTCCAGAATTGAAGCGTTGTTTGAGTCCAAGGGAAGCGAAGACCATTACCAAATCCGCGCTGAGTTGCGCCGCACTTTGGATAAAATAATGGGCGTCTTCCGCACGGGCGAGGAGATGCAGGCCGGCTTGAACAAGATCCGCGAATTGAAGGAGCGCTACAAGCGCATTCATCTTAAAGATAAGAGCCTGCGTTACAACACAGATCTGGTGCGCGCAATTGAAACCGGATACATGCTTGACGTGGCTGAAGTGGCAACGCTCGGCGGCTTGGCTCGCACCGAGTCGCGCGGCGGACATGCCCGCCGCGATTATCAAACTCGCGATGATGTCAATTGGTTAAAGCACACGATGGCAAACTTTACAAACGAAGGTCCGAAGCTGGATTACATCCCTGTTGATATCTCCATGTGGAAACCTGTGGAGAGGAAGTATTAAGTCGTCATTGCGAGGGCGACAGCCTGAAGCAAACTCCTCATCAAGTTGGAGATTGCTTCTCGAAGACTCGCAATGACGTGATGAGGAATAATTATGAACTCAAATAAACCAACTGCTTATAACAACAGACTTGGCGTGAAAGGCTGGGTGTACGCAGGCCGTTATACCTTTGAACGATATTTGTATTTGGGACATCGTCTCTCTGGCCTGGGCTTGATCGCTTACATGGTCCTGCACATCGTTGAAACTGCAAATCGCATGCGCGGCGAAGAAGCTTGGGCAGCATTAATGACGCTTTTCGCTTCGCCGCTTTTCAGGGTGATCGAATATTTACTCTTCGCCGCGGCTGTCTTCCATGCGATGAACGGCGTGCGCTTGCTGCTCACCGAGTTGGGATTCTTCCTTGGTAAACCCAGAGAACCTGTATATCCATATTCATCTTCCATCAAACGCCACCGCCCGCTGACCTATATCATCATGGCGCTGGCGGGGTTGATCATCATTCTTGGCGGTTCGAGTTTATTCTTCCCATAAAATCTTTTAAAACATGAAGGACACAAAGATTTAAACCACAAAGATTGAAAAGGTTCTTAAAAGATATTCTTAGCGTTCTTTGCGGTCTTCGCGGTTAATAAAGGAGAATCATTATGCGAGAAACACGTTTATGGTCTGTACATCTGCTTGTCATCCCAATCATTGTGGTATTGCTGGGGGCGCACTTCGCTGTCATGCACTATGCGCCTGTCTTCTACGGCGTGAGCATTGAAGAGGCGCGCAATTTTGAAACAATGATCGAGCGCGGACGCAGTGTGGCTCAACTTGTTCTTTACATCTTATTGCTCGCTGCGGCGTTGTATCACGGCTTGTATGGATTGCGCGGAATACTCCGTGAGTTGACGCTTACCCCGGGGCTCGGAAAGATCGTGGACACATCCATTATTCTTCTAGGACTTTTCATTTTCGCACTCGGCGCTTACGTCACCTGGTGGACGTTTAGTTTCAAGATCGGAGGATAGCCTTTATGAGTGATAAGACAAACACCCCGCGAGAGATCACCTTCCGCGTCCGCCGCTTTGACCCTGATACGGATTCCGCGCCCCATTGGAGCGAATACCGTCAGCATGTCCACGACGGGATGACCGTGCTCGAGGCGCTGCACCAGCTCAAGGCGGAGCAGGAACCGACCTTGTCGTGGCGTTCCTCCTGCCGCATGGGAGTCTGCGGTTCGTGCGGGATGTTCATCAATGAACTTCCACAGCTTGCCTGTCAAACTCAGGTTCTGCATTTGGGAACGGACGTGGTTTCGATCGCGCCGCTTCCAAATTATGACAATGTCAAAGACCTTGTGCCTGATCTCGCGCCATTGATCGAAAAGCACGCGGCGATCAAACCTTACATTATTTATACCGATCAAATCGAAATTGATTCCCCAACCGGTGAATTCCTGCAAACTCCTGAGGAACGCGAAGCCTTTAGCCAGTTCACTCATTGCATCAAATGCGGATTATGCCTCGCGGCTTGTCCGACCGTTGCGACAGATCCGCTCTTCCTTGGACCTCAGGCGCTTGCTCAAGCCTACCGATACACTGCCGACAACCGTGACTGCGGCATGAAGGAACGCATCGAAGCGATTGATATTTTCCACGGACCGTATCAATGTCACTTCGCGGGCGCGTGTTCACAAGCCTGCCCCAAAGGTGTTGACCCAGCCTTCGGCATCCAACTGCTCAAACGCGCATTGGTTCTGGATAGCATTGGATTTGGAAAAAAGAAATCATTGCTTGCGAAGGTAATGCCTTTGGCTGATGTAGTGAAGGCGATTGAAGAGTTTGCTCCGCCGCCGAGGACAGTGTAAGAGCAAGTGATCAGTTTTAATTAATCAGTAAACCGCGTCCTCATGGGCGCGGTTTTTTCAATTCTCTTGAAAAAGAGAGGGGCAAAAATATTTTACTTTGTGACGGAAATAGCTAATTGCATCCCATCATCATAATGCCTTGTGATAAGACAGGAGAACTCAAATTGTGTTGAACTGGCAGTCTCAGGAAATATAAATGGAACAGTGACCTTTGCGCCGGAATTTAATTCGCTCTTTGGAACCGCCAGCAAAGCGGTTTGCAAAGCCGCGTCAAGACCGCCGGCTATGGAAACTGGCTGGGAAATATTAAAGTTATGAGCGCGTGTCCCTGCGTTGGTGATCACAAAAGTGTACGGCACGCTGACTTGGAACGTAGTCAATGAAGCGGAGATGGTGTTGTCATCCAGTGTGATCATCACTTCGGTGCTGTTTGCTCCAGTGGATGATTCGGTGGCAATAGGCTGAGCAGCCGGTTCGGTGGCAACGGGCTGAGAAGGCGGCTGTGATACAGGAGCCTGGGTTGCGGCTGGGGCAGAAGCTCCGCAGGCAGTTACAAAAATCATGACAAGTACAACAACAACGAGTATGGCAATTCTTTTCATTCTTTTTTTCTCCTAATTTAATAGGAGGAGATTGTAGCCTTCCCTCTTTGTTAGGTCAAACACACTCATCATTTACTTATTTAAACGCCATCTCTATTTTGCAAGTGCAGTTTCTAAAATTTCATAATGCAACTCTCCGAGTAGTTTACATTCTTCGCAATGATGTAGTAATTCGATTAGAATTACGCGGTTTCTTCCAGTGGAAGAAAACAGCAGTGTTTTATTTTTTCAAGGAGGCATGGATGGGCTTAAATAGAAATGTAAGCCTGATGACGGCTCTGCGATACAAAGGACAAGGTCCGTTTCTGACTTACATCCTTCACCGCATCGGCGGGTTGGGGATGGCGGTCTTTATCTCGATACATTTACTTGCATCGTTTCTTGGCGGGAGTGGCGGAAGGTTTGTTAACAACATTTATGAGAACTGGGTTTTCCAAATATTTATCTTCTTCTGCATATTGTTCCACGCCATTAATGGACTGCGGATTACGATCCTTGACTTGTTTCCAAAGTTGATCCTGTATCATCGTCAAGCCATTATGATTGAATGGGTGGCGTTCATCGCGGTCTATGGCTTTTCGGTTTTCGCCATTATCCGCACGGCGTTGGGAGGTTAGCATGACTGCGAAATCACGAAATCTTTCCATTGCCAAACGCGGCTTATTGAGTTTTGAAACCATCATGTGGGCATTCACACGTCTCTCCGCGTTGGGGATGTATGCGTTGATCGTCTTCGGTCTGATCGGCGCGTTGGTGATGGGCGCGCGCAACAACATGAATTTTGCGGATGTCATGCGCTGGGCGTTCATACCTAATGTCACACATGTGGAAAATACTGCCCTGCCAGATACCACCCCCTGGGCAGCGCCTTTATGGAAATTAACAGCCAGCGCGCTCCTCATCATTGCGGTGGGGCATGGTGTGCATGGGTTGGTTGTCATCGCCGACGATTACATCTCCACTGCCAGGGGTCGTCAGATTGTCCGCATCATTAGCGGTGTGATGATCCTGTCCATGATCGGCATTGGTCTGTATCTTATTTGGACTTCGTAAAGATTTGACGATGGACGGTAGACCGTAGACAATGGTTTATTGTCAATGGTCTACCGTCCACGGTCAATGTATTTGTACTCAGGAGTAATTCATGGCAAAAGTTCATCAATTTGACGTGGTCGTTGTCGGCGGCGGCGGCGCGGGTCTCCTGGCGGGTCTGTACGCATCCAAGTTCGCGAAGACCGCGGTGATCAGCAAGATGTATCCCACGCGCTCACACACGGGCGCGGCGCAGGGTGGTATCTCTGCCGCGCTGGGCAACTACGAAGAAGACAAACCCGAATGGCACATGTACGACACGGTCAAAGGATCGGATTATTTGGGCGATCAGGACGCAATCGAATTCATGTGCAATGAAGCCATTGACGCGGTGCTCGAACTGGAACACATGGGGCTTCCATTTGACCGCACACCCGAAGGACGCATCTCCCAGCGACCGTTTGGCGGGCACACCAACAATGAAACTGGCAAACCAGTCAGAAGAGCCGCGCACGCCGCAGACCGCACGGGTCACATGATTTTGCAAACGCTGTATCAACAGTGCTTGAAGAACAAAGTAAATTTCTTCGATGAATATCAAGCGCTTGATTTCATCATGGTCAATGGCAAAGCCGCTGGCGTTGTGGTGGTTGAACTTTCTACGGGCGAGTTGCATACCATACACGCGAAAGCTGTCATCTTTGCTACAGGCGGATATGGGCGCATCTTTGAAGTCACATCAAACGCCTATGCATACACGGGCGATGGTCCCGCGATCCTTTTGCGTCACGGTATTCCACTTGAGGATATGGAATTTTTCCAATTCCACCCGACGGGTATTCATAAATTGGGTATTCTCATTACCGAAGGCGCGCGTGGTGAAGGCGCAGTGTTGATCAATGGCGAAGGCGAGCGTTTCATGCCCAAGTATGCGCCCACTGTCAAAGACCTCGCTTCGCGTGATGTTGTCAGTCGAGCAATTTATACCGAAATTAAAGAAGGTCGCGGCATTGGCGGCAAGAACTTTGTCTATTTGGATATTCGTCCTGAAACGGTGAATAAAATTGCGGTAGTGGATGGACGTACCAACCCAGACGGTTCCCCCCTGCTGATAACTGGTGACACGGTTCTGAAAAAGATTCCCGACATTGTGGATTTCTGTCGCGTATATCTGGGAGTTGATCCTGTGACTCAAATGATGCCGATCCAGCCAACGGCGCATTATGCGATGGGCGGTATCCCCACCAATAAATATGGCGAAGTGATCGTTGATGATAAAGGCACTGCGTTCCCTGGTCTGTTCGCGGCGGGCGAATGTGCGTGTGTGTCTGTGCATGGCGCAAATCGTCTCGGCACGAATTCATTGCTTGACATCGTCGTCTTCGGCAAACATGCAGGATTACGCGCCGCCGAGTACGCGAAGACTGCCGAGTTTGAGAAACTGCCAGAGAACGCTGAATCAGCTTCACGGTCCGAATTTGATGCGTTGCGAAAAGGATCGGGAAAAGAAAACGTGTTCGACTTGTCCAGCGAGATGAAGAAGGTCATGTTCGCAGACGTCGGCATTTATCGAAATGAAAAAGACATGCAGTCGGCTTTGGAAAAAGTGCGCGAGTTGAAGGAACGATTCAAAGATGTGATCGTGAGCGACACAGGAAAAATTTTCAACACAGAGTTATTGAATGCGTGGGAATTTGGCAACCTGCTCGATATTGCTGAAGTGGTCGCGCTGAGCGCATTGAATCGCAAAGAGAGTCGCGGCGGACATTCACGCGAAGATTTCCCCGACCGCGATGATCAGAACTGGCTCAAGCATACTTTGGTATGGAACAAGAATGGCAAGTTGGAAATTAATTACAAGCCAGTGGTCATTACCAAACATCAACCCAAGGCGCGAGTTTATTAAAACAAGTTTCCGTCATTCGAGAAGGGCGTTCTTCCCGACGAAGCAATCCCCTCGTTGTGTGGGAGATTGTTTCGGGCGAAGAACAAGTGCGCCCTCGCGATGACATAGAGGAGTCATTTATGGAATTAACAGTAAAAATCCTTCGATATGATCCCGAGAAAGATACGCGCGGCCATTACGAAACTTATGTAGTGGAAGGTGACGAGAATGACCGCGTGTTGGATGTGCTTGAACATATCAAAGGCAAAACCGATGGTTCGCTCGCATTCCGCCGTTCGTGCGCGCATGGCGTATGCGGATCGGACGCAATGCGCATTAACGGGCGTAATCATCTGGCGTGCAAAACTTTGGTGCGCGACGTAGGAGCGAATATCACCGTTGAACCTATGCTTGGCTTGAAGGTTAAGAAAGATTTGATCGTGGATATGGATCCGTTCTTCGATAACTACAAGAAGATGCTCCCATATTTGATCAACGACAGCCCGTTGCCTGCCGATGGACGCGAGCGTTTGCAAAGCCCCGAAGACCGCGCGCGATTCGACGAATCAACAAAATGTATTTTGTGCGCGGCTTGCACCACCTCCTGCCCATCGTATTGGGCGAACGGCAACTATTACGGTCCCGCTGCGATTGTGACCGCGCATCGCTTTATCTTCGACAGCCGCGATGAAGGCGCTTCACAACGTTTGCAAATCCTGAGCGAGACAGATGGTACAGTGCGCTGTCATACAGCATATAACTGCACCGAAGCCTGTCCGCGTGATATCAAGATCACGAAGGCCATCGGTGAAGTGAAGCTGGCCATGGTGACAGGAAAGTTGGATTGAGTTCAGACAGTGAAGACTATAGACCGTAGGCGATAACAAGCTGCGCATTGCGAGGCTTGAGTTCTCCGGCAGCATGTTGGATAAATTATTTCAGCCAGAGATATTGGTAAGGCTCCAGTTGCAGATCAACCCTTCCGTTGCTGGATGCGAATTCCAATTGTGTCAAAAGGTCGGTGCGAATTTTCATTGGTCTTTTTGGTTTGTAGGATATATTTTGAATTTGGCCGCCGAGATTTTGAAAGACCAAAATGGTTTCACCATTGTATGTTCTACGATATGCCGCAATTTGATCGTTGTTGCAATCGATCCATTCAAAGTCGCCCCATCCAAAGGCGTGATGTCCTTTCCTGATTGATATCATATGACGAATCGAGTACCACATTGAGTTTGGGTCTTTTTGCTGGCTCTCCACATTCACCTTTGCCGGCCCATAAACCTCGTCGTCATTGATTTGGGAGTAGATGGACTGGGCGGGCGCTTCAGAAAAGCCGGCATTTGATTCCGCGTCCCATTGCATGGGTGTGCGGACACCGTTGCGGTCGTGCAGCCAGATATTATCTCCCATACCGATCTCATCTCCATAATAAATGATCGGCGAGCCGGGCAGGGTGAACAACAAGGAGTGCGCCAGTTCTATCTGGCGGCGGTCGTTATCGAGCAGCGGGGCCAGGCGGCGGCGAATCCCAAGATTCAAGCGCATGCGCGGTTCGGGCGCGTATTGTTCCCACATCCACTGGCGTTCGTCTTCCGTGACCATCTCGAGCGTCAGTTCATCATGGTTGCGCAGGAACATGACCCACTGATTTTTCTCGCGCAGAAACGGGGTGCGGCTCATAATCCATACGAGTTGGGTGCGGTCCGCTTTACGAATGGACATGAAGATGCGCGGCATGATCGGGAAATTAAAGCCCATCTGGAATTCGTCATTTCCTTTGCCAAAGTAGGGCAAGACATCTTCGGGCCATTGATTGGCTTCCGCCATCAAAATTCGACCCGGATAATTTTTATTGATGAAGCGGCGTATTTTTCTTAGGAATGCATGGGTTTCGGGCAGGTTCTCACTACTTGTACCTTCGCGTTCGATTAGATAGGGAACTGCATCCGCGCGGAATCCATCCACGCCCAGATCGAACCAGAAACTGATGATTTTTTGAACTTCATCCTGAACGAGAGGGTTGTCGTAATTCAGGTCAGGTTGTGAGGAATAGAAGCGATGCCAGTAGTATTGTTTGGAGGCTTCGTCCCAGGCCCAGTTCGACTCTTCTGTGTCCGTAAATATGATGCGCGCGTCGCGATATTTCAGACTTGATTCGCTCCAAACATAATAGTTTCTGAAAAGAGAGTTGGGATTGGCGCGCGCCGCCAGAAACCAGGGATGTTGGTCCGAGGTGTGATTCAGGACGAGGTCCATGACGACGCGCAGGCCGCGTTCATGAGCTGAGTCGAGCAGTTCCTTGAAATCATCCAGAGTCCCATAGTTTGGGTGAACTCCGTAATGATTTGAAATATCATACCCATCGTCTTTTAAGGGTGAGGGGTAGATGGGCAGCAGCCAGAGACAGGTAACCCCGAGTTCCTGCAGATAGTCGAGTTTTTGAATTAAGCCTTTGATATCTCCATGCCCATCGCTGTTGCTATCGTAAAAGGCGCGAACATAGACTTCGTAGAAAATGGCGTCTTTGTACCAGAGGGTGTTATTCATAATAAGCTAATTTTGTCACATGGGTCTTGAATGATCTTCCATATTCGCTTGAAGTGAGAGTTCAATAAAAACCGCCGCGGTCCATCCGAAGATCGGGGCGGCTGATGCGGGAGGCTCGCCCGTTTGGGAATTATAGTATTCTCGAATACCCGGCTGGCTGGCGATTAAATGCAAGGTCTTATCGCGCAATTCAGTTGCAAGTTGATGCTCGCCGATCTTTTGCAGAGCCTCTACAAAAAAATAATTGATGTTTGCCCAGACAGGTCCGCGCCACATTTTTTCCGGGTTGTATGCTGGGCCGTTGAAGGCCGTGGTCGGCAGTCCGAATCTTCCCCAAAATTCGGCTGGGTCGGTCAAATGCGCGAGCAGGCGCTTTGTGATTTTATCGGGCAGTTGGCCTGTCCACAATGGATAAAGGTTGACAGGAGTAATCACCGGGATTGGTTTCTCATTATGCAAGGCCTGAAACAAGCCAGCCTTTTCATCCCAAAAATGTTTGATCGTGCGGTTACCAAGCACCTTCGCTTTTTTTCGCCATCTATGCGCTTCATCCGTCTTGCCAAGTGCCTCTGCAATGATTGCGAGAGAGTTCATTTGGATGATCAGATAGGTGTTAATATCAGGGGATTCAACAGGCATGCCATGATCCCAAAGCGGACTATCATCCAGCCCGGATGAGTATGGATGCGTATATTGCACGATCCCATCCCCATCATCATCGTTGGCCTTGAACCACCAGGCATTGCAGCGTTTTAGCGGAGCGTAGATTTCCTTTAAAAAATCAAGATTAGGATCGGTTTCATGGATCTTCAATGCCGCCCATGCAAGAATAGGCGGTTTGGTTACGCGCGCATGAAAGGGATGGTGTATTTCTGACACGATCCCTTCATCGAAAATGGCATCGGGCAACATTCCATCAGATAATTGGTGATCCAGCATGACACGGATTTGGTCCCGCGCCAATTCGGGGTCAATATGACGATAAGCAATTGCATGAAGCGCGCTGTCCCATAACCATACTCCAACGTAAAAGGCTTTGGTTGGCATCATGGCTTCACGTGTCACATACCCCATGGGGCTGATCAGGTTATTTGCCATGACCCACCAAGCGTACGCGTACTTTTCGCGATAGGTTTCATTAACATCTGGTACGCTGTCGAACCATTTTTTCCAGCGGACTTGCGCGTTGGTGTACGCGACCGAAAAAGGTACTTGAGCTGGAGCGCTGTCATCGCCAATATGAATGGCGGCAGAGCAATCGGATTCTGCCTGAACGATAAACTCCACGAGGAGGCTGTTTTCGTCGCTTTGAGCTTGATTTGCGATCACCCTGCCATTATTTATGCTGTAAATAGCATTTCGCACATGCCTAAATTCTCCGCCCGAATCTGTTTTATGCCAATGTGTTGGACGTATGCGGAAACGAATTCCCGCAATTGTGTGATCGGGAATACCGAACACTAAAGTGTTCAAATCTTGAAACACAAGGCGGAAATCACCCACACGACTTTGAAACCGTACCATCTCAGCAGATGTGTATGTATTAAAGTCCAGCATGTTTTTGTGTTCATCAATAAAGCACAGATCGTCAATGAACGGAGGGCGACCCTGGTAACTTTCTATTCCGGGTTCGACCTTGATGAGTCGTTCCGCAAGTTTTATGTACAAACTGGATTTATCAGCACGTTGATACACCAGCAGGCGTGAGTCGCGGTCGCTGAAAGGGACATGCGTAATATCAATTTTGTTTTGCAGGAGTTCCAACAGTGATGTGTTCAATGATATTATTTGGAAAAACTTGAAGTCCCGCCGTTCTCGCAGTTGTTCGGGCGAAATCCAGTGTCGGGGACTAGCCAGCGGGGCGGTTTTCGACTATTTTCAGATAAGGTCCAATTAACCTTTGACCGCGCCTGCCAGCATTCCACGGACAAAATATCGCTGAAGGGCAAAGAATACAATCATCGGCAAAAGCATCGAAAGAAAAGCCGATGCGGTCAGTAGTTGCCAGCCGGCACCCAACGAAGTGACCATATTGCTGATCTGGTAAGTCATGACCGGCGTCGTGCCGCCAAGGAATACCAACGCAACCAGCAGATCATTCCAGACCCACAGGAATTGAAAGATGCCCAGTGATGCAATGGCGGGCATGGCTAATGGTATGACCAGTTGGTAGAAAGCCGTCCAATGAGATGCGCCGTCCAAATAAGCTGATTCGAACAAGTCGCGCGGAAGCGACCCGAGAAAATTCCGCATTAGGTAAATCGCATAAGGCATTCCAAAGCCGGTATGGAACAGCCACACACCGAGGAAGGTTCCGTTTAATCCTAATTGGGCGTAAAGCCGAGAGATTGGGACCAGTGTCATTTGAAGAGGCACGACTTGCAAGCCGACCAGGATCGAAAAAAGCAGGAAGCGCCCCTTGAAATCGAGCCAGGCAAAAGCATAACCTGCAAATGCCGCAAATAAGATCGGCAGGAAGGTCGCAGGGATTGTGACAAGTAAACTGTTTACAAAAGCACGTCCCATCCCGCGCGGATTGAGCAGGTCACTGGTATCGCAATGGATGTCTAGTGGAGCTGTTCCAGCCGCACAGTCCTTTTGATATGAGCGTGTACCCCGATAACCGACGAGAGCGTCAATATAGTTGCTGAAAGTGAAACGCGGTTGTTCGTCAATTCCTGAAATTTTTTTAAGGTGGACGGCAATGTCGGCAGCGGCTTGATCTTCGGGAACAGGCGTATCCTGCATATGGGGTTGACTGTTTATATCCGCACGCAAAGTCGCCAATAGTTGAAGGGAACGCGGAAAACGGCTGATCAATTCCGGATCAGTGAGATCGGCGTTTGTTATAGCGATACCCTCCACTCCGTGGCAGGAGGCACAATACTGATTGTATTCCGCAGAGCCGCGTGGAGGAGAAAGCACCGTCCACCAGCCAGAGGTGTTGACCGCCTGCACCGGGCGCAGGGAGGTGATAAGCAATCCGAGTGTAGGGAC
The DNA here is from genome assembly GCA_030680795.1 of Anaerolineales bacterium. Lineage (GTDB taxonomy): Bacteria > Chloroflexota > Anaerolineae > Anaerolineales > Villigracilaceae > Villigracilis. Next base: position 158,147 of record JAUXUL010000007.1, on the reverse strand, counting down.
CACCCAGATCAGGATCATGAAAATAATAATGAAGTGAGTGGGTATTTGGTTGAGGATTTTGTTAATGCGATCGCGGTTCATCGCATCTCCTCCTGCGCGATAAAGCGCCTGATATTATAGTAGATGAATGGGATGATTGCGAGAACAAGTACAACTGCAATCGCTGTGCCGCGCCCCACGTTAAAGTTTTTATACATTTCAGTGTACATGCGATTGGCGATCACATTCGTGCCAAAGTTGCCTCCGGTCATTACATAGACGATATCGAACAACTTGAGCACATTGATAACCATGATTGTGATCACAACCGTAATGGTTGGCATAATGATCGGAATCATAATTTTCCAGAAGATAGTCCACTCTTGGGCGCCATCTACACGCGCTGCTTCGATGATTTCATCGGGCACTGCTTTGAGGGAGGCAGAAAGAATAGTCATGCAGAAACCCGTCCAGATCCACACGCCCACAACGAGCAAGGCAATCGTGTTGAGTTGCGGTACGGATAAAAAGGCGACGGGTTGTCCGCCCAATGAAGTAATGACGGCGTTCAGCAAACCAATCTGCATCTGCTTGGTCCCGTAGTCGTAGACGAATTTCCAGATGATGCCTGCCCCAACGAAGGAAACGGCCATCGGCATAAAGATAATGGACTTTGCAAACGCTTCATACTTAACGCGGTCTGCCAGCACCGCAAAGGTCAAGCCCAAGCCGACAGATCCACTGACCATCAAGACGATCCATTTGAGCGTGTTTCCATACGAGGAGCCCCAGAAGGATGACCAGAAGGTGGAGAAGGAGCTGGTATCAAGCTCCGCGGTTAGCGCATAGTGGTAATTCTCAAAAATGCCCCAACATGGTTTGCCTTCCACACAGGTAGTGGCGGCTGAGGCGGTTCCGTCCTTGTTGCTGAAACTTAATGAGATCGTGTTGATCATTGGGTAGACGATAAAAAAAGTCATGACCAAAAGCGCGGGTAGCAGATATAACCAGGGCGCCAGCTTGCCCTGCTTCATAATGTTAGGTACTGAACGCGCAGCCATATGGTCCTCCTGTTTTGAAATCAAGACTGGGGACGCCTCCACCGAGGCGTCCCCAGAAATGGGTCTTGTTGCGCTTACTTTAATGCTTCTGCTTGGACTGCCGCGGCTCCTGCCAATGCGGTTGCTAGGTCACCTCCGTTGAGGTAATCCACGATGGCTTTCCACTCGGCGCTGCCGAAGCCGCCAGGGATCGAGTCGCCAATATCCGGCGTGAACCCTTGTGAGTTGTAGAAGGCTTCCGCTTTCTTGATCAAGGACGGGTCGGTGTAATTTCCTGCCGCGCCTTTATTCGGTGAAAGATCAAAGCTGGCCTTTGCCCAATTTGCACCGCCTTCAGGCGATGAAAGATAGGCTACCAAAGCGTTCACAGCAGCGCTATCGCTGAATGCCATCATCCAGTCGGAGCCGCCCTGTAATCCGCGAGCGCCAGGTACGACGAAGAAATCGTAGTCTGTGCCAAATTCCAGGTCAGCATAGGTAGCCTTAATTTCGCCACCTGCGAAACCGGACTGCTTCACCATCATGGCTTCCGCGGGATCGCTGAACGGTTTATGGATCGCATCCAGGAATCCGGTTGAGAGGGTGCCTTGCGCGCCGCCTACTGCATAGACTGGATCTGTCGCCCATTTGCCATAGGTTTCGTAGGCTTGCACAACGCCTGCATCATCATACGAGACTGTTCCATTGATGATGTTCATGACATATTCCGGTCCTTGTTGGACAAGAAGAATGTCCTGCAGGAAGTCCGATCCGGTCCAGCCAGTCGCATCACCAGATTCAATGCCCATGGACCACGGAACGTTTCCATCGGCAACCATCTTTTCAACGAGGGCATCCAATTCTTCCCAGGTAGTTGGGACGGTGTATCCAGCGGCGGCAAAGTTTACCGGGCTGTACCAGATTATGGTTTTGATATCGGATTTAACTGGGAGTCCCAGCCACTTGCCATTGATCACGCCTGAGTCGATTGCGCCGGGGATATAAGCATCAGCGCTGGCGCCAAGAGCGTCCATGGCGAAGAGCTTGTCTTCATACTGGGTCAGTTGTGTTACGTTCCAGAAAGCAATATCCGGTGGTGTGCCAGCCTGTACGCGTGTATCAAGCAAGGCCTGGTCGCGTGTGGATTCTGGTTTGAGTACGAGTCCACATGCATCCACAAGAGGTTGAAGGATCTGGTTAAGGCGTTCTTCTTCCTGACCGGACCATTGATAGAGCAGGCTAACCTCATCACCAGCTACTGCGCCCATGCACAGGTCATCAGCGCCGGGCGCCTCAGTAGCAGCGGGCGCTTCAGTAGCAGCGGGCGCTTCGGTAGCAGGGGGCGCTTCGGTAGCGGTGCCACCACAAGCAGTGAGCAGCATGGCAGCTAAGAGCACTAAAGCAAATATTTGTAAGGGTAATTTTTTCATTTCTTCTCTCCTTGGAAAAGGTTTAAACGACTTTATATAGGATGGAAAACTGGGGGATTGGTTAATTTTGTCGCGTACCTCCTCAATACATGAATGTAATTTGGGTAAAGATGTGACGAATTGAAAGAACTTTTGATGAAAGCACTTTCATAAGCAGTATAGCATATCCCTTATGAAAGTCAATAAAATTATTAATATTAATTTGTCAGGAAGCGGGAGGTAAAGGTTGGCAGGGAACGCGTTGGTTATGTGGTCATGCGCTCGACTAATTTCAATGGCAGGTTGATATGTTGAAGCGGACGGCCTGATTCGCCAATGCGTGAAAGCAGGATTTCAACCGCCAGCCTGCCTGATTCATCCAGGTGCTGGCAGATGGTTGTCAGATCCACGTGCTCAGCCACATCAACATCGTCAAAACCGACAATAGCCAATTCGTCTGGGATTTTGATATTTAATTGGCGCGCCACTTTCATGACACTCAATGCCTGAATATCCGATGCGGCAAATATTGCCGTGGGCGGCTTTGGCAAACAAAGCAATTCCTGTGCGCCCTGCCTGGATTCTTTCTGGGTATAGGGAGCTGAGCGGATATATGCTTTTGGCAATGACAAACCCGCTTCGTCTAGTGCCTGCTTAAATCCCGTCAGGCGCGATTTGACAGGATGGATCGCAAATCTTTCAGGCGGCTCAATATCACCCAGAAATGCAAATTTTTTATGTCCCTTGTTGAGGAGATGCTCCGCAACCAGCCGCCCTCCATGCAGATCGTCAATTTGGATGCTGTTCAATTGCGGATGTGAATATTCGATCAAGACTGTTTCCATGTCATGGTTGGATAAGCGCTGTGCATCCTGATCTCCAATGGACAGGGACATGATGATCAAACCGTCAATATTTCTCATTAGTGGAATGGAAGAAATATACCCTTGCAGGTGATCCATTGAATCGACCGGATAGATCACCAATTCATAATTTGCTTTTGATAAAGCAGAAGCAACTCCTCTGAGGCGTTGTACAAAGGAGGGGGCCGTGAAAATTGGTGTCAAGACACCGATGCGATCCGTGTTTTGCAATGCGCGGGCGCGCGCGTCCGCCTTTGGAACAAATCCAAGTTGATCAATGGCAGCCATCACGCGCTTGTGCGTTTTCGAATTTACTTTATCTGGCGCATTCAACACGCGCGAGATCGTCGAAATACTAACGCCAGATAGTTTGGCTACATCATAGATGGTGGGCGTTTTTTTTTGAGGCGGCATGATTTTTTCTGAAAGCACTTTCAGTTTAGCATATCAAGTTGTAAAGTGTCAACTTAAACGGGTTAAAGTTCAGATATTAGATCGGATGGGTAGAAGGCAGAGTTGAAGGTAGGAGTGCAAGAGAGGAAGAGAGAATAAAATCAGGAGGAGAAAGATCAAGTTTGAGTTTTCGTGTTGACCTAACTCCATTCAAATTGCGGATTGGTATCACTCCGAAGATCATCTGAAACGGTTGGCGATACTGTGTTCAACTTGATAATAGAATCCATTTGAGGTATTCTTGGTTTTCCATTCAGTTGCGCTGACGAGCTGAATCCAAGAGATGATCTTTACCTATGAATTGGGAAAATAGAAAAAACGAACTTACACACGCGCTGAATGTAGCGCATTTTGGTCTTGTAACCGATGTGGATGGAACCATCAGCCCCATCGTGGATGAGCCAGATGCCGCCCGTGTCACGCCAATAAATTTACGTCTCCTGGCCTTGCTGCAAAACCAGCTCGCCCTGGTGGCGGTTATTTCCGGCCGCTCAGCGAAGGATGTGGCTCACAGAGTAGGCTTGCCCGGCCTGGTCTATATTGGCAACCATGGGATGGAGACCTGGATGGATGGGAAAGTGCATGTATCTGCCAAGGTCCAGTCCTACCGCGAGGCGCTTTTGAAGGCAGGGGTGGAAATCAAGAAAAATATGCTCAAGGGCATGCGTTTTGAAGATAAAGGCGCCACACTCTCTGTGCATTATCGCCAGACAGAGAGGCCCGAAAAGATTGCGGCCGAAGTGACTCCCATCATGGAAGACATTGCCAGAGTGCATGGCCTAACTTTGGCACAAGGACGAATGGTTTTTGAATTTCGTCCGCCAGTCAAGATTGACAAGGGTACAGCCTTTGAAGAATTAATTAAAAACCACCAATTGGACGGCGCGGTTTTTATTGGCGATGACACCACCGATGTAAGCGCATTACGAGCTGCACGCAGTTTGCGAGAATCAGGGCAGTGTTTGTGTTACGGGCTGGGCGTCGAAGCGCAGGGCACGCCCAAGTCCGTTTTAATGGAAGCAGATTTCCTTGTTCAGGAAGTTGCGGGGGTTGAATCCTTTTTAGGCTGGCTGTCAAAATCACGCATCGCGTCCTCCACCTGACGATAGAACCAATCACGGATATCTGCGTTGATGACAATTTGCCGCAGGGCTTCGGCGCGCGCGCGTTTTTCCTCCGGCGGCATGGTTAATGCCTCATGAATAGCGTTAGCTGTACTAAAAGTATCGAAGGGAGACACAGTCAGCGCATGCTCGCCAAGTTCGTAAAACGCCCCGGCATCTTCTGAAAGAACCAGAACGCCATCCTTTTGATTGACAAGCACACCTTCCTTGGCAACCAGGTTCATACCATCGGCTATCGGGTTCACCAGCAGCACATCATAGAATTGCATGGCGGCAATCGCACGCTGGTAGTTATCGCCTACAACGATCCGGACCGATTCCCAGAAAGGGGTGCTGTAGTTGGCATTGATCATCCCGGCTTCAGACATAATATCCCGCAGATAATTCTGATATTCATCCACCTCCATGCGGGACGGAACAAGCAATGCCAGCATTTGCACCTTGCCGCGATGCTCGGGGTGTTTTTCAAGCAGCGTGCGATAGGCTTCAAGGCCGCGTAATATATTCTTGCTCGGTTCAATACGGTCGACCCGCAAAATCAGTTTGCGATCACCGACAAAGTTATACAGTTGAGACTTGAGCAGGTCTGTCTGCGGTTCTTCAACCAGGGCTTGTAGAATTTGTGTATCAATTGAAATTGGGTAGGCAATCGCCTTAACCACACGTTCGTTGTAATAAACAGTATTCCGGCTGCCGCGCGAATGAGCATCCTCCAGATAAAAACGACAGGTCTGAACAAAGTTAAAGGCGTCTTTCTGGGTTTGAAAACCAACCCGGTCGGCTTGCAGCAAACTGGTCAAAATCGCCCTGCGTATTCGATTGGGCAATATCCGCCAGGCATCCGGACCCGGCCATGGAATATGAATAAACGGTTGAATTTGCACATTCTCGCCCAATATTTCACGCAGATAGTAAGGCAGCAAATACAGGTGATAATCCTGCGGGAGAATGATCACGGGGCGCTTTTCATCCTTTATCGTCTCTGCCACCACGCGAGCGAAGGCGCGATTAATTTCGACATATCCATTCTCCCAGGCATTCCAGGTCTCTTGTGTGATACTGGGGGTGCGCGGTGTATCCCATAATTGATGTTGAGTAAACCAGAGCAACGGATTTGCGATCTCATTGTAATAGCCCTGATAGGCCTTTTTGGAGGGTTCCATCAATAGCAGGGAAATCCCTTCAACATTTTGCGGTTTATCGCCGCTCGCTTGCAGCCAGCGATGATCATCTTTACTCATGGCGGCCGCCACCCAGAGCACATCGTGCTTTTCAGCCAACGCGCCCAATGCAGTTACCAAACCTCCACTCCCGCGCTGGGCTTCGAAGAGACCATCTGCTTTTTTCTTGAATTCAAAGGGTCCTCGGTTTGATATAACGACAATTAATGGTTTCATAGGGATCTCCAATCAACAACAGGGAATCTTCTGTTATTAACAACTTCAATGGTGAGTATTCTAACAGTCGGGGGAAGGAGAGTCAATTTTTATTGATTTAAACTATCAAAAGGGGTCTGAATTCAAAATGATAGGCCTTAGTGTACGGGCCAACTATTGTCAAACTAATATGAAATGCTTGAATTATAAATTTCTTTGACGGGCGCAGGGGGTTACTAATAAATTATTCCTGCCGCCTGCTCATAAATCTCTAGTAAAATTCTACATAAATCTACATTGACCATTCAGCCCTTAAAAGTAAAATTTCACCATCAGAGGCGAGGGCGTGCAAAACGCCCTTGCCTTATTTAACAACTCAAAAAAATCTGGCACGTCTCCTGGAGAAGTTATGGAAAGTAATCACAAAGGTGAGACAGGTCAGATTTTCCAAAGGGTAGCATGTTCCTAAAACGTTTTCAACTTGGTCTCATTCATGTCGCAGTCGCGATGACCCTCGTCCCGATCAACAGCACGCTTAACCGTGTGATGATCTTCGACCTCGAAATCTCAAAGACCCTCGTCTCGATCCTCGCGGTGCTCCCGTATCTGATCTCGCCCATTCAAGTCGCCATTGGCTCATTTTCAGACCGTCACCCGATCCTCGGTTATCGCCGCACACCATACATTCTGACAGGGCTCATTTTATGTGTAGTGGGTCTGGTCATCTCCCCGCGTGTCGCATACCTGATCCAGGACAACTTTGCGCTCGGCATCCTGGCAGGCTTGCTTGCCTTTGGCGCCTGGGGCATGGGCTTCAACCTCTCGGCAGTATGCTATCTCTCACTGGCCTCCGAACTTTCCGGAGAAAAAGAACGCAGCAAAACCATTGCGACCATGTTCTTCATGATGGTGATCGGTTTAATTGCGACGGGGATCGGATTAAGCCGCATGTTGACAACCTACTCGCCAGAGACTCTCTCGCAGGCCTTTAATGTCGTCGGCGCTTCAGCCCTGACCCTTGGTCTGCTCGGCCTCATCAAACTTGAGCCATCCGCCAGGTCTGCGAACTTAAGTCCGCAATCCGAGTCGTACACCGTGAAACAGATGATCTCTGCCATCACAGCCAATCCTGTTGCAAAAGTATTCTTCGTTTATTTGCTTTTATTGCTGGCCGCGCTCCTCGGGCAGGATGTGCTTCTGGAACCATTCGGCGCGCAAGCCTTTGGTATGTCTGTTGAAGCCACCACCCGCATCGTGTCCATCAGCGGCGTTTTCACATTGATCGCTTTTGTAGTTGCAGGCTTCTTGGAGGGGCGTGTGCCAAAGAAGACCGTTGCCCAAACTGGCAACCTCGGCGCACTCGTTGGCTTCCTGTTTATCATCCTAAGCGGTTTGATGCACAGCCTGAATGTTTTCTACACTGGCATTATGCTGCTTGGCTTTGGCATAGGTATTTCCACAATTGCAAACCTGTCCTTGATGTTTGACCTGACTGTTGCTGGAAAAGTCGGCTTATATATCGGTGCCTGGGGTTTCTCGAATGGCATGTCCCGCCTGACTGGTTTGCTGCTCGCCGGGGTCGTGGCGGATGTGGCAACGCAGGTCACAGGCTCTGCCTTGAGCGGGTATCTGATCGTCTTTGGCATCGAAGCCTTGATGCTGTTCATCGCCGCCATCCTGCTCACGCGGATTGATGTTCAGGCGTTTAGGAACAAAATGGAAGAACCATCGTTTGATGACAAGGTGGCATTGGCGGCGGAATAATTTTGGAGTCGTGGAGCTTGCTCCACGCCGACGGCAAGCCGTCGGACTCCAGAGGGCTAAATATGACTGACGAATGGCTTTCCTTAAGTGACGCGGCAGCAGTGTTGGGTGTGCATCCCAGCACTGTCAGGCGTTGGTCTGATAAAGGTGTCCTGCCTGTGCATAAAACGCAGGGCGGGCATCGTCGCTATAAGCGTAGCGAAATTTCCCTTTGGGCAGAATCAAGCCAAGAGTCGCGCGGGATCGAGCCTGAGAATATGATGCAGGAAGTCATCCGAAATGTCCGCATGCAAATTTCGGAGGGGAGTCTGCAGGCTGAGTCCTGGTATCAAAAATTGGATGAGGATGCGCGCGCGCAGTATCGCCTGAGCGGGCGTTCGTTGTTCCACGGCCTGATGAATTATGTTTCTGCAAACGATGAAGAAGCGGCTTCGGAGTCCTATGCGATTGGGTATGAATATGCCTCGCGGGCAAGACGCTATAACCTTAGTTATGTGGATGCTGCCAAAGCCTTTTTGTTCTTCCGCGATACGTTGATCGAATCAGTCATCAAAGTATATGGCGATGCAAAGGTGCCGGCTTCACAGGCAACGCAGATGTATTCGAAAATACACGCTTTCACAGACGGTATTTTGATCAGTTTGCTACAAACTTATGAGTCGCTGGGAAATGCCAGTCGTTATAAATAAAAAAAACGAGCCATATTTTTCATGGCTCGTTTTTTTATTCGCATTACTCAGTTTGCAGATGCGGGAATTGTTTCTTGAACAGCCGCTTCATCTGGCTGCGGTCTTGCAGCATAGCGGAAGCCTGCAAACATCAGGACCGCTGCGATCAATTCCCCCAAATATAGATACTGACCATACCCCAGGCGGGTTAATGTGCTGGCAAAGCCAATCGAAAGCGCGCCAGCTGCAATCAAGATATTGGCAATCACACGATTTGGCATTACACGCTTGCGCCAGAAAAGATAGGCAGACCATATTGCCCCGCCGACGAGTGTAAACAAACCGTAGATGTTGAAGAAGGGGGTCGTCAGGCGCACAGGAGTGCCCAGCGGTAAAAGGCCGCGAACGGCTGTCACTTCTTCGCCGCGATAGGTTGCGGTTATGGTCTGCGCGCCAGCAGGAGCTGTCTGGCCGGTTTCCAATGCCTTGGTTCCATATTGCTCGCTGATTGGTTTATCTAGCGTAAAAACAGCAGTGTCCAATTTTGGCATTGCCTGCAACATAAGATAAGTTGCGAACAAACTCCCGGCGATCAACACCATGGTTGCAACATGCACCCAGGATTTTTTCACAAGCAGGTTTAAAGTGCCGTGCCCAAGCCAGGCGGCATTCAGGGCCGCGCCGAAAAGATACCAGGCAAAGAATACCCATTTGTTCCATGCTAAAGCCAGGTACGCTTCGGCAAAACTTCCCACACCGAACATCGTCAGCCCAATGCCCCAGTAAAGAAAGGCGAGGTTGCGGCGAACGAAGAAACGCTGGAATACATATACGGTAAAACCGAGCATGAGCGCAGTTGAAATAAAGGGAAGGATCTGGTTGATCGACATGATTATTTTTCTCCTGTGAAATTAGAAGCGCACGAACCCAAGCAAAACGCCCGCGGCAAACAACACTAATCCAAGCGTGATGATCCCCATCAGAATCAGCAGTGCAGGAATGACCTTTTCAAACAAAAGCGAATTTTTGGGGATGCGTGATTTGTTGCCTGTGCGGTTCTGTTCGGGCATGGATACCTTTTCAAATGGTCTGTATTTATCCTGTCCATATTGTCCATGTTTTGGGCGAAAGGACAATATGAGTTTGCTCAGATTTTGATTAAAAATTCAGAAGAACCCCTGGAATCAGCCTGATATATGTCACGTATTTGCAGGATGTTCTTCATGGTATTCATTTGAATCTTCGCCCAAATTCGCGAAGATTTGCGGACGAACCTGATCGGAGACTGTGCTTTAAGAAAGCCATGGGCCGCGCTCCCTTTGCTTGCGCCCTCACATTAACCTGGTTTATACTTGCGCGCATGGCAATCCCTGAAAAAATCGGACGTTACATTATCAAATCTGAGCTTGGTCGCGGCGGTATGGCTACGGTTTATCGCGCATTCGACCCAAGTTTTGACCGCGAGGTTGCAATCAAGGTCCTGCCGCGCGAGATGTTGCATGACCCGCAGTTTCGTTCGCGTTTTGAGCGTGAGATCAAGATGGTTGCAGGCTTGGAGCATCCAGCCATTGTGCCGGTCTATGATGTGGGCGATCAAGATGGCCAGCCATATTTTGTCATGCGCTACATGACAGGCGGTTCGCTTTCCGACTGGATCAAAAAGGAAAAGTTCTCGATTCAGGATACTGCGCGCATTATTGAAAAGATCGCACGCGGGCTTGCTTTTTCCCATAAGAAAGGCATTGTCCATCGCGATCTCAAACCGGATAACATCCTGTTCGATGACAATGGCGCCCCCTTTATATCAGATTTTGGCGTTGCCAAATTGATAGAAGCAAGCGGCGGATTGACCGGCAGCGGTGTGATCGGTACGCCAGCTTACATGAGCCCTGAACAGGTACAAGGCGGTGAAATTGACGGCCGCAGTGACGTCTACGGACTGGGTGTGATCGTTTATCAAATGTTGAGCGGACAGCAGCCTTACAGCGCAGATACGCCGATGGGCGTGGTCGTAAAACACATCACCGAACCTGTGCCGGAAATCCTGAAATTTGTGCCCAGCCTGCCTCCCGCAGTGGATGAAATCATAAAAACTGCCATGGCGAAGGATAAATCCAACCGTTATTCCACAACCATAGATCTGGCGAAAGCCTTAAATCTGCTTGCTTTTGGAGACGAGGGTAATATGACAGCGGGCACGAATACTGTCATAGGGACAAGTTGGGCTAATTTGATCACGCATTCATCCCGCAGCATATTGGGTTTGGTTGTTGTCGGTATTGTTCTGATTGTTGCCGTGATCGGGTTTTTCATAGTACGGAATCAATTATTGTCGCCTGATCAACCCAATCTCGCCCAGTCTGCAGATTCTTCTTCATTCACCACAGTTCCAACAGCCGGTCAGGCTGCCTCGCCAGCCTTTGCCTCATTCTGTTCCTCAGATGTCAGCATCCCCGTCCCTGATGTAAAAGAAACCAATAGTACATGTATTAAAAAAGATCCTTATTCATTTATTTCCATTCCAGAAGGTGCTGTGTTTGAAGTCCTTAATCCTGAGGGCTCATGCAAAGTTGAAACCGTAAGCGGCGGGAAACAATTATTGCTCTGCACAGGACCCGATTTCCTTGTCATGGACGTGAAGATTTGTACCCCGCCTGTTCTTTCCGATGCAGATCTCGACAAATGCTCATCAGAAGCAACATTTGATTCTGCAAATCAATGTTGCGTGACAGTACCGCCGCAGGAAGCAGGTTGTACTGTTCTGCAAATCAGTTTAAAGGGTTGTGAATAAATAATCAGGCGTGAGGTACGCCCGATTTTTCTTTTATTCAAACGGGGTGATAAAATAACCAAATGGGCATACTGTATCTTGTTGCAACGCCGATTGGCAATTTGGAGGATATCAGTCCACGCGGGGTGCGGATATTGCACGAGGCCATTCTCATCGCCGCAGAAGATACACGACATACCGGCGCACTGCTCAAACACTTCGGCATCAAAACCCCGCTGACCAGTTACTTCGAACACAACAAACTCAATAAGCTGGATTTCATTCTCGAAAAACTTTTACAAGGTGACGTGGCATTGGTCTCCGATGCAGGCACTCCCGCCATTAACGACCCCGGCTACGAATTGGTCAAAGCCGCCCTCGCCTCCAACTTCGACGTCCTGCCTGTTCCAGGTCCCTCCGCCCCCATCGCCGCCTTGACCGTCTCCGGCCTGCCCACAGATTCATTCTTATATCTCGGCTACCTCCCGCATAAATCAAGCGAACGACGCAAATACGTAGGTCAGGTTTCAAACCTGACCTACACCATAATCTTTTTAGAGTCTCCTCATCGCATCCTGGATTCCCTTGAGGATATCCTCTCCGTTTTAGGGGACCGCCGCATCTGCGTCGCCCGCGAAATGACCAAGATGTACGAAGAATACTGGCGCGGATCAGCCAGCGGCGCAATTGAACATTTCAAGTCCAAAGAACCGCGCGGCGAGTTTACGTTGGTGATCGAAGGACAAAAGACTGTAGACCGTGGACGGTGGACCGAGGAAGAGTTGCTGGAAGCGATTAAGAAGGAATTGAAATCAGATAAATCCGCAAAGGAAATTTCGGCTGAATTAGCAGAACAAAGCGGTTGGAATAAAAAAGAAGTCTACGTGTTGGTCAATCAAAATAAATAAGGAGATTAGCATGGCAGATGTAAAGAAACCCGAAGAAAAGAAAGACGAAAAGAAAGAAGAAAAACCCCCTCCCAAGGACAATCTTGTCTGGAGCAAGCACTCGGTCAAGATCGGCGGCAAAATCATCAAGTACACTGTCACCACCGGGACGATAGTACTCAAGGAAGAGATCACCGATAAGGACAAAGAGACGGAAGTTGAAAAGCCGCGCGCGCAGATTTTCTTCGTTGCCTACACAAAAGACGGCGTGAAGGACAAATCCAAACGCCCGGTCACATTTTCGTTCAACGGCGGACCAGGTTCCTCCTCCGTGTGGCTGCATATGGGCGTACTCGGTCCGCGCCGTGTTGTGCTGACCGATGAAGGCGAACTGCCCCCGCCGCCATTCAAGTTGACCGACAATCAATATTCCATCCTCGATCAAACCGACCTTGTTTTCATTGACCCGATGAGCACAGGCTTCAGCCGCCCCGTCGAAGGTGAAAAATCAAAAGAATGGCATACCTTCACAAAGGATATTGCCTCCGTTGGGGATTTTATCCGTTTGTATACCACCCGCTACAACCGCTGGCTGTCGCCAAAATTCCTGGCAGGTGAATCCTACGGTACCACACGCTCGGCAGGACTCTCTGGCTATTTGCAGGATCGTCACGGCATGATCCTCAACGGACTCATCCTCATCTCTGCCGTGCTCGATTTCACCACCATTGATTTCAATCTCAACAACGACCTGCCTTACATCCTCTTCCTGCCCGCCTATGCGGCGACTGCCTGGTATCACGGTAAGTTGAGTTTCAAAGCGCCCTTGCAAACCGTGCTTAAAGAAGCCGAGGAATTTGCAATGGGTGAATATGCGTCCGCATTGCTGAAGGGCGCCTCCCTCACGCCCGAAGAACGCGCTAATATTGTTGAAAAACTTTCACGGTACACCGGCATCTCGCAGGAATTCATCCAGCGCAGCAACCTGCGCATTCTTGACCGCCATTATTTCAAGGAACTCCTGCGCGAACGTGGAAAAACCGTCGGCCGTTTGGACAGCCGCTACACCGGCATCGACCGCATCGGCGTTACCGAAACCTATGAGTATGATCCTCTGTTCGCGCAGGTCTCAGGTCCGTATACTGCGGCGTTCAATGATTACATCCGCACCGAACTCAAATTTGAAACAGACCTGCCTTATGAGATCCTCAGTGAAAAAGTATGGACGAACTGGTCGTATAGTTATTTCCAGAATCAATATGTCAACGTCGCTGAAACCTTGCGCCAGGCAATGACCTTCAATAAATATCTCAAGGTCTTTGTCGCCAACGGCTATTTCGATCTTGGCACGCCCTACTTCGCCACCGAATACACCTTCGATCACCTCGGCTTGGATGCCTCCCTGCGCAAGAACATCAGCATGTCCTATTACGATGCGGGTCACATGATGTACGTCCACATGCCTTCGCTCAAAACAATGAAGAACGATTTAACAAAATTCATCAAGAATGCGAGTTAAAAAAGCAGTGTCATTCTGAGCGTAGCAAAGAATCTTCACGACAAGCTAAGAGACCCTTCGCTACACCTGCATTGGCGTGCGGTGCAAGTGTCGCTCAGAGAATCATGGAATTTATGAACCTAGACGACCTCGATCTCTTCAAAAAAATTGACGCCCAAAACATGCTTGCCCAAATTGACGGACTGCCCGATCAATTGGGGCAGGCCTGGGAATTGGGACAAACTCAGCCGCTCCCGGATTACAAGGATATCCAAAACATCGTCATCTCTGCGATGGGAGACTCGGCGCTCTCAGCGGAGCTGGTTACTGCTTCTGTTTCCTCTAGCATTCGCCTCCCGGTAATATTCCATCGAAATTATGGCCTGCCTGCGTTTGCGCGGGGCAAACAAACGCTGGTCATTTGCGTTTCACATTCAGGGGACACCGAGGAGACATTGGATGCCTTTGAAACAGCGCTTAAAAACGATTGCAGTATGCTGGCCATCTCCACAGGCGGAGAATTGACCAGGCGTGCATCCCAAAAAAATATTCTCGTGTGGAAGTTTGACCACAAAGGCAAAGCCAATGCAGGCATTGCCTTTCCATTTGGATTATTGCTTGCGTTGTTCGCACGTCAGGGATTCATTCCCGACCCTGCAAAGGATGTAGCTGAAGCCATCGCCATGATGAAGAGGTCACAACAGCATATTGTCCCCGGTGTGATTGCCGCAAAGAACCCTGCCAAGCGTTACGCAGGCCAATTGGTGGGACGTTGGGTCACATTTGTCGGCACTGAAAACCTTGCGCCCGTTGCCAGAAGATGGAAGACACAGATCAATCAACTCGCCAAAGCCGGCGCAAATTTTGAAGTCATCCCTGAAGCCTCTCACAACACATTGACCGCCACACTCAACCCGAGCCCAACCCTCAATGCCCACACGATGACCCTGTTCATGCGCGCCCCGAGCGACCACCCACGCAACCGTTTGCGCTCAGACTTAATGCGTCAGGCATTCATGCTCGAAGGCTTGAACACAGATGTGATCGACGCGCGCGGCGAATCCATCATCGCTCATTTGTGGACACTGATCCTCTTCGGCGATTACATGGCATATTATCTCGCCATGGCATACGGCGTTGACCCATCGGATGAAGAAGCGGCTTTAAATTTCAAAAGGTCGTTACCGTAGGGGCGACCCGCCCAGCGGGAGCCAGCCTGCCTGATAAACCATGAAGGGTTGCCCCTACTTCGTAAAATGAGTTAAATCTACAAAAAACGGAGGGGGTTATCTTAAAACAGCCTGTATTTTTTGTAATTTATAATAAAAATATGACAAATATCACTAGTATTCTAGGGGATAGATGCTAAAATTCACGCCACGATAAATTTGACCTGAAAGGCACAATTTATCAAAACCCAAAGCAAAGAGGAAAAAGATGAAACTCTCAGTACGAAACCTTATACCTTTTACCCTGCTTATCGCCGCGCTTGTGTTGTCGGCTTGCGGCGCGCCGTCGGTAACAGGGCCAGCCTCCCCCGTCGAGACTGAAGCGACTTCCCCCGCAGAAACTTCACAGGTGGTGGCTGGCGATCTCGTTATTTATTCTGGCCGCTCCGAACAACTCATCCAGCCTGTGTTGGATGCATTTCAAGCCAGGTATCCGGATGTGAAAATTTTGCTCAAGTCCGGGCAGAACAGTGCGCTTGCCAATGCGTTGATCGAAGAGCAGTCGAACCCGCAAGCGGACGTGTTCATCACCACAGAAATTTTCACTGTGCAAAACATGTACCAGCAAGGTATTTTTCAATCGTATCGCCCTGCGGCGGCGGATGAACTGCCGGCAGAGTTTATCGGACCTGAAGATAGCTGGGTTGGGATCACTCGGCGCGCGCGCGTTATCATGTACAATACAGAGCTTGTCAGCGCGGGGGAAGCACCCACATCCATATTTGATCTGACCGACCCAAAATGGAAAGGCCAAATTGCTGCGGCAGGCTCCACCAATGGCGGCATGCAGGCGCAGATCGCCGCGATGCGTCAACTGCTCGGTGACGTGGATACGCAGGAATGGCTTGTCGCTTTGATGGCGAATGACGTGACCTTCTTCGGCGGTCATACCGATGTGCGCAAGGCGGTGGGCGCGGGCGAGTTCAAGATCGGTCTGGTCAATCACTATTATTATTACCTGCAACTCGCTGAAGGAAGTCCGGTTGGTATCGTCATCCCCGACCAGGGCGAAGGGCAGATCGGTTTGATCACCAACGCCACTTCTGCGGCAATCGTCAAAGGCGCGAAGAACGTCCCCGCCGCGCAAGCCTTTTTGGATTTTTTGCTCTCGGCGGAAGGTCAGAAACTGTTCGCGGAGTTGAATTATGAATATCCGCTCGTCGCTGGTGTGCCGTTGAAGGAAGGTGTCCAACCGCTGGATGACTTCCGTCTCGCGGATGTGAACGTGGCGGAAGCCGCGCTCGATTTCAATGGCACATTGAATTTGATGGAAGCGGTTGGGTTGCCGTAAAAAACTCCCTCACTCTAGCCGCTTCGCGTCCCGCAGGGAGAGGGGACTCCCTTCCCCCGGTGGGCAAGCACAAAAAACTACCCGCTAATCTCCGCGAATTTGCAAATAGCTCTCAATGATTAGCGTAAATTCGCGGACACGTTATTACGAAGAACATGGCACTCCCGCAACTACGCAGGCATTACAACATCAGCCCCCGGCTTTTATTCGCCGCGGGGCTGGTGGCGTTATTCGTGGCGATCCCGCTCGGATACATCTTCTTCCGTGCGGTCACAGGCGGCACGGAAGTGTGGATGCGCCTCCTGCAAACCCGTATCTGGAAATTGCTGGGAAACACCCTGCTGTTGACCGCGGCAGTGACCGGCGGCGCGACCCTCGTCGGCGTGAGCATGTCCTTCCTCACCGAGCGGACGGATCTGCCCGGTCGCCGTATCTTCCGCTGGATGCTGGCAATGCCGCTGGCAATTCCCCCCTACATTGGAGGCATCGTGCATCTCACCCTGCTTCGTCCGCGCGGAGGGGTGATTCCGCAGTTGCTGGCGGAGTGGTTCGGTCAGCCCGTGCCGACGCCAAGCCCGCTGGGGTTTGCTGGCGCAGCGTTCATCCTGACCTTGTTCATGTTCCCGTATGTGTATTTGTTGAGTGCGGCGGCGTTTCGCTCGTTGAACGCCTCGTTAGAGGAAGCCTCGCGCACCTTCGGGCGGAACAACTGGCGCACACTTTGGGAAGTGACACTGCCCGCGTTGCGCCCCGGCATCACGGCGGGCGCATTGCTCGTGGCATTGGATGTTCTCGCGGAGTATGGCACGGTTGCATTGCTTCGCTACGAAACATTTTCGTCCGCGATCTTCGCGCAACTCTCAGGCAGGTATGACCGTTCCGCGGCGGCGGTGCTGAGCGGTGTGTTGATCGTGATCGCGATCATCATCCTGTGGGGCGAACTCCGCTTGCAGGGACAGGCGCGCTATACCCAAATGGACAGTCAATGGCGACCCGCGCCGCCTCATCATTTGAAACGTTGGAAACCTTTTGCATTTTTGCTGGTTGCGTTTGTCGTCTTCGCCAGCCTGCTCGTGCCTGTCATCGTCTTGAGTGTGTGGAGTGTGGATGCCCTGCTCGACCCCACCACACTCGCTTCCATTATGCGCTCCGGCTCGCAGGGATTTGGCGACTACATATGGAACAGCCTGTGGAGTTCCGCGCTGGCGGCGTTGATCGCGGTTCTGCTTTCATTGCCTATTGCTTTGCTTTCGGTGCGTTACCCGAACAAACTCACGCAAGCCATCTCGCGTTTTTGTCAGGTCGGCTATGCCATCCCCGGCGTGGTGATCGCGTTGAGTCTGGTCTTGCTGGTCAATCGTTATCTTCCGTTTTTATATGCCACGCCGCTGGTCGTCGTTATGGCATATGTGCTGCGTCACATGCCGCAGGCGATCCGCGCCAGTGAGTCGGCGCTGAATCAACTTTCCCCTTCGATGGAAGAAGTGTCGCGTACGCTGGGGCGCACATCCCTGCAAACCATCTTTCAAGTCATTTTGCCGCTGATCGTGCCCGGTCTGTTGGCGGGCGCGGGTCTGGTCTTTTTAACCTCCCTCAAAGAATTGCCTGCTACATTATTGCTTCGTCCCGCCGGGTTCGATACGCTCGCAGTCCGCGTGTGGATTTGGGCGTCCGAAGGCTTTTACATCCAAGCCGCGCCCGCCGCCCTGTTACTGGTGGTCGCCTCTGCGGGACCCTTATATTTTCTATTACGCCGGGAACAGATTTTTCGATGAACGCATTAGAACTTTGCAACATCACAAAAAGATTCACCTCTGCTGGAACTCCCGCAGTGGATGATATTTCGTTCACGCTTCGCAGCGGTGAGATCCTCGCGCTCGTCGGTCCCAGCGGATGCGGTAAGACAACGACCTTAAGATTGATCGCCGGACTCGAACGCCCGGACAGCGGCTCGCTTCACATTAAGGGACAGTTGGTTGCCAGCCCCGGGCATTTCACTCCGCCCGAAAAGCGCGGCATCGGCATGGTCTTTCAGGATCACGCGCTTTTCCCGCATTTGACCGTGTCCGGGAACGTCAAATTCGGTTTGAAGGGTCAGCCCGCCGCGATTGCACGCGAGACCACGCTCGGCATGTTGAAACTCGTCGGGTTGGAAAATTTTGGGGAGCGCTACCCGCATCAGTTATCCGGAGGCGAACGTCAGCGGGTGGCATTGGCGCGGGCGTTGGCGCCGCGTCCTGTTTTGGTGTTGATGGATGAGCCGTTCAGCAGTCTCGATGCGGACTTGCGTCACGAGGTCCGCGAGCAGGTGCGCGGCATTTTGAAGGCAATGTCCGCCACGGCGGTCTTCGTCACGCATGACCAGGAGGAGGCGCTCTTCATGGGTGACCGACTCGCCGTCTTCCAAAACGGGCATCTGGAGCAGGTGGGATTGCCCGAAGAGATCTTCCACGACTCGGCGACGCGCTTTGTGGCGGAGTTCATGGGTGACAGTGACTTTTTACCGGGAACTGCCCAAAAGGATGGAGTTCAAACGGAACTTGGTTTGATTCCCCAAAAATTGAACATCCCCGTCAATTCATCTGTTGAAATTGCAATTCGCGCCGATGATGTGGATTTTGACCAGCGCAATCATCCTAATGCGCTCGTGCTGGCGCGTTTCTTCCGCGGCGCATATTACCAGTATCGCCTGCGCCTGTCTTCCGGGAAATTGATCCATGCCTTCAAGCCGCATACACAATTAATTCAGCCCGGCACATCGGTTCATGCTTACATCAGCGCAGAGCACAAAGTGACGATATTTCATAATGGTCTTGTAGTGAGTGAAGAGAAAACATAAACTATTTTGTCATTGCGAACCTGCGAGCCTTAAACGGCGAGCAGGTGAAGCAATTTCATGTCAAAAACGGAAATTGCTTTGTCGGGCTGGGTCTTGATATGGCAGACGACCGCCGCCTACTCGACTCGACCACCAGCCCTCCTCACAATGAGGAGGGCTGATTTACGCAAACTGCTCCAAATTGACCGCCACGAGCGGAAACGCTTCGTCCACGAATTTATCGAGGATGGGGCGTTTTTTCATATGGCTGTAGTGCGATGCCAATCCATAGATCGCCCAGGCTGCCACGGTTGCGGGGATGTCGGTGGGGACTTTTGATTTTCTCAGCCAGTAGGATAACAAATCGAAGACCTGCTTCTTGATGGTTGACTCCACCAACGACTCGAACTGCTGGTGCGGCTGGGCGCAGCTTGTATGCAGTCGTCCAAGGAATTCACATACAGCGAGGATCAGGTTTCGTAGATTATCGGAACTGTAACTGCACACGTTCAACGTGCGTTTTTCTATATCCTGCATGAACATCTTGCTAATGAAGGTTTCGAGCAGAACGTATTTATCCTGAAAGTGCGCGTAAAAGGTGGCGCGGTTGATCTGCGCCTTGTCAGTCACATCCTGAACGGAGATATTCTTGAAGTTTTTTTCAGCGAGGAGGCTCTCAAAGGATGCCAGAATCAGGCCGCGGGTGCGTTTGACGCGGGGATCGAGTTTTTCATCGGGGTTAGGCAACATATCGTCTCCAGTGTTGCTTAGTCAACAAATAATAATCTTTGTTGGTTGACGTTGCAGGTATGAATTGGTAAATTAACAACATCTGTTGAATAAGCAACAGATGTATAAAAGATACCACACCAACAGATATTTGTCAAAACCAAAGGAGATATAAAATGGAAATCGTTTTTCTCATCGGACGCATCGTAGTTGGCCTTTACTGGTTCTACAATGCGATCAACCACTTCACCAAGGCCAAATTCATGATCCCGTATGCCAAGATGAAGGGCGTGCCTCTGGCGGATATTGCCGTACCCGGCACAGGCGTGCTGTTGCTGATCGGTAGTTTAAGCATTTTAACAGGCGTTTACCCTGTTGTTGCCGTTACGGCGCTCGCCCTCTTCCTGGTGCCTGTCACCTTCATGATGCACAGCTTCTGGGCTGTTGAAGACCAGTCCATGAAGATGAACGAGACAGTCGCGTTCACCAAGAACATGGGCCTTCTAGGATACACGCTGGTTCTTCTGGCGATCCCCCAGCCCTGGCCCTTCAGCATCGGATTCTAAAAACGGATATTACGAGGAAAATCATGAACATAACAATTATTGGATCTGGGAATATGGGGCGCGGGATCGGAACCCGCGCAGTAGCAGGCGGCCACTCGGTCACTTTTGTGGATGCGAATCCTGAAGTGGCAGAAAAGACAGCCGCAGATGTGAAGGCATCAGCAAAAAAGGGTGCGACGATTTCCACTGCAAGCCTTGGCGATGCAGTGCTTGGGGATGTGGTTGTGCTGGCTGTTTGGTATGGCACAAACATCGAGATCGCAAAACAACTCGGCGCGAAACTTTCTGGTAAGGTCGTCGTTGATATTGCCAACCCATTGAACTCCACATACGATGGTCTTGCCACCGCCCCCGATTCATCCTCTGCGGAAGATTTGGCGAAGGCGATTGCATACGGTGTGAAAGTGGTGAAGGCTTTCAATACCACTTTCGCAGGCACACTTCTTGCAGGCGAAGTGGCTGGTCAGCCGCTCGATGTTTTTATTGCAGGTGACGATGCCGACGCGAAGAACAAGGTTTCTCAACTGGTAACAGATGGCGGCATGCGTGCGATTGACACTGGTCCATTAAGTCGCGCCCGCCAGATCGAAGGAATGCAACTCCTGCACATTACCATGCAAGGCGCGCTCGGCACGAATTGGGGCAGTGCTGTAAAGATACTAGGATAATTTTAGTATGGTCACTTTAAGTAGAAATATTACACCAACTCCAATTGAGGAATTTGCCAGACTGGCAAATGATGAAACAGTTGAGCGGACTTCGAAAGCGCTCGAAGCTAATGGCATTCAGGTATTGATTGCCGAAAACGGCGCTGAGGCGAAACGACTGTTCTTTGAATTGGTTCCCGATGGAGCAGAAGTCTTTCTCGGCGCTTCTGTAACGCTTGAAAAACTGGGCATTAAAGATGAGATTGATCAATCGGGACGTTTTGATGCGCTGCGTCCCAAGATGTTTGCAATGAATCGCGAGACTCAGGGGCGTGAAATTCGTAAACTGGGAGGCGCGCCTGATTATGCCGCTGGCAGTGTTCATGCGGTGACTGAAGATGGTCATGTCTTGATTGCATCAAACACGGGCAGTCAACTTGGACCCTATGCTTCTGGTGCAGGCAAGGTAATCTGGGTGGTCGGTTCCCAGAAAATTGTGAAAGATTTGAATGAAGGCTTGCGCCGCATCCAGGAGCACGTTCTTTCTCTTGAGCAGGAACATATGCAGGAACTCTATAAAGCCAGCACTGCTGTCAACAAAGTGTTGATCGTTAATCGGGAATTCCGCCCAAACCGTATCACAATGATTATTGTCAAGGAAGAATTGGGATTCTAAAAAGAAATTAAACTCACAGTAACGTCGTCCATCCAATAGACAGTAATCAAAAACTACAAGAGAAAAAATGAAACAAACCCAAACCGTAAACAATACAGTGTTCTCCATTCACCCTGCCACTTTAATGGGATGTGTCTCTTTAACGGTTGCCAATCTTGATAATCAGATCCTGTTCTATCAGCAGACGCTTGGATTCAAACTCCACTGGCGCGAGAACAACAAAGCGGGACTTGGCGCGGGCGGCGCGGACTTGCTGCGCCTGATCGAAGAACCGGACCTGAAAAAATATCGCGGTGTGACTGGGTTGTACCACTTCGCTGTCCTGTTCCCGAACCGCCGTGAATTGGCGCGTGCGGTGGCGCGTTTGTTTGCCTTGAAATATCGCAACTCCCCCACTGACCACATCATGACCAAGACCACCTATCTCGATGACCCTGAAGGGAATGGAATCGAACTGTATTGTGAATCTCCCGAAGATGGCACGTTCATCATTGAGAATAATGATTTTGTCACCCGCCGCACCGACGGCACATTGAGCAGTGGACGCGAACCTTTGGATGTGGAAGCATTGTTCAGCCATCTCAAAGAAGATGATAAATTGGATGACCCGCTTCCACTCGAAACACGCGTGGGACACGTCCATTTGCATGTGCGTAACGTGCTGGAGGCCGTGGATTTTTATCACGGCATGATCGGGTTTGATGTGATGGGAAATTCATCCACATTCAAGGCTGCGTTCATCTCCGCGGGTGGATATCATCATCACCTGGGACTGAACGCCTGGCAAGGCGAAGGTGCACCACCTCCGCAAACAGATGCGGTTGGCCTGCGTTACTTCACCATTGACTTGCCAAATCAAAAAGCGTTGGATGATGTGATAGAAAGAATTAATAAAGCAGGAATTCCATCCAATCAAATAGAAGAGGGTCTACTGCTGTACGACCCGTCACAAAATGGGGTTGTGTTGAGAACAGTGTAAGTAAATGAACGTCTCGCAGATGCGCGGGACGTTTTTATTTGAGCATAGAAGAGGTGGGGATATATAGCGTTATAATTCCAATCACCAATCGTAAATCAAAAAATCGGAAATAAACCCATGCACATACTAGTTACCAACGATGACGGCGTGCAGGCGCCTGGACTTCTCGCTCTCGCGCAGGAAATGCGCAAACTTGGCAAAGTGACTGTCTTTGCGCCCGATAAGAACTGGTCTGCTTCGGGGCATGTGAAGACGATGGAACGTCCATTGCGGGTGAAGGAGACATTTCTAGCTGACGGAACAAGCGCGTTCATGTCTGACGGCGCGCCATCGGATTGTGTTGCACTGCCTTTGCTTGGTTTGATCGAAGAGCAGATTGACCTGGTTGTGTCAGGCATTAACCCCAATGCAAATATCGGGCATGACGTCACCTATTCGGGCACTGTCACCGCTGCGATGGAAGCCGTGATCGCAGGCGTGAAAGGCATTGCAATTTCACTCGACTCGCCCGAAGGTCACGCAGGCGCGTTGGATTATTCATGCGCGGCATCCATAGCACGGCGCGTGGCTGAAAAAGTGATCGCGGATGGCTTGCCCGTAGGCGTGGTGCTGAACGTCAATGTGCCGTATTTGATTGAGGTTGAACTCAAGGGATTTATGATCACGCGTCAGGGACTGCGTGTCTATCGCGACGCATTGGATGAACGTGTTGATCCGCGCGGCAAGCCGTATTACTGGATCGGCGGCGAAGCGCCCACAGGCATTGTGGAAGACGGTACAGATTTTGGCGCGCTGGCTCAAGGGTATGTGTCCATTACGCCGCTGCAATTGGATCTCACGCATTACAAGGCGATGGATGTGTTGAAGAATTGGAAATTTTGAGTAACAGACCATGGACAAGCAACCATCGTCCACGGTCTACTGTCCATGGTCAAAAGGATAACCATGAATCTCCTCCAAAAACTCTTCGGTGGAACTTCCGCCAAACCCGAAAAACGCTATTACACACTCACAGTCAAATGCCTGCGCTGCGGCGAGACCCTTGATGGACGCGTGGACTTGGACAATGACCCCAGCGTGGAATATGAAGAAGGCGGCGAGGTGTACTATGCCCGCAAAGTATTAATGGGCGATGGCATGTGTTTTCAACGTGTGGAGGTCACATGTAAATTCACGCCAGCCCGCACTTTGATCGAACAACAAATCACGGGCGGGGAGTTCATTCAATAGTTTACCAGCTAAAAATGCGCCGTCTTTCAATTGGTCTTATCGTTCTGCTTGTCGCATTACTCATTGCTCAAGCCGTATTCTCTCTTCACTGGCCCATCGCGCATGACGAAGCTCCGCTCTTTTACGAAGCCTTCCTTATGCAAGCAGAAGGCCGCATTCCCTTTCGTGACATCTTCGACTTTCAAATGCCAGGAAGTTACATGGCCTATTATTTACTGGGCAGCCTCAGTAGTTTCAATGCCTTCCGCATCCGTATTCTCGATATTCTTCTGCTCGCCGCGCTGATCTTCATTACCTATCGCGTTATGCGGCGCTTTGGCAAAACATCCGCATTGGCGGCGGGCATTCTCTTTGGCTTGAAATATCTTCAAGGCGGTCCATCCATCTCGCTTCAACGCGAATATCTTTTGCTGATCTTCATTGCATTATCCCTTTTGGCGGGGATGCGTGACTCTCTGACTCACAAACATAGACTCAGCCTCGGCATTCTCTTCGGCCTGGCGGCAGTCATCAAACCCCACGCCGCGCTCGGACTGTTGCCCTTCCTGCTCTTTGACATCACTGACATTTCCAAACGCCTCAACATTTCCCTGCTCAATGCTGCCGTAAAAAGCATCCTCCCCGCTGCAATTGGATTTATGATCCCAATTGCAATTGTGATTGCATGGCTTGCTATTAACAACGCATGGACCCCCTTCCTGAACATTGCCGCAAACTACTGGCCGTTATACGCTCAGATCAACGGTCAAATGGAGATCACTCCTCCAGCGGGGCGAATGTCCTTTTTGCTGGATCAGGCCTGGCGTCTCGGCGGAAGCGGGTTGTGGTTAATTCCAGCGATCCTCGGTATTTATCTGCATCAAAACAAGCAAACCTTTCTGCTGGCAAGTCTCGCGTTGTGCTATGCAATTTACCCCGCGTTATCAGGCCAGTTCTTTCCCTATCACTACATCCCATTCATTTATTTCATCATACTTTTAGCATCATTATGCCTCTCGACCTTCAACCCTTCGACTTTGCTCAGGACAAGCCTTCATCTTTCAAGCGGAACGTTCATCTTTTTTCTTGTCGTTTTCATTAACGTTCGCCCCTCCGCCGCATTTATTCGCCAGATAAATCACCAACCCATCGCCACCTCTGCGGACCGCGCGGATGAGATCGCGCGTTTTCTCGAAAATAACCTTGAAGCAGGTGACACTGTTCAACCATTGGATTGGACAGGCGGCACATTGCTTGCCATGCTCGAAACCCGCGCACCCATCGCCACGCCGTATGTCTTCGACTTTTATTTCTATCACCATGTTTCAAACCCGTATATCCAAGACCTGCGCGCGGATTTTATTGATGAACTGCAAAAATCATCCCCGCGTTTTATTGTCGAAGTCACAGCCATAGACAAGCCCTGGATCTCCGGCGAAGATACCTCCCTCGGATTCCCCGAACTGCGCGCATTCTTGAATGAATATTATTCCGTCACAATTCAAAAAGACGATTACATCATCTACGAGCGGCGATAGACCATAGACCATGAAATTCATCCACCGCATCACAATCCTTTATCTAACCCTCCCAGTCATCATCTTTTTCATGGGCTGGTTACGATTATCCATTGCCATTCCCGTGATCGCCATCTTCCTTTGGGTTTTATGGAATCTGCTTAAACAAAACCCAGACAACCAATTCCCGATTCCCAATTCCCAATTCCCATTTTACTTATTACTACTTACTGGTCTGTGGGTCTTCCTCTCCGGTGTTGGCGGATACGCCTTCCAAAACTGGGACCATCACTGGCGCAACGCAGTTTTGCGTGATCTCATTAATTATGACTGGCCTGTCGTTTATTCATCCGCCGAACGTGGACCATTGAAAATGCTTATCTACTACCTGGGCTATTGGCTCCCGGCTGCATTCGCAGGCAAACTGTTCGGTTGGAAATTCGCCAACTTCATCCTCTTCTTGTGGACTTGGCTTGGCGTATTTCTCACTGCTCTGCATCTCAACATTAAACTCAATACTACTTTGCTCAAAACTGCTCTTCTGCTCATCTTCTTCAGCGGCATGGACGCGCTCGGTACGCTGATCCTCGCGCCGGATTATCCAACGCTTTTTCCTCCCATTCAACATCTCGAAATTTGGTCGGACAATTTGCAGTATTCATCATTTACCACGCAATTATTTTGGGTCTTTAATCAGGCTGCGCCTGCTTGGTTGTGTGTCTCATTTTTTATCTCCCTGAGCCTTTCGACTTCGCTCAAGATAAACTCCGCAAAGGGTCTCCAGCCCGGCGGCAGGGATTCTTCGCTCCCAAAAGAACAGGTCGCTCAGAATGACATCAGAGGACAATTGGCATTCATCTGGTCACTCTCTTTTTTCTTTGCCCCGCTTGCTTCCATTGGATTATTGCCTTACCTGCTCATCGAATGGATCAAACAAACGGATTTCAAACATCCATTCAAAAATCTTCGCTTTGACCTCCTCCTCGCCAGCGGAATCATCGTCATCATTTCCTATCTTTTATTTTCATCCAACACCGCCGCCCAGGAGCGTGGGTTTCAATCAATTGCTATCAAAGACCTCCTCATTTTCTTTTTACTCGAAGGCGGAATTCTCTGGCTTTTTCTTGCTCCCCGCTTGTGGCGCGACCCGCGCTGGATGGTCACTGGCTTGCTGCTCATCCTCATTCCCTTCATCCAACTCGGCAGCGGAGGTGATTTCGTTATGCGCGCCTCGATTGCGCCGTTGTTTTTTTTAATGATAATGTGCGCTGAAGTTATTTTTCAAAATTCATCGTCGCGTTTATATCGAATGGCTTTTGTCGTCTTTCTTCTCGTTGGCGCATTGACCCCGCTTTACGAAATCAACCGTTCGGTTTATAGAACCTACGAATATTATTTTATTTTAGATGAAGATCAACGCCTCACGCCTCCGCCCGCTACACACCTTGAGCAGGCAGGTGCGCCGGAGAATGAGCATCCCGGCGCACTCACTGCGGATGAAATTGTCACCTTGCAATTCATGGACGATAAACTCTCGCAGAATTTCATTGCCAATGTCAGGCAGTCATTGTATTATCGTTACCTGTCGCCTCGTTAAGACCCTAACACACAGGGCTTAGGTCTGTTCGCTACAAGGAAAATTATCATGCCTCAATTTACATCTCCCCCAAACCCGCAAGCCTTTTACGCCCAAGTCTGGGAAATCGTCCGCCAGATTCCGCGCGGAAAAGTTGCTTCCTATGGGCAGATTGCGAAAATACTTCCGCCGCCCGAGGGCGTGGAAATTGAAAAATACATTGCGTTTGGTCCGCTATGGGTAGGCGGTGCGATGGCGCATTGTCCCGATGACGTGCCGTGGCAGCGTGTGATCAACTCAAAGGGCGAGATCAGCGAGCGGGATGGCGCAGGCGCGCGCAGGCAGCGTCTTCTGCTTAAAGAGGAGGGCGTGCTTTTCAACCCGCGCGGTCGAATTGATTTTAAGACGTATGGGTGGAAAGGTTTGAGCGGACCTGTGAAACAGGAAACGTTGTTCTAAAGGCTAGTGCCCCGCGAGTTCAACGATCAAAGTATCGAGAGCCAGGTCCAAAGTGATCTGGCTCGTTTTGACTCTTTCATCAATGATCAGCAGGCGATGATAAATATTTTCAAGCGCTTCAATTGAAAAGCGATTCGCCTGCCCGCTTGTTTTTTCTGCCACAAAGGGATGCACGCCCAAAGCCCTGGCCACATCGTCTTTATTACCGCGCCCATCCAAAATTTCACGCGCTTGAATTAATAACCTGAATTGCCTGACGACCATGCCCCACAACGAAAACGCCTCTTCATTTTCAAGCAGGCGGTGCAAAAGTTTTTGCGCGGTTTTACCATTGCCCTGGGATAACGCATCCACAAAGTCAAACACGCTTTGTTGGGATGTGAAGACACAAACCGCTTCCACATCTGATACAAGAACTGGCCGCTCCCAATTGGCATAGGCCAGCAGTTTTGCAATTTCCATCCCAGCCTGTCGGGTATCCACGCCGACCATTTCAGCAAGTTTCGCGGCGGCGGCGGGTTCAATCCTACCCTCTTGATTCTTGGCTTCATTGATGATCCAGCCGGGCATGTCCCTTTGTTTGGGTAAGAGGAATACCTGAGTTTTTATCAGGCTTGAATTTTTCCCCGCCCATTTCACCAGCCAATGTCTTTCAATTTCCTTCGGCTCGATCAATTCATGGATGACAAATTTTGCTGTATCGGGTGTATTGCTGAGGAATTCACCAAATTTTTTGCGTGAGGCTGGGTTGATATATTTGGAGGATGGATTCGAAAGGATGACCAGTCTCTTTGGCGCTAGAAAAGGCATGGCATTGACCGCATTGTTCAGATCATTCTCTGTCATTGTGCGCGCTTCGAGACGGGCCGTGTTCATATCCGCTGTGGTGGGGTCGCTAAAATTTGCCTCAAAGTCTTTGATCTTGCGGTTGATGGCAAATTCGTCGTTGCCGTGGAGGAAGATAACGTTGGGCATTTGAGTTATCGGTAGGGACACAGCGCCGCTGTGTCCCTACTTTGTAATGATACGATGAATGCCTTTGCGGACGGGGATGATGTCCACGATTTGCAAACGGCCGAGTTTTGCTTCAGTCGTGATGTGTTGTTGCAGGATGGGTCCGAGGGGACGGGCGAGCAAAACGCCGAGGAGGGCAAAGATGACTGCCAAAGGGAGGAGCAGGAGTCGCGTCAGTGTGGATTTGTTTCCTCGAAGCGGTAACCAGGCCAAGGTCGCGGCAAGAAGCGTGGAAGTCGCAAGGTTGGTGCCGCAGCCGGGGTGAATCGCAAGTCCACTTTCACCGGAATTTAATCGCGTGTGTGCTTCCGTTGCAGCGATCCAAATATCCTGTGTTTGCAGATCGCCGAGCAAATAATAACCAGTTGGGTTGGAATGCCCAGCCATCCGTTGACCAGGAAATTGGCGGTTGAGGATATGAATGGTGGCGTGTTCAAGCGCGTGATTGCGCCGTGTTTCGAGAATGAGAGGGAGATCGAGGATCATGGTTTGATTATACGTTATGCCGTCAGTGCGTAGACTTGATTAAGCATTTCAAGGAATTCACCGGACGGCATTGGCTTAAGAATTTCCTTGCGGGTTTCACGCGTGAGGGTTTGCATGAGCAGATATTGCACCGCGTATTTACGGAAAAGGCGCGAGCCGTCATCGTCGCCGTAGAATTCAACACTGCGCGCGAGATGCTTGCGAACGGTTTCCTGCACTTGTTCCGCTGTGACTTGTTGACGGTCGAGGCGCGAAAATATCCAGGGGTTGGCAAGTGCGCCGCGCCCGATCATGACCGCATTGCAGTTGGTGTATTGTTTCATGCGTTCAATATCGGCGACGGTTTTCACGTCACCGCTACCGATGACGGGGATTTTAACAAGCGATTTCACTTCAGCAATCGCATCCCAATCTGCGTTGCCGCTGTAACGTTGTTCCTTTGTGCGTCCGTGGATGGCAATGAGCGAGCCGCCGTTCTCTTCCACTACGCGCGCGATGAGTTTGTAATTTTTGTTTTTATCCCAACCGAGGCGGATCTTGCCTGTGACTGGAACTTTGAGTGCGGATGTGAGTTTCTTGAACGTGCGAGCGATCTTGACGGGAGAAGGCATCATACCCACGCCTGCGCCGCGATCCGCGATGGTTTTGGCAGGGCAGCCCATATTGAGGTCAATGATATCCGGGTTGAGTTCCTGGATTTTCAACGCGGCCTTTAAAATGAGGTCTGGGTCATCGCCGTAGATTTGAAATGTGATGGGGCGTTCGGCTTCGGTGAAGTACATCCGCTTGGCGGGCTGCTTCGAGCGGCTGAGGATTTTTTCCACTTTGACAAATTCGGTATAGCTCATGGCCGAGCCCAGCTCGCGGCAAAGCGAACGGAAGGGCCAGTCGGAGTAGCCGTCCATGGGCGCGAGGATGGCGTCGCCGTAGATCGGCACATCACGGATGTTGAAGGCGCTGCCCTGACGCGAAGCGTCTCGAAGGGTGGGGGATTTGGTTTCGTTCATGTCTTTAAGAGTATAACAAAGATTTTTCCCGTTAATTAGGTGACGGTCACTTTGAAAGTGACTGTCACCTGTTGCCTATGCGGGTTGTTTCTTCAACAACTCAAGATAGTGCTTTCTAAATTTTATAACCTTTGGCGCGACCACAGCCTGACAATACGGTTGGTTTTGATTGCGCGCAAAATATTCCTGATGATAATCTTCGGCGATAGAGAAATTATCAACAGCAGTCACTTCTGTGACGATGGGGCTATTCCATATCTTCTGGGTATTCAACTCGCTGATGAGTGTATCAGCGGTTTCTTTTTGCTCAGGTGCATGATAGAAAATGGCGGAACGGTATTGTGTGCCCGTGTCCGCGCCCTGGCGGTTCAGGGTAGTGGGGTCATGGATGGCGAAGAAGACGTTGAGAATGTCACGGAAGGAGATGACGCTTGGGTCAAATGTGATGCGCACGACTTCGGCATGACCCGTGTCATCGTTGCAAACAGCGCGATAGGATGGGTTGGCGACATGTCCGTTGGAATAACCCGAGTCAACAGAGCCCACGCCTTTCATTTCGTCAAAAACGGCTTCCAGGCACCAAAAACATCCCCCGGCCAGTGTGGCGGTTTCGTAATTTGTGCTCATAATAAATACTCCTTTTTTGTTGTTGCGAACCGCGTCTGTTGCGGCGACATAGTACCAAAATGGGTAAGCAAGCTCCAGTTGAGGAGAATTGCTTCGAGCAGGAAAACACCGCTCTCGCAATGACCTGGATCTGCTGAATAAGATGCAGCGTAGATGGGAAATATTCTTAAGAAGAGATTATAGTTTAAAGAAAAAGACCGCCTCGCGGCGATCCTTTTGAAGTTCTTTATCTCATTCCTGAAACTGTAATCAGCCCATTCGTCACATTGACGTTCATCAGCTCAAGCCCAGGGACTTGGAGGTTGATCTCTTCCACAAGCAGTTGATTTAACCAGGATTCCACCTGTGAGAGCAGTAAGCCGGGGATTATTTGCTGCCCGATCTGGAGCGATTCTATTTCAAAATAAGGCTGTTTATTATTGTCAATATTTAGCATTCCAACAATAAGCGCGGAGGTAGAATTTTCTTTTCCGTTTACCATGCCCCAAACCTGGATCTTGCCATCACGCAGATAGATTTGAACATCACTTAAGGGCAGGTCGGGACTGTTCTTCATTTCCATGGCAAGCCATGAGGTGATTTGCTGCTCGGTGATGGTTGCTGATGATAATGAACCAGGTTGAGGCAGCGCATTTTCCAGTGCTGTTTTCGCTTCCAAGCCGGTTTTATCTGATGTGGCGATCTCGGCACCCGGGCGTTCCGGTGCACCTTCCATGCCGCTTTCAGAATTTTGGATGGCAATGTTGATCAACGCATCCACGAGAGGCGCATACTGCGGGTACGTTGCGCTGACTTGCGCACGGGTTTGCGGCGCAATATCGTTTGCAAGGGATGGTTCGCCATAGAGCGTGGGCGTTGCAACCGCAAACATTTTCGCAACGTTCGATTCGGGATTTTTTCGCGCCACAACAAGTGTGGTTGTGCCAATTAAAAACAGCACGACTACAACCGCCAGGATTGCGCGCAGGGGATTCTTATATGGTTTGGAAGGAGCTTGCCAGATATTGGCATTTATATGATCCGGCTTGGGCAATGTCGGGCTGATCGATTTTAGGCGGGCGAGTCCGATCCTGGCTTCGTTGTGATCGGCGTTGATCTTGAGCACGCGCTGGTAGCATTGAATCTTACGTTCTTTTTCCGCCTCGATGCGCGCCATCAACATCCATCCGGCTTCGTCATTGGGGTGGGTGGAAAGAAACTCTGACAAATATTTTTTTGCCAGTGCGCGGTTGCCGCGCTGGAAGGTGTAATCGGCTTGCTTGAGAAGTTCCTGTTTGGTCATGTTAAATAATCCCTAAAGGGCTCCCCCTTCGGGGGCTTCGCAAAGACCTTTAGGGATTGCTGCTCTTTCTAGATGGCTGGTTCCGGTTGTTTTTCTATTGCTTTATCAAGGACAACTTCGCCGTCGTCGTTGACGACCACGTCTATCGAGTCGCCGTTTACAAATTCACCGGAGAGCAATTTGTCGGAAAGCGGGTCTTCCACTTTTTGCTGGATGACGCGGCGTAATGGACGCGCGCCAAACTCGGCATCGTAGCCCAGTTCAGCGATGGAGGCTAATGCGTCAGTTGAAGCATTGAGTATAAGGTTGTGGTCTTTGAGTCTTTCTGAAACCTTAGCCAGTTCGAGCGAGACGATCTTCTGAATATCTTCCCTGTTGAGCGAGCGGAAGATGACAACAGAATCCAAACGGTTGATAAACTCAGGGCGGAAGGCGCGTTTAAGCGATTCGTTCAACTTCTTGCGCATGTCTTCATAAGAGATGCGTTCTTCGGTGGCTTCATCACGCTTCGTTGCGAAACCAAGCGAAGTTTGATTCTTGATCATGTCTGCGCCGATGTTGGAGGTCATGACGATGATGGCGTTGCGGAAATCCACCTTGCGGCCCTTCGCATCGCTCAGGTGACCTTCTTCCATGATCTGCAGCAGCATATTGTGGACTTCAGGATGCGCCTTTTCGATCTCGTCGAAGACAACAATCGAATAAGGTCTGCGGCGCAGGGCTTCGGTCAGTTGACCTGCATCTTCGTAGCCGACGTATCCAGGAGGTGCGCCCACCAAACGAGCGGCGGTGTGACGTTCCATGAACTCGGACATATCCAATTGCACGGCGGCATCTTCACTGCCGAACATGAATTTGGCTAAAGTCTTGGTAAGCTCGGTCTTGCCCACGCCTGTGGGTCCGAGGAACATGAAGGAACCGATCGGGCGTTTGGGGTCTTTCAAGCCAGCGCGCGCGCGTCGGACTGCGCGGGAGATGGCAATGATCGCATCTTCCTGCCCGACGATGCCCTTGCGTAGTTCATCTTCCATCTTGATCAGGCGTTGTGATTCGGCCTCTGCCAATTGCATCAGCGGCACGCCCGTCCACATGGAAACGACTTCGGCAATATCTTCCGCGGAAACAACGGGGCTGTTGGCACGATCCCAGCCGGTGCGCAAACGTTCAATTTGCTGGCCCAGATCCATTTCGCGCTCTTCCCATTCCTTGATGTCTTCGTTGTTACCCTCTTCCAATGCGAGGGTGCGGTTTTGGCGCGCCAGCCTTAATTGACCAAATAGATCCTTGGCATGTTTTGCGGCGGGACTCTTGTACATGCGCACGCGTGACGATGATTCGTCAATCAAATCTATGGCTTTGTCGGGTAAAAATCTTTCGGTGACATAACGCGTGGATAAATGCGCGGCGGCTTCGAGCGCTTCATCGGAAATCACCAAATGATGGTGTTCTTCGTATGCGCCGCGAATGCCCTTGAGGATTTGAATGGTCTCTTCCTCGGAGGGTTCGTCCACTTGCACGGGTTGGAAGCGGCGCTCAAGCGCGGCATCAGACTCAATATATTTGCGATATTCATCCATCGTGGTCGCGCCGATGACCTGGAGTTCGCCGCGCGAAAGAGCGGGCTTGAGGATGTTGGCCGCATCTACGGATGAACCTGCGGCTCCCGCCCCGACCAGCATATGCACCTCGTCAATGAACAGGATCGACCCTGATTGTTTTAACTCGTCTATGATCCGTTTGAGTCTTTCCTCGAACTGGCCGCGATACATGGTGCCAGCGACGAGGGAGCCCACGTCCAGTTGCAGCACGCGCTTGTTCATCAGCGGCGCAGGCACATCGCCTTCGACGATGCGCTGGGCGAGTCCTTCGACGATGGCGGTCTTGCCGACGCCGGGTTCGCCGATCAGGGCGGGGTTGTTCTTTGTGCGGCGCGCCAGGATTTGAATGACGCGCTCGATTTCCATTTGACGCCCAATGACGGGGTCAAGTTTCTTTTCCTCGGCCTTGCTGGTCAGGTCGGAGGCGAGTTGATCGACGAGGGGGGTTTTGGGGTTGGCTGCCGAGGCGCCGCGTCCGCCTGGTTGGGGGCCGGCAGGCGTCGGTGAGGACGATGCGGATTCATTCAGCACGCGGCGTGTCTGGCGGCGGATCTGGTCAGGGGTGACGCCGAGTCTGCGCAGCACTTCCAGCCCAGTTGATTCAGCGCGCACAAGCGCCAGTAAAATATGTTCGGTGCCGATGTAGTGATGTCCAAGGCGGCGTGCTTCGTCCACGGCAAATTCGAGCACTTGCTGGGTTTCTGCGGCGAGTTCGATTTTGTTGGGATCAAAGCCGGCGGGGATTCCCGAAACACGCTGCACGACTTCGCCGACGCGGTCGGAGGTCATGCCGAGGTCGCGCAGGACGCGGCCGGCAACTCCGCCTTCTTCGTCCATTAATCCAAGCAGCAAGTGTTCGGTTCCAATATTGTTTTGGCGAGCGCGTTCGGCTTCTTGATGTGCGAGGCTGAGAACACGCCTTGCTCGCTGAGTAAATCTTTCCATACCAGCCATAGTTTATCTCCTAAATTCCTGCTGGGGATTCTACCAAAAAGCGGGGCGACTCGGTGTTGGAAACAGGTTAGAGTTTCTTAACGAGTTCGAGAGAAAGTGTCAGGTTTCACGTCTCAAGTATCAGGTTTTGGGTTTCCCTGACACCTGAAACCTCGCACCTAACATCTTATCGGTTGTCCCCATCACCTTGTATCTTACCACGCGCCTGTCTATCCAAAAGTTTAGCGATGTTGGATTCTGCGACTTCGTCGAGGGAAATACCCAATTCGGTGCAGGTTTGGGCGAGATACCAGAGCACGTCGCCCAATTCGGCTTGGAGGGCTGCGCGGGTTTCGGGGCCGATCTCGCCGCTATTATCACGAAAGACTTTTTTGATCTTGCCCGCCACTTCGCCGGCTTCGTTGACCAGTCCCAGGGTGGGGTAGATGACGGCGTGCCCGATGGCGGGATATTTTGCGGTGGCACGGGATTTGGTTTGGTAGTCGGTGAAGTTCATTTGGGTATCCTGATTGTTTGATATGCAATAAGCGGTGTCACAATGGATGCGTTGATGTAGACTTCCAAATCTGCGCGTCCTAAAACATGTTTTTTATCCAACGAAACAAGCATATTGACTTTTGCTGTTTTTGCGGCGGCGATAATCGGTGCGTCTTTCAAAACGATCAATTTTGCCGCATCCAGAACGGATTGTTTTGTCGCGTCAACAAGTTCAATATTTGCGTTTTGAACAATTTGATCCAATTCTTCCAATAGCGGTTTTTTTAAACCAGAGAGGTTACGAACGGTTTCTTGAAGAACAAAGTTGCTGATGATGATTTTTATTTCCCCGCTTGCGCCCATGAGCAGAAGGTCACGCGAATGTCCTTTTGCCGAATTTGCGGCTGAAAACAAAACGCTTGAATCAATAAAGATACGAAGCGTCATGATTCGACTTTTAATCCATACATATCTTCAAGCAGTTGTTTACGAATGTCGCGGCTTCGTTTATTCCATTTTTCGGGTGTGATTCCATCTGCCCTAAGGGATTCGCCGATTTTATCCAATGCCTGCGAAACAAGGACTTCAGCAGGTTTGATCAGCACCCCCGCTTCTGTTTCCACAAACATGACCATATCCCCTTTCCGCAGATTTAGTTTCTTGCGGATTTTTGTTGGGATGGTAACTTGGCCTTTTTCCTGAATGCGAACATAGTTCGTCATGATAATTCTCCTAAAGTCATACCTTCATGAAAGTTGTACTTTTGGGAGTATATCATAAAAGAATGGCGCGGGATTTGGTTTGATAGTCGGTGAAGTTCATATGATTTCCTATAATAGATTTATTCAATATCAGCAGGTAAGACCCACCAATCATTTGTTTCTTGGACATGTAAAACACTGGGATCAAACCTTGCTTTTGAATTCAGTATCTCAAGTATTTCTTTGGAATCTTCTGAAAATTTAGTTGCCGTTTCAATGTTTATGTTCTTTTGCCAATTAGCTTGTGAAATAGCAGGTTCTTCACCTTCTTCAAGTAGTTGATCGTTTACTTTATTAGTATGTTCTGTTTTTCCATGAGCCAGTAGATTTCTCAATTTGAATATTGCGTCGAAACCCTGAAATGGTCTTTTTCCATAATTTATCTTAAGTCCAATTTCATGAGAAATGATTTCAAGTTTTTCTTTTGGGCCAAGCTTTCTTTCTATCTTTTCCCAATAAGGAAGTTTTTCTTTGCCAATATGATTGAGATAAGCTTCTAAACAAAAAGCGGAGAATAATTGGGAAATCATACATTGATAAAATCTCCCTTTTTCGTTTTTCTTTGCTTCTTCTAATGCGCGCCAGCCTGCGGCTCGAAGATAAGCAAATGTGTATACAGTTGTAGCCGTTTTAACTTTGACTTTTCTTTTCATGGCATTTCCTGTTAGAAACTCTTCGCCAACCCTAGCCACCACTCATCCTTCTCGTTCGGAACAAATGGTGTGTACAACGTCAGCCGATCAGCAATTCCATCGTAGCGTTTCTTTAAATCATCTGTCAGCTTTTCCTGCGTGGTCACCAGACAAAACTCATGCAACATCTCATCTGTGATGAGCATGGGCATCTCAGCCCACTCGCCTTTGGCGGCGATACCCGATAATTTCTCAGCAATCTTGCCCCAGCCGTGCAAGTCCATCACGGCTTTGTACGACGGTGTGGATGCGTAAAATGCGATCTGCATCCGCGCGAAAGATTCTTCTTCCGGAGATGTCGCTACAAACGCTGTTACCGACACACTGATATCTTCCCTCTTTCTTTCTTCTTTCTTCAAGCCTTCTTCAATGGCAGGCAAAATCACCTCCCTCATATATCGCGGACTATTGAACGGGTGTGCATGGAATCCATCGCATAATTCGCCGGCCAGTTTTGCCAGCCCCGTGTTCACACCTGCGATATAAATTGGAATATTTGGATGTTCAATCGCACCTGGATTAAAGAACGGCGACATTAAAGTCGCTTTGTAATACTCGCCGCGAAAATTTAATTTCGTGCCGTTCTGCCAGCAATCCCAAAACGCGCGCATGACCTGGATCTGCTCGCGCAATTTTCCGGTCACAGATTCGGGCCAGGCCATGCCGAACCTGCGCTCAATATGCGCCTTGACCTGCGTGCCAAGCCCAAGAATGAACCTGCCCCCGGATTGCGCGGCCAAGTCCCAGGCGGTGTAGGCCAGGTTGGCAGGTGAGCGCGCAAAAGAGACTGCGATGGCCGTGCCAAATTGCATGGCGGATGAATGCTCCGCGATCAACGCACAGGGCAGGAAAGGATCGTGCTGGGTCTCTTGAGTCCACAGCGCGGCGAAGCCGATCTCTTCGGCGGCTTTCGCAATCGCAGGGACATCTTTTAATGCAACAGGAGGAAGTGCGGCATCCAGTTTCATAACTTACTTCATCTTCTCCGCCGCAAGTTTCACCGCATCCACAATATGTTGATAGCCAGTGCAACGACATAGATTGCCGGAAAGCGCGTGACGAATCTCATCTTCGGTTGGATTTGGGTTCTTCTGCAAAAATGGAATCATGGACATCAATATTCCCGGCGTGCAATAACCGCATTGCAAACCATGCGCTTCCCAAAAGGATTGTTGCAGGGGATGTAACTCCCCCTCTTTCCCCCCGGCAGGGGAGGATGAAAGGGAGGGCGCCAACCCCTCGACAGTTGTGAGTGTATGCCCATCCGCTTGCACAGCGAACATCAAACACGAGCGCGCAGACTCGCCGTCGAATAAGATCGTACAGGCTCCGCACGCGCCATGTTCGCAGCCGACGTGCGTGCCGGTGAGACCGAGTTCGTGGCGCAGGAAATCGCTGAGCAATAAGCGCGACTCCACTTCGCACTTGTATTCCTTTTCGTTGACTGTGATCGTCACAGGAAGTGTTTGGGTCATTGCAGGTTTTCCTCCGCGCGGTGGATTGCTTGCTTCAAGGCTTTCTTGGTCAAAACATTCGCCAGATGACGCTGAAAATCGGGAGAAGTGTGAATATTTCCAAAGGGATTGATCTCCTTTTCACTGGCCAACCTTGCCGAAGATTCGATCAACTTGTCATTTAGCTTTTCGCCCTCCAAAATTTTCGCGGCTTCTTTTGCATCCACAGGACCGTCACCCGCGTTCAAGTAAACCAGCTTCGCTTGTTTGCACTTTGCATTCTTTTCCAAAGTCACGAGCGCGGCGACACCCATCAAGGCATAATCGCCGGCGCGCGGCGCAACCTCCATAAAAGACCAGCCTGTTCGCGGCGGCATGAATGGCAATTCAATCTCAGCCAATATTTCATCTGGTTCAAGCGCGGTGGTAAACATGCCGGCAAAAAAATCCTGCGCGTCGATCCAGCGCTCGCCCGAAACCTTTTTTGCTTTCAAGCGCGCGCTCAACGCCAGCATCAACACAGGCAGCTCTGCGGCGGGGTCGGCATGGACAATGCTCCCGCCAATCGTGGCCCGATTTCGGATTTGCGGGTGCGCGATAAACGGAACCGTCTCCGTCATAAGCGGAATCCGTTTTGCGATGGAAAGGTCAAATTCCAAATGTCTTTCGCGCGCCATTGATCCAATTCGAATCACATTCCCATTTTCGCGGATATAACTCAACTCCGCCACTCGATTCAAATCAATCACTACGCTCGGCTGAACCACGCGAAAATTCATCGCCGGCACAAGGCTTTGTCCGCCCGCTAGGATTTTGGCTTCGTCTGCATGTTGACTGATTAAGTCCAATACCTGTTCGAGTGAATCGGGAGCGTGATATTCAAAGGGAGCAGGTTTCATGGATAAGCCTTGTGAAATAAGTCATTCATAATTGGAGACTGCGTGCGCTTCTCCCTCAGCCGACAACTGATTCTGTTTTCGATGAGCCTCAACCACCTCTGCCATGATCGCGAGGGCGATCTCCTCAGGCAATTGCGCGCCGATGTCCAGGCCGATGGGCGCGCGCAGGCCTGACAGTTGAGCCACGCTCAGGCCGTCATCCAATAATCTTGCGCGGCGTGCTGCATGAGTGGACTTGCTTCCCAATGCGCCGACATAAAACGCCGAACTGGATAAAGCGATCTTCAAGGCTGGGTCATCCAATTTCGGATCGTGGGTAAGCATGGCTATGGCAGTTGAGCGGTTAATCTTAATCTGCCCAAAGGCCTCTTCTGGCCAGGCTTGAATGAGTTGATCCACATGAGGGAATCGCCCTGCGTTTCCCCAGGCCTTGCGCGGATCAACGAGGATCGTGCGATACCCAAGCGTTTTCGCTATTGAAGTTAATGAGACAGCGATATGAACCCCGCCAACGATGATCAAAGTCGGTGGCGGCAAAATCGCTTCCAGAAAAACTTCAACGGACTCGCTCAACATCACACGGCCTGAGATTCCCTGGGCAAGGGTTTCTTCGCCAATCTTTAACACCGCGTCTTTCCATTCGTTGCCAATCGAGCCGATGTTATCTCCATCCTCCAGGATCAACATCTCGCGCCCCAGAATTTCACCTGGACCGCGAATCAGCGTAACATGCACTGCTTGCGATTCATTCGTCAAGGTTGAATGCAATGATTGATAAAATTCCATATCAAGCGGATTGACAAAGATGTCTATGCTGCCCCCACAGGCAAGTCCCGCCTGCCAGGCGGTTTCATCGGTTATCCCAAAATGCAAAAGCTGGGGCTGCTTCGTTTTTAAAGATTCGACTCCAGCTTCAAAGACTGCGTTCTCCACGCACCCACCGCTGACCGAGCCGGTGATTTTGCCATCCAACGTTAACGCCATTTTTGATCCCACCCTGCGAGGCGACGATCCCCATGTTTGAATGACAGTTGCAAGCGCAATTGCCCCACCAGCCTTTTGCCAACGATCCACGTCAGATAAAATATCGCGCATGGTAACTTCGCTCAAAACTACTTATTCTTCTCTTTCGATCCTCTTGCGCACTTCGTCATAAAACACCCCAGCCAGTTTTTGCGAGACAGGCACCATCAAGCGGGAGACCAGACTCGCCAATTGTCCGGAGACGTTGATGTCGGCCGTCCATTGCACGAGGGTCGAATTATCCGGCGCATCACTCAGACTCACTTCACTGATCGCATCTGCCGCACTGCCAGTTGCCGTGCCATGCGCTTTTAATTTTGCGCGATTGGGTTGATCCAGTTCCAGGACCTCGACGTCACCATTGAATCGAGCCTTCACTGAACCCAGCCCAACAGACACAACCCCGCGATATTTTTTCAACGGTTCGATGGTTTCGATCTTCTCGACCCCGGGAACACACTGACCTATCTGGTTTGGGTCTGTGAGAAAATCCCAAACTTTTTTTCGTGGTGCATGAATTGTAACGTCGCCTTTTAATAACATCGGTTCTTCCTTTTAAGAAATCAGGAAACGGAATTTAACGAATTCTATGATGAGGATAACGGTCAGATCAGTGTGATTATAACCCAAGCATCTGAGTATTCAGCGAGATGCCGAGTGGACGAAAAACCGTCGTATTACAGGTAAAAGATGATCGACTGGTGATTGAAAAAATACCCGAAACGCAGGTCTGGTATAAGGATATCCAATCCGCGTGAATTGTTACGAGTTTCAATGCCATTAACGCAACTTTCATCGGAAGAAGCCGCCAAGCCTGTAATTCCCTTATGATAAACTTACTGCCAGTAAATTAACTGGAACACACAATGAAACGTTCCCTGCAAACTACACTCAAAATATGGATTGGACTGACGCTGCTGGTCATCGCCAGCCTTGCTGCCATCTATCTTCGAAATGGCATGGCAGGCCTTGATCTTTTTATTCAGCAATGGCCTTTATCCAACCTGGTTGTCACCCTGGCGGCAACAACACTGACCTGGATATTGCTGGGCACGTTGCTTTACCTGCTCGTCAATGAAAAAATTAATGCGGGCAATGTTTTCATGGTTGCGGGGTTCTTTCTTGTTATGTTCGTTTATCTCAACATCCTGCGCGAACGATTCCGCTATGGAGATTATGCCTACTACATCGAAGCGGCGACTGCTTTACTGAATAACCAAACCTTGCCAGATACCTATTTATATTTACCTCTTTGGGCGACATTGTTGCAATTCATCCTCCCGCTTGGAGATCAGGGCGTTTTGGCAATCTTGTGGACCGTCAACATGTTCGCGCTTGGAGCATTTTTTGTTTTACTTATCGGTGTTCTCGAACGATATAAGTTTTCAAATCGTTTCGCCGTGCTCGTTGCCGTCTTATTCATTCTGATCAACGCCCCTATCCAGCGCACCTTGGGATTCGTACAAGTCAATTTGCTGGTGATGGATCTCGTCTTCCTCAGCATTCTGACATATCCCAAAAACACACTCCTCTCCGCCCTGACTCTGGCACTTGCCATCCATTTGAAGACCTCCCCAGCAGTGCTTGTTCTGGCTTTCCTGCTGGAACTTAATTGGCGCTGGCTGGCATGGTTGGCTCTTAGCTTCCTCGTCATTGCAGCAATTCCAGTTGCGATCAACGGCATTTTGCCTTACTATGATTATTTGAATAACATCGCCATTTTGACCCACATCCCAGATACGAACTTCCACGATACTTCATTTGATTCATTCCTGCGTTTCCTTAATCCCTTCTTCGGTATAAATATTTTGTGGACGCGCATCATGATCTACACTGCCAAAGCCACGCTTTTATTTGCAACCATCACTGTCATGCTAAAGAACCTACGCAATCAATCATTTGTAATCGGTGAAAATAAAATGCTAAATGCCCTCCCGCCTCTTTTCGTTTTGATGACTTTGGCATCTCCCATCGTTTGGGATCATCATGGCATTTTTGTCACTTTATCATTTTTGCTGATGTTAAAGCGCATGGAAGCACCAGCCATGTGGATTTGGTTTGGCTTTGCGTATGTCCTCGAATTCGTCATGCCTTCGTTTGATTTCTTCCCCTGGTCTTATGGCCGCCTGATTGCGCCGATGATCGTGCTGGCTTTGATGTGGTTTGCCGCTAAAAAAGATGAGCCATCGCGTTTTTTCACAAATGCCAATCACTGGCTTGCAAAACTGGCTGGCTAAGCAAACCGTTCCAACATGAAAAAAAATTACCCCATTCTCATTATCTTTGTGTTAAGCTTGCTCGTCGGTTTTTTTACCTTTGATCAGTACGGTGAAAGCTGGGACGATAAGTCCCTTCAAAAATATGCGGTCAAATCTATCAACGCATATGCAACCTGGTCTCAACAAGGCATCGTTTCACTCGCGCAGGATGATCTTGGAAACTACGGTCCGTTTTATATCATGCTGGTGGAGCGTGTCACGCAATTTCTCAGCACGTTTCTTTCTTTCAGTTTTCCCGATCTTCGCCACCTGATTTATTTCATTACCTATATCGCTGGCGTTTGGGCTTTTTACGCGCTCGCCAAACGCTGGCTGAGTGAAATCCCCGCCATCGGCGCAACCCTGCTTTTTATGACCCAGCCGCTTTTGTGGGGACACGCCTTCATTAATCCAAAAGATACCCCCTTTCTTTCCCTCTTTCTTCTTTCCCTTTATTTTGGATTAAGACTTTTTGACCCGCTCAAGCCGATTCAACCCAATGACCTGACGCCTTCCTCCAGGCGGACTCTCGCGCTTCTCACTACCCTCTGGCTTGTTTCTGTTTTCTCGTTGTTTATCTTTACTCAGGCTTTTCACAATTACATCACCAGCCTTGTCGTCTCGGCACAATCTGGTGGGACAAACATTATCAGCCTCATCGCCAAGAATATAAACGAAGTTCCTGCAGAGACATACGTCCAACGCTACTTTCTTCTCTTCCTCCAAGCGCGCGCATTCCTCTTTCTTCTTTCCTCTTTCTTTCTTATTTTCATCTGGTATCGCCTTCAACCCAACTTGTTTAGACTTTTGTTCATCATCCTTCCAGCCGCCCTTCTGCTCGGGTTCACAACATCCACGCGGATTTTAGGTCCGTTTGCAGGGTTGCTCGTTACGTATTACGCATTACGCAACAGAGGCAGGCAGGCTGTCCCTGCCCTTACAATTTATGCCGTGATCGCGATCATGGCAATGTATCTTACCTGGCCCTATCTGTGGATGGATCCCGTCGGGCATTTCTTTGAAAGCTTGAAGGTAATGTCTTTATATCCCTGGCAGGGAGCAGTTCTCTTCAATGGCGTTAATTATCAATCCACCGGTCTGCCTTATTTCTATTTGCCTGTGCTGTTCGCCATCCAGTTGACTGAGCCTGTTTGGGCTTTGTCCCTTGCCGGATGGACAGTGGCAATTGTCAGCGGGGCGCGACACTTGCGCCGCACGCCAGTGCAGGTGAACGGGAAGCGCGGATTGGTCGAGCTGGCGCTCCTGTGGTTTGTGATCCCGTTGATTGGATTTGTCGTCATGCGCACGGCTTTGTATGATAACTTCAGGCAGGTCTTATTTATTCTGCCGCCGATTTTCTTAATGGCTGGGGTTGCGTTTGAAAAGATAAAAAATACAAAGTGGCAGATTGCGCTGGTGATTGTGTGTTTGATCCCCGGCGTGATGGGGATCGTATCTTTGCATCCGTACGAATATATTTATTACAACCGTTTCGTCGGCGGCATGAATGGTGCACAGGAGCGCTTTGATCTCGATTATTGGGTCATCTCGTATCGCGAGGCGGCGGAATATGTAAATTCGGTGGCTTCGCCCAACGCGGCTGTCTGGGTGGAAGGTCCTTCGCATTTGTTCGCACTTTTTGCAAGAGAAGATTTGAAGATTTATTCCTGGCATGAAGTGGAGCGGGCGGATCGGTATGAGTATGTAATTGCATCAACACGTTACGATTTTGATAAAACAGCCTACCCGGAGGCAGAGATCGTTCATAAAATTATGCGAGGCGATGCTTTGCTGGCTGTGATAAAAAAACCTTGAAAGAGTTAACATGAATCTGATCGAATCAATTTCCAAAAAGACCCTGCTTGCTGACGGCGCAATGGGCACCATGCTGCATGCGCGCGGTATTGGCTTTGATAAATGCTTTGATGAGTTGAATCTGACCAATCCCGTTGCTGTGGCTGAAATCCATCGTGAGTATATTGAAGCAGGCGCGCAGTTGATCATCACCAACACATTCAGCGCGAACCGCTTCAAGTTAAGCAAGCATGGTTTGCAGGATGATATGGCTGAGATCAATCGCGCGGGTGTGGAGCTTGCAAGGCGCGTGGTTTCGGCTTCCTACAAGGATGTTCTGATTGCGGGG
Organism: Anaerolineales bacterium; assembly: GCA_030680795.1. Classification (GTDB taxonomy): domain Bacteria; phylum Chloroflexota; class Anaerolineae; order Anaerolineales; family Villigracilaceae; genus Villigracilis. The sequence continues at coordinate 113,945 of JAUXUL010000007.1, read as the reverse complement.
GATGTTGGTCCGCTCGGGGTGAGGATCGCTCCGTATGGCAGGGTCAAGCTGGGGGAGGCGCGTGAAGCGTTTGCGGAGCAGGTCCGCGCTTTAGCTGAGGCGGGCGCGGATTTAATCGTCATCGAAACGATGAGCGACTTATATGAAATTCAGGAGGCCATCAAGGCGGCCAAGGAATCATGTAAGTTGCCGGTTGTGGCCTCTGTGACTTATACGCGCGATGGCCGTACTTTGCTTGGCGATGCCCCTGCCAAAGTTGCGCGCGGGCTTGCAGAGGCAGGCGCGGATGTGATCGGTGTCAACTGCTCTGGCGGGCCTTCGCAGTTATTGCGTATCTTAAAACAAATGCGGCAGGCTGTGCCTCATGGAAAATTTTGGGTAAAGCCAAACGCAGGCTGGCCCGAACAGGTCGGTGGACGAATCATGTATCCTGCGGATGCGGAATATTTCGGCGATTATGCGCTTTCCTTCCGTGCGGCAGGCGCGAACATTGTGGGCGGCTGTTGTGGAACCACACCTCAGCACATTGCGGCAATGAAGAAAGCATTGGAATCTGCTCCCGTTCAAGCTTCCGAGGTCTTGGAGACCTTGGAAGTTTCGGATGAGGATTCCGCCGAGCCAGCCGAACAACCGACACAGCTTGCCCAAAAACTTAGCGATGGAAAATTTTTGATCTGTGTGGAGATGAATCCGCCGCGCGGACTTTCAACTCATAAACTTCTTGAGGGCGCATCCTTGTTGTACGATTCTGGCGCGGATATCATCAATGTGGCAGACAGCCCGATGGCGCGCATGAGAATGTCCGCCTGGGCCGTGTGTGATGTGGTCCAGCGTCAAATCGGCGTGGAAACCACTTTGCATTTCCCCACCCGCGGGCGCAACCTCCTGCGCGTGCAAGGTGATCTGCTGGCTGCGCATGCCATTGGTTTGCGGAATGTTTTTGTCGTCATGGGCGACCCCACTTCGATTGGGGATTATCCCGAAGCAACGGATAATTACGACCTCGTGCCTTCTGGATTGATCAAATTGATCAAGCAGGGATTCAATATGGGTATGGATCATTCAGGCACCAGCATCGGTCAACCCACAACCTTTTTTGTCGGCGCAGCGTTGAACCTTTGCCCGCAGGAGATGGATACGGAAGTAAAAAATCTGCATCGCAAGATCAAAGCCGGCGCGGACTTTTTCCTGACACAGCCCATTTATCGCGCCGATGATGGACCTAAATTGATCAAAGCCTACGAAGCCAAATACGGAAAATTAAACAAGCCGATCCTCGCGGGTATCCTGCCATTGGTCAGCGCGAAACATGCGAACTTCCTGCATAACGAAGTGCCAGGCATTTTCATTCCTGAAGAAGCGCGCAAGCAGATCGAGTCTGCTGGCGACACGGAGCGCGGCGCAATGGTCGGTGTGGAACTTGCTGTGGAATTGATTGAGGGCATCAAAGGCTGGGCAAGCGGGATTTACATCATGCCGCAATTTCATCGTTACGATATGATCTCTGAAATCATTGTGGCGGTAAAAGAATAAATCCAAACCTCTGGAGTCGGGCAGCTTGCTGATGGAGTCCAGAACTGAAAATAAACCTTATGAAAATCCTGCGCGCAGTCGTCAGTTTGTTGATTGGATTCGCCGTCAGCTATTTCCTGGCGGTGACTTTCTTCAACTATGCTGATTACTCGTCGAACACAGACCGCTTCTTTCTAACCGTTGTGCCTGCTCTGGCAATCGGCATTCTCCTGTTTGAAACACTGCCAACCATCTCGCAATGGACAAAGCGAATTTCGGCGCGTTATTCTTTCCTATATTATCTCCTCGGTTTCCTGTTGAGCCTGAACTTTACTTATGGCGCGGTTGGATTCCTGAGCAAAGTACTTCGCACTCCCTTCGGCATGGTCATGTTTACTGCCGTTTTTATCACCATCGGCAGTGTGACAGGATATTACCTCATCCGCCGCGCCGCGCGTTCCTTCCGTGACGGGTTTTTAAGCAAGCTGTTGAATGTCATCCTTGCTTTTGCTTTACCTTTGCTTTTGTCTGCGGTCATTTATGCAGGTGTACAGTTCCCCTCCATGTTTGTTTGGGAATATATAATCGTCCCGCAGGAATGGATGGCCTTGTTCATCATCACTGCATTGGCAGCAGGAGTTGGCGGACTTTTCGTTTTAGATTTCTGGAGTGGAACAGCTTGCTGTTCCACTTTCCAGAAGCAAACTTCTGGACTCCAGAGTTTCATCCTGCAAAACCTGCCTGGGCTTTATGCAGGTGGGATGTTCTTTCTAATCAATCTGATCCTTGCGCGGGCATTGAATCAACCTGCATTAAGTATCAACAGTGTGTTATTTGAATCTGACGCAGGCCCGTGGATGACCATCCTCGCCAGCCCTGAGGGGGATGTTATCAATCGCTCCGTGCATCCCCTGGTGCTGATCACCCTGCGTCCGCTCATTCGATTTGTGGCAGGATTCATGGGCGAGCATTGGAATCTCGCTGGGATGTTGGTCGCCGCTGCGACAAGCGGATTATGCGTTTTCATGGCATGGCTCTTCGTCAAACGCGCAACGGAATCAAAAACCTACGCGTTCGTTTTTGCGATTCTGCTGGGCTCCACTGCATCGCATCTGCTCTTCGGCTCGCTCACCGAGAACTATATTTTTGGCGCTGCTGCCTTGATCTTTTTCTTCTTATTGATCCAGGCGGATGAAAAGCGCTTTTCCGTTCTCGTGCCTGCTGGATGGCTCCTTTTTGGCATTACCATTACCAACATCGTGCAGGGCATGATTGGTTTGTTCTTCAACAAATTTGGGCTTCGCCGCCTGGTGCAATATAGCCTGCTAGTGATCGCCTCAGGTGTAATGTTTACTACCATCACCGGCGTTTTATATCCCAACGCACAGACTTTCTTCTTCGTCCCCGCTGACCTTGCCTTTGAGTTCAATTTCGTGAAAACAACGCCAGCATCTCCCGCAGCGAATATGCTTGAAAAATTTCAAGTGGTCAGCCGCACGATGTTCTTGTACGGCGCGCTGGGCCCTGGTCCCATTGAGGCAATATCGAATAAAGACCCGTTCCCCACCATTGACCTCAAAACTTTTGATGTCCACACGCACCGCCTGGCTTCATACAGAGGATTTGGCAATATTCCATTGGCATTGTGGCTGGTTTTGCTTGCAGGTTCGTTCATCGCATTTGCAAAAAATATCCATTCATCCAGACATCTGCCGATGATGCTTGCCCTGCTTGGAACGCTGGTCTTCAATTTTCTCATGCACATGGTCTACGGCACGGAACTCTTCCTCTACACTCCATATTGGATCTATGCTCTGGTCTTTTTCATCGCACTTGCGCTGGCAGAATTTGCGGATAAAAAATGGTTTGAATCCGCGCTGGCAATGATTGTATTGGCATTGATGGCCAATAACTTCTGGTTCATCTTCACCATCCTGCGCGGACTTGCTCCGTTTTACGTTTCTTCATAACATTCCATGAACGGTGTAAAATAAAGACATGCTGCTCACCATTGATATTGGCAATACCAACCTGACACTTGGTTTATTCGAAGGCGATCATCTCGGCGCGCACTGGCGTCTTGCCACTGATCATAACCGCATGCCTGACGAATACGGCTTGCAGTTTTTAGGACTCCTGCAAAATGCAAGCAAAACGCTGGATGAGATCACAGGCATTTCGCTTGCCTCGGTTGTGCCGCCGTTGACGGGGCGTGTCATTCAAGCCTGCCGCGAATATCTCAAACAAGAGCCGCTCGTTGTGGATGCGGGAATCAAAACAGGGATCAAGATCCGCTATGAAGACCCGCGCGCCGTGGGCGCAGACCGTGTCTGCGATGCCGTCGCAGTAATGAAGTATTATGGCGGCCCCGCCTGCGTGGTGGATTTCGGGACTGCCACAACATTCAATGCCATCACAAAAGAAGGCGAATATCTTGGCGGAGCGATCACTGCTGGAATTAATCTTGCCGCCGAAGCTTTGTATACGCGCGCCGCAAAATTGCCGCACATTGACTTGCAAGTTCCACCCTCCGTCATTGGGCGCAACACGGTCCACGCCATGCAATCGGGGTTGCTGTTCGGGTATGTGAGCATGGTCGAGGGCATGGTGGCAAGATTCAGGTCCGAATTGGGAAGCGATATGAAAGTCATTGCAACGGGTGGAATGGCGGAAGTGGTCGCCAAAGAGACGAAAGTCATTGATGTGATCGCCCCTTGGCTTACACTGGATGGACTGCGCATGATCTGGGAGCTCAATCGTTAAACCCTCTATATGTCCCGATAAAATTGCAGGGAAGTGATTATGAAAAACAAAATTCTGTTTGTGATTCTTATTATATTAATATTAATATTAATTTCGGCATCTGCCGCATACTTCCTGATAGGGACAGATAATGTCCAAAAATCGTCGTTAGGCACAAATGGAGGCACTTTCTGGGGGGCCGCAGGAATTTATGTTTCCCCTGTTGGGAATGATTCAAACGCCTGTACTCGCGCTGAGCCGTGTCAAACATTCAATAAAGTTGTTTCCATTTCACAGCCTGGGGATGTTATCCATATTTTGGAAGGTTATTATTCGGAACCGTTTACAATTTCCAAATCAGGCACGGCCCCAAATTACATATCAATCGTTGGTCATAATGCCGTTTTGAACGGTATGGTTATATCCGGGGACTATATCGTCGTTTCGAGTGTGGAAGTAGAAGGAACCATATCTCATGGAATATTGGTCAGCGGCAAGCATGTTATCGTGGAGGATTCGAGCATTCACCACAGCGTAACAGAGAATGGCAGGGTATATTGCAACGACTCTGGTTCCTGGGGAAGTGCGCTAAAAGTTATGGTTGGGGGGGAAGATATCATTTTTCGAAGAAATTCTGTCTATGAGAACTGCGGTGAAGGTATTGCAGTAACACAAGGAGTAAACACCCTCATAGAGGATAATATTGTCAGGGATAATTTTTCAGTCAATATATATATTGACAACTCTCCCTTCTCCACAGTGCAGGGAAACACAGTTTTATGCACCGGCATTTATCTTCGTGACGGACGCAGGCCAACAGGCATTGCCGTTGCTGAAGAGTCTTATGATGGCTGGGGAGCTCAGCGGCATAATACCAGCCTCCTGAACAACATGGTGGATGGATGCTACGACGGGATTGCTTCGTGGGACCCTGAAGAGCCGGAAGGCATGGAAATAAACCTGATTGTAAAAGATAATACTATAACCAATGGGACTCATCGGAGTATCTCCCTTGAGTGGTTCAATCTAAATGTGTTGATTATAGATAATCGGGTGTATACCCCCATTCATGTAGTAAACATGGAAGGAGTGATGCTGGTTAATAATACCGTGCGATAGTGCGGGTATGAATAATAAAAAGAACTGCTTGCATGAGCAGTTCTTTTTTGTGCCCCCACCTGAGTACACTACAAAGGGTGTTGTAGTGTCCAGGGGATATGTATACTCGATTCGGGCTTGCTTGTACCCCAATTCAATTTTGGAAACAAAACGACGGAGTACAATCTTCATGGCAGGAATTTCGCCTTTTTCCAACCTTTCCAAGACCTGATTCCGCCAAGTGTCTAAAGCCAAGGACAAAGCTTCTGAAGATATTTCCACCTTGGAGATATCTTTCTTGGCTTCCAATTGATTAAGTTCTGCTACGACCCCAACTCGTTCAACTTCTCGTTGTTTCAATCTCCCCAAAGCCGCCCCAGCCCCAAATGATTCCGCCAGATCAAGCAGATTTTGAATACCCCGATCAATGTCCCGCAAGGCTATTTGTTTCTCTGAAATCTCAGCTTCCAAACTTTCTGAATTTTCCATGCGTGAGCGAAGCTCTGCCATTAATTCTTCGAAATAAGTTGGGGTCAGAACACGGTTCAAAACTGTATCCAGGATTGCTTCATCCGCCTTTTTTGCCCCCACTCTTCTCGCCTTGCAATCATTGAACCCCTTTTTCCTGTCTTTGTCACCACACACATAATACGGCCATTGATGATCCTTGTGACCAGTGTGATGAATGATGGCCGCCCCACAGCGCGCGCAAACAGCCATACCCGAGAGTAGTGATGGATTTCCCATTCTCCTGGGATGATTGGGGTGTCCTTTCTTCCCATACCATGGACTGGCTTCTATCAAAGACTGCACTGCGTCCCACTTCTTTTGTGTGATCGCCGCTTCATGATGATCAGAAACTTCAAGATCGCCGCATTTTCCAATTCCAAGATAAGTCTTGTTATTGAAAAAAGTTGGCCAGCAATTTATGGATTTGTAAATCTTCCCCCCAGTCGCACGGGTGATCTCAGAATAGGATTTTCCTTCTGCGCGCATCTCCCAGGACAATTGCACCAACTTCCACAGCTTCGGATCGGGCACCCACTTGCTGACAATGCGAGGTCTCCCATCCCGTTTAGTGCCAATGATCACCTGTTCAGCTTTGTACCCACGCGGTGGAAAGCCACCGGAAGCATATCCCTGGCGCACCAGGGCGGTCAAAGCCCGCTTCACATCACGAGAAGTCTGGCGTCTCTTTTCTTCATTCGCAATATCAATGAATGTTTCCACGACCCCCACTATGTTAGAATCTACTCGTTTCGGATTGAAAACAGTTAGATTAACTGCTCATATCTATATTTAGTTATGTATAACATCTATATCAAAAACAAAACAAAAACAACTCACCAACATATTTCGTGGTCATTCTTTAAGTAATCTTTGGTATTGCTCCCCAGTCAACAACCTTGGATGGTATATGACTACAGACCTCACTTTCATCACCAACGAAAATGGACAAAGCCTAAAAGACAGATTCAACGTCTTGATTAAAGACGCACGTTTTTTTGACGCGTTGGTTGGTTATTTTTACACGAGTGGGTTTTATGCAATTTATAAATCTCTGGAAAATACAGAGAAAATCAGAATTCTTGTGGGGATCAGTACGGACAGAAAAACCGTTGATTTGTTTACCCCAGCAAAAGAAGAAAAACAGTTGGAGCTTGCCGACCCTTCGCAAAAAGAAGTAAAAGAAATTTACGTTGGAATGGTTGCAAAGGAACTCGAGGAATCCCAGGATAGCCAGAATGTTGAGCGGGGCGTTGTCAAATTTATTGAATGGATCAAAAGCGGGAAACTCGAGATCAAGGTTTATCCATCGCAAAGAATTCACGCGAAACTGTATGTGATGTCCTTTAGAGAGGGAGACCGCGATAGAGGACGCGTTATTACTGGTTCAAGCAACTTGACTCAAGCAGGGCTGGCTGATAATCTCGAATTTAATGTGGAACTTGAGCGACCAAACGATTACCAATTTGCCCTTGATAAGTTCAATGAACTATGGATTGGTGCAGTTGATATAAGCGAAAAATATATTGAGACCATTGAAACCAACACATGGCTCAATCAGGATATTACGCCGTATCAACTTTATTTGAAACTTTTGTATGAATATTTCAATGATCAGTTGAATCAAACAGGCGAGATCATCGAAAGCTATACTCCTGAAAATTATATGAAATTGGAATACCAGGATGAGGCAGTATTAAACGCCAAGAAAATTCTTGAAGAATATGGCGGCGTTTTTATAGCGGATGTGGTTGGTTTGGGCAAGACTTATATTGCAACAAGACTCGCTGGGCAGTTAGACGGGAGGACCTTAGTCATCGCGCCGCCAGTGCTGTTGGATGAGGATAATCCTGGCTCATGGCGGAATGCGTTTTCTGATTTCAAAGTTGCAGCAGATTTTGAATCCATTGGAAAACTTGAGGATATCCTTGAAAAGGGAACTGCGAAATATAAGAACATCATTATTGACGAAGCTCACCGATTCAGGAATCAGGGCAATAGAACTTATGAAATGCTGGCGGAAATATGCAGGGAAAAACGGGTCATTCTTGTTACAGCAACACCTTACAATAATTCGCCCTGGGATATTTTGAGTGAGATCAAACTGTTCCAGAACTCAAAGAAAAGTACCATTCCCAACCTGCCTGATTTAGATAATTTCTTCAATGGTTTAGCAAAGAACCTGAAAGACCTGGATCGTCAGGAAGATAACGAAGAGTACCTAAGGGTCGTCAAAGAGAATTCACGAGAGATACGTGAAAAAGTATTAAAGTATTTAATGGTGCGCCGAACCAGAACTGAAATTATTAAATATTTCAAGAAAGACCTCGAACAACAAAAACTGCGCTTCCCCGAAGTCGCTGCGCCTGTTCCATTGCTTTATGAGTTGAATGATGAAGAAGATAAGGTGTTTACCGCAACCATAGAGTTAATCACATCCGAAAGTTTCAAATATGCGCGCTATACCCCGCTGCTGTATTTAAATAAAAAGCTGGATCAATTGGAAGAGCAAGCCCAGAAGAACATGGGCAAGTTCATGAAGATATTGCTGATCAAGAGATTGGAAAGCAGTTTCTTTGCCTTCCGAAATTCGGTGGGCAGGTTCATTCATTCGTATGAGTTGTTCATCAAAGAGTTTGAGAAGGGCAATGTTTATATCAGCAAGAAACATGCCGCCAAAATTTTTGAATATCTCGATAAGGACGACGACGAATCGATTGACCAACTCATCGAAGAAGGCAAGGCTGCCCGATATAACAGCAGTGATTTCACGCCTGAACTTCTTACTTACTTGGAAAGCGACCTGGCTATTCTCAGGAAGGTTCAAAAACTTTGGGCAAAAGTGGAACGCGACCCCAAACTACTTGAGCTATTGAAGCAGCTTTCTAAAAACGCTTTTCTGAAAAGCAATAAGATCATCTTATTCACAGAGTCAAAGGAAACAGCGGAGTACCTTGCCAAGAATGTCAACGAAAAATACAAAGATCAGGCATTATGTTTTACAGGCAGTTCAGGGGAAGGGGTACGCGAAATTGTCATTAAGAATTTCGATGCAAAAGCAAAGAATCAAAGGAACGATTATCGCATTTTGATTGCCACAGAAGTGCTTTCCGAAGGTGTAAATCTGCACCGCTCGAACGTGGTCATCAATTACGATATTCCGTGGAATCCCACCCGCATGATGCAGCGTGTGGGACGTATCAACCGCGTGGACACGAAATTCGACACCATTTATACATTCACCTTTTTCCCCACCAAACAATCGAATGACCAGATCAAGTTGAGGGAAGCGGCGGAAGTGAAAATTAACGCCTTTCTGTCTTTGCTTGGCGGAGACGCGGCACTCTTGACTGAGGGAGAACCGATCGGTTCGCATGAATTATTTGAGCGCTTGATTTCCAAAAAGACGATCATCGGTGAAGATGAAACCGAGGTCAGTGAGTTGAAGTATTTGACACTGATCAAGGATATTCGCGATAATGACCCCGATTTGTTCAACGCGATTAAGAAACTTCCGAAAAAGGGCAGGTCTGGAAAACGGATTAGCGCGTCCGAAATCACAGGATCTCTTGTCACCTATTTCCGCAAGGGGAAGGTGCAGAAGTTCTTTATGGCTGGCGATGAACTACGAGCGAAGGAATTAGACTTCATGACTGCCGCGGAGACTTTGGAATGTGAGGCGCAGGAGAGGAAGAAAAAATTACCTGATACCTTCTTTGATCTTATGGACAAGAACAAGAATGCTTTTGTGCTTGTCACCACAGAAGATGGCATTGAGCCGCAAACGAAAAAAGGGAGAGATAGCACGGTTAAGATGCTGAGAACTTTGCAGGCGGTCTTCAAAGATAAAAGGCAATTGACTGAGGAACAGGAAGAATATTTGCGGAAAGTGACTGATCAGTTGAAAGAAGGCGGCTTTCCAAAGCAGACCATTAAGACTGCTCTTAAAGCCGTGGATGGATTGAAGTCAGATATGTTGAACCAGATGAAGGTCTTGGCTGTTTTACAAGTTAATATCCCCGCGGGGCTTTTGCAACCTCATTATGTGGAAGAAAATCCACGCGCGGCAGGTAAACGTGAAGTTATCTTATCCATGTATTTGGCGGGAGAATAAATGAGCAAAATAAGTTCTATCAACACGGTCAGAGAAACTTTCGAGTCTGCTTTTGATAAGGCGCGCTTTGTGCCTTTCGTCAAAAACCTGCTGAATGAATATGAGGATGCGCCTATCACACGTACAGGGCAATATATTCCTGATGCTTACAGCGATTATGTCAGCAAGTATGAGCGGATCGGGAAGTACGAAGACGGCGATGAGAAGCGGATTGATATCCTGATCGTTTATTTGAAGAAAGAGAATTCGATTGAGCGGGCGCGTTCGATGCAGAGAAATTTCATCGCGGGATATTTGAATGGTAATTATGGTTCAAGATCACGCAAGGATGCGGCGCTGGTGGCTTTTGTATCACCCAAAAGGGAGGATTGGCGTTTTTCGCTGGTCAAGCTTGAGGTTAAGTTGGATGCGGATGATGAGGGGAAGATAAAACTCGTAGATGAGTTAACTCCCGCGAAGCGTTGGTCATTCCTGGTGGGGAATCATGAAAAGAGTCATACCGCCCAAAGACAGTTCCAGCCCATTCTGGAGGATATTGAAAATAATCCGACTCTGGAAGATTTGGAGGGCGCCTTCAATATCGAGAAGGTGACGGATGAGTTCTTCAGGGAATATCGCAGGTTGTTCATTGACGTAAAAAGCGCGCTGGATAAGGCGGTGAAGGCGAATCCGAAGACCAAAGCGGATTTTGAAAGCAAGGGCATTGACACAGTAAACCTTGCCAAGAAACTGATGGGGCAGATCGTCTTTTTGTATTACCTGCAAAAGAAGGGCTGGTTTGGCGTGCCGAAGGACGGCAAGTGGGGCGAAGGCTCGAAGAACTTTTTGCGCGAACTGTTCGAGAAGAAGCATGGCGATTACGAAGATTTCTTCAACGATGTGCTGGAGCCTTTGTTTTATGACGCCCTGCGCATGGACCGCAGTGACGAAGATTATTATTACAAGCGTTTCAAGTGCAAGATCCCCTTCCTGAACGGCGGACTGTTCGACCCGATGGGAAATTACAACTGGGAAAAGACGGTCATCAATTTATCGAATGATTTGTTTTCTAATAAAGGCATGTCACTGCGAGGAACGAAGCAGTCTCATGATGGCAGGAAGATTGCTTCGCAAAGCACCCTCGCAATGACGGAAGGCACAGGCATTCTGGATGTCTTCGATCTGTATAACTTTACGGTGAATGAAGACGAGCCGTTTGAAAAAGAAGTGGCAATTGACCCCGAACTGCTCGGCAAGGCATACGAGAAGTTCAACGCCATCCGCCCTGATAATTACGATGAGTTCAAGAAAGCATTGAATACTGGCAAGAAGGGTGATGAAAGCAAGTTCAATAAGCAATACGGCGTGTATTACACTCCGCGCGAGATCGTGCATTACATGTGCCAGCAAAGTCTGATCAATTATCTGGCGACGGAATTGGAAGATACGGTCAGCAAGGATGACCTTGCCACGCTCATCCAACAGGGCGAAAACCTGCGCGAACATGAAGCCCGCGCCGAGTCGAATCCATCCAAAAAGTATAAGCCGATCATCTCGGAAGAAATACGCGAACATGCCGTGATGGTGGATAACAAACTGGCAGCCATCAAAGTCTGTGACCCTGCGGTGGGGAGTGGCGCGTTCCCCGTGGGCATGATGAGCGAGATCGTGCGCGCCCGTGACGTGTTGAGAACATGGACAAAGACCAAGAAGACTATCTACGACTTCAAGCGTCAGTGTATTGAAAACTCACTCTACGGCGTGGATATTGACGCGGGCGCGGTGGAGATTGCCAAACTGCGCCTATGGCTCTCGTTGATCGTGGATGAGGAAGACCCATTGAACATCAAGCCTTTGCCTAATTTGGACTACAAGATTGTATGTGGCAATTCACTTGTTGGTTTCCCTGATAATTGGGGGTCTTCAATTGAAAAGGAAATTGAGTCTCTTATTCATAAGCATTTTAATGAAACCAATTCGCAACTAAAAAACGAACTCAAAACACAAATTAACGAAAAGATTGATAGCCGCTACAAGAATTCCTTGAAGGCTTTCGGCTATCAAATCAACTTTGATTTCAAAACAGTGTTTTCAGTTGTATTTCAACAAAATGGTGGGTTTGACATCGTAATTGCTAATCCGCCATATATAGACTCAGAACGAATGGTAGGGAAAGGACTGTTAGAGCTTCGTAAAACAATAGCAAAAACCTATAAACTTACTAAAGGTAATTGGGATATTTACATTGCATTCTTTGAGAAGGGTTTCAATCTTCTGAATTCTAAAGGAACACTAATTTTTATTACTCCTGATAAATGGATTTCCAAGCCTTTTGGTGATGCTTTGAGAATAAGCAAAATATCAAATTTCGCAGCATTATTAAAAGCAGGAAGAGCGGTCTTTGAGGATGCAAAAGTAGATGCTATCGTATCTATGTTTAGCAATGTAAAACAAGAATATATTGATGTTTATCTTTATGAAACCGAGATTGTCTTGAAAGGTAGAGTTCAAAAGAAAGAATTAAATTCACCCTACACTTTAGATGCCTTGTTTTCCAGCGGGTTGGAGTTAATACAAAAGATTGATGACACAGAAGTTAGATTGTCAGATAACTTCTTATGCGAGAATGCTTGCGCTACATCAGATGCCTATAAATTAAAGCCTTTCGTCCGAGAAAATAAAGGCGACACGCTAAACTCTGCTATGTTTTTTAAGGTGGTTAATACTGGCACCATAGGTAAGTATTTTTCAAAATGGGCGTTACGCCCGATGGTTTATTTAGGTGACGACTACACATGCCCAGTTATTAAGCGAGATGAGTTTTTTAAGAACTTCAATAACTCATATTCCAATAAAACTCTTCGCCCCAAATTAATTATGAAGGGCTTGAACTTGCTGGATGCTTTTCTGGACGACGATGGCACTACCATACCTGGAAAAACAACATTGGTTATCACAAACAAAGATAATAATCAGGATGAGTTGATATTTTTGCTTGCAGTCATAAATAGCTCATTAATTTTTTACTATATCAAAGAGAAGTATTCTTCTTCTAGTTATAACCAAGGAACTACTTTCACAAAGGATATGATAAACGGTATTCCATTTCCAAAGATAAACGGGAATATTCGCAAAAAAATAGTTTCAACTGTAGATCGGATACTGGCGGCGAAGGGGGGCAATCCGCCCCGCCAAGGGCAGCGGGACCTGCGGCAGGCGGATACGTCCGCTTTGGAGAGGGAGATTGATCAGTTGGTGTATGAGTTGTATGGGTTATCCGCTGAGGAGATAGATATTGTTAAAGGTAGGTAATTTGTATTCAGTATTCACTAGGATTTCTAAAAGGAGAAAACATGAACATTCAGGTAAATATCAACCTTTCGGCACCAGAGGTTAATAATCTCACTGCCATATTGCAATGCAGTCAAAAGGATTTGCCAAATATAATAACGCTGTATGCCACTGCTGCTTCTCGGGAATATATAGACATGATTATTGGTCAAAAAGTATTCAAGCGTGGCTCAGACATACTTGAATATCGTTTGTTTTTGATGATTGAGGAAGTATTCAACAACCTCATTCCAGACGAAAACAAAGTTTCAAATCTGTTTCAAACAACTGCCACAGAGAGCAGATCCTTGATACGATCCATCTTGTCTAAATATCAATACAAGTTAAAAGTTGCTATTGAGATGTCGCTAAAAAACATCATAGAATCTGCAACTCAAGAATCGACCGATGCCGATTATACAGTTGTAATAAACAGCCAAAATTTAGTTGACGAACTCAATCAAATGCTTGCAAAAATAGACGGAAACTTACCTTTGGTTTCCAAACAACGTGGAAGTGTCTCAACATTTGTAATAAAGCCATCTTCGTACAAGAAACTGAAAGGCACGCTTCCAAAAGATAAATAACAAGAATAGTAGAAAGGAAATATTATGGGCGACCTTCTATCGGCAACAAGCCTTATTTTGGTTGTAGTAGGGATGCTGTATAGTTTATGGTATCCAGAAATACAAAAGGCGCTTGACGAACAGGTCCCAAAGTTCAAAGAGGATAGAGTTAAGATTAATAAGGCGATCAGTGGAGTTTTATGGACTCGTTCTTTGCCGCTTGCAATTCTTGCTTTAATTGTGTCGCTAATTTTCACGCCAGACACTCTAAAAATATCGTATAAAATATATAACCAAATCGCAACAAGCGATGTAGCTACCTTTTTCAGAAATTACGATTCTGTAGGGATAGCCTTTTGTGTGGTCGAAATATTAACAATTGGAATAGGTCTTCATGTTCTTGTACTGTCCATCAAGTTAATAAAGCTTAGGTATTTTCACAAATGAATCTTAGAGCGAAATTGTGTGATGCGAAGAGTGTCAATCCGCAGGCGGATACGAGCAAGTTAGAGTCCAAGATTGATCAGTTGGTGTATGAGTTGTATGGGTTGACGGAGGATGAGGTCAAGATTGTGGAGGGGAAGTAACACTTCCCAATAAAGGATAAACAATATGGCTAGTGTATTTATTCAACTCGCTTACAAAGTTCTTGAAGCTGAAAAACGCCCTTTAACGGTCAATGAAATTTGGGAAATCGCCAAAGAAAAGGGCTACGACAAAGAACTATCTACTACTGGAAAAACGCCCTGGGCAACTTTGAGCGCCATGATTGGCGTTGATGTGCGCGACAATCCCAATTCTTTATTCATTGCAACAGGCACACGTCCCAAAAGATTTGTTCTAAAATCCTTGGTGGAGAGTAGCGGCGAAGAAATACTGAACGTTATACCCCTGGTTGATACGAAAAAACATCTTGAATATCTTGAAAAGAACTTGCATCCATTCATGGTTTATTACGGCTTTTATTATCTGAAAGCTTACCTAAAAACCATCCAACATACCAAATCCGGTAAGCGCGAGTTTGGCGAATGGTTGCATCCAGATATAGTAGGATGCTACTATTCATTTAGTGACTGGAAAGAAGAGGTTGTTGCAGTCAGTTCCCTTGCAGGAAATCCACCCGTCAAACTATTTTCTTTCGAACTCAAGAGGGGTTTATCACTTTCGAATTTGCGGGAGGCTTTTTTTCAGGCTGTATCAAATTCATCCTGGGCAAACGAAGGATACCTAGCTGCTGCCGAGATTGATACCGACGAAGAATTCCAAAACGAACTAAAACGTCTTTCCACCTCATTTGGAATTGGGGTCATCAGGATTGATGTGGAAGACCCTGATTCAAGCGAAGTAATTTTCCCTGCTAGGTCAAAAGACTTGGTAGACTGGGAAACCGTGAATAAACTTGCTGGTATTAACTCCGATTTCCGTGAGTTTCTAAAGCGGGTGAAAACAGATATGAAAAGCAATGAAATACGCAAAGAAATGTATGATCGCGTTCTCGATAGAGAAGAACTAATCAAGTCTATAAAGTAAGGAAACCATTCCATGTCCGAAATCAAATATAAGATCATCAAAAAGATCGGTATTCTGTCCACATCCGCCAGCGGTTGGCAAAAGGAACTCAACCTGATCAGTTGGAATGACCGCGAGCCGAAGTATGATCTTCGCGATTGGTCCGCAGACCATGAGAACATGGGCAAAGGCGTAACCCTGTCAAAGGAAGAGTTGTCCGCGTTGAAAGAGTTGCTCAACAGTATCGAACTGTAATTACTTGCGCCCGCCTGATGCCCAAACGCCCGCTTGCCCTCTCCAAAACCGACTATAAAACTGCGCGGGGCTGTCCCGCCAAATTGTATTATCGGATGCTCAAGTACCCGTCCAATCAGGATGGGAATGAGTATATGGAGCTTCTGGCTCAAGGCGGTTACATGATCGGCGGCATCGCCGGCCTGCTCTTCCCCGAAGCCATCCCTGTGTATGAACCAGATCACGTAAAGGCAGTGCAGATCACGCGGGAACATCTGAAAAAAGAAAATGTCATTTTGCTCGAAGCCGCCTTTGAGAGTAATGGTAAATTTGCCCGCCCCGATATTCTCATCAAGAAAGGCATTCACCTCACCCTGATTGAAGTCAAGGCAAAATCTTTTGATTCATCCGAGCCCAGTCCCTTCCGAAGCAAAAAAGGCGGAATCATTTCAGGCTGGCAGCCTTACCTCGAAGACATTGCCTTCCAGGCGCTCATCCTGCGCGAACTCTTCCCCGCATCTCCGCTCACCTGCGAACTGATGATGCCTGACAAGTCGCGCACTACCTCCATTGATAACCTGCACTCCCTCTTTGAACTCAACCAGATCGCGGAAGACGATAGCGGTTATCCGCGTGCCCGCTGCACCTTCGCGGGCGATGTGGAACAACTGCGCAGCGATCACTTCCTCACGCGCGTCAATGTGGACCTCGAAGTTGATGACCTGATCCCAGAGATTTCCCATCAGGCTGGGATTTTTCTCCAGAGCATGAATCCGCTGAAGAAACTTCCTGTTCCGATCTCATTCGCCTGCAAGGACTGTGAATATCAAAGCGCGGAAGACGAAGAGCGCGATGGTTTTCGTGAATGCTGGGGCACGCTGGCAGACTCCAAGCCGCACATTCTGGATTTGTATTTTGGCGGGACTGTAAAGGAAATCAATGACCTCATCACCGCAGGCAAGACCAGTCTGTTCGATCTACCCGAATCTGCCCTCGCGAAAAAAGATGGCTCGACGGGTAAACGAGGCCAGCGTCAGTTAATTCAGATACACAATACCAAAGCCAATACCGAATGGATCGATCCCACGCTAGGCGGAATCCTTGATTCGTATGCCTATCCACTGCACTTCATTGACTTTGAGACCTCCGCCCTGGTTGTGCCATATCATGCGGGAATGCATCCATTCGAGAACGTTGCATTTCAATGGAGCTGCCACACCATCCCCGCGCCCAATGCTAAACCTGAACACACCGAATGGATCAACCTTGATGAATCCTTCCCTAACTTTGCATTTGCCGAATCGTTGATGAAACAACTCGGACAACAAGGTACAGTCTTCATGTGGGCAACGCATGAGAACACCATCCTCAAGGATATCCTGCGCCAAATGGATGGGTTGTACAAGAACGAAATATTGAAGGATTGGTTAACATGGATCACCGCACCGCAGATAGTGGATATGAATGCACTGACATTGAACCACTACTTTCATCCGCTGATGAAGGGCAGGACTTCAATCAAGAAAGTGCTCGATGCCATCTGGCAGGCGAACCCATCTTTGCGCAGCCGCTTCCCTGCATATGTGAAGGAAGAAAATGGCGAGCTACTTAGTCCGCACAAATCCCTGCCGCCACTGGTGATCGATGGAAAAGATGTCTTCGTCAACGAAGGCACTGGCGCCATCACCGCCTACCAGTCCATGCTGTACGGTTCGCAGAAATCGAACATGTCTGCTCGCGAGCAATGGAAACGTCTGCTCCTGCAATACTGCGAATTGGATACCCTGGCAATGGTAATGATCTTTTCCCACTGGAAAGAGAAATTGAACGCGAAGTAAGTCATATGAGGATAAACTTCTGCTTCATCTCTACGATCTCACCCGCGACGAACTGCACTGCAATTTAGATTCGAAAAATGTCCACGGCGATAATTATCCTGGGGGAACCTTCCGAGTGCTGAAGGAGAGGGAAGTCCGCTTGTATGGGGAGTATCGGACGTCCAGGCTGATGCTGGCGGAGTGGGATGGTCAAGGGCAAGGATGAATGTGAAAGAAGTTATGTGAATTGTTCAAGAAGTTGGTTGACTGTTATGATTTTTATCCCCTCATATTCATTCAGGTCGAGCAAGTGGGTGTCGCCTGAGGCAATGATCTCCGCGTTTGCGGCTTTGGCACATGCCAGCACTTTATCATCGTCAGGGTCAGCCTTAATTACAGCCTCAATTTTGTTTGGGCGCACTGTTTTTGCCAGCGCCGCGTAACCGAAAACCAATTCATCAACACTTGTATCGGCTTGTTCCAGCCTTGCAGAGAATTTTTTCCGCCCGAGCACATCCGCCAATTCTGCAAGCAAGTCGGGACTCGTAAAAAGCTTAAATGTATCAGAACGCGCCAGGTCAAGAACTTGACGAGGCGCGCCTCTCCAAAACAAACCAGAGATTACCGTGTTGGTATCCAGGACAATGTTCATGCGGCAGTTGGTCTGCGGGCTAAGTGAATTTCCTGCGCGATTTCTTCGTCGGACAGGATGGGCAAATCCAAGGCCGCGAGTCGGTCAGCCGCGGCAAAAAATTTGTCCACGCGGCGGCGGCGAATTTCTTCGCGCAAAAGTCGCTCGATTGCCCTTGGGCTTAATAGTCCAGCCGCCTCTGCTTCTTTACGTAATTGATCAGGTAACGATAATTTGAAATCTACCATAGTCATTTTAACCTTCTTTCTGTTGGTAAAATGATTATACCATTTGGAGATGAGATGAAAAACGTTCGTCCACGCTCAAACTTCGGCATACGGCCAAACAACAACCCATTCCAGTGCATGGGTTGTTTTATTTTCGCCGTCGCTGGGTAGTCATGCAAGCACGGGACAGCAGAGCGCAGCCGCAATTCATTTCCTTGATCACGTTTGGCATTACCACTCACCCATAAAAAATAAAGGGTGGACGAACGCCATCCCTACGGGCGGTCCCTTGATTTTTTATTCAAGGGCTTGGGTGGTTAGAGACAAGCCAAACGCGCCACAATTCCCTTTCTTGCGGAAGCTCAACGGACATTCGCTAGCGCACAGCCGCCCGGCATGCCCACACGCTAAGCCATCGTTTGGCGCGTACTCACTACTCACTCTCCTCCTACTGTTACATACTCGCGTAAAATCAGGTCTTGCAGATTGTACGGCTTTGCCGTATAATCTGTTTATGGAGTTCATCGAAGCCACTGCCTTTACAAAGTATCTTTACGATTATTTGTCAGAAGATGAATTTTTAGGCTTGCAAAGTTTTTTGCTCCAATATCCAGAATCAGGCAAAATCGTTCGCGGTTCCGGCGGCGTTCGAAAAATTCGCTGGGCAATGTCGGGTAGAGGGAAAAGCGGCAGCGTACGGGTAATCTACTACTTCAAGAAACAGGATGATGAGATCTGGCTTTTAACCATTTACAGTAAAAATGAAGCAGAAAGTATTCCCGCTCATATTCTGCGTCAGATAGCAAAGGAAATTAAAAATGTCTAAGCGTGATATTGGTCAGGAAATTCTCGAAGGTATTCGTGATGTGAAGGCTTTCAAAGTTGGCACAAAAGTTCTGCGTGTCCATAGCTTGAAAGAGCCCGCACCTCCGCAAATTATTCGTTCCAAATTAAAGTTATCGCAATCGGCTTTTGCCGGATTGATGGGCGTTAGTTTGCGTACAATTCAAGATTGGGAACAAGGAAGACGCAAACCAAGTGGTCCCGCCGTTGCATTGTTGCGTATTGCAGAGCAGAAGCCGGAAGTATTTACGAAATTAGCATAAGCAATAGAATCTTAAGAACAAAAGCGTGCAGCAACTGTCTTTATAGTAGAGGCGGTTGCTGTTTTTTTATTAATAGTCACAAGATCCAAACCATCCTGCCATTGAGATACTCCACACTCAAGAAGCGTTCGCGGTCATCCGCGTTCAAACTTCGGCTTCCGGCCAAAAAACAGCTATTCCATTGCATAGCTGTTTTATTTTCGCCGTCGCTGGGTGTGCATGCGAACACGGGACAGCAGAGCGCAGCCGCAATTCATTTCCTTGATCACGTTTGGCATTACCACCCGCCCATAAAAAATAAAGGGTGGACGAACGCCATCCCTGACGGGCAGTCCCTTGATTTTTATTCAAGGGCTTGGGTGGTAAGAGACAAGCCAAACGTTCAGCAATTCCCTTTCTTGCGGAAGCTCAACGGACATTCGCCAGCGCACAGCCGCCCGGCATGTCCACCAAGCTAAGTCCTCGTTTGACGCTTCTTCCCTGCTCACTTGTGTGGTTCCCAGGGATTTTCCACCGATCTTTAAGTGCATGGCGTCGGGGGGTTTTGTAGGAACGCCTCCGCGCACGGCCTTTGCCCTTGCTCAAAAACTATTGCAATTCCTACGGCACGTTGCGACTGTCGGCATAGCACCAAGCTAAAAAATACAAGGTTTCCGGGCTCGCGCCGCGCAATCTTCATAGGGAGTACATAAAAATTGGATGGTGCCTTCGCCCACCAATTTTTCGTTTTTGGGCGTCTCACCAACCTTGCATTTTTACGGCGGGTACGCCTTTGCTTTTTTGGTGCTTTTTGGAAAGTGTGGGTGATGGAATTTGAATTTCATCGCCCCCGACACCACACAACCCAAAAGGAGAAAACACCATGCACACCGAAAAAGCCCAGGAAGTAAAAGCCGATTTTGAAGAACGCCTGAAAGGACTGGCAGAACTGACGGACGCGGCCCAGAAATCCGCGCAGTTTATCGCCTACCTCAAGACCGCGGCCAAATTCCACAAATACAGCGCCTCGAATATCTGGTTGATCCTCTTCCAGAAACCGACAGCCTCCCGCGTCGCAGGATACAACCGCTGGAAGGAGCTCAAAAGACAGGTCAGGAAGGGAGAACATGGGATCGCGATCCTTGCGCCTTGTGGCTTTGCCTCACACCATACCGAGACGGACGAAGAGACCGGAAAAGAGCGCAAGGTATACGGGAACGCGAACCGCTTTAGAGTCGTGAGCGTTTTCGACATCGAACAAACCGAAGGCGAGCCCCTGCCCGCGTCACTGCAATGGCGCACCGAAGAACGAAACGCAAAAATACACACAGCCTTGATCGAACTTGCAAAGGAAAACGGATACAGCTACCGCGAACAGGATGGAATGAGGGAAGAAGCCCATGTAAATTACAAAGTCCGCGAGATCGTATCACGTCCCAACGCAGGCACATCAGCACTCATTCACGAAGCCGCCCACATGCTTTTACATGAAGGCCGCTACGGGATGGGCAGTGAACAAAAAGAGACCGAAGCCGAAGCCACCGCCTTTATCGTTTGTGAGCATTTTGAGATCGAGACCAACGCCCCGAATTATCTCGCGCACTGGTCAAGCCCCGAGCAGATCAAAGAGTCGGGGCAAAGGATCATCAAATGCGCCAGCCAGCTGATTGACGCCTGCGAACAATAGAAAACAAGACAGAAAAAATCAGCCCTACCCAATGATGAGAAGGGCTGATTTGCTGCACACAAAATTTGGGCCTCCCGCTGGTCGGCGCTGGGTGGCACACCACCCTTTAGAGAATCCAAGCGCGCCGCGGCCATTGGCCTCGGCGATTTTTCGGCGTTCGCCCGAAAAAACTACCCGATAAAAGTGACATAGGAATATACGGAAACTCTGAAAAAATGGGGTATGAGGGTTGAGTAATAAATGATGATGCCTGGCTATCCCCCCATTTTTACTGATGTTTCCTAAAATACCACACTGCATTTCCCAAGACGGTGAGAGGGCGGACACCAGCCGTTCTCCAAGATATTTCAACCCCTTTCGGTGGACGCCTGATCAATAACCCTTCTGCTGCAGCAGTTAATTAGTGACCTCTCTCCCACTTCTTAGTTATCTCTAAATTGCCATAGTCAAAACCTGCACGGGCAGGGATAAACACAATCGGACATATGTTTCATGCTCAGTAAAAGGATAGGATGCTGGTTTTGAGATATACTGGCTCAAAGCCAGCACCCAAGTTATTTAAAAACTTTATTACAGGAAAGCGTTGCGCACTCCTAAGAAAAAAAAGTAATGCGGAACTGGTTCCATAATAGGCTCATTGTCATAAGATGAGAATAGTGATTGACCGGAAATTCTTATTCGCCGATCAATGACTTCGCCACATTGACTGCGCGGCTTGCATCTGAGGAGAAACCATCCGCACCGATCTTGTTGGCATATGACTCCGTTACAGGCGCACCGCCAATGATGAACTTCACCTTATCCCGCAAACCAGCGGCTTCGAAGGCATCAATTGTCTGTTTCATCATTTGCATGGTTGTGGTCAGCAACGCGGACATTCCCACAATATCAGGCTTCTCTTCCCGCACTACGCGGATAAACTCCTCAATTGGCACATCCACACCCAGATCAATGATCTCAAACCCTGCGCCCTCCAGCATCAGCGCCACCAGATTCTTTCCAATATCATGTAGGTCGCCTTTGACCGTGCCAATCACAACCTTGCCGCTCGATTTTCTGTCTGTTTGTTGCAAATAAGGCTTTATGATCGCCATCCCACTTTGCATGGCGCGAGCAGCAATCAACATCTCTGGCACATAATAATCACCTGCTTCGAACCGGCACCCAACCTCACGCATTGCCGCAATCATGCCGTCATTCAAAACGACCGTTGGGTCCAGTTTGGCATCCAACGCGGTCTGCAAATTAGATTTTACACCTTCAAAGTCTCCCTCCAATACCGAATCAAATAGTTTCTTCAAAATCTCTTCCATTTTTATCTCCTTATGGTTTCAAACGAATTCCAAAATCTTCTGCATTGAATTGTTCAACAGCCTGGGTGGATAGTGGATGGATTGGCAGACTCGCCAATAGATCAAACGGGACCGTGATATGTTGTGCGCCTGCCAGGAAAGCATCCACCGCCTCTTTCGTGGACTTCAAACTGGCTGCCAGTATCTCGGTCTGACTCCCGGCGAGGACATTTGCCAGCCCCCTCACCAGGCACAGTCCATCTCCCATTTGTTTGGTCGCACGATTGACATATACAGCGACATATCTTGCTCCTGCTTCACGCGCTATCAAAGCCTGGGCGGGATTAAAGACGGCAGTCACACAACATGGAAATTCATTCGCATGTTTCGCGACGAAACGAAATCCATTATCTGTCGGTGCGATCTTGAGGATCAATCCGGTTTTGACGATCTCAGCGGCTTTGCGCGCCTCGATCAACATGTCTTCTACGTTTTGTGAGACGAGTTGGTAATACACCTGATGGAACTCAAGTACAGCCAGTTCCTTCAGAACAACTTCGGGTTCAACACCAGCCTTCGCCAGCAGGGATGGGTTGGTCGTTACACCATGTACCCAGCCAAGATCCTTCGCCTGGCGCGCTTCATCGAGCTTTGCCGAGTCCAGATAGATCGCCATATTACAACAAAGCCAGGACGCCCTTCATATATGTCTCTATTTCAGCAGCGGTGCCAAAGGACATGGCTTGACCCGCGATATCGCGTGCTTTTTCATCCGTCAATTTGCCGATCAGATATTTGGCTTCAGGGATGGCACGCGGGTTCATGCTGAACTCGTCCAAGCCAAAGCCAAGCAGGATCGGGATGGCTTTCGTCATACCAGCCAGTTCGCCGCACATACCCACCCATTTCCCCTTTGCGTGACCCGCATCAATTGTCTGTCTGATGAGACGCAACACAGCAGGATGTAATGGCTGGAAAAGTCCGGACACTTTCGCGTTGCCGCGGTCGACTGCCATCGTGTATTGAGTCAGATCATTGGTGCCTAGGCTGAAGAAATCAGAAGCTTCGGCAAGCACATCGACCAGCACGGCCGCGGCGGGAGTCTCAACCATGATCCCTACAGGGACGTCACCTGCAAATTCAACGGAAGCAACTTCAAGACCCCGTTTGACCACTTCAACGATTTCGCGCGCGCGCCGCAGTTCATCCAGATCCGAAACCATGGGGAACATGATGCGGGCGTGATGTCCAACTGCCGCGCGTAAAATGGCGCGCAATTGGGTCTTGAACAGTTCCGGCTCATCCAGGCTGATGCGGATCGCACGCCAGCCCAGGAATGGATTCATCTCATTGGGAAAGGGAAAATAAGATGGCGGCTTATCCCCACCGATATCGAGCGTGCGGACGATCACCGGGCGACCGGACATCACTGCAAATATTTCGCGATAGATGTGATATTGCTTCTCCTCGCTGGGAGGTTGAGTATCTTCGAGATAGAGGAATTCCGTACGAAGCAAGCCGATGCCTTCGGCACCATGTTCCATTGCATCACGAGCAGATGCTGCCTCACCAACATTCGCGGTTACTTCTACACGGCGGCCGTTCGCAGTATGTGCATCTTTTTCCACGGCGGCTTTGAGACTCAGTAAATGTGACTCGCGTTTTGCTTTGATCTGTTTGTATCGCGCAATAGTTTCACCACCAGGCGCAAAGATCATTTCACCTGTGCGTCCATCCAGGATGATCGAGGTGCCACTGGGAACCTTTTCGAGCAACCCGGCCCCCATCCCCACGATCGCGGGCAAGCCAAGTGTTCGCGCAAGGATGGCGCTGTGTGAAGTAAGACCGCCCTGTGCGGTGATGAATCCAAGCGTAAGTTTAGGATCAAGGCTGGCTGTATCAGAAGGTGTTAGATCTTCGGCGATAATGATGGATGTTTCCGTGACCGCGCTCAAGGCAGTGTCTGGCAAACCCAGCAGGATCCGCAGAATACGATGACCGACATCTTTCACATCCAGCGCGCGTGCTGCAAAGAGTTCATTATCCATACCCGCTAATAAACTGGCGAGTTCTTTAGTGGCTTTGACCAATGCCTGCTCAACCGTTTCTCCGATCTCCACCTCTGCACGGACTTTCCCTTCGAGCGCAGGATCGGACAACATCTCTTGATGAGCTTCAAAAATGGAGGCTTCCTCTTTGCCTGCCCTTTTCTCGATGGCTTCATATAAACTTTGCAACTCAACGCGGGCGCGCTTACAGGCCATATCGAAGCGAGTCATCTCTTCATCTACTGTGCCAGCGGCGCAAACAGGGATGGTCAATTCGGCGGGAATATAGCAAAAGGCTGGACCGATTGCAATTCCATCGCTTGCGGGTATTCCTATAAAAGTTTTTTCTGGCACGGGTTCTCTCATCTCTTTGCAACGAGCTAAGTCTCACCAAAATTATTTTTGATAAGCGATGTCAGTGCACCCAGGGCGGTATCAGCATCAACGCCGTCGGTCTGGATGAGAACTTCGTGATCCTTCATCACGCCCAATGTCAAGACCATAATGATGCTTTTTGCATCTACAAAATCGACTTTTGCCGTCAGGTTCCTCACTTTGATCTTTGAAGAGAACTTGTTAGCAGTTTGAACGAATAATGAGGCAGGACGCGCGTGCAAACCTATTTTATGTTTTACTTGAATCGTTGCTTCAGCCATGAGGATCTATTTACTCCTTGATGATGTTATTCGAAGGATTCAAAAGTGCATCAAACCCAGACAAGAAATCTTACACAAACAAATAACCTTTCTAAAATAAAAGCAGGCTCGGTGATTCAAGGCCTGCCACGAGATCAGAAAGGAAGCGGGCGGCAACGACTCCGTCAATCACACGATGGTCAGCAGAAAGGGTCAGTGAAAGCATGGGGCGAACCTCAACGCGATCTTGATCGTCCACTACCACTGGCTTCCGCACTACACTCCCAACCGCAAGGATCGCGCTTTCAGGGGGATTGATGACAGCCCTGAATTGGCGAATCCCAAACATACCCAGGTTGGATATAGTGAACGTTCCTCCCTGAACATTTTCGAGTTTGAGTTTGTTTTCGCGCGCCTTCTCAGCCAGCTCGCTCAAGCGCACATTGATCTCGTTAACGCCCAACTGGTCGACACGTTTAAGTACAGGAACAACCAATCCCTGAGGCACCGCAGTCGCGACCCCGATGTTCACATCTTTCCAGAGCAAAATTGAGTCGCCATTGAAAGAAGCATTGATGTATGGATTACGAACTAATGCCCAGGCAACCACCTTGATCATCAAAGCCGTGATCGTGATGCGGGGTTGGCCAAATTTCTCCACCTGTACATTGAAGCGATTTTTGGTGTTTTCAATTTCGGTCATATCCACATCAACGGTCAGGGCGATATGCGGTGACTCTTGAAAACTTTTTTGCATTCGCTCGGCAATCGTACGGCGGATACTGCTAAGTGGAACGACCTCCGCCTCTCGGCCATTGATTGCTGTTACTGATGATGGGACTGAATTGGCTTTTGCCAACACATCAGCAGACTGAACGCGTCCGCGCGGTCCGGAACCTGCTACTGTTTCGAGGGGGATACCTGTCTCTTGCGACATTCGGCGCGCGGCGGGCGTCGCTGGGAGCGTGGCACGGGCGGCTGGTTTCTTTTGTTCTTCAATATAGTGTTGTACGTCTTCACGCGTGATCCTGTCCCCTGAAGCAAGCACCTTGGACAGATCAACGCCTTCCTCTTTTGCCATGCGTAGCGCAACAGGTGTGGCATTCACTGAAGCGGCTTGAGCGGCGACTGTGGTTTGCAAAACGGGAGCAGCCTCAGGCTTGGAGTGAAGCGTTGGCGAATCCGCTTTGGGCAGGTCGGCAATCGATTCACCTTCCTTTAAAATATAGGCGATCACTTTCGTAACAGGGACAACATCGCCATCTTTATATAGAATTCCCGCCAGAATTCCAGAAGCAGGCGCGGGGACGTCGATCGCAACTTTTTCAGTTTCAACAGTTAGGACGGTTTCATCGAACTTTACAAGGTCACCCTCTTTTTTAGACCATGAAATGATGGTGGCTTTTTCCTGGTCCATATCGAACTTGGGCATAATGAATGGGACTGGCATGTTATATCTTTCCTTCCACCAGTGCGCGGATTTCCTGTTCGATATCGGCTTCCTGCGGAATGGCAAATTTTTCGAGACCACGATTGTAAGGAATGGGAATATCTTTCCCGCCGAGACGCCGCACGGGCGAGTCAATGTAATCGAAAGCCGGACTGCCAACTACACAGGCGATGACCTCTCCTGCCCAGCCGCCTGTCAGACAGGCCTCATGCACGACGAGCAGACGGCCGGTGTGCGCAACAGAATTGATGATGGTCTCTGTATCAAGAGGCAACAGCGTGCGCGGATCGATCACTTCCACTTCGATACCATCCTTGGAAAGTTTTTCTGCAACATTGAGTGTCTTCATGACCATAATATTGTTGGCAACAACCGTGATATCGTGACCGGGACGTTTGATATCAGCAACACCGATCGGGATGGTGTAATCGCCTTCGGGCACCTCGCCTTTTGTTTTGTAAAGAACCTTGTGTTCAACAAAACAAACCGGGTTTGGGTCGCGGAGGGATGCGAGCATCAATCCTTTGGCATCGTACGGTGTTGAAGGATTGACCACCTTCAAACCAGGGAAATGCATCAAGACACTTTCAAGCGATTGTGAATGTTGAGACGCAGCGCCGGCACCAGAACCACCTGGCATGCGAATGACGATCGGAACTGTCGTGTGCCCGCCGAACATAAAATGCATCTTAGCGGCTTGATTAGCAATTTGATCGAGCGCCAGCATGACGAAATCCATGAACATGATCTCGGCTACGGGTCGCATTCCGAGCAAAGATGCACCGATGGCTGTCGCAACAATCGTTGCTTCCGAGATCGGCGTTTCGCGTACGCGCTCAGGACCAAATTCATCCAACATATCGTGCGTTAATCCAAACGCGCCGCCGTAACGGCCAATATCTTCCCCTAGCAGGAAGACGCGTTCATCCCGTTTCATCTCCTGCCATAATGCCTGGCGAATGGCTTCAAGATAGGATATCTCAGGCATACACAAACTCCATCAGTGTTGATAGATCGGGTTCAGGGGATGCTTCAGCGAATTCCACGGCTTTGAGGATGACTTGTTCAGCCTGACCATCAATTTCCTGAGCCCGGCCTTCATCCAAAATTTCGGATTGGAGCAAATGCTTTGTAAAGCGCATGATGGGATCGCGGTTCTGTTTCCAGTCTTCGATCTCTTCCTTTGAGCGATATAAATTGCGATCGCTCTTGGAGTGGCCGAAATATCGATATGTGATCGTCTCAACGAAATAGGGTCCCTTGCCTGAACGGACATGTTCAGCGGCGATCTTCATCGCGTCGTAAACTTCGACCACGTCATTGCCATCCACGCACGCCCAGGGAATTCCATAGGCATCGGCACGTTGAGCGATCGGCAGTTTTGCGGTCGCGCGTTCCACATCCATGGACATGCCGTACTTGTTATTCTCACAAATGTAGAGAACTGGCAGTTTCCACAACGCGACCATATTCATGGCTTCATGGAAGACGCCTTCATTGGCTGCTCCGTCACCGAAGATGCAAATACAAATCTCTTTCCGTTTTTGCATTTGAAGTGCAAGTCCCACACCGACCGCTTGAGGAATTCCCCCGCCCACAATTCCATTCGCGCCCAGATTGTTGGACTGAAAATCAGCGATATGCATCGAACCGCCGCGGCCGCGGTTATAGCCCGTGTCCTTGCCAAGGAATTCCGCCATCATCAAATTGATGTCGGCGCCCTTGGCAATGAAATGTCCGTGGCCGCGATGATGATTGATCAAATAATCATCGGGATGGACTGCCAGGCTAATGCCTGCCGCCACCGCCTCCTGCCCGGCCGAAAGATGCATCGTCCCATGGACTTTTCCCCCCGCATAGAGCCTATCGGCCATATACTCGAATTGACGGACCGTGCACATCGTCCGATATAGACCGATCAAGTTATCGTCGGATAACCCCAACCGTGTCACGCGCTTCTCAAACTGCTCGCGTGTACCGGTATCTTTCTCTTTTGTTTTTCCTTTGTCTTTGGACATCGAGACCCTCATTTATTTTGGTTTTGCCATTTCAAGCACCTTTTTGGCAGTCAGACTGTCAATCACCAATATATTCACATATTTGCTTCGCAAAGCACCTAGAATGGCTTCTGTTTTCCCTTCGCCGCCTGCCACTCCCAAACGCATCGGAATTGATAACAGATCCTGCCTGCGGATGGAGACCAGGCGTTCGCAAAAATCATCACAGGCGGGTTGGCCATTTATATCAAAGTGCAACCCACAAACATCACCAATGGCCCCTGCTTTCCGTAATTCATCAAGTTCGCGGCGGGTTACGTAACCTGCAAGATAAAAACTTGAATAATCGGGTGATGTCGTACCGATCCCCAATAACGCAAGATCTGTTTTCTTCCCCACATTGATGGTTTCTCTAACGCTTTTCGTCTCCAATAGCGACTTTGCCATTTCAGGACTCTGGCAAAGATAAGGCGCATTTAGATAGTAAGCCTCACCACCAAGTTTCTCGGTAATCCGCGACACCAGGTCATGGCCGTCGTATTCCATGTTGTGGGCGCCCATGGCTCCAACCAATTGCACAACTTTGATTGGTATCGTCTCGGCAGCTTCGAACGCATCCACCGTGGCGCAGATGGATGTGCCCCATGCCAATCCCAGGGTTTTTTGAAGCGCGACGTGGCGAGCGAGCATCTGCGCACCTGCATTTCCAAGAGTGCGGGTAAGTCTGTCGCCGTTGCGATGGTTGCTGACCACCACATAAGCATCCTTGAGATCAAATTTCTCTTTAAGCGCACCTTCAAGTTCGGGATCAGATTGAAGCGGACGCTGGATGCGAATTTCCACAATGCCGCTTTCACGCGCCTCGGTCAGAATGCGCGAGACCATCGAGCGCGTTACGCCAATGGCTTTGGCGATCTCGGCCTGATTCTGTTCTTCGAGATAGTACATCTCTGCCACATCGGCTAATAAATCAGCACGATCATGTAAAGGTTTTTTTTCCAACTTGGTCTCCAACAATAAAATTATTGAACCATCACGCGCGGCAACACTAGTGCAACTGCCTTCAAGAATAGGTCGAGCTCCTCCTGGGTCGTCGGCATACCCAGCGAGATCCGCAACGTTGACTCGATTTGTTCCTGCGGCAACTTCATCGCGGTCAATACATGAGAAGGCTCAATGGATTTCGAATTACAAGCAGAGCCCAACGAGACTGCGATACCTTCACCATTCAGGCGGATGAGCATCATTTCCGTGTCAGCGCCAACAAAACTGATGGATAGAATATGTGATGCGATCTTTTCTTCCAGCCCATTCACGATCACAGCCGGACTGATGGTCTGCAAGCCGTTGACCAAATATTTCCTTAGCCCAAGCAGGTGAGTGCGCTCACCTGCCCGATGTTGGCGGACCAGATTCATCGCCGCTCCCAAGCCGACAATACCGGGAACATTTTCGGTCCCCGCGCGAAGCGAGTGCTCCTGTGGTCCCCCAACAATCATTGGGGTCAATTCAAGACCCGATCTTACGTATAACGCGCCGATCCCTTTGGGACCGTATATTTTATGCGCGGAGAGGGAGAGCAAGTCCACGTTCAGGTCGTCCACATTCACATCGAACAATCCGATTGCCTGAACGGCGTCTGTATGAAATTTGATATTACTCTCACGGGCGATCCTGCCGATCTCAGCGATCGGTTGGACAGAGCCGACTTCATTGTTCACATACATGATCGAGATCAACTTCGTCTCAGGTCGAATCGCCCGCCTCACATCTTCAGGTTCGACCAAGCCACGTCCATCTACCGGCAGATACGTCACGGAATACCCTTCGTGCTCAAGACGTTTTGCCGCATGCAGGATGGCGTGATGTTCGATGGCAGAAGTGATGAGATGAGCTTTCTTTGGCGGGAACAGGCGCATGGTCCCAAAGAAAGCGAGATTGTCAGCCTCGGTTGCTCCGCTGGTAAAAATGATTTCGCCGGGACGGCAGCCGATACCTTCCGCCACTTCCGTACGGGCCCGGGTTAGGATTTGCCTCGAATCATTTCCCGCCCAATGCATGCTGGATGGGTTACCGAAGTCCGTATCCAGACAACGCAACATTGAGTTCCGCACCTTCGGGTGAACAGGAGTCGTTGCACAATAATCCAAATAAATCCGAGATCTCATGAATGCTCCAATAAAATCTATAGAGACATGTACTGGATGATTACATAGCGTAATAAGCCTGTACCTGTTTCAGTATTTTCTCGATCGTGGCCGGGTGGGCAGGATCGCCAATAAGTGGTTTAATATTAATGACCGGGACGCCGGCATCCTCTTCGGTGAAGGCAGGGAGCAATTGCAAGATGAGGTTTGAGCGTGGAGGAAAACCGTATTCACTTGCTGCGAGGTGCGTGAAGACTTGGCAATTGATACCCTGCTTATCAAAGAACTCGGTGAGTTGTTCCGCAACAATCATGACCCGATTGCTGCAATGACCACCAACCACACAAACCTTGTATTTTGACATGTCTGCCTCTCGATCATTCACTAAAGGGGTGGCTTCCACCCATTTGGTGAGTGGAAGCCACCTCAATATTCAGTTGTAAGGTTTAGCCGAACAATCCAAAAAGCTTCTGAATGAAGAAGCCGAGGATGTCGCCGCCCATGTCCCAGCTCCCTAATTTCAGGCCCTGGTCAATAAGATCACCATACTGGCCCATCATCTTGAAGGCCTCTGTATGAGCGTCAACAGTCAATGTTGAGAAATACATGAAGGGGATCGCATAGAGCAGAAGCACGATCACGGTCTTGACCACGTTACCTTTGGTGTAAGGCACCACCGCGCCAGCCCAGAAGGGAACGACAGCTAGAGATGCAATGGGCAGCATTTGCACGCCGGGCAGGATCGCCGCCAGCAGCACAAGCAGCGGGAACAGGATGACAGATGAAGCCATGACCGCAGGATGACCCAGCAGCACGGCACAGTCAACAGCGACATAGATCTCGCGGTCTTTGAAGCGTTCACGCATGTACTGGACGATGGACATCGTGATCGGTACGATGCCTTCGGCGATGATCGAGACCATGCGGGGGAGGAGCATCATCATGATCGCAACATTCATGCCCAAACCAAGGATCATGGAAATGCCCAGATCACCCGTGCCGGTGCCATAGGCAACGATGCCGATGATGACACCCAGCACGAAACCCAGAACGCCGGGTTCACCTACTAAACCAAAGCGTTTCTTGATGCCATCGGGGGATGCATCCCAATCCTTAAGCCCAGGAATACGGTCCAACAGCCAGACAACCGGCATCGCAAACAGGCTGGCTTGTACTGTGGTACCGCAGGGTACGCCGATACCCGGCATGTCATTGAATTCCTGGAATTTCTTAGCCGTCATATCACTCATCAGGCTGCCTGCCACCAGGTACAATACACCAGCCAGGACGCCAAGAAAAACGTTACCACCCGTCAGCGCCCAGACGAAGCCGGCGAGTGCAGAACCATGCCAATAGGACCAGACATCGGTCCACAGGGTTTTGGTGAGCTTCAGAACGACCATCAAGATATTGACGGTGAGCAGTGTAACGATCAACGCTGCAACACCAGGCCAACCCCAGGCAATGCCCGCATCAGCCCAGTTGACATCGACAATTGTCTTAGCCAATCCAAAACGAGTGGCCATTTCGGCTACAGCCGGCTGCAAGGCACCGATGATTACATTTACCACCAGGAACAAACCAGCCAGTCCTACGCCGGTAGTGATACCACCGCGGACAGCTTTCTGCCAGCCTACCCGGAAGACCAGGCCGAGGATGATCAGAACGACCATTACGATCAACGACGAGCCGAGGCCAAGAAACCAACCAACAGAAGTAGATAAGAATCCCATTTCACATTCTCCTTTTGTGAATCTGATTATGGATCAAGTGATCCAGATTAAACTTTCTTGATTACTTCGACGATCTTGTCTAATAGGGCATCCCTTTCCTGTTTTGAGCCGATCAGGAAAGGCATACCCTGGAAAACGGGCACGTCAAAGGTGCGGAAGATTTTCATCATTGAGACAACCATAATCAGATCCGTACGGCCAAGAAAGCCTTCGATGTCAGCTATCAAAATCCGTTTAACTTCAACATCGGAAAACCCTTCCTGGGCCACACGCTCTTTTATGGAATCTTCAGCAATTGTTGAGGTATTGATCCCTGCACCACATGCAACTACAATCAATTTACTCATATATACGTTTTACCTCCTTCCACACAAGATAGACGACTATCGGGGTGAACAAGCAGAAACATCTCCAGTGGCCTTCCTCCTTCTCGAAAACAGTCCAGCATCTTGTATCCTTAGCTCAGGTTGAGCTCATGCCTGAGCCAGGATGCCACCCCATGCAGAGTAGCCTGGTCTCGCAGTTCAACTAATTTTTCAGGCTGACCAAACAACACAGCCAGATTTCTTAATGTTTGGATCTGCTCCTGTGGATCGCGGTTCGCAAGCATAAAGACCAGCTCCACATCCAAACTTTCATCCGGGTCCGCCATATTTTGAAATTTCACTGGCTGACGCATCACCGCCACTCCCAACGCGGACTTGTTGACTCCCTCCGCATCTGCATGTGGGAAGGCAATACAAAACGGTTTGGTTGGCAACCCCGTTGGATGATCCATTTCACGAGCCCAAGTCTGCGCGCCATATTCCGCGGAAACCAATCCCTGTGCGTTCATATTGCCTGCCAATAGACCGATCACTTCTTTTGCATCCTTTGCTTGCAAATCAAATGCGATCAATGACTCATAGAATTCCAGCACAACTACTCTCCTATGATTTCCTCTGACCGTATCGGTTGTGGTAATAATCAAATGAAGCACGCGCTTGTTCGTCAGTCAAAGGTACAGGTACGCTGATCGTTTGCGCGATGGAATAAGTCCGGGCGGCCTCTTCCAATGTCACGGCACGTTCGAGGGCATGTTCTAGTGTTTTACCGACAGTGATGGGTCCGTGGTTGCCAAGCAGAATAGCATAACCATTACCCATTACTTCAACTGGTAAGGTTGGGAAGTCAGGATCCTCCACGCTCAAGTAACGTGTCACAGGCACAGGCTGACCAAACCAGTCTGCCATGGTCTCTGTAATGACCGGGATCGATTGATATACAACAGAAAACGCGGTCGCATACGGTGAGTGCGTATGGACGACCGCGTTCAGTTCAGAACGGGCGCGCATGAAACCAATCCAAAGATTGAGCGCTACAGACGGGCGAAATTTGCCTTCGACCAGATTCGCATCCAAATCGGTAACAATCATGTCGTTTGGTGTGAGGCGTTCATAGTCCAACCCGCTGGGTGTGACGACAACATATCCGGTTTGCGGATCACGTGCGCAGACCGTACCTCCAGCCATCCAGACTAGGTTGTATTTTGGCAGGAACAGTGCCGTTTGGAGAACGTGAGCACGTAATTCTTCGAGGATCATGGTTTCAAAGGATACCTTCCAAGTTCATGCCCGGCTTCAAAAAAGGCCAGCATGTTTTCAAGCGGAATATCGTTGCTAAAATTATGAGCTGGCGCAAGAATATAACCGCCGCCCTCACCCATCTGTTCGATTCGCAAACGAACTTCGCGGCGCACATCTTCGATCGTGCCGTTATTGAGAACGGTTTTTACATCCACGCCGCCCTGGAAGGTGAGATCCCTGCCAAAATCGCGTTTCAATTCAACAGGATCCATCCCACGCAGGTGACCTTCAATGGGATTGAGGATATCAAATCCAGTGTCAATCAAATCAGGGATGAACTTGCGGATCGCGCCATCATTGTGTAGAAGCACTTTCGCCTGCGGCGCTTTCTTCTTGATCATTTCAATTGATTTTTTATAGCGGGGCTTAAGGAATTTTGTGTACACTGCAGGATTGAACATGGGTCCGGCGTTCGTGCCATAATCATCAGCCATTTCCACAATCTGCACATAAGGACCCACCACGCTGAGAAATACATCGTAGAAACCATCCAACACTTCCGCCAGCTTGCCAAGCAAGTGATCAAAGACGTGGGTATCTGCAATTGTCAAGAGTAACGCATTTTCCATCCCAACGAGCGCACGCGTCATTTCCCACAGGTTTCCGTAAACGGGACGATGGGCAACAATCGCATAATTTGTATTGTGGTACAGATGCTGAATTTCTTCCTTTACCCCCTCCAACCGAACCGGGTCATATGGGTCCGGCCATGGATATTTCTCAATTTTCTCGATCGTCAGATCCTTGCCCAGCGGAGCACCGTGGAGATCGTAATACCCCGAAACCAGCCGGTGGGTGATTCCCCACTCATCCACGAACTCTTTGAATTCCCCGATCATCGAATTCGCGATATAGTTTTTTGGTGAGCGGATGTGGATAAAGCGGAAGTCCGTGCTAAGCTTGTCGAGAATCGGGTTGTAATCTGGCGTAGTGTAAAAACCCACCAATGTTCTGCGCGGCACATCCTGAACCCCAAAGTGGTCACGGAGCAAAACATACCTTTGCTCCGTCAGGTGATTTGCAGATCCCCCCAAGGTGATCGGAACACGGTCTGGTTCTTTATGGTTCAGGGCAGTAGTTACACGTTCACGAGGCGTCATTGTTTCTGGCACAGATACACTCCCGGCAAACTCAAATTCACAAAAATGAATTGGATTTCACATATGTGAGTTTACCATTTAAACACTGGGGTGTCAACAAGGTTACGCTGAATTCAAGATTCAGGTGTAATCACCACTTTGACCACCTCCCCGGCGATCATCTTTTTTAGGGCCAGTTCCACCTGCTCCAGTGGAAGAACTCCGTTCAACATCGGCGCAACATTAATTGCACCCGATACGATCAGATCAAATGCCTCCCGCGCATCCTCAGCCGTCCCGCCATGTATATTGAGCAGTGCAATCTCTCCATAATGAACGCGGGCCGCATCGATCTCCACCTTTGTGCCGCTAGACAAACCACCAAACCACAATACCCGCCCACCCCGGCGAACAACGTCTACAGAAGTTTCCCAGGTCTTTTTTGTGCCACCACACTCAAAGACCACATCCGCACCATAGCCATGGGTCAATTCGCGGACGGTGGTAATGGTATCCGCCTCTTTTGCATTCACCAGATGAGTTGCACCGATTTTTTTTGCCACATCTAATCGCGCTGGACTGTGACCGATTGCAATCACCTGGCTTGCTCCGGCGTGCAATGCCAATTGCAAAAACAAAAGACTGATCGGTCCTCCCGCACCGATGATTGCCACCGTTTCCCCCGGCTGGATCGCCACTTTATGCCATCCATGCACCACTGTGACTAATGGTTCGAGCAATGCCGCATGCGCGTAAGGAATATGAGCAGGGATCTCAAAAGTAGTCCGTCGCACAATTGACGCGGGGATGATCATGTACTCCGCAAAAGCGCCAAAATTGTAAACAAGGTTTTCACAAATATTTCCCTGTCCTTTTTTGCAGTAAAAACATTCCCCACATTCAGCGAAGACATTGGCCGTTACCCGCATCCCTTCATGATACCGTTCCACACCTTCGCCAACTTTCACGATATCTCCCCCAAACTCGTGACCAAAAATAAACGGCGGCGGAAATTTCGGATGTCCACGGCGATACGTCTTTACGTCTGTGCCGCAGGTTGTTGCCGCGCGAACTTTTACCAGAAGCTCACCGGCCGCCGGTTCAGGAATCGGAACAGTGCTCAATTCGATTTTTTCCGGACCAAGATAAACCGCGGCGAGCATTTTCTTCGCCATCCTTCCTCCGCAGATAATTGACAGAGTAGCGTATCATCGCTACAATTCACATATGTGATATTATACTCACGATTATGAATTGGAGCCACTATATGATCAACCTACAGTTGGCAATGGACACCCTCGATGGCGATGAAGCGCTGAAACTTGCAGCATCTGTCGCACCTTATGCAGATATTCTCGAAGCAGGCACACCGCTCATAAAATCTGTGGGGATAAACATCGTCAGGAAATTAAAATCGGCACACCCGGAAAAGATTGTTCTCGCCGACTTGAAGTCTAGCGATGTCGGCGCATACGAAGCCAACATGGCATTCACAGCAGGCGCGGATATCGTCACGACGCAGGGTATCACGACCCTGGCAACTATTTGCGAGGTTCAGCGCGAAGCGGACAAATGGAAACGCCGTGCGGAAGTGGATATGACAGGCGTCAAAGATCCGATCGCGCGTGCGAAAGAAGTCCAGGCAGTGGGTGTGAGTCTTGTGCTTTTTCATCGCAGTATTGATGAAGAACTTACTCAGGGCGCATTATGGGATGAAAAGGCTGTAAACATAGTTCTCGAAATGTGCAACCTCGGTCTAGATGTTGTCATCGCGGGTGGTATTAACTATGACATCCTCACACTCCTGCGCGGCGTACCCATTTATGGAATCGTAATTGGCCGCGGTATCACTGCACAACCTGACCCCGCGCAGGCCGCAGAAAAAATCACTCACCGTATTCGCCAGATCTGGCCTGCTTGAGATGATACACATCAGCGCATCCCTGCTTGCTGCGGATTATGCCCGCCTGGGCGACGAAGTGATACGCGCCGAAAAAGCAGGAGTGGATTCTTTTCACTTCGACATGATGGATGGGCATTATGTTCCTAACTTCGCCTTTACCCCCAATCATCTAAAAAGCCTGCGCGCATATTCAGATCTTCCATTTCACGCGCATCTTGAACTTTCCAATCCAGACGATGTCTTATCCAAATTCCCTGGGTTACAAGCGGATATGATCATCGTCCAATGGAATACACTCACAGATCCAGCTCGAACCTTTGACAGGATATGTTCACAAAATATAAAAGTTGGATTGGGACTTTCTCCTAATGAAACATTTAATGAGTCCGCGCGGTTCTTTCGGGATATTGACATGCTTCTGCTTCTGGGGGTTTATCCTGGCTTTGGCGGGCAAGCCATGCAAGCAGGCATGCTTGAAAAGATCGCATCCGCGAGACTTTTGGCAGATCAACCAGATCGTCGATTCACAATCGCGGTAGATGGTGGAGTCAAACCTGGGAATGCCGCCAGCCTCGTGGAAGCGGGGGTGGATTATCTTATTATCGGAACAGCATTATTTCAATCGTTTGATATGGCGAAGACAATCAGATCAATTAGGGAATCATTTGCAAAGTCACCGCGCCGCTGACAGTTCGGATGGACAATATGCCGCCACCGGAACGAATCTCCCCATCGCATGTCCGGGTGGACGAATTAATATCGGGCAATACGCATGCCACGTCTCCACTCGTGGAACGGACCTGAAGACTCAAAGCTGAGTCCGGACTTAAATTAACGGAAACAGATCCATGGTCCGTTTCGAGGCGGACAGTGTCCCCTGTCTGGATCAATCCATTAAAGACAACATTTCCCATAATTGTTGAGACGGCTGTTTCTCCATATACATTTTGCACATTCAGTGCGCCATAATTTCCAACAATGCTGATATTTCCCGAACTCTCCCGAACAGTAATATTTCCGCGATTGGAGAACAAAGTTATCTTCCCAACCAGCTGTTCGATTGTTATTATCCCAGAGGTGGAATCAACTTCCAGGACACCCTCATAATCCTGGACAGATACAGAAGCGCTGTCTGTTTCAATTTTGACCTGTATTTGTTTCGGGACGCGGACTTCCAACCGAAGGGGAACATCTGAAAAACCTTTCCGATGTGTAAAAGCCTTAATAGAAATTTGTTTTTCTGTGGATCTGACCTGGTACTGTAACTCATCCATGAACAACACCTGCCCTTTAACTTGTGCTTGTTGTTCCTCCGTTCCTAAAACGATCACTTCACCATGATCGACCTGAATGAGAATAGATTGCGAGTCTTCCACATCCAACACGCCAAATTCCAATTCAGTATATTTCGCTGGCGCCGGCATACATGCCGGAATAAAACATACAAACAGAATTAAGATCAGAGCACTTAATCGGTTCATTGGGCAGGGATAATAACAATCATCATTTTAGCACTGATGCAGGAAAGAAACTGTTCGCATTTTCACGCAAAAGACTTTTATGTCATTCGCATCTAATAAAGATCCCAGTTCATCTACTCCATCATGATTTTTGGGCGACCGCAGGTGCAGCGCCTCCGCCAGATGCGCTAACTGAACCTCATCGTTCCCTGCCAGGTCCGCAATGGTTCGAGCTAATTTCAAAATGCGATGATAGGCGCGAGCGAATAAGTTGAGTTGACTCATCGCCGCCCGCATCAAGCTCTGACCTTCATCCTGCAACTGACAAAACCGGCGGATCTCCCCGATGCACATGTCCGCGTTGGAGACAATGTCAGATAAGCCGTTTTGTGAGAAGCGGACTCGTTGACGTTCGCGTGCGGCTTGCACCCGTTGACGAATCACTTCACTTGTTTCACTCATTTGGTTTCCACATAGCTTTTCATAATCAACTCTTGGCACTTCGATGTGGATACCAATTCTATCGAGCAGCGGACCTGAGATTCGCTTTTGATATTTTGTCACCATCGCAGAGGCGCAGGTGCATGGCTTTTGTGAATCGCCATACCACCCACAAGGGCAATGGTTACGCACGCTCAGTGTTTTGTGAGCGAACAAATTGTACCGAACCAAGCGTGCTTCATTGAGTAAATAGTTGTAAACTGGAAAAGAAGGTATCCAAAACATGTCCGAGTAGTAGTGACTTTGATACACACTCGATTATTGACACAGGTCCAACAAGTTTGCTAACAAAACGCCTATTACCTAGGCGTTTTTTATTCTCGAGTAAGAAATTCAGAGATAATTATCCCCAATCAACTGTAATCACTTTACTACCGAACAGAATGGTGCCCCCACGGGAATTCGAA
Organism: Anaerolineales bacterium; assembly: GCA_030680795.1. Lineage (GTDB taxonomy): Bacteria > Chloroflexota > Anaerolineae > Anaerolineales > Villigracilaceae > Villigracilis. Next base: position 74,630 of record JAUXUL010000007.1, on the reverse strand, counting down.
TCCCGGTTTAAGCCTTGAGAGGGCTTCGTCCTGGGCCACTAGACGATGGGGGCGCTTGTCTACGTAAGCGGGCTGTATTCTATCATTCCAAATTTGAATCGTCAAACATAACCGTCCCGCAGGTTTTTATTAAAGACAAAACAGTTTGCGAAAACCTGCGCGACGTTCTATTCATAAATAAACACATGAATTTCCTTCGGCCCATGCACGCCGATGGTTAACGTCATTTCAATATCTGCGGTGCGGGAAGGGCCTGTGATAAAGACAGCGGATTTTTTATCTTTAACCAAATCCATTGCAGCAGATAGAGATGGAAGAATATTGGATGATTTCAAGACCGCGATGTGGATTTCAGGCAAGAGCGAGGCATGTAACGCCCCGTCCGCTGCAAGCACGGACCCGGTATCCGCCAGCCCGCAAAGGGCATTCGTTACGCCGACGAGGATTTGCGGATCAGGCTCGTGGGTGAAGTCAATGTTTGCCTCGCGCAAAAGGTTTTCGTCGAGGGTCTTCGGCTCAAGATGGATTTTATTGATCCCGCGTGTTTTCAAAAACTCGATAATGTCTTGCGCGACATTATTTGTTCGATACACATTCCCGCTCAAAGCAGTTAATTCACTTGTAAATTGAAAGACAAGATCATCAGCTTGTTTGCCTGCATACGAATCTACCTGTTTACCTGCATAAGTATCCACTTGTTTACCTGTATACATGTCTACTTGTTTACTTCTATACCTCTCCCGAAACGTCTTCCCTGCAAATCTTGGCAAGTCTTTGCTATAGCCCCAGCCAGTAAATGCGGGTAGAGGCAGCCACTGCGAGCGAGGGGAGAGGAGAAAACCTCCCAGCGCCGCGAATTTTTGTGAGGCCGCATACAGCCTCGGGTGAGTCGCGAGGCGGGTGTATATCTGCAAGAAAAATTTTGTTGAGGGAGAAAGTCCAGCACCGCCCTCACCCCTAACCCCTCTCCCAGAAGGAGAGGGGGATTGCCCTGCCCTCACACGCGTCAACAATTTGGGCAGATCAATATCAACAGGACAGACATCCTTGCACGCGCCGCAGAGCGAGGAGGCCTGCGCGAGCTGAACAAAGTTCTCGCCGAGCAAGCCTGGCGAAACGATAGAGCCAATCGGACCAGGATACGGCGCGATGGAAAGGTCGCTGCCGATATAGGCATGACCGCCGAGTTCGCGAAAAACGGGACAGGCATTCAGGCACGCGCCGCAGCGAATGCAATATAAAGATTCTTTGAGCGGAGAGTTGCGAACGCGCGAACGTCCGTTATCGAGGATGATGAGATGACGTTGTTGACCGGCTAACGGTTTGTTCAAGATCTGTGTGTACACGGAAATCTTTTGTCCTGTTGCAGAGCGCGCGAGCAGTGAAATTAATAGGAAGAGATCGTCGAGATTTGGAAGGAGGCGTTCCATGCCCATCAACGCGATATGCACGGGCGGGATGGTCGCCACCATGCGAACATTGCCCTCATTGGAGACAATACAGAGCGCGCCTGTTTCAGCCACGCCAAAGTTGACTCCGCTGATGCCGATATCGGCAGTGAGAAAAACTTCACGCATAACTTTACGCGCGGCGGCAGTGAGAGTGGGAATATCTTCGGTGTAGGGGATACCAAGTTTTTCATGGAAGAGCTGCGCCACTTGTTCTTTACGCAAATGCGCCGCGGGCGTGATGATGTGACTTGGCTTTTCATGGCGCAACTGCACAATGTATTCGCCGAGGTCGGTTTCGACGACTTTGAGGCCTTCTGCTTCGAGGGCATGATTCAATTCGATCTCTTCGGAGACCATTGATTTTGATTTTGCAATTAAACGCGCCGACGTTTGACGTGCAACGTTTAACGTGATTTGAATCGCCTCCGCCGCATCTTTTGCGCGATGGACAATGACACCATTTTCTTCATTCTTTGCAATGAATTGCGCGAGATATTCGTCGATGTTATCAATCACATCCGCGCGGACCGCGTGCGCGCGTTTTCGTCTCTCGCGCCAATCGGGAATCGATTCGAATGCGAGGGCGCGTCCCTTCAAACGGCGTTCGCTATTGTTATCCAAAGCGATTTGAAGAGTTTCGTTGTTGATCGATTCACGAATTCGTTGACGGAATGAAGCTGTGCTCATTTTTTGTCCAGAGGTTTTATGCCAATATACAAGCCGCGTCCATCCAGGCCATAGAGATCATGGATTACCTTCAATCCTGCCGAGCGAAATGTATCAAGATATTCTTTTTTGGTAAACAAGCCCAGTTCAAGGAATTCAGTATCGCGTTCTATTCCTTTTGGTGTTCCGATCAGGTATTGGAACTCAATGATGGAGATATTGCCTCTCTGCGAACTATGGCTCATGCGAACGATCTTTAAATCAGCTTTATTAACCTGGGTAGTGAAGACCCGCCCCGGGTGCCATTGATTGGGTGTGAACCATGGTTCAACCAATAAAACACCTCCAGGGAACAGGTGCTGGCACATATTCTTTATCGTTCTTTGCAAGTGTGATTTTGTCTTGACATAACCGATGGCGCTGAACAGGCATACGATAATATCGAATTTACTCTTCAATTTGAAATGCACCATGTCGCCTTGCTGAAACCGAATTTTGGGATACTTCTTTCGAGCGACAGCCAGCATCTTTGGGTCAATATCCAGGCCTTCAACCTGATAATGTTTGCTAAGCAGGTTTGCATGGACGCCCGTTCCACAGCCTACATCAAGCAGCCTGTTGCCTTTTGACTGCTTGTATTTTTGAATGAACTTGCGAGCTTTGTTTGCTTCAGCAGGATAATCCTTGCCGATTGAAGCATAAATATTGTCGTAATATTTTTCTGATTTTGAATTCATGTGTGCCTCAGAGTTTATGTTTGGTTCAACACTTCTGCGATATGAATGACTCTCTGTTTTTTCTTCTGCCGATGTAATCCACCCGCAATGTGCATGAGACAACCCGCATCGGTTACGACCATAGTGGGGGAGTTGGTTGATTCAAAATTGATAATTTTGCGCTTCAACCATTCTGCGGATAATTCAGGATGCTCCACAGACATGATGCCGCCGAAGCCGCAGCATTCTTCGGCTTGCGGCAATTCCACGATTGTTGCGCCCTGAACATTAGCCAGTAACGCGTGCGGTTGTTTGTCCACGTTGATTCCGCGCAGAGTGTGGCACGAAGGATGATAAGTCAGCAAACCATCCCATTTTGCGCCGACATCGGTCACGCCTATTTTATCCACTAGATATTCGGTGAATTCGTATGTCCGCGCGGCTAATGCCTTTGCGCGCGGAAGCCAGATTGAATCCCCTTCAAATAATTCGGGATAATTATGCCTGAACATATGCGCGCACGAACCAGAGGGCGTGACAATATCGCCTGTTGTATTCTCGAAAACTTTAATTGTATATTCCGCAATGGCGCGCGCATCTTTACGGAGACCTGCGTTGAATGCGGGTTGTCCGCAACAAGTTTGATCGCGGGCAAAGTCCACGTGAATGCCGAGGCGCTGGAGGATGTCCAAGACGGCCTCACCAGTTTGCGGGAAGAAAGAATCGGTCAGGCAGGTGATGAAAAGCTGGACAGTGGTCATCAATCAATTTTACATCCAATTCACCTGTCCGCTTGCGCGTGTCTACTTGTTTACCTGTCTACTTGTTTGCTGGTATCATTCGGCGCTATGGAATTCTTAACTTCACCCTCCTTAAAATTCGACTTGCCCAAGCGCATTGCGCGCCTCGGCGATTTAGCCTACAACCTGTGGTGGACATGGCGGCCCGAAGCTGCGCGCCTGTTTGGACGACTCGATTACGACTTGTGGGAACGCCTTGGGCATAACCCGATTCGTTTGCTGGAAGAGATCGAGCATGCGCGTTTGAAGCAGGCTGCGAAGGATAAGGATTATCTCGTATTGTATGACGCGCTTTTCGAAAAATTTGATGCGTACTTCACCAAACAAACGTGGACGGAGCAAGCGCATCCCGAATTTGATAACAAGCCCGTTGCATATTTTTCGATGGAGTTTGGCTTGCATGAAACACTCCCCATTTATTCGGGCGGACTCGGCGTGCTCTCGGGCGATCATCTAAAAGAATCTTCCGATCTCGGTTTGCCTTTGATCGCTGTTGGTTTCATGTATGGGCAGGGATATTTCTCCCAACACATCAGCGAAGACGGCTGGCAGGAAGCGCTCAATAACCCGTTGGTATTCGAGCATCTGCCCGTGACGCTGGTTACAAAAAACAATAAGCCAGTCACCATTCAAATTGAATATCCAGACCGCAATCTCACCGCGCAAATTTGGGAAGTGCGCGTGGGCCGCGTGCCTTTATATTTACTTGATTCAAATGTCGAAGGCAATACAGATTTTGATCGTTTGTTGACAGCGCGGCTTTACTGGTCTGATCTTGACCGCCGTGTGATGCAGGAAGTTTTGCTTGGAGTCGGCGGCGTGCGCGCCTTGCGTGCGTTGGACTACTCGCCGGCGGTCTGGCACATGAACGAAGGCCACGCCTCTTTCCTGACCCTGGAGCGGGCACGTGAACTGGTGGCATCTGGTTCCACCTTTGCAGAGGCCGCCAAAAAGACTCGTGGACAAAATGTATTCACCACGCACACGCCCGTCCCTGCGGGTAACGATGAATTCCCTCTTTGGCTTCTTGATAAATATCTCGCCAAACTCTGGCCCGAACTCGGACTCACCCGCGAAGAATTCGTGGACATTGCCAAGCATCACCAGCCGCACGGTGAGACTTTCTCCATGCCCATCCTTGCGTTGAGACTCTCCGGCGGACGCAACGGCGTTTCAGAATTACACGGACAAGTCTCGCGTGAGATGTGGAAATTCCTCTGGCCCGATAAAGAGGAAAATGATGTGCCAATTCAACATGTCACCAATGGCGTCCATACCGCAAATTGGATGGCGCGCCGCTTGAAGAATTTGTTCGAGAATTATTTAGGCGCTGACTGGTACGATTATTTGGACGAACCCGCTTTTTGGTCGAAATTGGATGGTGTCCCAGACTCGGAATTATGGGCGGTGCGTTTACACCTCAAACGCAAACTTGCTTTCTATATGAGAGAACGTGTCCGCGATAGATGGATGCAGGGCGGGTTTCACCCTGTGCAGGTCGTTTCCTCCGGCGTGCTGATCAATCCCTACGCGCTGACCATCGGATTCGCGCGTCGCTTTGCCACATACAAACGCGCCAACTTGATCTTCTCTGACCTGGAACGCCTGCTTGATATGATCAATCGCCCGAATATGCCAGTTCAAATTATATTTGCCGGCAAGGCGCATCCCGCTGATGAACCTGGCAAAGAGTTAATTCAAAAGGTTTACCGCACTGTCAAGAAAGCTGAGACAGGCGGTCGCCTCGTCTTCATCGAAGATTACGACATGAATCTCGCGCGCTATCTCGTGCAGGGTGTGGACGTGTGGATGAACACCCCGCGCCGTCCCATGGAAGCCAGCGGCACCTCAGGTATGAAAGCCGCGGTGAATGGCGTGCTTAACTTCTCCGTGATGGATGGCTGGTGGCGCGAGGCGTACAACGGTCATAACGGCTGGTCAATTGGTGATGAGAAGGAATATTCATCCAATGAAATCCAGGATGCGGCGGATGCCGAAAGCCTGTATCACACGCTGGAGCATGAGATTATCCCGTTGTATTACAACCGCGACCCGAAAGAGATTTCCCACGAGTGGATCGCACACATGAAAGACACGATGAAAACCGTCATCCCTCAGTTTTCCACGCGCCGCATGGTCAAGGAATATGTGGAGAAGTTCTACGCACCCGCGTTGAAGAAATAACGTTGTAGGGGCGGGGTTACCCCGCCCCTACATGAATGGAAAAAATTATGTTCCCCGAAATCGCCGTCACCGAACTTGGTGAAAAACTTAATTCGGATGAAAAATTTATCCTGCTCGACGTGCGCGAATTGTCAGAGTTGGAGCGTTCCAAAATAACAGACAGCAGGCTCGAGGTCACGCCGATGAGCCGCCTGGCGCAGGAGGGAGTCAAAGAGTTGTCTGAGTCCGTCCAGTCTCAGGAAATCCCTGTGTATGTCATCTGTCATCACGGAAATCGCAGTATGCAAGTGACGGGTTGGCTTGCCCAGCAGGGATATAAAAATGTGTTTAACGTCAGCGGAGGAATTGACGCGTACGCGCGTAAGGTAGATCCTTCGGTTGGATTTTATTAAGATACTTTTGTTCGTCATGCTGAGCCGCGAGCCTCAAATGGCGAGTGCGGCGTAGCATCTCTGATATTGGCGTAGAGACCCTTCGCTACGCTCAGGGTGACACTAAATGTCCATTAAACCAGACTGCCACCCTTACGGATGGCAATCGTGGCGCGCTGTGGCAATTCTTCGTTAGATCACGGAGAGGGATGCCACAGCGCTGGGTTTATTGCTACTTTTCATAAGTGACATCACCTCCTCCATTTCATAAAATGGCGGTTAGATTGTTTGCCCCCGAACAGTAGCGAAAGTATGTCACAAAATAAATTGGATGTCAATAGCCCAATTCTGATTCTCACAAACCTGTAATTTTGGTTTCCCGCTTTCTGAAAAATTATGATACCTTTTGAGAGACTTCGCCAGACTACCGCGGGTATCCTTTCTGAAATTCAATCAGGAGAAAACCATGAAAACCAATCCGAACAAACTCTGGATCCTCGTGTTTGCCCTTGGCTGGCTGTTCGATTTCCTATTTTGGAAACAGTCCCCCGGCGTCAACTTTGCTATTTTTGCGATGGCTTGCCTGATCGCGGCCTTCTATCTTTTATTGAGCGCTGGGCTTCGCCCGCATCGCGCCAGCCTGAGCCTGCTCCCGTTATTTGGCATTTTCGCTGCTGTCACATTTATCCGCGCCGAGCCGATGACGGCCTTCCTTGCCTACACATTCACACTTCTTGCGATGACATTGCTTGCCTTCACATATCTTGGCGGGCGTTGGTATTCGTACACCCTCGCTGATTATGTAACCAAGTCTCTACAACTCGTTGGCAGTATGCTCACGCGGCCAATTACTTTTATGAACGATGTTCGTAAGGGACAAACAGAGGCGGGCATTCAACCATCCAGGCGGAACATCTGGCCGGTGGTGCGCGGCATTGTGATTGCGTTACCTGTCATTGCCATCTTTGCATCCCTGCTGGCTTCGGCGGATGTGATCTTCGGCCAGCGATTGGAAGATTTGATCAAATGGTTCAACCTTGAAAACCTGCCTGAGTTGATCTTTCGTTTTGTCTATATCGTTGTTATCGGATATGCGCTTGCGGGGGTTGTGCTCCATGCCTCCACAGAATCAAAAGATGAAAAGCTTGCGACTGAAGATAAACCATCAATCCCTCCATTTCTTGGTTATATAGAATCCACAATTGTGCTCGGAAGTGTGGTTGCGCTTTTCGCCTCATTTGTGGTGATCCAATTCCAATATTTCTTTGGCGGACAAACCAACATTCACATTGACGGATATACCTACGCCGAGTATGCGCGCCGCGGCTTCGGCGAACTGGTTGCTGTGGCCTTCTTTGCATTGCTAATGCTTCTAACGCTGACCGCCATCACAAAACGCGAGACTGAAACTCAACGCAAAATCTTTTCAGGCTTGGGCGTGACCCTCGTTACCCTGCTGCTGATCATGCTTGTCTCTGCCTATCAGCGTCTCACGCTGTATGAAGCGGCCTATGGTTTCTCGCGTTTGCGCACGTACTCGCACGTCTTCCTGATCTGGATCGGTCTGCTTCTCATCGTGACCATTGCGCTCGAAATCCTTCGTAAAGAACGCGTCTTTATGTTCGCGGCCTTGGTCGCTTCGTTTGGCTTTGCAATTTCACTGCCCATTCTCAATGTGGATGCATTTATCGTGAATCAAAATATTCAACGCGAGATTAATGCCCAGGCAATTGATAGCGTGGATTTGGATGCACAATACTTTTTGGATCTCTCCGACGACGCAGTTTCCGCACTCGTTTCAGCGTATCAGACTCCGTCCCTGCCTGATTCCGTGCGGGAGAAAGTTGGTGCGTCTTTGGCATGTTTCAACTACGAGCGCGGACTCACTGACCGAAAATTGACGTGGCAGTCTTTTCACTTTGCGCGCATCAACGCGGATAAGGCGCTGGTTTATATAAGAAACGACCTCAAAGGATTCAAAATTAACGACACAAATTACCCCGCCATGGTTACAACACCCTCTGGCGATGAATTCTCCTGCTCGTCATATTATTATGATTAGCCAATGTCGTTGCGAGCTGCGCTCTTGCCTTTGCGACAACACTTGCGCCGCACGTGATTTGCTTAGCAAATCATGCAGGTGAGCAATCCACTGTTGCGATGAGGTTGCTTCGGGGCTATCGCCCCTCGCAACGACATCATCTTTGTAATATTTCCACAAAGTCTTAAGCGCATTTTGCAAAGCGGACTGTTGATAATCCCACAGGGATTTGGCGCGCGAGAAGGAAGCAAGGTCGAAGGTCGTCCAGGCGGGCGGCAGGTCTCCAAATGGAATGTCGTTGAGCAGGTTATGTAGGTTTGCCATATATAGTTTCTCGGTTATTTTACTCAACGTCCCGAAGGTTTGAACGGCTCAACAAGGTTTTTCAAGAAAACCTTCGGGACGTTTTGCATAATGTTTTTGTTGGTATAATTTATTTCATGCCTTTTGAATATGACTTGCACAAAAGCGTCTTGAACCGCGCCAAGCACGGGATTGATTTTGATGAAGCCCAGCGTTTATGGGACGACGAACTTTATCTTGAAGTCCCTGCGAAGAAATTGGACGAGCCGCGTTTTCTGGTGATCGGAACGATTGCAGGCAAGCATTGGTCGGCAGTGATTACCTATCGCGGCGAAAACATTCGGATCATATCGGTGCGGCGTTCAAGAGACGAGGAGATTGAATTGTATGAAAACGAAAGCCTCTAATTTCGATAAAAAATTCGATGATGGCGAAAACATCGTTGGACATCTTGACCTTTCCAAAGCGCGCCGCCCCGCCGAGGAGCAAAAGCGCATTAACATGGATGTGCCCGTCTGGATGGTGGATGCCCTTGACCGCGAAGCCAAACGGCTGGGCGTGACGCGCCAATCCATCATCAAGGTCTGGCTGGCGGAGCGTTTGCAGGCAACCAGGTAGGTTTATCGTTACGATAGAGCCCCTAAAGGTTTCCCAACCTTTAGGGGCTTTTGATTCTCTACCGAACCAACCGCCGTGCCAGAAACCCTAAAGGTCTTTCTGTAAATGGAAGTATCTTGTAATGCAGACTTTCACTCTTAACAGCAAATTCTGGCAAATAAAAAGACCTTTAGGGTTTGCCGTATGAAGCATTCAAGAGGGCGCTGGCACAGATATTGAAAAAGAAAAATGGTTAACTAAAAAAACAGATCGCATGGTACCCTGAACGGGACAGGCTTGACTCCTTGCCTAGGATTTGAACCTAGAACCTAGCGGGGTTCAGTTCAATTCCTATTGACATACAATTTTCGCACCCAGACTAATGACCAAGCGTATTTAGGTTTCTTTCCTGTTGGGCTACATTCTGAATGTGTTTGTTGCACACAGTTACCATATATTGTTTACATCATTAACATCAATATTATATACATCATGACCTGGATATTCACGAGCACGATCTTCAATAACCATTTTATTTAATAATGCTAATTTATATCTTTCTAAGAACAAACTTTCCAAGAGGCTTTCCTCAGTTCCAAACAAAGAATAAGGGTTTATATTGTAAGTCTGCAGAGCACGAAGTGAATTTACACGTTCACTTGCAGGAAGGATAAATTTTGTAACAAAGGGGACACGTAGTTCTTCATTTACACCTCCATCTTCATGATCAGAAAAATAAATTCTTTCGTTTTCCTCTCTAAGGCAAATTGTATAAATGCCTTGTTGAAGTTCGTGTCTTTTGTTATTTCTAGGTGATTTGAATATTGTGGAAATATAAGGGTAATCAGGAACATGTATCCCAAACCCATCAGAAGAGCTTATTGAGCACATATATATTGCTATTTTTTCTGCAGAGTTTGATACGTCTCTAAAAGCAAAATATGCCGCTATAAAAGGTGATCTTGTCCAATCAAGCAATGGAGATGGAAACCCAAAGTGTCTCAAGTATGTCATGTAAAAAAAGGTTTGCTCGTCCATTTTATAATGGTCTTTGATGTTTTTTTGGAAATCTTCATAACCAGGTAATTTCCACCTTTGATTTGCGAAAGTTTCAATTTTGATTTGAATTCCCTCAATTAATCTAAAATATGTTTCGGCCGACATATTTTCCCCAATCATTCTTTCCAATGTAGTTCTTAGGTGCCATTCTGCATCGGGTTGTCCTCTAAAAATAGTATGTCTAGGCGAATCATAGGCTATCTCTTCAATTATTGCCTGGTTAACAGCGTGTTCGAATTCATCCCAATGATCAAGGTTTATTATTTTTAGCATTAGTTATCGTCTCATTATTTTCTTAACGTTATTAAATGGTACAGTTTTCGATAACAGTAATTATGCAAATCAAATTGCCCAAAGGCATAAACAACAACCGTTGTTCCCCGCAAGCAAGTGAATTCATTATAAAACAAAATTTTCCCTTATTCAGAGCGGGGCAGGCTTCACGGCTTGCCCTGTTTTTCTTTTATTCCTTTTGAACTTCCATAGCCACCTCAATAATACGGTCAAGGCGGAAGGTGCGTTCTACTTCGCTGATTTCGGTGGGGAAGTTAGCCAGTTAACGTGCTTCGTACCCAATCACCGACCAGCCAGTATTTGAAATCCTGTCCCTGGCTGGTTTGAATGCCGCCATAAATTCCAAAGCCCAAGGCCGCCAAGGGCATGGCGCTGATAATGCAGGCAAAGGGAATGCATAACAAGCCAACGAACACCGCGCTCAATACGCCGGTGATCGCCCATGCAATTCCCGCCAGGATGCCGCCGCCGACCCACCAGATCAGTTGGAAGATCAAGGCTTGCAAGGATTGATAAGCAACATAGCGCGAGCGGTCTTTGTAGATCATATAAATTCCCAAAGGCACGGCCGGCCCCAAAAAACCTGAGACTAAATTCACCAGCACGCCCAAATGAGCGACCATCGCCCATTGTCGTTCTTCTTCAGGAGTGAGGGACATGGCTGGATTTTGTGGCATTTGTTCGTTCATCAGATGCTCCTTTTGTGGAATGAGGCGAGTCTATCATAATAAACAAAAAAGACTCGCGGTTCGCCGCGAGTCTTTTTTGTGAGCGGGAAAAGTTATGCCCAGCCCTGCTTGCGAATGAAATCGCTGATCATCGGGATCTTGACATCCTGGCCTTGATAAGCCTGATAGGCCCACCAAAGCATGATCAGGAAGAGCACAGCGCCGAAGCCGCAGGTTACCGTTGAGAGAATGGACAACACAACCGTGGCTACGAGAGACTGCACAGCATTGAACTTGACATAGGGGCGGTTTTTCTTATCTTCCATGAAAAGAACAACGAGAGCGATAAGGGGGATGAGATAACCGAGCATTGCCCAAAGCTTGTCATCACTGCTGATTTCGGGATTCATCGATTCTTGAGACATGATTTATTCCTCCGAATAAGGTGGTTGGATTTGGAGTATTTTACAACCAATCCCAGTAACATGCAACCGATCCATTCACCCTGAGTAGGGGCGACCCGCCCAGCCACAACCATGCTCCCTGATAAACGATGAAGGGTCGCCCCTACTGTATGCTACCGAGCGCCAAACCGGAACGATGATATTCACTCATAATGTCCCAACGAAAGTTTAGTGAATTATGCAACAAGCGGTAAAATTATCGCATGTCCATCAAAGTTGTTTTCATGGGGTCGCCCGATTTTGCACAGCCATGCCTTTCTGCGCTGGTCGCTGCGCGAAATTATCAAGTCGTGGGTGTCGTGACCCAGCCAGATCGCGCCTCAGGGCGCGGGCGTGAATTGAAATCTCCGCCTGTGAAAACTCTTGCGCTTGAATTGAACCTCCCCATCCTCCAACCGGAAAAATTACGCGGGACCGAAGGGATACAGAAACTTCAAGCCTGGAAGCCGGAGATCATCGTTGTGGCGGCTTTCGGTCAGATCCTGCAAAAAGATATCCTCGATCTGCCGCGTTATGGATGTATCAACGTCCACGCATCTTTACTGCCGCGTTGGCGCGGCGCGGCGCCCATCAACGCCGCCATTCTTGCAGGCGATGAAGAGAGCGGTGTAACCATCATGAAAATGGATGAGGGATTGGATACCGGTCCCATGCTTGCGAAGAAATCCATCCGCATCCGGCGCGACGATACGGCTGGTTCCGTTCTTCAGGCATTATCCACGCTGGGAGCGAATCTTCTGATCGAAACCCTGCCCGATTATCTCTCCGGCAAACTGAACCCGATTCCGCAGCCCACAGAGGGAGCAACCTACGCGCCGATGTTAAAGAAGGAAGATGGCTTGCTGAATTTCACACGTCCTGCGCTTGAGTTGGAGCGGCGCGTGCGCGCGATGAATCCCTGGCCGGGCGCGTGGTTTGAGTGGATGGGGAATCCGCTCAAGGTGATGTGCGCATCCGTTGTCAGCGGAGAGAAAGGCTTGCTCAGCGGAAGCAGGTTCACGGTCGAGGGGAGACCCGCTGTTCAATCGGCTGAGGGCGTTTTGATTCTGGATGAAGTCCAACCTGCGGGCAAAAAGGTCATGTCCGGTAGATCATTTTTAGCAGGCGCGCGCGAGTGGGTCGAATAAACATCCCAAAATGATGACTTAATACACCGTCAATAAATTGTGACAGGGGATATAATTATTAGTGAAGGCGATTTCAACTAGATTTATGAATCTAAAAAGGAGATTCAAATGGCAAAGAAGAAAAAACAACTAACCACTGCCCACGGCAACCCCATCGGCGATAACCAGAATTCGCTGACGGCTGGCGCGCGCGGACCCCTGCTGATGCAGGATTATCAACTACTCGAAAAGATGGCGACTTTCAATCGCGAGCGCGTGCCGGAACGCATCGTCCACGCCAAAGGCTCGGGGGCATTTGGCACGCTGACCATTACGAACGATATTACACGTTACTCCAAAGCCGCTGTTTTCTCTAAAGTCGGCAAGCAGACTCCCTGCCTGCTGCGTTTTTCCACTGTGGCTGGGGAACGCGGCGCAGCGGATGCTGAACGCGACGTGCGCGGGTTCGCAATCAAATTCTACACGGAAGAAGGCAACTGGGATATGGTGGGCAACAACACCCCGGTCTTCTTCATCCGTGACGCCTACAAATTCAGCGATTTCATCCACACCCAGAAACGCGACCCTAAGACCAACATGCGCTCTGCCACTGCCATGTGGGATTTCTGGTCGCTCTCACCTGAAAGCCTGCACCAGGTGACGATCCTGTTCAGCGACCGCGGCTTGCCGCAGGGTTTTCGTTTCGTCAATGGTTATGGCTCCCACACCTACAGTTTCATCAACGCGAAGAACGAACGCTTCTGGGTCAAGTTCCACTTCAAGGTGATGCAGGGCATCAAGACCTGGACAAACGCCGAGGGCGAGGCTGTCGTCGGTAAGGACCGCGAAAGTTCCCAGCGAGACCTGTTCGAGGCGATAGAGGGTGGAGACTTCCCCAAGTGGAAATTCAGCGTGCAGATCATGCCCGAAAAAGAAGCCGAAACCTATCACATCAATCCATTTGATCTGACCAAAGTCTGGCCGCATGCCGAGTACCCGTTGATCGAAGTCGGGATCATGGAACTCAACCGCAATGCTGAGAATTACTTTGCGGAAATCGAGCAAGCCGCCTTTGAACCTTCCAACATCGTATCTGGCATCAGCTTCTCGCCCGATAAGATGTTGCAGGCGCGCATCATGTCCTATGCGGACGCACACCGCTACCGCATCGGCGTGAACTATGCCGCGTTGCCGGTCAACAAACCGCATACAGAAGTTAATACCTATCACCGCGACGGCAAGCTGCGCTTCGATGATAATTTTGGCGGCGCGCTCAACTACGAGCCGAACAGTTTTGGCGGCCCGGTAGAGGATGAAAAATTCCTCGAACCGCCGCTCAAGATTTCGGGTGACGCCGACCGCTACAATCCCCGCGAGGGCGCGGACGATTTTATCCAACCCGGGAATCTGTTCCGCTTGATGAATGCCAGCCAGAAGGAACAGCTCTTCAGCAACTTCGCTGATGCCATGCAGGGCGTGCCAGAACGCATTCTTGCCCGCCAGCTTGTCCATTTCTACAAAGCCGATCCCGAATATGGGCGCGGTGTGGCAAAGAAACTGGGCTTGGACATGGAAAAATATGTCCCTTGGGCGAAACTCTCAATGGCTGAGTTGATTGAGAAGACCGCACAGTAGTATTCAACGTTACGATAATAACGGCTATCTGCTTTTTGTCAGATAGCCGTTATTATTTTTATCATCCAATAGAATCTATGCTAAAATCTACGCCCTTTGTAAGTTTTGGAGAAAAAATATGCAAGATGAAATAACAGTTGTAAACCCTGTTCTAAATGTCCCCTTCAGTGAATCAATCGCCGCGCGGCGGACTTTTGCGATTATCTCTCACCCGGATGCGGGGAAGACTACGTTAACCGAAAAACTGCTCTTATACGGAAATGCGATTGAACTGGCCGGGAATGTGCGCGCCCGTAAAAATCAACGCGCCACCACTTCGGATTGGATGGAAATGGAGCGCGAACGCGGCATTTCGATCACATCCACAATTCTGCAATTCCCATATCAGGATTGCATCATCAACCTGTTGGATACGCCCGGACATCAGGATTTTTCCGAGGATACTTATCGCACTCTTTCAGCAGTGGACAGCGCTGTGATGGTGATCGATGCGGCCAAAGGGATTGAGTCGCAGACCTTGAAATTGTTTGAGGTCTGCCGTAAACGCGGGATTCCGATATTTACTTTTATCAACAAAATGGACCGGCCCGCCCGCGACCCGTTGGATCTATTGGATGAGATCAAGAAAGTGCTTGGCATGGAGCCAATTCCGATGAATTGGCCGGTAGGGGATGGCCCTGCTTTTCGAGGGGTGTATGACCGTGAGTCGAAAGAGGTTTATTTATTTGAACGCACGGAGCGAAACGAGCGTGCGGCGACTGAAGTATGTATGTCTTTGCAGGAACTCGCGGGAAATAAGCTGTTGTCCGAAACGCGTTATAAGGAACTGACGGAAAATATTCATCTTTTGGATGAGGCGGGGGTTGTTTTTAACCATGAGAGCGTGTTAAAAGAAAAGCAAACGCCGGTCTTCTTTGGAAGCGCTGTCACAAATTTCGGGGTGCGATTATTCCTGGATGCATTTGTAAAGTATGCTCCGATCCCCCAGCCTTATTGGAGTGATGCGGGAGAAATTGCTCCAGAGAATTCCGAGTTTTCGGGTTTTATTTTTAAAATTCAAGCCAATATGAATCCCAAACACCGCGATAGCGTGGCATTCTTGCGAATTTGCTCCGGCCGCTTCGAGCGCGGCATGGACTTGATCCATGCCCAAAGTGGGAAGACCCTGCGTTTGTTACGTCCTTATAAACCTTTTGCAAACGAGCGCGAGATTGTTGACGAAGCCTTTGCCGGGGATGTGCTTGGGATTCCAAATAATGGAGATTTTGCGATTGGTGATTCGCTGTATTCTGGCACGCCGGTCCGTTTTGCCTCCATCCCGCGCTTTCATCCTGAACACTTTGCCTTGTTGCGGAATACCGATTTGAATAAACAAAAACAATTTGCAAAAGGACTTTCCCAACTGGAAAGCGAAGGCGCGGTGCAGGCGCTGTACAACCTGAATGCATTCAAGCGCGAACCGATATTGGCTGTCGTGGGTCAGTTGCAGTTTGATGTGGTTCAGGCGCGCCTGAAGGCGGAATATAACGTTCCGACTGAATTGGAAAGATTACCGCACACGCTTCTGCGCTGGATCAAGGGAACAGACAAGGCTGTTGAAAACCTGCCAAATCGGAGTGAAGCCATCATCGCCCGCGATTCACGCAATGACTGGGTGGCGCTTTTCAGCACGCCCTTCTTTCTAAAGTATTATGCAGAGAAACATCCCGAATTGCAGTTTGTAGATATCACCGAGGTCTGAAAACGAAACGACGATTGGTTTCAATCGCCGTTTTATTTTTGTTGGATTCATCTGTTCAAGAAAGTCGATTTTTACTGAGTTTGCTCTGCTTCACCAACTGCTCATCTGGGGGACAAACTTCCTGCGCCGCTAAAATATTTTTTCTGGAAGAAGAACGCCACGTTAACCAGGCCGATCATTACGGGGACTTCGATCAATGGGCCGATCACTGCCGCAAATGCCGCACCCGAATTAATGCCAAACACAGCCACTGCAACCGCAATTGCAAGTTCAAAGTTGTTGCTGGCGGCAGTGAATGCAAGCGTGGTGGTCTTGGAATAATCCGCGCCGATGGCTTTGCCCATAAAAAAACTGACGAGGAACATCACCACAAAATAAATCAGCAGGGGAATGGCTATGCGGATGACATCCAATGGCAACTGTACGATCAAGTCGCCTTTCAGGCTGAACATAACGATGATGGTGAAGAGTAATGCGGTCAATGTCAGCGGGCTGATCTTTGGCACAAAGACTTTGTGATACCAATCCTTGCCACGCGCGCGGACGAGGAAAAAACGAGTTAGGAATCCCGCAATGAATGGAATGCCAAGATAAATGAATACACTCTTCGCGATCTCGCCAATGGTGATGTCTACGATGTTGGCCGTCAACCCAAACCAAGTTGGCAGAACGGTAATGAACACATACGCATACACGCTGTAAAACAAAACCTGAAAAATGCTGTTGAAAGCCACCAGCCCAGCGGCGTATTCACTATCGCCTTTTGCCAGTTCGTTCCAGACGATGACCATCGCAATACAACGAGCCAGACCGATGAGAATCAGTCCCGTCATATACTCGGGGTAGCCGCGCAAAAAGATTATGGCGAGAACAAACATCAAAATGGGACCAATCACCCAGTTTTGCACGAGCGAGAGCCCGAGAATTTTCCAATTGCGGAACACATCGCCTAATTCGTCATAATGCACTTTCGCCAGCGGCGGAAACATCATCAGGATCAAGCCAATTGCAATCGGGATGTTGGTTGTGCCAACAGATACCGCGGTATTGAAATCAGCGACACCTTTGGGAAAGAGAAATCCGATTCCCACACCGACTGCCATCGCGAGGAAAATCCAGAGCGTGAGATAGCGATCCAGAGTGGAGAGTTGTTTGGTAGTTTGATCAGATGATTGATTCATATGTGCCTCTGTATACTTTATAACATTAAATCCACTCCACACAAATGTGCTTTTATCATACAATTGACCTGTAATTTGGTATAGGAGATTGGAAATGAAACAATATGTTGCCGCAATTGACCAGGGTACGACCAGTACGCGTTTCATAATTTTTGATCACAGTGGGAATGTAATTGCTGTTGACCAAAAAGAACATCAACAAATTTATCCCAAACCGGGCTGGGTCGAGCATGATGCGCTTGAGATTTGGGAGAATACGAAGGCAGTGATTGATGGGGCGTTGCAAAAGGCGAGTGATCCCCCTTCGGGGGCTTTGCAGTTATCAGTGAGCAGTGACCAGATCGCGGCACTCGGTGTGACCAACCAGCGTGAGACAACGGTTGTGTGGGATAAAAATACGGGCAAGCCTGTTTTTAACGCCATCGTCTGGCAGGATACGCGGACAGATGCGATGATTGCGAAGTTTGCCAAATCAGGTGGGCAGGATCGCTTCCGTAAAAAAACGGGGTTACCCCTCGCTACTTATTTTTCTGGTCCCAAGATCAAATGGATTTTGGATCATATAAAAGGCGCAAAGGATAAAGCCAAAAAAGGAGAGTTATTGTTCGGCAATATAGATACATGGTTGATTTGGAACTTAACTGGCGAACATGTCACCGATGTAACCAATGCCTCGCGCACGCTGTTGATGAATCTCAAGACTTTGGATTGGGATAAGGAGATTTTGAAGGTGATGGGAATTCCGCGCAAGATGCTGCCGAGGATAAAGTCATCTTCGGAGATTTATGGTTATGTCTTGCCAAGTGAAGCTGTTGTTCGAGTAGGCGGCGGGGTCTCGATACGCGAAAAACGCTACTCGACCACCGCTGCCGTATCGAGACCAGATCCGTTGAAAGGCATTCCCGTCTCAGGCGATCTAGGCGACCAGCAAGCCGCACTCTTTGGTCAGACCTGTTTCAAGGCGGGTGAAGCGAAGAATACCTATGGCACGGGTTGTTTTATGTTGATGAATACGGGTGAGAAGCCTGTGCATAGCAAGGCGGGTCTGCTGACAACCTTGGGATACAAGCTCGGGAATCAAAAAGCGGTCTATGCGCTGGAAGGGTCGATTGCCATCACAGGTGCGTTGATCCAGTGGCTGAGAGATAATTTGGGACTGATCCAGTCATCGGCAGAGGTGGAGGCGTTGGCGAAGTCTGTTGAAGATCATGGCGGGATATATTTTGTCCCGGCCTTTTCTGGTCTATTTGCGCCTTATTGGAAGTCCGATGCACGCGGTGTGATCGTGGGTCTGACGCGTTATGTCAATAAGGGTCACATTGCCAGGGCCGCGCTGGATGCGACTGCCTATCAAACGCGCGAGGTGTTGGATGCCATGGAAAAGGATTCAGGTGTAAAACTCCGCGCATTGAAGGTGGACGGCGGCATGGTCTTCAATGAGTACCTGATGCAGTTTCAAGCTGATATTTTGAACGTGCCTGTGGTGCGCACAAAAGTGGCGGAAACCACAGCTTTGGGCGCGGCCTACGCGGCCGGGCTGGCGGTCGGTTTTTGGAAAAACACCGAGGAGTTAAAAGCCAATTGGGGACGTGACAAGGTATGGACTCCGAAAATGAACACGCAGATTCGCAAGTCACTTTATGCGGGCTGGAAGAAGGCGGTCACGCGCACATTTGATTGGGTTGAATAAATCTATGAATCGAAAAGAAATTCTTTCATCGCTTAAAGAAAACCCCGAAATCTCCGTGCTGATCGTTGGCGCGGGGATCAACGGCATTGGCACATTTCGCGACCTGGCGCTGAATGGCGTGGATGTGCTTCTGGTGGACCGCGCAGATTTTTGTTCGGGCGCGAGCGCGGCCTCCTCTCACATGGCGCATGGCGGGATTCGCTATTTGGAGAACGGTGAGTTTCGTCTGGTGCGCGAGGCGGTGCGCGAACGCAACCGCATGATCCAGAATGCGGCGCATATTGTCAAGCCGCTTGCCACAACGATTCCTATCTTTACCTATTTTTCCGGCATGCTCAATGCGCCGCTTAAGTTTTTAGGCTGGCTGGATAAACCCTCCGAGCGCGGTTCGTTGATTATTAAACTTGGTCTGCTGATGTACGATGCCTACACCGGCCGCTCCGCGACTCGCACGGTGCCGCGTCATCAATTTTTTTCACGCGCCGAATCGCTGAATCGTTGGACTCGCTTGAATCCTGAGATCGTCAACACCGCCACATATTACGATGGCTTGATCTCGAACCCTGAACGGCTTGCGCTTGAAATTCTTTTGGATGCAGAGGCCGACAACCCCAATGCGCGCGCCTTGAATTATCTCAGCATGGTCAGCGGCGAAAAGGATACGATCGTCCTGCGCGATGAGTTGAGCGATGAAACCTATAAGGTCCGCCCGAAGCTGGTGATTAATGCGGCAGGTCCATGGATAGACTTTGCTAATCACAATCTTGGCTTGTCCACGCGATACATTGGCGGCACAAAAGGCTCGCACCTTGTTCTGGATCATCCCGAATTACGCGCCGCCATCGGCAATCATGAATTTTTCTTCGAAAATAAGGATGGGCGTATCGTGCTTATCTTCCCGTTGCATGACCGTGTTCTGGTGGGCACATCCGACATCAAAATTGACCATCCCGATCAGGCGCGCTGTACCGATGAAGAAATTGATTATTTTATTGAGATGATCTCGCGTGTGTTCCCCTCCATCAAAGTGACTCGTGAACATATTGTCTTTCGTTTTACAGGTGTGCGTCCGCTCGCTAATAGTGAGGCAAAGACCACAGGTCAGTCCAGCCGTGACCATCATATTGAAGTGCTCAGCGGTGATGGGACGAATTTAAATTTTCTCGTCTATTCACTTGTGGGCGGCAAGTGGACTTCCTTCCGCGCTTTTGCAGAGCAGGTGACGGATAAGGCTTTGTCTTACCTTGGAAAGACCCGCCGGAAAAGCACGCGCGACCTTCCGATTGGCGGCGGGCGCGGTTATTCAACCGATGCGAATGAACAAAATCGTCAAATTGACAAACTTGCCACGCGGACGGGATTAAGCAAGGAACGCCTGCAAACTTTGTATGATCGTTACGGTTCGCGCACTGAGACAGTTGCAACTTTTATCAAGCCCGCCACCGCATCGTCCCCGAAGGGGGATGCGCAACTCAAAACCCTGCCTGAATTTACGCGCCGCGAGATCGCCTTCCTTGCTCAAAGCGAGAAGGCGCTTCATGTCGACGACATCCTTTTGCGTCGCACCATGCTGGCCATGCTGGGGCGGTTGACGAAGGATCGCGTTGAAGAGATCGCTAATGCAATGGGAGCGGCGCTTGGCTGGAGCGTTGAGCAGAAAACTGCCGAGGTGGAGCGCACACTCCGTCTATTGGCAGACAGGCACGCGGTACGCTTGTGAGGCGCGTGGTAAAATCCTCCCGATGTCTCCAAAAAAACAAAAACTCAAAGTTGACCTGGTCATCCCCGTTTATAACGAGTCCGAAGTGGTCGGACAAACCTATGCGGATATTCGCCGCGTAGTGGATGCGCTGCCCTACGACTTTAAATTCATATATGTAGACGACGGCTCAAACGACGGGACAGTTGCCACGCTCCGAAAAATAGCGGACGAAGACGCGCGCATTTCCTTGCTCCAACTCAGCCGCAACTTTGGGCACCAGGCCGCGCTGACAGCCGGCATGGACGCCTCGCGCGGCGACATGATGATTTCCATGGACGCTGACGGCCAACACCCGCCTGAGATGCTCCCGCAAATGATCAAGCTCATCCAACAAGGGTTTGACATTGTGCAAGCCCAGCGCCTCGCTTCGCCTGACGAC
The DNA here is from genome assembly GCA_030680795.1 of Anaerolineales bacterium. GTDB lineage: Bacteria > Chloroflexota > Anaerolineae > Anaerolineales > Villigracilaceae > Villigracilis. The sequence continues at coordinate 53,522 of JAUXUL010000007.1, read as the reverse complement.
CGCTCGCTTTCATTTAAAAAAGTTACCTCCAATTTTTTCTACTGGCTGATCAATAAGATCAGCGGCACACAGGTCTTGCAGGGCGCGGCGGATTTTCGCGCACTTTCGCGCAACGCATTGAATGGACTGCGTTCCATGCACGAGTATCATCGTTTTCTGCGCGGCATGATCTCATGGATGGGATATAACAGCGTCATTCTGCCGTATCACGAGCCGGCGCGTCTGGCAGGTATCTCGAAATATTCTGCGGGTAAAATGATCCGCTTGGCCTCGGATGCGGTCTTTTCCTTCTCCCTTGCGCCTTTATATATTGGATTAAGTTCAGGCCTGGCCTTCTTTGTTCTGGCGATTGCGCAATTGGCTTATGTATTGATCTTATGGCTGACCGGTCAAACGGAGCGGGTGGTGGCGGGCTGGAGTTCATTGATGGGAGTCTTGCTGATCGCCAGCGGTATCATTATGATCCTGCTGGGTTTTATCGGTGTTTATGTCGGATATATTTTCCAGGAAGTAAAACGCCGCCCCATTTATTTATTGAAGGGGAAACTGCCAGATGATGGAGAATAAACCCAAACCCTTTTACATTACCTTGCTGCGTCACGGTGAATCGGTTGGGAATGCAGAATCCCGCTGGCAGGGACAGGCGGAATTTCCACTGACCGATAAGGGACGCGCGCAGACCTATGCCCTGGCGCAGCGTTGGAAGAAGGAGAATGTAAAATTTGACCATCTGATCGCCAGTCCGCTCACACGCGCTAAAGAGACGGCTGAGATCATCGCTTCTGCGTTGGATCTAATAATTGAGTTTGAACCTTTGTGGCTGGAGCGGGATAACGGCGAATTTTCAGGGCTTACCGCGCATGAAGTTCGCCAGAATTTTATACATCCACTGTTTACAACGCCGTACGACCCTGTCGGTTTGGACGGGGAAGGCGATTGGGAATTGTTCCTGCGCGCCGGCCGGGCTTTGCAGGACTTGTTGAAACGCGAACCCGCCAGTTATTTGATCGTCTCGCACGGCGGCTTGTTGAACCAGGTCATGCACGCCGTTTTGGGAGTTGCTCCGCAAGCCAACAGCTCCGGCACGCGCTTCCGTTTTGAGAATACCGCCTTTGCCCAGTTGATCTATTCGCCGCATCAACACCGCTGGGCGATTGATAAACTCAATGATCACCTCCACTGGCAGGACGAGGAATAGGTGTAAGGAGTAAACAGGTAGACAAGTAGACAGGTTTTGAAAGATGGTCAAGTAGAAAGATGTGTTTTGGGTGAAGGGCTTATTCATCCTTCATATTTCATCCTTTTTATAGAGGTTATTTTGCAATCATCCATAGCTAATATAAAAACATCTGATCGCTTGAATGTGCTCGTCTTTGGAGCAGGTGCAATTGGGACATACTTTGGCGGCTCGCTTGCTCTCGCGGGACATAATGTTGTCTTCGTGGAACAACCGAAGATGGTCAGCGAGTTGCGTGAGCGTGGACTGCGCCTTGACCTCACGATTGACGAAAGAAGAAAGCATGCCCTCCCGAAAGAGCCTCGGGACAATGTGAGCGGAGTCGAAGGGACAAAAGATGCGTTTGTGATCAAAATACGTTCTTTTGTAATAGAGCCATCGCTGGAAGGTGCGTTGAAATTTGGTCCCTTTGACGTGGCGCTCTTTGCATTGAAATCTTTCGATACTACCGCCGCATTGGAAGGAATGAAACCCTATTCAGATAAACTTCCCCCCATTCTGTGCCTTTCCAATGGCGTGGAAAATGAACAGTCCATTGCGCGGGCGCTGGGCGCGGACAAGGTCATTTATGGGACAGTCACCACCGCCATTGGCCGCCGCGCCCCCGGCGACATTGTCCTCGAAAAATTACGCGGCGTTGGCGTGGCGGCGGGGCATCCGCTCTCGGAGAAACTTGTCACCGCATTGGATCGCGCATTTCTCAAATGTCGTTTGTATCCCGACGCGCACAGCATGAAATGGTCGAAGATGCTCACCAATCTGATTGCCAATCCCACTTCTGCAATTTTGAATATGACCGCCGCGCAAGTTTTTGCAAACAGGAAATTATACAAACTTGAAATTGACATGTTGAAAGAATGTCTCGCAGTGATGAAGGCGCAAAACCTTGAAGTGGTTGATTTACCCGGCACACCCGTCAAAGCATTGGCCTTTGCCACCAAACTGCCTCTCTGGCTTTCCAAACCTTTCCTCTCGCGCGCCGCAGGCAGTGGACGCGGCGCTAAAATGCCATCCTTTCATATTGACCTGTATTCAGGCCGCGGCCAAAGCGAAGTTGAATTTTTACATGGCACGGTACTGCGCGAAGGTAAGGCGCGCGGGATCCCGACTCCCATCAATGGATTGCTGACAGATACCTTGATGGCTTTGACCAAAAATGAAATCCCGCTGGAAGAATTTGCAAACCAGCCAGAGAAATTGCTGGAAAAATTATATTCAAATGTCCATCGAAATCACCCAACCCAATAAAAACATCGAAGTCCATTTGCCAAACGGCAAGACCCTCACAGGCCCGCGCGGCACGCAAGTGGGGGAGTTCCTTGCCAAAGTCAAAGATGATTTCTCCGCGCCGATCGTAGCCGCCATCATCAATAACGAAATTCACGAGCTGACTTTTCCAATTGAAAAAGAATCCCATTGCCAGCCCGTCAGCATGGATACAGCCGACGGCGCGCGCATCTATCGCCGCTCTCTGGTCTTTTTGCTTGAAATGGTCTTTGCCCAACTCTTCCCAAAAGGACAGTTGAAAATAGATCATTCCGTTTCATCAGGCGGATTTTATTGCGAAGTGACAGGCCGCGCAGCGCTCTCGCAGGCAGAACTTGATTCCCTCAAAGCTCACATGCAAAACTTGATCAAGGAAGATCATCTTTTTGTGCGCAAGGAAGTTCCGCTTCAAGCGGCGGTCGAATATTTTAAGCAGCGCGGTTACGAAGACAAATTGCGCCTGCTAAAACACCGCAGCAAGAATTACCTTACGCTTTACGGCTTCAACGGTCAAATGGATTATATGCACGGCTACATGGTGCCGTCCACCGCCTATTTAAAATGGTTCGATTTTAAAATGACGGACGGCGGGTTCATCGCTCAATTTCCGCGCCGTCATGCGCCCACCCAACTTGAGCCGATGGGCGATTATCCAAAATTATTGAAAACATTTCGGCAATATGGAAATTGGCTGAAAACGCTCAACATTGACAATGTCGGCGCGCTTAACGATGCCATTGAAGCGGGCCGCGCCGATGAGATCGTGTTGGTCTCCGAGGCGCTGCACGAACAACATGTTGCAGATATTGCCCAACAGATCATTCAAAAAAAATCGCGCATCATTTTAATTGCGGGGCCTTCATCATCCGGCAAAACAACTTCGTCGCGCCGCCTGACTGTGCAATTGCTGGCGCGCGGCATCTCGCCCTATCCGCTTGAACTCGATCACTATTTTATTGACCGCGAAAACACCCCTCTCGATGAAAACGGTCAGACAGATTTTGAAGCACTCGTTGCCTTAAACCTCAACCGCCTGATGCAGGACATGGAAAAACTTCTCTGCGGAGAAAATGTCCAATTGCCACGCTACAACTTCAAGACCGGTCGAAGCGAGGCGGGTGACCATATCCAATTGACAGAGGAACAGCCGATCATCCTCGAAGGCATTCATGGGATGAACCCCCGCCTCATCCCTGATCGTTGGGCTGATTCAGCCTTTCGAGTTTATGTCTCCGCTTTGACACAGCTCAACCTTGATCGCCATAACAGAGTTTCCACCACAGACACGCGCCTCATCCGCCGCATTGTACGCGATGCGCGTGAGCGCGGATATTCTGCGCAGGCGACGATCTCGCGTTGGGAATCTGTGCGCCGCGGCGAGAAGCGGCACATCTTCCCCTACCAGGAAAACGCGGATGTGATGTTCAACTCAGCGCTGGTGTATGAGCTGGCCGTACTTAAGCCGTTGGTAGAACCCGTGCTTCGCCAGGTTCCATATAATGTGCCGGAATATATCGAAGCCCGCAGGCTGCTTGCTTTCCTCGAATGGTTCCTGCCATTGGACGTAAATCTTGTACCAACCAATTCCATTGTGCGCGAATTTTTAGGCGGCTCAAGTTTGAAGGATTTCAAGATTTGGAGGGCCCCTTGACGCAATCGCCTCACTCGCATAGAATACCGCCCAATATGCACAGCACTTTGAATAACGCTTGTTTCGGTACTATGTCCATGACTACAACTACCTCTCGGTCTCGCCGTGAGAATTTTGTGCTTGGACAGAAGTAACCGAAATAACAGGTACTTTCAGAATGCGCAACGCCTCACGGAAACGTGGGGTGTTTTTGTTACCTCACCCCTACCCCTTTCCTTTTTAGGAGAGGGGAGAATAAGGAAAAGAAGATCATGCCAGAAAAACAAACGCTCGTGATGAAATTCGGTGGGACATCTGTCGGCTCAACGAAGGCGCTGGTGAAAGTGATTCAGATCGTGAATGACGCGCACGCAGAGTATCCGCGCGTGGTGGTGATCACTTCTGCGATGTCGGGAGTGACCAATTTATTATTGGACTCCGCCTCGCTCGCGGCGCAAGGGAAAATTGATTCGCTTGCGAGTGCAGAATCAACACTGAGAGAAAAAAATTTCGCGGTTGCAGATCTGCTCATTAAAGACGAGAAACTGTGCGAAGTAACAAAACGGGAAATCAATGATCTCATTCTCTCACTCGTGGATTTATGTAAAGCGATTGCTGTTCTCGGCGAAGCCAGTCCGCGGGCGATGGATGCGGTTGCTTCTCTCGGTGAAAGGATGAGTGTCCGCTTGCTGGGCGCGGCGCTTGAAAGCGCGGGGATCAACGTAAATACAATTGAGTCAACTGAGTTTATCGTCACCAACGCACATTTCCAAAATGCGCATCCTGATTTCAAAGCGACGACTGAAAAAGTGCGAGGCATTTTGAACCCGCTTTTGGATGAAGGAATTATCCCTGTCACGACTGGATTCATCGGCGCGACGCCTGAGGGTGTCATCACAACCTTGGGACGCGGGGGCAGTGATTACTCCGCCGCAATTATTGGTTCGGTATTACCCGCCGATGAAGTCTGGATCTGGACAGATGTGGATGGCATCATGACCACGGATCCTCGTATTGTGCCAACTGCAAAAACATTATCAGAAATCACATACAGCGAAATTGCAGAGCTGGCATATTACGGCGCAAAGGTCTTGCACCCCAAAACCATCCGCCCTGTTGTGGATGCGGGGATCGGGCTGCGTATTTGCAACACATTAAATCCAACACATCCCGGTACGCGCTTGATTGCAAATGCGCCCCCTGATTTACAAGCGCGCAACGGACAAGTTGTCAAAGCTGTGACCGCCATCCGCAACCAAAGATTGGTGACGATTGAAGGACGCGGGATGCTGGGCGTCCCTGGAGTGGCGGCGCGTGCGTTTGGCGCGGTGGCATCCACAAGAACGAGTGTGCCATTAATTACACAGGCATCCTCCGAGCAGTCCATTTGTTTTGCTGTGCCAGCCGAGTCGGCCACGTCCGTGATCAATGCACTGCAGGCTGTCTTTGCCAGCGAGATCGAAGAGGAAGATATTGACCGTGTATGGATGACGGAAGATGTTTCCATCATCACCGTTGTTGGCGTTGGAATGCGTCACACACCTGGGGTCGCGGGTCAGGTCTTTACACAGCTTGGTAATAGCAAGGCGAATGTATTAGCCATTGCGCAAGGTTCTTCGGAAGTGTCCATCAGCATGGTCGTTGCCGCGGCGGATACTGAGCTGGCGGTGAAGGCGCTGCATGAATTGATTGTTAAATAAAATGTCGTTTCGAGGGCGGTGCTCTTCCGCCCGAAGCAATCTCCCGATAAACGAGGGATTGCTTCGTCGCCAAAGAACGGCTCCTCGCAACGACATAACTATATTAGGAGTTCTCATCATGTCTCAATCCCAAATCCCCGTAGCTGTACTCGGCGCGACAGGTTCTGTCGGCCAGCGTTTTATCTCTTTACTCGATAACCATCCCTGGTTCAAGGTGGTTGCTTTGGCGGCATCTGATCGTTCGGTTGGACAAAAATTTTCAGAGGCGTGCCGCTGGGTGTTGAATGATTCCATGCCTGACTATGCGCGCGACATGGTTGTTGTGCCCGCCACACCAGAATCAGTAAATGCAAAGATCGTTTTCTCTGCATTGCACAATGAAATTGCAAAAGACCTCGAGCCGCAGTTTGCGCAGGCAGGTACGGCGGTTTGTTCGAATGCATCGTCCTATCGCCGCGAAGAGGATGTGCCGCTTCTGCTGCCCGAAGTCAACGCGGAACATATCCAACTGGTGAAGATCCAACGCGAGCAACGCGGCTGGAGCGGATGCATTCTCACGAATCCAAATTGCACGAGCACGGGTCTCACGGTTGCACTCAAAGCGCTTGATGATGCATTCGGAGTGAAAAAAGTTTTTGCAGTTTCGTTGCAGGCGCTTTCGGGCGCGGGTTATCCAGGCGTGTCTTCGCTCGACATCATTGACAATGTCATCCCCAACATCGGCGGCGAAGAGGAGAAAGTGGAATGGGAACCGCGCAAGATGCTTGGCAAATATATAGAGACGCTCGAGCCGCCGCCGAGAGCCAGAGTTCAATTGGCGGATATGAGATTCAGCGTTCATGCGAATCGTGTCGCTGTGATTGACGGGCATACGGTGTGCGTCAGCGTGGAGTTGGCGCGTCCCACCGACCCTGAAACTGCTGAGGCGATTCTACGAGCCTACTCTGCCCCTCTGTCAGCCGGGGAACTACCCTCGTCACCGCGACCAGTTATACAGGTCAGAGAGGAAGCGGATAGGCCGCAGCCAAGACTCGACCGATTAACAGGAAAAGGCATGACGACAGTCGTCGGCCGATTAAGACGTGATCCAATCCTTGATCTTAAATTTGTCGTGCTTTCACACAACACGATTCGCGGCGCGGCAGGCGGTTCGATCTACAATGCTGAATTGCTTGTCAACGAAAATCTTTTGTGATATAACCCGTCCAATTAAATATTCGCTCTTATCCAGAGAGGTGGAGGGACCGGCCCTTTGAAACCTCGGCAACCAAACAAAAAATTATGGTGCCAAATCCGACAGCAGAACGGCAATTGCCATTCAAACACTGGAAGATGAGAGGACGGTATCGTATGTACCTCTTCTTGTGCTTTCAGAAGAGGTACTTTTTTTCCCTCACCCTAGAGCCCTCTCCCGAAGGAACAGGGCTCTAGGGTGAGGGAAAGAACTCCTTTTCTGAAGGGCGGATAAATCATATTCAAGAGGAGATTCTCATGTCCACAATAGAACGTCAATTTGGTTTCAGCACACGCCAATTACACGCGGGATACGACCCCGAAGCAACAACCGGAAGCCGCGCTGTGCCGATCTACCAAACCACAGCCTATGATCTGCAAAGCACCGATCGCGCCGCGCGTTTGTTCGCCTTGCAGGAGGCGGGAAATATTTACACCCGCATTGGAAACCCAACATCGAACGTCCTTGAGAAACGGATCGCTGACCTAGAAGGTGGAGTCGGCGCGGTGGAGACCAGTTCAGGTCATGCCGCACAGACAACCGCCATCCTCGCGGTCTGCGAAGCGGGTGATCATATTGTTTCTTCTTCAACCTTATACGGCGGGACGGTCAGCCAGTTCAAATATACATTCCCGCGTTTGGGCATTCAAGTAACTTTGGTTGACCCGTCCGACCCTGAAAATTTCCGCCGTGCGATCCAACCGAACACAAAAATTATTTACGGCGAGACCATCAGCAACCCCTTTGCAAATGTCTTCCCTCTTGAAGAAGTGGCAAAGATCGCGGAGGAATTCCACATCCCATTGATGATAGATAACACGACTGCCACTCCCTATCTTTGCCGTCCGTTTGAATGGGGCGCACACATCATCACTCATTCCACATCCAAATACATTGGCGGACATGGCACATCCATCGGCGGCGTGATCGTGGATAGCGGCAAATTCAACTGGGCCAAAAGCGCGCGCCACAAAAACTTTACTACACCTGACCCTTCATATCATGATGTTATTTATGCTGAAGATTTTGGTCCGCTGGCGTTTATTTCCAAAGCACGCGCGGGCATCCTGCGCGATCTCGGAACCTGTCAATCACCGTTCAACTCCTGGCTGTTCATTCAGGGACTTGAAACGTTGTCCCTGCGCATGGAACGTCACGTAGAGAATGCACAAGCTGTAGCTGAATTCTTATCAGATCATCCACTAGTGGATTGGGTCACTTACTCAGGTTTGCCCAATCATCCCGATTACGAACGCGCTCAAAAATATTTACCCAAAGGCTCAAGCGCAGTCCTCGGCTTCGGCGTCAAAGGCGGACGTGAAGCAGGTGCAAAATTTATCAACAACCTGAAGCTATTCAGCCACGTTGCAAACTTCGGCGATGCCAAGTCACTTGCCATTCATCCCGCCAGCACAACACACTCCCAGCTTTCCGATGAAGAACAAAAGGCCGCAGGCGTCAGCCCAGATTTCATTCGTTTGTCTATTGGTCTTGAGGATATTGAAGATATTCTTTGGGACTTGGATCAATCTTTGAATTCATAAAGCAATCCGTCCTGAGCGGAGCGACGAGCACTCGTCGAGGAGTGCAGACGAAGGACATGTTACAGGTTATTTTATATTTACATGAAACTGCCCTTCGTCTACGCTTCGCTCCGCTCAGGGCGTAAAGGTACCCCATGCCCGTAAAAATTCCAACCACATTGCCCGCGCGCGCGACTCTTGAACGCGAAAATATTTTCATCATGGATGAAGAGCGCGCCGCACATCAGGATATCCGTCCGCTGCGTGTTGCGATCCTCAATCTCATGCCCACCAAGATCACGACCGAAACGCAACTCCTGCGTTTGCTTTCCAACTCTGCGCTTCAGGTGGAAGTCACATTGCTTCACACCGCAACATATCAATCAAAGAACACCGCTGCGGATCATCTGCTCGATCACTACGTTACTTTCAATGAAATTGAAAAGGAAAAATTTGACGGTCTCATCATCACGGGCGCGCCCGTGGAGCAAATGCCATTTGAAGAGGTCGAATATTGGGATGAACTGACTCACATTATGGATTGGGCTGAGACCCATGTCGAATCCAATTTTTACATTTGCTGGGGAGCGCAAGCCGCGCTCTATCACAGATATGGAATCCCAAAGTATGACCTGCCTCACAAGATGTTCGGCGTCTATGAGCACCGCATCCTTTCTTCGACCGAAAGCCTGCTGCGCGGATTCGACGATATTTTCCTCGCCCCACACTCCCGTCACACCGAGATCCGCCGTGCAGACATCGAGAAAGTTGATGAATTGCAAATCCTCGCGGAATCGGATGAGGCAGGCGTGTACATCCTCGGCACAAAAGGTGGACGTCACCTCTTCATTACAGGTCACTCTGAATATGATTCGCTCACGCTCAAATCCGAATACGACCGCGATGTAAACAAAGGCTTGCCCATTCATGTCCCGCAAAACTATTATCCCAATAACGATCCAGCCAAAACGCCCAACGTGCGCTGGCGCGGGCATGCAAATTTATTGTATTCAAATTGGTTGAATTATTATGTGTATCAGGTCACGCCGTATGATCTGAATCAGATTCCATAAAGACACACCAGCAGGAAGCAATTTCACTTAATCTCGATCAATTCTTTTGTTTCCAAGGGAGTGGATACAAAGTAAGTGATGAGGGACCTTTGATAGCGAAGTTACTGTTATATACTGAGTAAATCCATAGCGGAAAATGCCGCTATTCAATGGAAAATGACACGGCATGCAATTCTGGAGTCGGACAGCTTGCTGTCCGTGTTTTAGAAGCAAGATTTTTTATCCAGAACCTGTGTCATTATTAGGAGGGTGCCCTCCCCGACGAAGCAATCTCATCATTGTTGGGGATTGCTGCGGGCCGCGAAAACATGCGGAACAAGAACACCCTTGCAACGACATGACACTCTTGCTTTTCAAAAACTCGGAAGTCTTTTTCTTTAGAATGTCATGCTGAGCATAGCGACACTTGTGCCGCGCGCTAGTGTGGTGAGCACCTCTATAATTATCTCAGAGACCCTTCGCTGTCGCTCAGGGTGGTATATCAGGAATCTAATATCATTTCAATCTGTTGCAATTCATCGTTTGAAAAATCAAGTTGTTTCAACGTCCCAACTGCATCCTCGATCTGTTCCACTTTGCTTGCGCCGATCAGCACGGATGTCATCGTTTCATGGCGCAGAACCCAAGCCAGCGCCAATTGCGCGAGAGTTTGTCCGCGTGATTTGGCAAGCTCGTTTAGTTTTTGTGCTTTTGCGAGTTTATCATCCGTGATATCAGCGGGTTTGAGAAAGCCGTGCGTTTTGGACGCGCGCGAACCTTCCGGAATGCCGCCGAGATATTTATCGGTGAGCAAGCCTTGTGCGAGCGGGGAGAACGCGATGCAGCCAATGCCTTCCTCTTTCAAAGCGGTGAGCAAACCATCCTCCACCCAGCGGTTGAACATGCTATAAGACGGCTGGTGGATCAAACATGGCGTTCTCAACTCGCGCAGGATTTTTGAGGCTTCGCGGGTTTTATCGGCGGGATAGTTTGAGACGCCCACATACAAAGCCCGCCCGCTGCGGACGATGAAATCCAACGCTTGCATGGTTTCTTCCAGCGGAGTCTCGGGGTCGGGGCGGTGGTGATAGAAAATATCCACGTACTTCAAGCCCATGCGCTTCAGGCTTTGATCAAGGCTGGAGACCAAATATTTTCGCGAACCCCAATCTCCGTAGGGTCCATCCCACATGGTGTACCCTGCTTTGGAGGAAATGATGAGTTCATCACGATAGAGGCGCAGGTCCTTTTCGATTATTTGACCGAAAGTCTCTTCGGCGGAACCGGGCGGCGGACCGTAATTATTGGCAAGGTCAAAATGTGTGATGCCGAGGTCAAATGCGCGCAACACCATATCACGGCTGTTGACGAACGTATCCACGCCGCCAAAGTTGTGCCACAAGCCGAGGGAAACGGCCGGGAGTTTGAGTCCACTGCGGCCGGAACGGTTGTAGCGCATGAGCTGATAACGGGAATCGGATGGTAAGTAATTCATGGCTGCTCCAGAATAATTATGGGAGGATAGTGGAATTTCAGAAAAATCCTTGGATCAAGAGAACTGTAATAACCCCAAACACACTGCACGCGAAATTGACCCAGTCATTATCCAGCCATTTCCAGCCGCGGATGTGGACGGTCTCCATGCCGCAGGTGTGGAGAGGATGTTTCTCGGTCTCTTTGTTATCGGCCGGGCAGAAGTACATGGCCTGGACTGTCGCGCCAAGGAAAGAGTCAAAGAGTGCGCCGGCGAGGCCCGCGGCAGAAATTAGTAAAAAGGTATTCGTGTTCAGTGCCTTGTCCATGGGTGTAAGCAAAACTGCCAGCCCGGCGATCACGGCTGAACCCAGCAATGAAGCGAACGTTCCAAATAACGAGATCCCGCCCGAGGTGCCTTTTTCCACGATCTTAGTTAAGTCCGTGATCATGCGCGGGGGCTGCGGATTCAATACGCCCATTTCAGTTCCCCATGTATCGGCGGTGACCGCGGCCAGGGATGCAGCAAATCCGATCCAGGGGAACATTGATTCTGGATAAAAGAAATGCAGCACGGCGAAGATGGTTGCGAGACCGCCATTGCCAAAGACCTGACCAGCGTCGCGTTCATGTCCTTTTGAAAACTTTTCGTCGAGGCCTTGTTTGCGTTTTTTGAAAGCGCGGCTGAGCACGGAGGAGGTGATGAAGAAAGTGAGCAGAAGGATTGCCCATTGCCATCCGCCAATGCCAAAGATGATCGTGCCTGTGAAGGCTGCGGCGATGGCTCCGCTTTTATTTAAACTGCGTGCATGATAGGCGAGGAATGCGATCAGAATTGCGAGCAGGAAACCGAGCAGAAGTTGCATTGGGTTATTTAACCACAGATACTCATACGGGTACAATGTGAACGCGGATTTCAAAATATTATTATCCAAACACCGCAATCACCATCACCCCTGCAAACACAATCGCAGACCCAACCACGCGCACCCCGCCCATTTCCTCCTTCAAAAATCTCCAGCCGAGAAATGCCCCGATCACCGCGCTCACTTCGCGAATCGCGCCTGAATAACTAAGCGGCGCAAACGTGTAGGCGAATAATGCCAGCATATAGGCTACCAAACCTAACATGCCGCCAAGCAGTAAATATCCGCGATTCTTCTTCCACACCCTCGCAAATGAATCCCAGCCATATTTTCTTGTGAGATAGGGCGTGGTCACGAACGGCACCATCACAAACATGAACAACCCGTATGGCAAAGCGGGTCCGTTCTTAACGGCGCTTCCGTCAATGAAAGTGTAAATTGAAATAACCAGCGCCACAGACAAAGCTGTGAGGATGCCTCGTAAATGCGGCTTTTCACTTTTATTCTGCAAAAGCGTCGTCGCTCCGATCACGATCATGCCGCCTGTGATCATGGCGAGACCGAGATATCCGCCGGCGGTCAATTGCTCGCGCAAAAATATCGCGGACCATAATACCAGCAAGGCAGGCGCCGCCCCGCGCGCAATGGGATAGACAAGCGAAAAATCATGGTCGCTGTATGCTCTGCAAAGCAAAATGAAGTAGATCGCCTCCAGGATCATGCTGATGACAGCGAACAACCACATTTCCTTAGGCGGCAGACCCGTGAAGAAAATGAAACCCAGGGAGAATATCCCGCTCAGGATCACCTGCCACCCCATAGCAATATATTTTTCCTCCGCGTTTTTAAGCAAAAAATTCCACACCGCATGCATGGATGCAGATAAGAAAAGCAAAACAAGGGCAAGGATCGGCATGGATTACCTCAAAAACTCGATCAATCTTTTATTTACTTCATCCGCCTCGTCATGCTGCACCCAATGTGTGGCTTTATCGAACAAGACAGCCTCGCCATTTTCACACAACTGAATCGACGGCTCCACCATCGCATGGCTGAGTGCCACATCCCGCCTGCCCCATAACATCAAAGTTGGGACTTTCACCCGCCGCGCAGGAAGATGCCTTCTTTGAAAAGCGTATTTCAAACTGCGCCGCACGATTGCGCGATACCAATTCAACATCCCCGTCAATGCGCCGGGTTGCGACCAGGCTTTTTTGTATTCCACCAGATCATCTGCTGTGAATGTGCTTTTCCGACCCGAGCCTGCCAGCATCCGCGCCAGGTTATGGAAATTATTCCTGCCCAGGATCCATTCAACAAAAAGTGGAATTTGGAAGAAGAATACATACCAGGATTTCTTTCGCTGCGTTTTATTGTTCAAAACAAAATCCACCATCACATCGGGATGCGGCACATTTAAGATGACCAGTTTCCCCAGCCGTTCCGGATGATTCAAAGCCACAGTCCATGCGACGACTGCGCCCCAGTCATGCCCCACTAAATTCGCCTGTTCGATCCCAAAGCGATCAAACAGACCAACGATATCTTTTGCTAGAATATCCACATCATAAGCGGAAACACCCTTGGGCTTGTCGGATAAGTTATACCCCCGCTGGTCAGGGACGATCACTCGAAACCCCGCCTCCACCAACGCCGGGACCTGCTTCTTCCAGCCATAGTGGAACTCAGGGAAGCCATGCAACAAAACAACCGACGTCCCATTTTCAGGTCCGTCGGTCAGTACATGCAGTTTTATGTTGTTCGTTTCTATGGATTGACTTTGCATTGCGCGAGTATACCGTTAATTATAAAAGCCTCCGAGTCCTTGTAGATGAACTCGGAAGTTTTTATTACGGTCTTTTGCCAAGCGTGACGGTCACATCCACTTTCTCAGTGCCGCGCAGGACTGTGAGAACGACTGTATCGCCCGGGCTTTTATTGGTGATGAGATAAGCCAGCATTTCATCGAAGGAGCGGGTCTCACGCCCATCAATGGCAATGATCAAGTCGCCGCCGCCGAGCAAGCGGGGGATATTGGTGGGTGTGCTCCCAGCCTTAATACCCGCCTTGTCCGCAGGGCCGCCCGGCACAACACTGGTGACGTATGCGCCGGTATATTGACTCAGACCCAGCGCATTGACCATCTCAAGGCTGAGAGCATCCATCGAAGAAATTCCCAAAAACGGATAATCATATTTGCCGGTTTCAATCAAAACCGGAGCCACGCGCTTAACGATATTGATGGATATCGCAAAACCAATCCCTGAATTTACGGGATCGCCGCTTTCCGTAAAATTCGTGGTACGGATGGCGCGATTGATGCCGATCACTTCGCCGTTAATGTTGAAGAGCGGGCCGCCGGAGTTGCCGGGGTTGATGGCCGCATCCGTTTGGATGATGCCACCTGCGCTGAATGGATTGCCGTCAGGCGTCGTACGAGCTGAGTCTAATATGCGGCCGAGGGCTGAAATAATGCCCATGGTCATCGTGCTTTCCAAGCCAAAAGGGTTGCCAATGGCCACTACGGTCTGACCAACTTTCAGTGAGTCCGAATCGCCGAGCGAGAGCGGGAAAAGCTCCTCGGCTGGCGCATCCACTTTAATGATGGCAAGGTCTGAATCCAGATCAATCCCGATCACAGTGCCATAGGCCATGAAACCGGAATTGAAGCGGACCTCCACATTTTTGGCGCCTTCGATGACATGTTCATTCGTTACAATATGACCATTTTTGTCATACACAAAACCAGAACCCTGTCCCTGATCGGTAATGATCGCAACCGTGCCAAGACTTGCGTTTTCATAAAGCGCAACCAGCCTCTCCTGCTGCGCGCCAGGGTTGGCCACTATATTTGAGTCAACTGGCGCAGTAGTGGCAGCTGCATCAACTGCAACTGTCGGCAAAATTTGCTGAGTGAGCACAGGGGTCTGACATGCCAGCACGGCAAGTACCAAAACCATTAAAGCGGTCATGCTTTTTTTTGTTTTCATAATACTCCTGTTATAAACTTTAAAACTTTATGCGGGAGGCTTCTTCGATCAGTTCCCTCTGCTTGGACGACAGGTACTTCGGAACTTGTACTTTCAATTTTACATACAGGTCGCCTTTTGTATTTGCCTTTTTCAAGTGCGGCATGCCGCGCCCTGCCAGCCTGAAGACCTGGTCAGGCTGTGTGCCTGCGGGAATACTTAATTTTACTTTTCCTGCGGGTGTCTCCACATCCGCTTCGCCGCCGAGGATCAATGTAAAAATGCTGACTGCGGATGTTGTGGTTAAGTTGTAGCCATCGCGCTCGAAACGATCCTGATCCTCGACATGGATGACAAGATAGAGATCGAGTCCTTCTGGTCCTGCGCCTGCCACACGGACTTTGGAACCGGTCTTCACCCCGGCAGGGATGCGTACCTGCAGTTTGCGTCCATTGGTTTGCAACTGGCGGGTGGCGCCGTCGTAAGCCTCAGTAAAACTGATCTGCACTTCCTGTTGGTAGCCAGTGCCTTGCGCCGTCCTTCCGCGCGCTGAAGACCGGGCTGCCTCGCCAAAAATGGTGCGGAAGAAATCGGAGAACCCGCCTCCGCCAAACATATCATCCACACTGCCGCGTTGGCCTGTATTTTGCTGGAACCAATCGTCCCATTGAAAATCGCCCGGACGTCCGCCGCTCGTGCGGAAATTGGAATAGGCACTGCCCAACTGATCGTAGCGGGCGCGTTTTTGCTCGTCGCTTAAGACCTGGTAGGCCTCATTAATTTCCTTGAACTTCTCCTCGGCCTTTTTATCACCGGAGTTCTTGTCTGGATGATATTGCATGGCCAGTTTTCGATAGGCCTTGCGGATATCGTCTGCGCCGGCTTTGCGGCTTACGTCGAGAATTTTATAATAATCTTTATAGTCCATGCTGATATTATTATCCCTGCGCAGGGTGTAAGTCAAGCGTCCAACGATGACACTTACATAACTCTAACCTGTGTTTATTGTATGGTAAAGTTGAAAAAAGTCATGTCACTGCGGGGACTTGGGTCTCGATACAGCGGACGAACGCCGCCTACTCGACCACCAGTTTTTGCAATGTCAAATAAGGAGACTATGAAATCAATCTGTGTTTATTGCGGATCATCCGACTCAGTCCACGCAGACTATAAAACTGCCGCTTATCAATTGGGCGTGTTCCTCGCCCAAAAAGGGATGCGCCTCATTTACGGCGGCGGGAAGACCGGGCTGATGGGTGAAGTGGCAAATGGAGCAGTATCTGCCGGCGGTGAGGTGATCGGAGTCATTGTCCCCTCCATGAACACGCCCGCGCTTGCCCGCCGCGGCCTGGCCCGCATGGATGTGGCTGCCGATATGCATAACCGCAAAGCCCGCATGCACGAACTTGCAGATGGTTACATCGCATTGCCCGGCGGCTTCGGCACGTGGGATGAACTCTTTGAAACCATCACCTGGGCGCAAACCGGCGTACACGAAAAACCCGTCGGCCTGTTGAATGTGAAAAAATATTACCTGCCTTTACTTGCAGCAATGGATCATGGCGTGTCTGAAGGTTTCATCTTTGCAGAACATCGTAAATCCGTATTTTGCGAATCCAGTCCTGAAGTATTGTTGGGCAGGATGGCGCAGTACGAGCATCCACACGAGGCAGTCAAGAGGTGGTTGAAGGAGGAATAAAGAATAAATACCCCGTAAAGTGTGGTATTTATTCTTTATTTAACCCGCGCTCAAGCTGGCGGCATATTCGCTTATAAAGTCAGAATAATCGGTTCGTTCTTTGTGACGATGATCGTATGCTCGAACTGGGCCGCCATGGTTTTATCAACCGTCTGCAAGGACCAGCCATCCTTTTTTTCGACGACATGTCCCTTGCCTGTGGTGAGAAATGGCTCAATCGCCAGAACCAGGCCTTCGGTAAGAATGCGGCGGTCTTTTGGTTTGTAATAATTGAACACCTCGGACGGTTCTTCATGCAGTTTATGTCCAATGCCGTGTCCCGTCAGATCGTAAATGACATTGAATCCGTTTTGTTTTGCTTCCTGCTGAATGGTCTTGCCGATGATGTTGAGCGGTTGTCCTGCTTTGGCAGAGCGCACAGCCTTCGCCAGCGCGGAGCGGGTTGCTGCGAGCAATTTCTCCAATTCAGGCACGCGCTTTGACACGACCATCGAACCACCCGTATCTGCGAAGTAACCATCCAACTCGGCAGAGACGTCAATGTTGATCAACTCGCCTTCGCTCAATATGTGATCACTGGGAATACCATGCGCAATGACAGGCGAAATGCTGATGCAGGTTGCGCCGGGGAATTTATACATGGTCTGCGGCGCGGACTTTGCGCCTTCCTTTTCAAGGAACTCCCTGCCAATCTGATCCAGCTCGCCTGTAGTGATGCCGGGTTTGGCCTGTTTCATCATTTTCTGCAAAGCCAGCGCGCAGACGCGCCCAATGGCTTTCAGGTATTTGATATCGGTTTCAGTATCGGCGGTCATGATTAATTTTCTTTGATGCCTCGTTCAATGGTTTCGCGGTGTTCGAGGAAGTGTTCGGTGGTGTTGCCAAGCACCCACAATAAAATGGGAAGTTTCTCAGGGTCGTCCGCGTCGCGCGGCTGCATTAAGTCGTCAAACGACATGGCGTTCAGCCTTTCATAAACTTCTGAATAGACCTGCTTGAGTTCGTTCATTACATCATCCATCGCACGTTCTTTGTTTCGTTTGAACAAGATCTCGTTAATTACATGAAAATCCCAATCCTTCGTCACTTTTTCGGGAAGATTCAGCACTTCATGCGATGGGCGTTTGTCCATGTGATAGCCCATCAGGATTTTCATCCATTCAGTAAGATGGGCAAGGTTATCTTTTGGCGACCATCCGCCAGCGTCGGGATTGGTCATTTGTTTATCAGTCAGTTTTTCAACCACTTCGAGTAATAATTTCCCCTCGCGTTCAATCGCGGACATTAATTCGGTTTTATCTTTGGGCATCCATTGGTCGGTCATGGTTATTTTCCTTTTACCTGTAATCATGATAAGGCGGACGCCCCCTGCGGGGATGCTTTGCGAGCCGTCCGCCCCCTACTTATATTTTATGGGTGCAAATAAGGGGCACTTCTAACCAAGGATTTCTTTTGCAGTCTCCAGGAAATTCTCAGCGACTTTTATGGAAAGATGTGCCTCTCCCGAAGCCACATGAGCGGAAACACCGTAATCCCCTATCCCACGGATTTCAAAAAGCCAGTTTAAGTTCTTGCCCTGTTCCTTATCGAATTTTCCTGTTTTGACAAAATGCTGGTGTATCAATGCAATGACGCCGCTGTGCTTGCTTGTATCAATTCCCACACTCAGTAACAACGCACTTGCTGCATAAAATGCAGAATAGTAGGCGCGTGCTGCGGCAATATCGTAATATTCCTTTTCTATCAAGTCTTTTGCGGCGTGCAGGTTTGTCTCTGCTCTTTCCAAATTTGCAGAAATTTCAGTGGAGTTCTCAGTCATTAGACCGCCACCCCTTCCCGCCGTGCATTTCGATACAGGGAAACCGTCCCCAATTCAAAATCTTTGTAGAAGACAGGTTTGGCGGAGATTAATTGTTCCGACTCAAGTTGGATTGGATACAAAATATCAATAAGTTGTCGCAACTCAACAAAGTAATCGAATGGTTGGTCAAGCAAAACAAGCAGGTCAATATCGCTGGATATTGTGGATTCTTTTCGGGCGATTGAGCCATACAGAATCACCCCTTTAAGCCGCTTGCCATATTGCTTCGCAAGGACTTCTTTGCACTTTTTGACGATTTGCCTAGTCTTATTCATTGAAATTATTATACAGCAAGATACTTTCGACTTGAAACCTTCATCCTTCAACTTTCATCCTTTATCCTTGCAAGGAGCACCTTCTTCAACTCTTCCTGCACTGACTCCCATTTCTGATCCGAGTTGACCACAATCCATCGCTGCGCCTCAGCCTTGACCATCTCCAAATACCCCACGCGGACTCGCTTGTAAAATTCAACCTCGTGGGCATCCATACGATTCCATTCCTCGTCGTTTTTCTTTTTGCGTTTGAGACCAACCTCAACATCGAGATCAAGCAAAATGGTCAGATCTGGGGTCAAGCCTCCCGTTGCATAGTTCACCAGCGCGCGGACTTCGTCCAGATTCTGCTGGTGTCCATAGCCTTGATAGGCAATCGTGGAATCATAATAACGATCTGAAATGACGATCACGCCGTCCGCCAAACGCGGTTTGATGACCTGCTCCACGATCTGCGCGCGGGCGGCCTGGTAGAGCAGAGTCTCTGTGCGCGGATGCATTTCCAAATTTTTCAAATCGTGGATGACTTCACGAATCTGCTCGCCAATGGATGTACCGCCCGGTTCGCGGGTAGGAAATACGACATATCCCTTCTCGCGCAGATATTCCACAAGGTAGGGAATGTGCGATGTCTTGCCAGAACCTTCGGGGCCTTCAAGGGTGATGAACATAGTTAAGAGAGTAGGAAAAAAGAGAGTAGTGAGTAGTGTTTTAAGAAAAAAAACATGAAAAACAGAGAGCAGTGCATTACCTAATAACTACTCTCTGTTCTCTAGTTATCTATTCCCTAAAGATTCTTACATGCCTTCTTGGTTCTTTTCCATAGGAATGAGAAACCAGCTCGGCATTGCGCGCCATTTCGTGTTGGAGTCTTCGAATCAAAGATGGTCCTGCAGGCAAATCCACCCAGCGCTCGCCATTCAAAACAGCGGCGATGGCTTGTTTGGTTTGGTCGCGCACATCGTCCAGGCTGTCGCGGGGGTGCTGCTGCTCAGAGAGGTTGTACAAGTCGCCGAGAAACTGCTCCACCTGCGACACGGTATTTGCGCGCAAAACATAAATGGGCATTCCGCGTTGTTCGGCTTCAACAACAGGTTGTTCGCGGTTGCGGTAATAGGTCCGCAAAGTGACGAGCACATCGGCTTCGTTCACATCGGCCACCACCATGGCTGGCACGCCGAGTCTCTTGGCGGCCTGCATCAGTCTGTTGCGCGCCACACCATACGCAAACACGCGTACGCTTTGCAATTTCGCGCCAATGTTTGGCGTAACGATCACAAGTGGGTTGATCGACTCGGAGCGGAGATTCTGTTCTTCGATAACCGGAGCAGCTATCCGCGTGCGGCGAGGCGTTTTGGTCGCCTCAGGTTTCCCTTCGGCTGATCGCTCAGGGCGGCGGGATTTTATTGGCGCGGCTTTTTCGATCTGGATCTGTCCCGCTTCGTCACGTGTGCGAATCTCCGAGGGCGTGGGGACATCGCGCAGAAGCGAATCCACAGCCGACATGATATCGATGTGGACTGCAAAACGTTCGCGATGTTGGATTTCGATCAGCACATCAAAAGTTGGAGGTGCGCGTCTTTCGAGTACCGTTTTCTGGGTGCCGCGTCTGCGGGCTTCTTCATCTGAAAGTGTGACCGCTTCGATGCCGCCGACCAGGTCGCTTAAAGTTGGGTTCAGTAAAAGATTTTCGAGGGTCTGACCATGCGCGGTGCCGATCAGTTGCACACCGCGTTCGGCGATGGTGCGCGCGGCCAGGGTTTCGAGTTCGCGCCCGATCTCGTCAATGACAATGACTTCGGGGTTATGGTTTTCAACCGCTTCGATCATCACTTCATGCTGGAGCATGGGTTCGCGCACTTGCATACGGCGCGCCTTGCCAACGGCGGGATGCGGCACATCACCGTCGCCGCCGATCTCGTTGGAGGTATCCACGATGACGACGCGTTTGTTTTCAGCGAGGATGCGCGCGGCTTCACGCAGGAGGGTGGTCTTGCCGACACCGGGCCGCCCAAGAATAAGCACGGACTTGCCTGATTCGATGATGTCTTGAATGATGTCCACTGTGCCGTACACGGCGCGCCCAACGCGGCAGGTTAAACCGACAATGGCTCCAAGCCTGTTGCGAATGGCGGAGATACGGTGAAGCGTGCGCTCCATGCCGGCGCGGTTATCGGCGTCGAAGGTGCCGATGCGCTCGGTGATATGGTCAATATCTCCCCGAGTAATCTCTTTCTCAGAGAGGACGATTTCGCCTTCGACAAAACGCGCTGTAGGCACGCGCCCGAGGTCGATAACAATTTCCAACAAGTTGTCGCTGTTGTTTGCCTTTTCCACCGCATGGCGAATATTGGTTGGGAGGACGTCCAGCATGGCGTCGAGGTCGTCTGTGATTCTGTGTTGGGTCATGGTTAGGGTATCAGGTGTTTAAGTGTCAGGTGAAACCATATTATAGCAGTGTCCTCTTATTAACGTTAAGTTTGTCCAGGCCATATACTCCCCTTTATTCCTTCATCCCTTGTATAATTGAAAGCATGTCCCTGTCCGAAGACCCGATCATTCCAACGGAACCGCCTTCTCCGCCGCGCGAGAATGTTCGCAATCGCCGCAGGCGCGCCACACGCCGTTCCTCCATCCCCACTGATGCAGAGGGACAGGCAACCCTCATCTCTGATCTTTCACGGCGCGCCTATCCGTCCTTTGAACTGTTTGTCTTTTCACTTGTCTGCGGCGCGATCCTCGGGCTTGGCTTTTTGCTTGATTCGCAAACCGTACTATTGCTCGGCATTCTCGTCGCGCCGTTGATGACTCCCTGGGTGGGCCTTCTGCTTGCCATTCTGACGGGTTCTCCGCGCTTTCTTTTTGAAATGCTGATGGCTTTGCTGATCAGCGGCGCGCTTGTTTTCATGGGCGGGTTGCTGGCAGGTTTTGCCGCGCGCCTCTTCATGCCGATGACGCTTCCCAACGTTTTCATCCACTCGCGTTTATGGATTCCCGCTTTGGTGGTGCTGGCCATTGGCGCGGCCACACTGGTGGCATCCTTCGCACATTCAGAAAATAAACCCTTCCTGCCCAGCATCCTGGTTGCCTACGTTTTTTATTTGCCGATCAGCGCGGGCGCTTTCGGGCTCGGCTCTGGTTTGGAAGGCGTTTGGCCTCAGGGCCTGCTCGTCTTCGTTGCGCATTTTGCGCTGGCAAGCGCGCTCGGCCTGATCACACTGTACCTTTTACGACTCCGCCCTTCGCCTGGCGGAATGGTTTTTAGCGGAATCGCACTCCTGCTCTTCGCTGGGATTCTGTTTGTTTTGATGGGATCAGGCCTCCCTTCGGCGGTTGAAGCGGACATGGTATCATCCACGCTTCCTTCCTCTATCCCGAGCCTGCCGCTAACAACTCCAATCAGTCCCGACCCTGCGAGCATTCCCGCTGCGCGTACCTCGACAGCAGAAACACCCAGCCCTGTGCCGGTGACACTGGATGTGACCCTGCCTCCCGCTGAAACAGCGACCGTGACCCTCACCCTCCAAGCGACTCCAATTTATGGAATGGTATCTGCAAGCGAAGGCGGCGGCGCAAACTTAAGACAAACAGCCGATGGAAAATTAATATTGACCCTGCTCAATGGTACCATCGTGGAAACCTATTCGGAATTCCAGGTAGTGAACGGAGTGACCTGGATCCATGTGTTTGCCTCGCGCAACGGGCAGAAGATCGAAGGCTGGCTATTGGAATCTGTCATATCCTATGCGACTCCCGCACCAAATTTCGAGGCATCATCCACACCGGCTTTTGGCGTTACACCTGTCCCATAATTCGCACAATCCCGGAATGTGGACGCCTGTGTTGAGCCTGTCGAAACGTCAGTCCGAAATTTTCTAAAAATAAGCGGACTGAAGTCCACGCTCCAAATGCAAATAAAAAAGGAAAATAAATGCCCATTCACTTCGGCACAGACGGCTGGCGCGCCGTCATCTCGGATAGTTTTACATTCGGCAACTTACGCATGGTCTCGCAAGCCATTGCAGATGCAGTGGCTTCGGATCATTGGGATGCCTCCCCGTCGGATAAATCTACAGAAGCAGACCCAAAAAAGATCATTGTTGGTTACGACACACGTTTTCTCTCCGACCGTTTTGCAGGAGAGGTGGCACGTGTGCTTGCGGCAAACGGATTCACAGTTTTGCTGGCACAATCTGATTCGCCAACCCCAGCCATTTCCTATGCCGTGAAGAACAATCATGCCATTGCAGGCGTGATGATCACTGCTTCGCATAACGCACCGCGTTATAACGGCGTGAAGTTGAAGGGTGCGTTTGGCGGCTCGGCTCTCCCCGAGCAATGCCGCCGTGTGGAAGTGTATATCAATGACAATGAAGAACAGGCGCGCGGTCCCAACTTGATGGATTTTAATAAGGCGCGCGAAGCAGGGCTGATCCAAAAGTTTAATCCATTGCCGGCCTATTTCGACCACCTGCGGAAATTGATCAACACAGATATTATTGCAGATACCCCGCAGCGCTTTGTCGTGGATGCCATGTATGGTTCGGGGCGCGGCGTGATCAAATCCTTTTTGCAAGGGACAGGCTGTGAGATTGCGGAAATTCGCGGCGAAATGAATCCCGGCTTCGGCGGTGTGCATCCCGAGCCGATTGCCAAATATCTCGGCCCGCTCGCAAGTGCAGTAAGTTCCGGGGTTGGTAATTTCGGCGTTGCGACAGACGGCGATGCAGACCGCATCGGCGCGATGGATGAGCGCGGCAATTTTGTCGACCCCCACAAGATCATGGCGCTCTCACTGAAGTACCTGGTTGAAAAACGCGGCATGAGCGGCGCAGTGGTACGGACGGTCTCCACCACGCGCATGATCGACCGCCTTGCAAAACGCTACGGCTTGAAATTATATGAAACACCCGTCGGCTTTAATCACATTGCCGATCATATGATGAAGGAGGATGTTTTGATCGGCGGCGAGGAATCAGGCGGCATTTCATTCAAGGGACATATTCCCGAAGGTGATGGTCCCATGATGGGGCTGCTGCTGGTTGAGATGGTCGCTGAGTCAAAGAAATCCCTCTTTGAAATGGTGGCTGACCTGCTGGCAGATGTTGGTCCTGCCCTCTATGAGCGCGTGGATTTGCGCCTCAGCCGCCCGGTTGCCAAAGCGGAGATGACAGAGTTCCTCACCCAAAAAGCGCCGGGGGAGATCGGCGGGCAAAAAGTGGAGCAGATCAGCCAACGCGATGGCGTGAAGTACATTATGACGGATGATTCGTGGCTGTTGATCCGCCCATCAGGAACGGAACCCGTCCTGCGTGTGTATGTGGAAGGCCGCACACAGGAAATGGTTAAATCATTGTTGAGTTTTGGAAAAACAGTGGCTGAGAGCGTGGTCTAGCGAAAGTAAAAATGGGACAGCAGAGAAATACTGTCCCATCAAATTTAAATTGGATCGAACATATTACTTGATCACCGACGCATTGCGTAACTTGCGCGACAGCAGGATCACAATCACAAAGGCCAGCGCCATAACTACAAGTCCCGGCACACCGTAGTCATCCAAAAAGCCGGTATTGGGTAACGCTGTTGTGGTTGGAACAATGGTCAGTTGAGCAATTGCGGCCTGGGTCAAGGCCGCGCCAACAGTGGCAGTAGCCGCGGCGGATGTGCCATCAGGAGTAAGGCCAGGGTCAAGCGTGGTCGTGGCAAGATTTACCACTGAAGTCGGCTCAGGCGTGGTTGTGGTTGTGGGCAAAATGGAAGCCTGGAAAGTGGCAGTCAAGGCATCGTTGATAAAGTTATTGGCCGCCTGGGCTGTCAGGGTGGCATTGGCAGCTTCTGCCTGTTGTGCAGTGCTACGGCCGTTTGAACCGAACAAATATACTCCCACGAGACATGCAACCGAGATCAATATGATCCCGCCCAGAATACCTACAGCAACCAGAAAGGTGCGATTGTTGTTTGATTCTTCCGGAAGCGTATCTTCATTAAGATCATCGTAATTGGTTTCATCGAAAGACATGGATCACTCTCCTGATTATTTTTTCGGCGCCAAACTTATACAAATTATCTTCGCAATAACTTCGATATTATCCCATAACTTCAAGGTTTACGAGAGGCACAATCACCGTCTCATCGTTTTCCAGTTTTACTTCAGCGGCGCGTGCGCGCAATCCACTGGGCAGTGTGGTTAACCCGGGTTTGATGACAACAAGCGAACCGATCTTTCCCATGGCAGGCGGGCGGCGCATTCGCACTTGCAAACCGGGCGCAAAGGTTTCCACTTCGCGCGGAGCAGGCGGATATTCTGAAATGGGAAGCGGGATGATCACTTCTGGCCTCGCGCCGCTAAAACGGTCATAGATCTCCGCATTCACGGTTACATCACGCCTGGCGTTCGTGCTTAGCAATTTATATGCCGCAGAGTTCATCGGCATGGGACCAAAACCATCGGTCACCATGATGGGATAACGCATCTCCCGCGCTTTCCGGATAAGAGACGGAGAAATACTTGAAAGGATCAGTCCGCGCACAGGTAATTCAGCGGCGGCTTGCAAAGTCTCCGCATCATTCACAATGCCAGCCAGAATGATGGAACCACGCAGACTGACATCCAACCGCCCGCCCGTCAGGATACCTTCCGGCTTTTCAGCAAGGTTCACCAACGATCCTGAAGCAATTCTTCCATTGCCCCATACACCTTGAATTAATGCCCCGGCAGTTTGGATCACCACCCCACGATTTGGCAGGATCTGCACCACCGTACCGGGGATACCCGCCCTCAACTCCATTTTCGTCTCACCAACTTCCATTAGAACTTGACCCCCGCCGACAGCGACCACGCGTCCTTCACGCACTGCGCGAACTCTGTGCGGGAAAAGCCCTTTGCCAACAGCGAGCTCCGAGTTTGCGGCAATACGATCACCCACATTGCATTTGACGAGGCGGTCTGCAAGATTGGGAGTCACCCGCAGGAGGCGCGCCACATCCAAAAGCAGGTGTTCACGCGCCCACCTTGTCTCAGCGATCACATCCATCGGGCTGACCTTTTGATTAAGGCGTGCAAGCACTGTTCCAGAGACAGGCAGCAACCGTTCCCGCACTATGGTGGTAAGACCAATAACATGAATGACGGGTGCCTGCATCATCTACTCACCTGCGAGGGTCGAATTCCATTTTTTGATGAGTTCACGCCGTCGCACAGCATCGGATGGAAGATCGAGGGGACGTCCGCGTCCATCGAATACCACGCCTAATACCCCGCCGCTGACTGGGATCGTGACGCTGCCCCCGGGTCCAAAACCGACATCTGCACCGCGCAAACCCTGAATGCTCAGTTGGCCGACCTCCCCGCTGGATAAGGGCAGGGTTTCAATGCTTCCGTATTTCAATTCCATACGCGCTTCGGCGCCGTTCTCATAATTTAATTTTGCACGCAGAATGACCGTGCCATAACTCGCGGCGACAACCGGGGAAATCACCGTACCCATGCTAAGGAACGCGTCAGACTCAAACACCTGCACAGGCAGGATATTGTTCTGTGAGGCGGACGCTCCCAGCAATGGAAGCAGGTTGTTTTGATCGAGGATGACGGTGGTCACACCCACAGGCTGGATAGAGTCCAGGAGCAGAAGCAGGCTATGGCCGGGGCGCGAAGCGTCGCTTAATGCGGCGCCTCCTGCCAGGATGAGTTCAAATCGGGGAGTCAGAATCGGCTCGATCGTTGTGATATTTTTTGGAAAGTCACGGCGAGCAGATTGCATTGCAAGGTATAAGGACTGTCTCGAAACTGCTTCAGAGATGGCGAGGTCTTCCTTCGTGGCGGCAATGGCGGCTGGATACAATGATTTTTGATAAAGATAATCACGCAGTACGCCCGCTGAAATATCAAGGGATGACCAGCGCAGAATGTCTTCAAGTGTTGTGTAGTATTGCAGGCGTGCTAGATTCTCGCCCAAGCCAAATTGTGGATAGACGCTCAATGTGGATTTACCATTGAAGCCTGCAGAAATGATCGCGGCGGAGGCGCCAAGATCAAGGCTTAAGATGCCTTTTTTGGAGCCATATACTTTTGCAAGGAAGCGCACCATGCGCCCGGTGGCATAGGCAGTCGGCAGGATGTGGCCAGCAGACCACAAATCCAGCATATCCACTCCTTTGATCTGCCGTTTGCGGATGTTGATGAACATGCGCGCCAGTTCCCGCTCTGCGGGGTCAATATCTTCTGTTTCAAGCGATGGACGCACGTTCGGGCTGAAATGCAGGGATTCTGCAAGAGAACCCACCAGGTTTTTTACTTTCTCTTCCAATTTTTCGTTGCCTGCAAATAATATGGCGGGACGTTTTTCTTCCGGCAGCAGGAAACAGGCCAGGCCGAGCGGCTCAAGTAATTTTTGTATGGAGCGTGATGCGCCGCCGTCTGTGCCGCCGGTAATGACAACAAGATCAGGACGCAAACGCAGGAGGCTGTCTATTTGTTGATCGGATCTACGCCGATCATTCAACCCAATCCTATCCACAATACGTGTATACGTGGATTCTGTCAAGCGGCGCGCACTATCAAGTGACACATCTTTTAACAAACCGACAATGACTGTTTTAACAACCGGTCCTGCAGAAAGGGTGACAACGCACGCATCCACCCCGGAACCATTGGGTTGACTCGGTATAATCAACTCGCGTGATTCATCCAGCAGGGTGTTCCCCAAAACCTTTTGTAAATTTATTATGGCATTGCGGACGCCCTCGCCAACATCTTTAAAGGGTGCTTCGGCAGTGGTAGGCGCAGTGCCGGAAGCCACGAAACGATATTCACCTTCGATAACGTCAAACATCACCGCGCGTGTGTTCGCCGCGCCGACTTCTATTGCAAGCAGAGAGTTACCGTCAACCAATGAGGATGGCATAATGACTAAAAATTCCCAAAGAAGTTAATCAGCGCTGAAATGCGTTCGATCAGCGCAGTCAGGGCAGCGGCAAACACACCTGCAAAGATCGTACCAAGCGTAATGCCGATGAAGATACGCCCGACCCAGGCGGAGGTTTCGATCAACCCCAGGCGGCGCATGGAACCATCCGCTTTTGGGCTGGCGCCAAAATGAAAATATATAAGTGTAAAAACCGTACCTGCCAGGATGAAAGCGCCGTTAAAAATCACCTCCACAACGCTGATGTTACGCACGCTCGCGGAGTTCACGTCAAAGGCGTTGATAGTCGCTGAAATCTGCGGAATGAGAGTCCCGATCAATGCGCCGGCGATGATCACCGCCGCGCCCGCACCCACCAAGAAAGCCATTGCGATGCGCGCCAACCCAGCCCAACGCGGAAATATTTTCATTAAGATCAATAGCGCGCCAAGCAAAGGGATGGCTATAAAGGATCTTTCAAGAACGGAGCCATACACCAGTGGATAAATGAGACGCGGCATAATCACCTGCCACCATGCAACTGCGGCAACATATCCCGAGGAAACACCCACGAAGATATAAACTGCAATACGAAAGAGCGGATTATCCCCGATCAAATAACTTAGAATGAGGAGTGTGAATAAAAAGCTTATGACGCTGGTGATCAAATCAAGAGAGATCACCATGTTATTGTGCCTCCCATGCAGCCGCACGGTCACGCAGACCGAGAGAAAAATTCCATAAACCGCCGCCAAGCACCAACGCCATGGCAAGCAACATGCCGAGACTGAAGGCATCCCAATAGGAGCGTGCAGTGCCAGGACGCCCGGCGTTGTATTGTTCAAACAGAGCGCCGCCATATAAGCCTGATACCAGTCCGCTGATCTGCTGTGATTCATAATACGGCTGGATCATCGGCGCGGCCTGTGCGCTGGAAATGACAACAAATGGAATACCACCGCGCGCAGATTCAGTCTGCTCGATCCATGTGCGGGCGGCATCGGCATTATCGGTCACAACGATCAAGGCCGCAAACTGAGAAAGGGAGTTGACCCCTTCCAATGGAGCAGAGTCCCATGCAGCAGAAAAAGACATATCAAACGGGGCGGTGATCTGCGGGTTCTGCGCAAAAGCGCGGATGCCTATTTGTCCGCCGGGCAGGTAACCCAGATTCAAATACTGGATTCCGCTTTGGTAGTTGTGCACAGCCAAAGGTCCGGAAATGAAGCGTTCGACCAGGATTGCGCCAGTTTCGTTTGTTGAGATAAATGTCAAATGCGGATGCCGTAAAAGGATCATCTGGTCAAACATGGGTGCGGCGGCGGCTTCCATCTCTCCAACGCGCGCAGGCTCGTAATCAAATGCCACCAGCACAGGCGCGTCTTCTGGAATGGATTGAGCAACTTGCAGCGCGCCGTTGACAGCCAGTGGAATACCCACAGGCAGTGAAAACATTTGAGTACGCAAGAATAACGGAATCGCTATCATTATAAAAATAGTAAAGGTAAGGAACCAGCGCAATCTGCGTGAAGTTCTCAACACAGAAAATGAAGCCATTGGGACAGGCGCGGTTTCTGCCGTGAGCATCTGCTCCAACAATGCCGCTTGAGCCTGCTGTTCTTCACTGGCTTGTGATTTAATTGAATATGCGTTAGGTTTGCTCATCGGCGCAAAGCCCGCTGCAGCGGGAAGCACACCCGCCAATCCCGCCAACGCGCCGCCAGATTCCAAAGTTTGAGAAGATAATTGCGAAATGCCATGATCTACCGGGCGCATTGCCTCCACCCACGAAGGCAGATCATCGGGAGCAATTACCTCTGAGTCGGTGTCTGCCGTTGGAATGGACGAACGCGGAACTTCCGATGCGCTCGAAAGCCCGTCTGGTATATCTATAAAGAGTTCATCCAAGTTGTCGCTTACTTGAGAATCTTCGGTAAAATCGAGAGGCGTAAAGTCTGCTTGCTCAATAGGTGTTTCAGGTTGATGTGCAGAGACCGGCTGGAATGTATCAAGCCAGCCCAGGGGATGCTCCTCTTGAGCAGGTTCAAGGGATTTCTCTTCAAATATTGTATAGCTGGGGGACTGCAACGCGGCGGCTTCTGACTCATCCTCAATATCGTCGAATGGTACGTCCTCCATTGCGGTGGGTTCATCCTCTACCGCTGTCGAAGGGGGAATTGTTGCATCACTGGATAACCAGTCAGGCAGTTCATTGGCTGAAGTTGCAGACTCTGTGCTTTTCAACGATTCAGATATTATCCCCGTAGGGGGCTCACCGAGGCCTGTTTCTGAATAATCAGCAGAGTCTGCGCTATTGGCTGTTTCTTCCTGGCCTCCTATTGTGCGAAGCAAATCCGGCGTGTCACTGGCAGAGGAGCCTGAGAATGAGTTTTCAATTGATTCTGGTTGTTCAGGTTGCTGTGTCTGTTCCGAACTGCCTAAATTGCGGAACCAATCACGGACCTCATCTTTTTCATCAGGCTGTGGTTCATCAGAAGATAGTTCAGCAGACTCATCTTTTGCAAAATCATTCTTGTCACCCAGTTCAACCCAGCGGAAATCAGAAGATTCAGTTTGAGATTTTGTTGATTTTGATATGACCCCTGTAATGCTGGCAAGCCAGTCTGGCAGGTCACTTTCTTTGACGTCTCCCGCTTGAGATTGCAGCCCTGCCAGCAGGTCTTTTGCAGAGGAGGCAGGTTGAGATTGTGCCGGTTGCTGCAAATTTTCCTGCGCCGCTTGCTGGTCATCTTTCCGCGCTAGATCCCGCGCATCTCTTAGCCATTGCGGCAGGATCGGTTCAAGTTCGGCGGTGTTTTTCTTGGTTGGGACTTGTCCGGGTTTGATGGGCGCATCTGCCCCCTTTAGCGGACCTGTCAATGGCTGGAGACGGGTCTGGCAATATTGGCAGAATTCCTGATCTGGCAGGTTGTTCTCTCCGCAGGAGGGACATATAATAATGTCCGGCATTAAGTGCCTCCATACGGGCGGTCCGCGCCGAACAAAACGCGCAAGCCTGCCGTGAGTGTGCCAAGCGCAACACCGATCAAGATGCCGCGTGCGCCGCCAAGTGCCAGTATTTGAGTGACCCAGGGGCTAAGCAAAGTACCGATCAATGGAATATTTCCAAATGGTAATGTGGCTGAGCCGAGCATAAGCAAGGCGGCTGTGACTAAAAAGATGATGCCCATCATATCTGCACGGCGGCGAAGGAGGCGGATGGCCGCGTAAAGCAGGGAAATGGTCAGCATGCCCATCAATGCGGCTTCAGTTGGGATGATGATGCCGTTCATCACGATCTTCATCGTGGAGTGATCCGGGCGCAGGATCATGCCGAAGAACAACGTGGCAACCAGCGCGATGAAAAGAAGCGCACTGTAGACGCTTCCCTTTTCGCCGCGCCGGATCTTACCCGTATGGACTGCGATCAAATTGAATATCCCGACCAGCGTGGCAAAGCCTGCAAGGATGATCGCCCAATTCAATAAGAGCGTTTGAACATCTGTCAATGCAGGGAAGAAATAACCGCCTGCAATTAAGACACCCGCTGCAATGGCTATGACTGCGGTCAATACTCGCATCAGATGATTCCCGCGAGTTTTGCGAATGCGCCGCCAAGTAAAGCGGCGATCACCAACCAGCGCAAAATATCCTGCACTGTCAGGCTGGCTGTGTGTGAAGCCCCATCATTTAGATATGCGCCTGCGGCAAATAGTTCTTCACCGATCAACGCATCCTGGGTGCTTGCAAAAAGGACAGCCTGACCGGTCAGGTCGTCGCTGGCGCCGATTATGGTCACATTCTCGCGGTCTGAGGCTTCGGCCAGCAAGGCAGCTTCGGAGCTAAAATGCCCAACCATGATATTTGCAGAGACATCTTCGTTTTTAGAAATGTACATTGCACCGGCTGCATAGCCAAATGGGGTAAGCCCTGTTATGCGGCCCATAGTTGGGATGTATAAATCGGCCAACCCTGTAGCTTGATACCCGGCTTGCAATGTATCCTGCGCCAACAGTCCCAGGGTCGGGTCACCGGCAGATGCAACTGCGGGCTTGTCACCGACAGAGGTGCGCTCTGCAATGATACGCAGCATGGCCAGCCCTGCCAGCGCGGAACCTCCGCTTGCATCCAGCAGGCTTCCATGCCCAAGAGAAACGTGCAAACGCGTTCCGTCTTCCACGCTTAACCCCAGTGTGCGGTACAACCGCGTGAATGCAGGAATCTCTCGCAACTTTGAGGGCGACTTTCGTTTCCATAAAGTTATTACAAGCAGAAGCACTGCGCTCGAGATAAGAATTACCAGTGCAGTCATTGGCTTGCTTCCTCCTGAATTAAGAAGGATGCAAATGCACGCGCTTCTGTTTCCTCTTCCAGTGTTTCCGCAAGTGCGGTCAATTGATCACTCTTTACGAAGCCCCCGCCAAAATAAATCGCCTGCGCTCCAAGCAAAGCAATAGGGCTACCTGCTTCAAGGAACGAGGCGACCAGATCGTGAAGTTGATATCGGCGCAAGGACTCAGCCCAGCGCGGCCAAAATTCGCGCGGTGACTTCATAATTAATGCGAGTATAGCATAATTTTAAGGTTGATCCTCATGCCCCTTGCAGTGGGAAATTACTGTTGGCCTCTTGCATAAGTACTCACAGGGTGGGTTTGCAACCCCGCCAAGGCTTGTGTTTTCAAAAACTGTCAGGCTGCAAGCCTGACCTTGAAACTTTCGCAAGAGATCTAGTTGTATAAAGAGTCTTAGAGAGCGCATTGAAATTCGGATTCACCAGAGATCAACAGAGATGAGCAAAGATTTTCAAGGTCCTTGAAGATCAAAAAACAGGCACAGTTCTGTTTGTCAGGGCGAATCTCTGTTTATCATTGTTCATCCCCGGTTAAATTTTTGATTTTCAAAACACTTTCTTAAGGCGCAATGGTCGTGCCGGATAATATCTCTGCATCCTTTGGGATGACGACAATGCCATCACGCACGTACCACTTCTCATTATCAATATCCGTATTGCGCGGGAAGGGGCGCATGGTTACATTACTACCAATGCGCGCGTTCTTATCGAGGATCGCGCCTTCAATGCAACAGTGTGCGCCAATACCAATCGGCAAACCTTCGCGGTCACGTTCATAATAATCCGAACCCATCACAATACTGTCTTTGAGCATGCATCCGGCTGAGATCTGGCTGCGAATGCCGATGATGGAATGAGTGATCTCAGATTTTATAATACGGCATCCTTCAGCGATCAAAACATTATGCAATTTGCTGTCTTCCAGAATGGAGCCGGGCAGGGAGCGCGTATCTGTGTACATGGGAAGTTTTGCATCGTAAAAATTAAAGGGCGTTTCAGGAGTGGTAAGCGCAAGGTTGGTCTCGTAAAACGAGCGGATCGTCCCAATATCCTGCCAATAGCCGTCGAAGTCAAACCCATACACCGCGTGGGAAGTGATCGCCTGCGGGATAATGTCGCCGCCGAAATCATCATGGTTCGGGAAATCCTTCAGCAAATCCATCAATATTTTTGTATTGAACATATAAATTCCCATTGAGCCAAGGAAAGGTCTCTGCGGGTCATTCCGGCTGATGTATCTCTTTTGGATTTGCGGGTCTTTGGGCTTTTCCACAAAGTCTGAAATGCGGCCATTTGACTCGCGTTTAATGATGCCAAAACGCGTTACTTCCTCCGTCGCAATTGGCTGCACCGCTACAGTAATATCGGCTTTGTTATCCCAGTGATACTCAGCCATTGCCTTGTAATCCATACGGTAGAGATGATCGCCCGCCAGAATTAGAACATACCTCGCTCCAGTAGCCTGGATCTCAAACAATTGCTTACGGACCGCATCCGCTGTGCCCTGATACCAATCTGCGCTTTTGATGGTTTGTTCGGCCGCCCAGATCTGAATCCAGCCCTGATGGAAAGCGTCAAAGTGGTAGGTGCGGGTGATGTGACGATGCAATGACACAGAATTGAACTGCGTCAG
The DNA here is from genome assembly GCA_030680795.1 of Anaerolineales bacterium. GTDB lineage: Bacteria > Chloroflexota > Anaerolineae > Anaerolineales > Villigracilaceae > Villigracilis. The sequence continues at coordinate 19,850 of JAUXUL010000007.1, read as the reverse complement.
GATCGCAATGCGGAAGAGCTCTGAATTAATACAATTACTGATGGGAATATCGATCAGGCGGTATTTGCCCGCGATCGGCACGGCTGGCTTCGAGCGCATTTGAGTCAGAGGATACAGGCGCGCGCCGCGCCCTCCACCCAAGATCACCGCCAGGACATCTTTCAATGAGGGCATAATGAGCCTCCCGGAATTTTCTTCGCCTATAGGGCCAGCGAGATCGTTCTATTTTACACCCATCATCTTGCGGATGCGATGAATCACATACACAATCGGATACGCCAGCAGGATCATTATGTCAATAACGGCAAAAAGCAGGTAAAGTTTCATGCTTATAACATCTCCGGAAAACAGTGGATATGACTCGTCTCAGGAGGGTTTACGTTTTTCAACGTCATAGGTTGCTTTCATAGTATTATTTTACGTTCATCAAAATAAATGTCAACGTTTGAGCAGGCAGGATATATAAAAATAAAACATCCTCCTGAAATTGGAGGATGTTTGGAAATGTTTTAGTACCCGTGGGGTATAATACCGCTTCGGGTACTATGTCCGCAGTGCCGAAGGAGGGAATCGAACCCTCATTCCCGTAGGGAACACGATTTTGAGTCGTGCGCGTCTGCCTATTCCGCCACTTCGGCTCAATTGCGAACGGAAGTATACCACTCCCAACAACAAGGTCAAGATGAAATTAGGAATTATTGGATTACCCCAATCAGGAAAAACCACCATTTTCAACGCGCTCACGCGCGGCAGCGCCCCCACCAACGCCTCGGCTGGGCGCATCGAAGTGCATCAAGCAGTAGTGGATGTCCCTGACCCGCGTGTGGACAAACTCTCCAGCATGTTCAACCCGAAGAAAACGATCTACGCCAAGGTGACCTACGCGGATATTGCCGGACTGGAAACCGGATCGGCCAAAAGCGGCCTTTCCGGGCAGCTGTTGAATCAACTGAACCAGATGGAGGGGTTGATCCTCGTGGTGCGCTGCTTCGAAAATGAGAGCGTAATGCATCCCAGCGGAAGCATCAATCCGCTGCAAGATGTGGATACCATGTTGACCGAGCTTTTGCTGAACGATTTGATCGCCGTGGAGCGTAAATTGGAACGCCTGACCGATGAACGCAAAAAGGGCGGCACAGATAAAACCTTAAATGCGCGTCAGACGGAAATATTCGAGAAATTACACAAAACACTATCAGACAATCAGCCTTTGCGTGGCGTGGAATTCACAAGCGAAGAGCAGAAGGAACTTTCCAGTTTCGGCTTGCTGACCCGTAAACCCATCCTGACCGTGTTTAATCTTGGCGAAGGACAGCCCGCGCCCGATGCAAAACTGGATCATGCCTGCGTGGCCTTGATGGGCAAACTTGAAATGGAAATCGCGCAACTCTCTCCGGAGGATGCTGCTGTTTTTATGGAAGAGTACGGCATCAAGGAACTCAGCTTGAATCGCATGATCAACTTGTCTTATGACCTGCTTAAAGTGCAGATATTCTTCACGGTTGGCGAAGATGAAGTGCGCGCCTGGACCACGCATCGCGGCGCGACAGCGCAGGAATCAGCTGGCGAAATCCACACCGATTTGGCGCGTGGATTTGTGCGCGCGGAGGTGGTGGCCTATGACGACCTCATCAGCCTCGGGTCCATGAATGAAGCGAAGGCAAAAGGGAAATTAAGACTCGAAGGCAAGGAATATTTAATTAAGAACGGCGACATCATGCACGTCCGATCCAGTTTATAAATTTTTATTTGTAGAGGAAGATATCATGGCGTATAAACTTTCAAAATGGAGCCTGACTTCGCTGTACCCCGGTTATGAAAGCGCAGAATTGCAAAGCGCATTTGATATGATCGAAGAGCAGGTGACTTCGTTCGAAGGCGTGCGTGAGAAACTCAACCCTGACATGCCCGCTGACCAATTTGTAGCTGTGCTGCGCCCCAGTGAAGAGACTGCGCGTGTTGCGAACAAGTTGTATTCGTTTGCGGGTTTGTCTTTTTCAGCAGATACGCAGGATCAGGCGGCGCAATCCTTGCAAGCACGCGTGTTACAGTTTTTGGCGGAGGTGGAAAACCGCACGCTCTTCTTCAGTTTGTGGTGGAAGGAGGTGGACGAGGCAAACGCAAAGCGGCTGATGGAAGCTTGCGGTGATTATCGTTATTATCTTGAAGCCCTGCGTTTGTATAAGCCGCACACTTTAAGCGAAGCGGAAGAGAAAATCGTCAACATCAAAAATGTGACGGGGTCAAACGCGCTGGTTAATTTGTACGACTCGATCACGAACCGCTACACTTTCAAAATGAAGGTGAACGGCAAAGTAAAAGAGATGACTGCGGCAGAGTTGTTCTCGTACCGCTACAGCACAGACCCGAAAGTTCGCGCCGAGAGTTATCAGGAACAATTCCGAATATTTGGCAATGACGGCACGATCCTCGGGCAAATGTACCAGACCCGCCTGCGTGACTGGCATAACGAGAACGTCAATCTTCGCAAATTTATAAACCCCATTGCGTCCCGCAACCTCAGCAATGATATTCCCGATGAAGCGGTGGAGACCTTGCTGGGTGTGGCGCGCAAGAATGTAATCATCTTCCAGCGTTATTTCAAGATGAAAGCCAAATTTGTTGGCGTAAAACAACTGCGTCGGTATGATATTTACGCGCCTGTGGCCGCAGCCAAAAAGACGTATGACTTTGACGAAGCTGTGAAAAAGGTTTTGGATGCATTCTCTGGCTTCGACCCCAAAGTGGCTGAACTGGCCAAGCGTGTGTTCGATGAGAATCGCATGGACAGTGAAATTCGCAAAGGCAAACGCAGCGGCGCGTTTTGCTGGTCTGTCCTGCCGGAGATGACGCCGTGGGTGTTGGTCAACTACCAGGGCACGGCGCGTGAAGTGGCTACCCTCGCTCATGAATTTGGACACGCCATCCATTCCATGCTGGCGTCGCATCACACCACCTTTACCTTTCAGTCATCCCTGCCGCTTGCCGAAACAGCCTCCACCTTTGCTGAAATGGTGTTGATTGATAAACTGCTTTCCGAAGAGCAGGATGAATCCGTGCGGCGCGATATTCTTTTCAAACAAATGGATGATTCCTACGCGACCATCATGCGCCAGTCGTATTTTGCCTTGTTCGAGAAACAGGCGCATGAAATGGTGCAGAAGAACGCCTCTGTGGATGAACTCTCTGCTGTCTATCTCGAAAACCTGAAAGAGCAGTTCGGCGATTCTATTGATTTGAGTGATGAGTTCAAATGGGAGTGGGTGGGCATTCCGCACATTTATCACACGCCTTTTTATGTGTATGCGTATGCCTTCGGTCAATTGCTGGTGCTGGCTTTGTATCAGCAATACAAGGCGCAGGGCGAATCCTTCAAGCCAAAGTATCTTAAGATCCTTTCGGCGGGCGGTTCTCAAGCGCCAGAAAAGATACTCGCCGAAGCCGGTGTGGACATCCGCGACCCGAAATTCTGGCAGGGCGGTTTCGATGTACTGGAGAAACTGGTCAGTGAGTTGGAAAAATTGCCTGTGGAAGTGAAGGGAAAAGTAAAAGGTAAAAAGGTTACTGCTACATCGCCCCCGAAAGGGAAGAAAACAGTGAAAGCCAAGCCTGCCAAACGCAAGACTGTAAAGAAAAAATAAACTTTCAAACATGACTCGCCCCGAAATTAATCTTTTGCGAGTGAGTTTCTTTTTAAGGCGAAAACGGGACGCTGAAAAATTCAGAAAACGCTGATTTTTGCTTTTTATCGGCGTAAATCAGCGTTCATCTGCGTCCCAAATTAAATTCGAGGTTAATTATGTTTCTTATCTTTCTTTTTCAATAAATTCCTGCCTTCTCCTAAATCCGCGCTTAGATTTGGGGGAACCCACAGGGTGCTTTGCAAAGGATGGGATGGGAGCTACTTCAACTCCTCCAACATCCTCTCCGCCTCCTCATACGCCACCTTGTAATAATACGGCGGACCATCGCAAGTGGCGTGTTTCAGTACAAAACCCAGCTTAAATAGAAAATATACACTTGACAAATCATTGACACAATGATATTGTTGTGTCAATGATACCAGAACTAGTCGACATAGGTGCTTCTTGGAAGGTACTTCCTTTTGGAATACATGAGGCTACTCTTGCAGAAGTTGAAAAACGTTTCGCAACGAATGAAAAGCGAAAGCAATTGTTTCGCGGTCTCACAAAAGCCTGCAAATCATTCAAAGTAGCAGGATGTTTGACCATTTATTTGGATGGTAGCTACGTAACAGATAAAGATTCCCCAAATGATTATGACGCTTGCTGGAATCCAAGAAATGTAGATGAAAAAAAACTTGATCGAGTATTCCTTGATTTTTCAAACAAACGCAAGAAACAGAAATCTAAATTTGGAGGTGAATTCTTCTTAACAAGTGCAAAAGCGGACACTACTCACTTATTCATTCAATATTTTCAAAAAGATAAGGAAACTGGCTTAGAAAAGGGTATTATTTGTATACATCTATAATAATAAAATGAAAGGTGAATAGCATGATAACAAACGAGCGTCAGTATAAAATAACTAAAGCGCAGCATGCAAAATTACAAGAGGGCGTTAATGAATTCGATCTGGAAGAAGCAACCGAACGAATAGGTTCTAAAATCTTAGCAAAAGCTGAATTAGACGGCTTAAATAGCGAAATTGAGATTCTTGAGACTCAACTACAAGAATATGAAAGTTTGAAGTCTGGTGCAATTACCAATTTTCAAGCGAACAGCTTGAATGAATTACCTATCATGTTAATACGCGCAAGAATTGCACAGCAATTATCACAGCGCGAACTTGGAGATTTGGTTGGATTAAAAGAGCAACAAATTCAAAGATACGAAGCCGAAAAATACGCTAGTGCAAGCCTACGAAGAATTCAAGAAATTGCAGATGCATTAAAACTTAGCATTGCTGAAATAGCAGAAATAAACCAAACACCTAAATCAAAAACAGCATCTGAAAAATCAAACGTTCCTGAATGGGACAAATTTCCTGTAAAAGAAATGTATAAGCGTGGCTGGTTCGAGGGATTCCAGGGTTCAATTAGTGACCTTTCCCAAGAAGCTAATGAGTTGGTTGAGAATTTTGTAAGAACCTTTATCAAAAAGCCAACTTTAGCATTACACCGCAAACTAGTACGTTCAGGCTCGCAGCTTGACTCCTACGCCTTGTTAGCATGGGAATGCAGGATACTTGCTTTAGCTTCAAAGGTTGAAATAACCAAACAATTCCAACCTGAGTTGCTTACAGATCAATGGATTGAAAGTCTCAGAAAATTAAGCAATCACAGAGATGGCCCTGCAGAAGTAACAGCAACGCTTAGAGAAGTTGGTATTATATTAATAATTGAGCCACACTTACCTGGTACTCATTTGGATGGTGCAGCTATGTTATTAAATGGAGAAATACCTATAATTGGATTGACTCTAAGATACGATCGCTTGGATAACTTTTGGTTTGTGTTATTTCATGAGTTAATACATGTAATGAAACATCTCAAAAAAGGAAAGCTTGAAAACATTTTTGACGATTTGGACGCTAACACATCAAATGAAATTGAATTTGAAGCGGATACTCTAGCCGGAGATACACTCATTTCACCAAAGGACTGGAATGTTGCGCTCCCGAGATTTGTACAGTCAGCAGAATCTGTGCAAGCATTCGCATCTCAACTCGGCATCAGTCCCGCTATAGTAGCCGGTCGAATTAGGCGTGAATCGAAAAACTATACAATTTTAGGTGAGCTTGTTGGGCAAAACGAAGTCAGAAAACACTTTTCAGAAATAAGCTTTGGTGTCTGAGAGAAAGATAGATAATTATGAAATCGCGCAAGAATTACATTCCGTGCTTAAAATGGAAACAAGGCGAGTATCAAGCATTATTAAGACTGTCGTCAACGACTAAGGATTCCATTCTGCCTATCATCGAAGTTGCGGAATTTTCTATTTATGAACCAGAAAATTCTTTTGATCATGAGGAGGGCAAACCACCTAAAACCATTGACGAACATCTCTCTAAATTTGCCAAACGTGTTAAAGAAAAATGGGGGACAAGTGAATGTTTTGTCGATTTGCGCCACATTGAGGTAACAAGCCGCTTAGTTGACGGACGACACCCAATGAGTTTCATTTTTGATGATCTTCGTTCACAAGGAGTGAAAGCAATACCAGTTGTAGGGCTTGAACAGGATTATCAATACCGGGCTTCTTCACATGAAGCAATCGTAGTAGATAATCGTGGTTTTTGCCTACGAGTTAGTCTTCAGAAAGCTTCCAGCCCCAACCTGGTTGAAATAGTTGACAATTTGTTGGGGGAGATGGGTGTAAGAACTGATCAATGTGACTTTATTTTCGACCTGGGTGCCCCAGAGAATTTTGAACCACTTAATATTTTTGCCGGAATATTGGAATCTATAATAAAAAATATCCCCTACTTAAATAGCTGGAGATCTTTTGGATTGATCGGCACATCATTTCCATCTTCATTAAGTGGAATCAAATCTGGTGTCTCATTTATCCCTAGAAATGAATGGCGACTATATAAAGAGCTTGTAAAAAACCTAAAAATATCAAATATTCGCATTCCGACATTTGGTGATTACGTAATCAACCACCCAAAAGTATCAAATATGGACATGAGGTTTATGAAGCCAAAGGCGAATGTAAGATATGCATTAAGTGATAGTTGGCTTATTGCAAGAGGAGAAAATGTAAGGGACTATGGTTACGGACAACATAGGAAACTTTGCAACTTAATTCTTAAATCCAGAGAATACTCCGGGAATTCCTTCTCGCCTGCAGATAAATATATCTATGATTGCGCCAAAGGTACTGTCCCAACGGGTAATCTATCTACATGGCGTTGGGTGGGAACTAACCATCATTTGGAGATGGTTACCCGGGATGTCGCCAACCTTGCCGCTTCTTAAGATATTCCCTTACTGTACGCCTTAAAACTGAAGGCGCAAGTAGCTCAACAATATCCTTATAGAGGAATGCACGGCTCTTTCGAAGTTGCGCTCCTCGAATTCCCAATTTCATTAAAACTTCTTGTGCTTCATCGCGCCATAATAATTGAGCAACCGAGTAGTCATTCGTATTGACATTTTTGCGCGGACGTCTTAAATATCTAAAGTGAGTATCTCCGTGAGTTATCTCTTCAGCTAGTATGACGCCCCACCAATCAGGAACAATATGCATTGCTTCGTTCAGATGACACTCGGTCAAGATCACCGATGAGCGGTCAAAAACAGCATTGTAAATATTTATCTGCAAACTTAATCTTTTAAGCGAATCAACATCGCTTTTTATTTCATAGCCAATCATATGTCCATTAATAACAGCAATATCTGCCCTGCATGCTCCATGCTCAAGACCTAATTCGTTAACTACAAGCGTAGTTGGAGAATTATGATGTTCTCGGAGAACAGTACGATGAAATGCTTCTCTAATCTGAGGGTCATTCATGTTTTTTTCCAAAAAGGTATATTAACTCTACCCTGTCAAGAGTACTTTTAACAGGGTGTTAGATTAGATTTTGTGTTGCCAAAATCAAATATGGGATTTTTAAGGTCGTGTTCTAATTATGTTCTAATAATACAACATCGGAATCAGGTCGTCAATGCTCCTTTCATAGTTGTTAGGTAACAATTCATTTTGTAGAGTGAATTAAGGCATTCATAAAGGATATGTTACCATTTCCTGCATGAACTTCTTCCCCACCACTGATGACTTCTTCATCGGCACAACTCCTTCCACAGAAGATTATAACCACCTGTGTGACCTCGGCGTGAGACTGGTCATCAAAATGCGTATAGAAAATGCATTTTGTTAATATATCCTCGTGATTTTCACAGCAATAGACTAGACCACAAGCAAAACTCAAGGAGCGAAAACCTTTTCTGAGTATGCTCGGACTAATTAACAAAGACCGCGAAGCTCAATATGCGCCTCGCGGTCTTTTTACTTATTACTTTTTACGACTCTTACGCTTCGTAATCGCCCGGGTCTTCTTCCACGGCCTGCATGGGTTCTTCCGCAGGTTTCTTGTCAAGAAATTCCAGGGATTGGGCTACTATCTTCGTGAAGTACTTGGTCTCGCCCTTATCTTCATACTTGTCAGTCTTCAAACGCCCTTCAATATAGATGAGACTGCCTTTCTTGAGATACTCCTGGCAAACTTCGCCGAGCCGCCCCCAGGCTTCGATGTTGACCCACTCGGTCGATTCTTTCGTCTCACCGTTCTTGTCCTTCCAGCGATTGCTGACGGCCAGGCTGAAATGAGTCACTTTTTTGCCAGTAGGGGTGAACTTGCCTTCGGGCTCCTTGCCCAAACGGCCGATCAGTTGAACGCGGTTTAGGGTAGGCATGGCTGATCTCCTTTCATTTCATAACTTTTAGATGCTTGTGTACGTGTCATTTTGGTCTCCTTTTTATCTAAAAGAACAGTTGGGTTGTGTCTTGCATTCCGGCTCAACGCTGAGCAGGAATTCCGAACAGGGTTATACTTTAATTACCTGCATTTTCTGCGGGAACCGCTTCCGGGGCAGGGGTTGCTTCTGGGGCGGGAACGGCTTCTGTTGCGGGCACATCTGTAGCAGGCACATTCATGCTGGCGGGCGCATCCACTACTGCCTTCTTGAGGACGGGCAAGCCAGTCTTCATTTCAACGACATCGTAGCCTGCTGGGACGGCGTCGAGAGCGCCTTCCTTGATCTCCTTGGAGAAGAAGAACATCCTGCCTTTGGAGTGCAGGTAGTAGGTATTTCCTTTTGAGTTGGTATGTCCGTAAGCCATTATTATCTCCTTTATGTCTAATTGATAACTAAAGTGTAGAACAAAATTTCTAGCCTGTCAAGCCCTTAAACAAGATGTTGTATAGACATATTTACTGTGGAGCAGACATGAAAACCGTATCCAGTCTCTCTGACCTAAGAGCCGCCCGCCTCTCTCTCAAAGGGACAGTTGCTCTTGTCCCGACGATGGGATATTTACACGAGGGGCATCTCTCTCTCATCCGCCAGGCAAAAGCCGACTGTGAGCGCGTGATCGTGTCCATCTTCGTCAACCCGACCCAGTTTGGGCCAAACGAAGACCTCTCGAATTATCCGCGTGATCTTGAGCGTGACTTGAACCTGATTCAGCCTCTCGGCGTGGATTTGGCGTGGACTCCGTCAGCGGAGGTGATGTATCCGCCTGGCTACCAGACTTGGGTGGAGGTCGAAGCGCTCTCTCGTCCCCTGGAAGGCGCGATGAGACCTGGTCATTTCAGGGGCGTGACGACTGTCATGGCGAAATTGTTCAACGCGGCACAGCCTGATAAGGCCTATTTCGGTCAAAAGGACGCGCAGCAGGCGGCGGTCATCCGCCAGATGACGCGGGATTTGAATTTCCCGATTGAAATCGTGATCTGCCCGACAATGCGCGAGGCGGATGGCCTGGCGATGTCGAGCCGCAATGAGTATTTGAATGCGGATGAAAGACAAGCCGCCACGGTGCTGTTCCGCGCCTTGAGTGCGGCAAAAGAGGCGTACGAGGCTGGCGAGAGGGAGGGAGAGGCGATTAGAAGAAAGATGAAGGAGGTTTTGGTGCGCGAACCGCTGGCTCAAATGCAATACGTCTCCTGCGCAGATTATGACACGCTGGAAGAGTTGGCTGTGATCAAAGGAAAAGTCCTGCTTTCGATGGCAGTCTTTTTCGGCAAGACGAGGTTGATTGATAATTTTGTGGTGGGGTAACAGTTGCTGCGCACACTACCACTTGCATAAATACTCCCCCCACATTGACTAATATTTCCTTCCTTTCTTCAAAAAATGCAGGGATGGATGTTTCGGATCAGTCTTGAGCAGTTCAAAATTCTTGTCTGCTGCTTCCTGAATAGGGACAGGTAGTTTCTTATACTACTCCCAGAACGATGGGCTGGCGAAATGTCTCATAACTCTTTGGCTTTGCCCGCGCGAAAAGCTGCGGTTGCCTCATTGGCGGGTTTATCCAACCTGCCAGATTTAGCGGCACGTTCAAAGTGCTCATCCCACACTTTTGCATCGAATTCATCAAACCATCGGCGAAAACGAGCCAGTTCGTTTGGGGACAATTCTATATCGCGAACTAAAACCGCAAGTGCTTGACCGTTTCTCCCTTATTGATCAATTCTTTAAGCGAATCGATGCCGATGCGCAGGTGCATATCCAAATATTTTTGTGTGACCTTTTTATCGCTTTTTGAAGTCTTGACACCGCTGGGAGTCATCGGTTGGTCAGAGACCAATAGCAATGCACCCGTAGGGATCTCGTTATAAAAACCAGTGGTGAAGAGCGTGGCAGTTTCCATGTCGATGGCCATGGCACGGATCTGGCGCAGGTACGCCTTGAATTTATCGTCATGCTCCCAGACGCGGCGATTGGTTGTGAAAACGGTGCCAGTCCAATAGTCGCGATCATGGTTGCGGATCGTGGTCGAGATGGCTTTTTGCAGATTGAAGGCAGGCAAGGCAGGGACTTCGGACGGGTAATAATCGTTGGATGTCCCTTCCGCGCGGATGGCAGCGATCGGCAGGATCAAATCTCCAACCTTGCTTTTTTTCTTAAGTCCGCCGCATTTACCGAGGAAGAGACAGGCTTTGGGTTTGACGGCACCCAACAGGTCCATGATGGTGGCGGCGTTGGGGCTTCCCATCCCGAAGTTGATCAGGGTCACGCCCTCCGCAGTGACGTTGGGCATGGGCTTCTCCTGTCCGCGAATGGGGACGTTGTACCACTTCGAGAACATGTGCAGGTAGTCTTCAAAGTTGACCAGTAAAATGTATTTGCCGAAATCCTTGAGAGGGGTGTCGGTATAGCGCGGCAGCCAGTTGTTGACGATCTCTTCTTTAGTTTTCATCATGCCTCCCGGATCTTTTGTTGGGAAAAGGTCTTCATATCAATCTTACTTGAATTTTCACATTCCCCATGCAACCCGTTTGGATTTATTTTTCAAATTACTTCGCTTCGATTTCGGACTTCCACTCGCTCGTTGGTAAATAAAACTCCGAGATTTCCTCGGAGTTCGTTTTCATTCTATCCCGTCACAGGCGAGACTTGATATTCGATTTTGCTTGGCAGGCTCACTCGCCGTGATGCGTCCATAATTTCGAGTGAGACAAGATTGCCTTTATCGTCGTAATCTAAAATCACACCAGGCTTATCCTCGTCACTCTCGGCAACAAGAGTCTCAGTGAAAATAATGGTAAGGGTATCGGTTTTGCTATCGTAATTGACTTTCATTCGTTACTCTGTTTCAATTGGCAAATTTCTTATTCGCAGACTCTTATCAGACAGCGAAACAATTGCGCCTGTCATCAAGGGAGTTTCAATTTCACTCCAAACAGCATCAAGGCGGGATATGATTTCATAAGTGCGTAAATCTCTCAACCGCAAAATAATCACAGACGGTGCGCTATCGCCCGAAAAAGCCAGCAGATGACCGTAATCCAAATCATGGGTGATGATCGTTTCATCTGTCCGTTTGGCTTCTGCAACGATTTCAACATCTTTTGCGCGGGACATGCCAATATCGCTCACATGCCGACAAACATGACCGCGTTTTTCCAACGGCGCGGTCATGTCACGGTGCACATTCATATTGAGCAGAAAATTCATCCAGCCACTGCTCCAGGTATGGGCAACACACTTTCTTCCATTGCCCATGAAGCATACGCCAATGCCTGATAAATATCATCCGTTTCCAACTCGGGCCAGGATTTTAGAATATCCTTGATTGCCATTCCCGAACTCATGTACCCAAGCACAGACGCAATGGGCATACGCATCCCGCGAATACAAGGCTTGCCAAAACAGATTTCGGGGTTGAGAGTAATTCGGTCAAATTTATAATGTCGAATTTCCATTGTGGACTCCTTTGCTCACGTCCAGACAATATTTTACCCTCTTTTGAACAATGCCCATCGCCAAGTCTCCCCTCGCGTAGCACCCTGTGGGCAAATCCGACGATTCAACTGTTCAATCCGCATCCCAAATTTCATTGTCGCATTTGGGGGAGATGCCCAACTGGACAGAGGGGGCACTGACGCATACCCGAGCAAAGCGAGTGGCAGATGCCCACAAAGAAACCGCGGAATTGAAACAAGAAAATGCCCCTTGCCGAGTCTCACCTCGCGTAGCACGTTGTGGAAAATCTAACGTTTTGACCATTGAATCTGAATCCCAAATTAAATAAAAACTTCCGATGATCATCGGAAGTTTTTATTTGGCTTAGTATTCCACTGCCCGTTTTAGGGACTTGGCATTCTTCACCCAAGACTTGACCAGGCTCAGAGCTGGCATTTGGTTTACGAGATTCTTTCTGGCATTCACCTTCGCCATGGATTCAAGCAGTGACTCGGGTTTGCGTTTGGCGAGTTCAACGGCTGTATCCACGCCTGCGGCTTCGAGCAGGTCGGAGTATTGCGTGCCAACCCCTTTTACACGGAACAAGTCTGCGCGGTTGACCCATTCAAGGATCGTCTTTGACGAAAAGCCAGTTGCGCTGGAAAGTTCCTGGCGTCCCTTTTTGGTGCCGCCCATTTTCAGAAGTCCGTTTGTGCCTCGAACGCCACCTTTGTTCAGTTTTCTGGCGTTGACAGGACCGATACCTTCAATTTCAACAAGTGTAGTCATTTTATTTTTTTCCTTTCTTTTTCAAGTATAGCATCATCTTTGCGGAAATTTGCAAATTATGAAATTAGTTTCCTGATTATCCCCACTACCACGGACAAGTCCTTCACGACCTCATCATTCCGAAAGCGAACAATACTCAGACCCAACTCGCGCAAAGCCTTCTCCCACCTGGCATCTTGCCCCCACCCAGCCTCCCCCAAATCCGACGATGAAAATGTTGAATCCGCAATCAGACTTTAACTTGTCGTATTTGGGGGAGGTGCCCCGGTAGGGGCGGAGGGGTCGAAAATGGACTCCCAACTTGTTCGCCCGCCGAAGGTTCCCGTAGGGGGCAATTCTTCCCACAGAATCTTCTCAGCAGGAGTCATCTCACGGCGACTCTCCCCATTTTCGCTTTTTGAAAATGGGGAGATGTCCGAAGGACAGAGGGGGCGCGCTGGAGTTTTTCTTTAGTGACTCGTTGACCTGGGATGATGTTTTTGACGGGCATAATGCCGTCATTTTACCCCTCTCCCGTCTCTCACAAGGGTAGGTTTTTTGAAAATAGGCGATTTGCTCGGAGAAAAGCCGCTGTTTTCGAGGCTGAATTTTCTCCAAAATCGGTCAAATCGAAAATACCTACCCCTGAGAGCTCTCCCGTCTCCCCCAAGGGGGAGAAGCCGAAACATCCTCAAATAAAGCATTTTCCTTGGAAAGCCGTCACAATCATCAACCGACCAGCCCCCTTCCCACATCGTCCCCTTGTGGGATTTGGGAAGGGCGGGGGGAAAGGCCATACCCGAGCAAAGCCAGTGGCAGATGCCCGAAGTGCGCCCCGCGCCCGTTTGGATTTAGATGTTTTTCGTGTACAATCAAAGAAACTAAAAATTGCTATAAAGTCTAATGATGAAAAACTTGATTGAACCTGCAATCTGGACCAAAGAAACCACTATTGAATGGGTAGATGGTCGTTTAGATGCTTTAGTTGCCAATTATGGAAAAAATGGGGAGCCTCAAAGGATTAGTTTTCGAGCATTGTGCTCCAATTGGGTATGGGCAAAGCGCTCGGACGTATATACTCATTATCTACACCGTTATCCAGCGAAACTTCTACCTTATATTCCAATTTTCTTTTTATCTAGTTCCCTAACAGGAAATGGCTCAATCCTTGATCCTTTCGCTGGAACTGGAACAGTTGCAGTAGAAGCAATCACTCATTTTACCAATCCTAAGGATTGTAAGCTTGTTGAGATTAACCCTCTTGCTAGATTAATTTCAGCAGCCAAGACTACACCTATTGATCCAAGCATTTTAGAGAAAAAATCTCTGGAGCTATTTAGCATTATTGAGAAAAATAGACTTAGCAATTTGCAAATTCCAGATTTCCCTGCAATTGATTTTTGGTTTAGAAAAGATGCACAAAAAGGGCTTTCTACTATTCGAACTGCTATTGAATTATTGAATGCCGACTTTCAGGTAAAAGACTTCTTTTGGGTGTGTTTTTCCTCAATTATCAGGGACATGTCAAGAGCTGATCCAAAAGTGAGTCCGCCAGTATTGTTATCGGCGAGCAAGTTTGCTGGTAAACAAAAAGAGTATATTCAAACTTGGGTAAACAAAAAAAATCGCTATAAAGCTAATGTATTGTTTAGTAATGCTGTTAAGAAGAATATTGCTCGAATGAAAAGGTTATGGGATGCTTGCCAGCTGAGCAACAGACAATCTACTATCATCGGTCACGATGCCAGAAACTTAACCAAATCACCTTACCTTGGGAAAGGAATGCTGGATCTTTCATCCGAAACTAAGCTTCGACAGAACAGTATTGGAATGGTTATTACATCTCCGCCATATATAAACGCACAAAAATACACTCGAGCGACGAAATTCGAACTTTGGTGGCTGGGTTTGCTGGAGCCCAACTCTAAGGCGCTGGTTGATTACGACAAGAATCTTGTTGGCACTGAAAGAATTCTATATGATGAGTACAATGAAGTGCAGACTGTCAACAATCAAACAGCAGATACTTTTATAGCAAAAATATATGAGACCGACCCACATAAAGCAGCCGTCGTAAGCAAGTATTTCAAAGATATGAGAGTCTCATTGAAAGAGATTAAAAGGGTTTTACAGCCAGGCGGCTACTGTGCTTTAGTAGTTGGTAACAACATAGTATTTAAGCAATCTATACCAAACAATCAAATACTTGCTGAAATAGCACAAGATGAAGGGTTAACTCTGAATCTAATGTTAGTTGACGAAATCCGTTCAAGAGGTCTAATTACTAAGCGACATGAAAGTGCGGGAATCATTGCCGACGAGTGGGTACTTTTACTTCAAAAACCCATGATGTGAACAATTGACTTTTCGGAGAACAAACAATGTACCAGCTGGGAGCAAAGTGGAAACTTTGGGAATTACAAAATGTTTTTCAAAAAGAAGTGAGTTCAATCACTCTGCGTGGCTATAGTAAAGAGTCACCAGTATCATTACCCGCAGATTTTTATGCATTTGAAAAACGATTGTCGGTTGAAAAAATCGCGAGTAAATATTGCCCTACACGTCGCGACGTCTACTTTGAAATAAAACGCGGAATAAAGCAAAAGTCAGTTAATAGGACTTGGGGACAAACTGCTGGATATTTAATTGAGGAATACTGTAAAGGTCTATTAGAATATTTTCATAAATTAGCAAAAAATCCAGAGGGCTTATATTATCAAAGAATTCAAGAATTAGTGGATGAGTATTCACAATCATTTTGGACAACTCACGCTAGAAAAATTCAGGACTTACGCAAAAAAGCATCTAATTCAGAAGAAACCCCAGAAAGATTATTCTTTTTATTGCAACAAACAGCTAAGTATGAACTTGTTCTCCTTGGGGCAGACTACGAATTTAGCCAAAATTCAGGGCTAGAATTTGTCCCCTTAATTGATAGCATTCCAATCAAGTTTGATCCAGAAACTCTTACTATCGCTCCAGATGAACATCTTGGATTAGGAAAGACGACAACGCCAGACTTTATCATAATGAGTCCCATGCCCGTAATGGGTGATCTAAAAAGTGGAAATTCATTAAAATCATTTCACCTAAATACTATAGCAGGATTTGCTTTGGCTTATGAGAGTCAGCACAAAGTGAATGTTGATTTCGGTATAATATATTTCCTTGAGACACATTCAAAGCAGATGAATTTTGCACAAAGTTATGTGTTTGTCATTGACGATCTTCTTAGAAAGCAGTTTTTGTCAACGCGAGATCAACTATATAAAATGTTGCAAAGTGATGATGATCCACCCTTGGCTGATGCCAAAGATTACGAAACACACTGCTTATTCTGTAAATACCATGCCAAATGCTACCCCGAAGGATAACATTAGTCTACCAGTTCTAAAGGCTTGGGCAAGAATATTTGAGCTTTTAGAATGTATCTACGATCACCCATATGATCGCGAAGGATTTCAGGAGGCTGTTGTTAATTTATATGGAGGCGATAAATCTTCAAAAAGTGTATTTCGTGGTATGGCTGTTCCTACATTACGAAATCTAGGTCTGATTGTAGGATATGGAGATGATATTCGCGCAAGTGCAAATGGATCGCTTCTGCACATAGCAAAGAAGGAAAAGGAATCTGAAGGCTTACGAGTATTGAGAGCAATCCTAGTTGAAATTGATGAAAATATAGGTGTCTTACCCTATTTAGCGGAAAAACCAACTGTGAGTGCCAACGACTTCTTGCAAGACTGGCTAAATAGGGTAACTACGTCGAAGATTAGAAAATCAACTGGTCCCAAAGCTCAAGAAAGAGCATCTCGCGAAAGACTTTTAGATTGGATTAATTTTTTAGCTTTCTCCGAAATGTTATACAAGAATCATGACCAAATAAGAATTGACAATATGAATCTTGAAAGAACGAATGGAGATTTGGACATAACTGCTCACGATAAAAGCAGGAACTTTCAATCCCTTTTATTTGCTTCATATAGAAAAATAGTTTTCGAACAAAAAGGTATTGGAACAGTTGAACTTGATAATTTGAGGCAAGAAACATCTGTCCAACTGTATAAAAAGTATAAAGTGGTACTCACTGAAAGACAATTTAATAAACTGTTATCAGAGCTGCCTAAAGCGTCAGATAAGTACGTTATCGCTCTTGGGCGTTCTATGGGTGCAGATGAAAAGCTATATTTTTATCAAGGCAAATATTATCAAACGCTTTTTATTCGCTTCTTAACTCCAGAAGAGGTTACACATGGCTGAAAAACCTTTCATTGAGAAAATCTATAATCTAACGCAAAATCCGTTTGCAAACTGGGTTGATCCCAATGTTGAAATGGCAGGTAGAAAAAAAGAGAGACGTCAATGGGAAGATATTGTCAGGCGCCGTAAAGGTGGACATACCAATGTCATGTGTTTTGTTTATGGCGATTATGGCTTTGGGAAAACGCTCACTTTAAATAAAATTGTAGAAGAATACGAGAAAGATTCGGAGATATTACCTGTTTTTATCAAAATGCTTTCTGAGGACAGGACACCAAAATTTGGTGTAGATTTTATCCATCGTATTTTTCAGAAAGTTCCTGAAAAAGTGTTTAAGAAATTTAATTTGGATCATATAAACTTGTTGGCTAAATATTTTCCTGAGCCAGCAAAGATATTCGCATGTATAGTTCTTGGAGGTGAGGGGGGTCTTGATTTTCTCTATGGTCAGCGAACAATTAGCGCTGCAGAAATGCAGAAGTTTGGTATTAAGCACAAAATAAGTAGTACAGACATTGCAAAGAAGTATTTGCTATGTTTTCTTTACTTGTTAGGAGGTATAAATCGGAAGAGTTTGTTGGTAGCTGTAGATGAAACTGAATATGTGTTTAGCCAAATGAGTGGAGCTGCTATTGCACAAGTATTCAACACATTGCGAGATTTATTTGATTTGCATACCTCTCCTGCACTGCCCAGTATTTCTGACTTTCCAAATCAGCCTGCAAACATGATTTTTTTCTTTGGTATTTCCACAAGCGGCTGGAAACAAATCTCTGATCTTGGCAAAAGAGAGCAAAGTAAATCTGGTCCAGTGCAACCTTTAATGCGGCGCTTGGAAAAAGAGATTGAGCTACAACCGTTAAACAAAAATGAAACAAGGGACCTTATCGAGAAAAGATTACGAAAAGATCGTACCACTGGGAGTCCAAGTGAAAAACCTCTAATTCCATATGATGAGACTTTTGTCTCGTATATTTTTGACAAATCGCTCGGCAATCCTTCTGAGATAGTGAAATTCTGCGATTTCGCTCTAGAGGATGGTTTAACAGAAAAGGTTAAAATTCTTGATGCTGTATTTGCCAAGAAAGTATTTGCAGACCGTGGGCTTATTTTTGATGAGGATTCAGCATAAGTTATTCGCAAATAATGAAGCATTGATACTATTTCCTAAGCCGTGGATAAATATCTACGGCTAATTTGTTAAACTGTACTAATATAAACATAAGGTAAAATCACCTCACTATGGCAAATGAATCACTTGTAATCTACTCCATGAACAAAGTGGGGCGTCTCATCCCCTCCAGCAACAAAATGATCCTGCGCGATATTTCGCTTGGGTTCTATTACGGCGCGAAGATCGGCGTGCTGGGTCTCAACGGCGCGGGCAAGTCCACGTTACTGCGCATCATCGCGGGCGTTGATGACCAATACATCGGCGAGATTTCCGCGTCGAAGGGCTACAGCATCGGAATGCTCGAGCAGGAACCCAAGCTCGACGAAACGGGAACAGTCATCAGCGTCGTCAAAGAAGCGGTGCGTCCCATCGTCGAAATGCTCGCGCGCTTCGATGAAGTCAACGCCAAATTCGCCGAACCCGATGCAGACTTCGACGCACTCGTCACCGAGCAATCCAAACTGCAGGAGCAACTCGATAAGCACGATGCGTGGAATCTTGATTCACATCTTGAAGTGGCGATGGACGCCTTGCGCTGTCCACCGTCGGATACGCCCATCAAGATTTTATCGGGCGGAGAAAGACGCCGCGTCGCGCTCACCCGACTCCTGCTCAGCGAACCCGATATTCTCCTGCTCGACGAACCCACCAACCACCTCGACGCCGAATCCGTGGCGTGGCTCGAACATCACCTGCGCGACTACAAAGGCACCGTCATCGCCGTCACCCACGACCGCTACTTCCTCGACAACGTCGCAGGCTGGATCCTCGAACTCGACCGCGGCTACGGCATCCCCTACAAAGGCAACTACTCCTCCTGGCTCGAACAAAAACAGGAGCGCCTCCGCCTCGAAGAAAAAGCCGAAAGCCAGCGCCAAAAGACTCTCAGCCGCGAACTCGAATGGATTCGCATGGGCGCAAAAGCGCGTCAGGCAAAGGGACAAGCCCGCGTCACCGCCTACGAAAAATTATTGGGTCAGGAAGCCGAAGCCCGCCGCGAAGAACTGGATATCTACATCCCGCCTGGTCCGCGCCTCGGTGATCTCGTTTTTGAATTTGACAAGGTGACCAAAAGCTACGGAGACCGCCTCATTCTGGACGAGTTCACTGCTTCTGTTCCCCCAGGCTCTATCATCGGGATAATTGGTCCCAACGGCGCAGGCAAGACCACCCTGCTCAAGATGATCACGGGTCAAGAAAAACCAGATAGCGGCTCCATCAAGATCGGTGACACCGTCAAATTCTCCTACGTCGACCAGACCCGCACCCTCGACCCCGAGAAAACCGTCTACGAAGAAATTTCAGGTGGCGCAGACACACTCGAACTTGGCAAACGCAAGATCAATTCACGCGGCTATGTCTCCTCCTTCAACTTCACAGGCTCCGACCAGCAAAAGAAAGTCGGCATCCTCTCTGGCGGTGAACGCAATCGCGTGCATTTAGCCAAGACCCTCACCGAAGGCGCAAATGTTTTGCTGTTAGATGAACCCACCAATGATTTAGATGTCAACACCCTGCGCGCCCTCGAAGAAGCCCTCGAAGAATTCGCAGGCGTCGCCCTCGTCGTCAGCCACGACCGCTGGTTCCTCGATAGAATCTGCACACACTTGGTTGTCTTCGAAGGCGACTCGGTTGCCAAGATGTACATCGGCAACTGGTCCGATTACGAAACGATGATGGTTGAAAAATTCGGCAAAGATTTGACTCCGCATCGGGTGAAATACAGAACGCTAAAACGATAAATACGAACATGTCGTTGCGAGGGCGCAC
>JAUXUL010000044.1 GCA_030680795.1 Anaerolineales bacterium | reverse complement strand
ATGAAGATGTAACGATTCGTTTGATGAACGAAGCAGAAGATGCATCCGAGCAGGGAATGTGGGATGATGTACGTGAATATTAAAGTCTCACGCCATTACGAAACGGCGCACTTCTGCTGGTTTCATTGAAGCAGGCCAGGATGCACAAATTATTGCTTACGAAGGTGAAGGTAACTCCTTTATTGGGGATCTGTGGTTTGTGTTTATGGCGTGTTTAGCATAATTCTTCGATAAATATGTGAGTCTACTGCAAAAACTATTAACTTAACCCGAAGGCTCAAAGACGCAAAGAAAATCTGAAATACGGTTTGAAAATCTTGAAAATATTGCCGTCGAATAGCACAGAATCTCTTTGCGACTTTGGATCTTGACGGCTTTGCGTTATGCTCTTGACCTTTTTGCAGTGTAATCATAAGTGAAACTCTGATTATATATTGGAGTTATAGAGAGATGAATCAATTGAATAATGTCCGCCCGCGATTAATGATGATGAATGAAGAGCAAATTCAGGAAACGCATAATAATGTTTTGAAAGTATTAAGCGAAACTGGTGTGCGAGTGGATTCACCCGCGATTCTGCAAATGCTCGAATGGAAACTGGGATTGAAATCACAGGACTGCATCATTAAATTTCCACAAGAAATTGTGGAAGATGCGATCAGTTCCGCGCCGAAGACGATTGATATTTATGACCGCCGCGGCGGGCACAAATTAAAATTGGGGGAAGACCGTTTGCGCTTTGGCGTGGGCGTAACCGCGTTGTTTTATCAAAACCCATTTGATGAAACCCTCGATATATTCAAACGGGAAAACTTTAGGGACCTCGTCCGCCTCGGTTCCAGCCTTAAGTATTACGATGTGATTTCCACGGTTGGCATCATTCGCGATGTCCCTGAAGAAATGACCGACCTATACGGTTCACTCGAGCACATTGCAAATACTACCAAGCCTTTGGTTCTGCTTGTTTCAGATGAGAATAAATTTCACGAGGTCATGCAAATGTTTGAAATGCTGCATGGCGATCTCGGAAGCAAACCATTCATCATTCCATACTTCAATCCCGTCAGCCCGCTGGTCATGAACGCAGGCACGGTGGATAAAATGAAAAATGCCATCGAGCGCGGCTTGCCGATCATCTTTTCAAATTACAGCATGGCCGGCGCGTCCACGCCGCTGACGCCTGCTGGCACGCTCACGCTGCTCATGGCAGAACTTCTCGCGGGATTGGTCATCAGCCAGACCATTAAAAAGGGCGCGTCAATTTTGCTGGGCATGTTGCCGGTTTATTTTGACATGCGCACCATGCTCAACTTCTACGACCCGCAAAGCATCCTTATCAGCGTGGCCTGTTCCGAGATGATGAATCATTATGGCATTCCGCATTGTTCGACATCGGGAAGCGGTACAGGCTGGGGTATGGATTTGATCGCCGCAGACACCTATTGGATGAACACCCTCGCGCTTCTTCTCTCACACGGACACCTGGCTCCGTTCATTGGAGATTCTCTTGGCTCGAAGTCCATTTCGCCAACGACCTTTGTTCACACCCACGAGATCATTGACCAGGCTCTGCGCCTGCACGCAGGCTTCCAACTGGATGATGTCAACTCGGCTGTGGATGAGATTGCCAAAGTGGGTCCTGGAAAAAATTTCTTGAAATCACCTTCCACCATGAGAAATTATAAAAGCGGATATTACATCAGCAATGTGTATCCGCATTACAGCATGGAAAAGTGGCAGGAGGCTGGCGCGCCACCCGCGCATCAGGTTTTGCGCGAGCAGACCCAGGATTTGATGGCCAGCTCTTCCGCGCCTGATGACCATGATGAATTCATCCAAAAGGGGGAGCAGTTCATCAAGAAGCATGAAGTTTGACGACTGTTATGTTTATAATAACTCACCTTACGCACTTTAACACTTTTAGGCATGTCGCCCTGAGCGTCAGCGAAGGGTCCCTACGATAATCTCAGAGACCCTTCGCTTCGCTCAGGGAATCATGATTGGGTGCGTATGGTCACTTAATAAATGGTAAGAGTCTAAATATGGAGGCACTATGTATATTGGAATTCCAAAAGAAAGCAGGCCCTTTGAGTATCGCGTGGGACTGTCTCCTGCCGGGGTGGAGATCCTGTCTCAGAGCGGGCATCAGGTTTTCGTCGAGCATGAGGCGGGCCTGGGTGCAGGATTCAGCGATCTGGAATATGAACGTGCCGGGGCGCGCATCGCGTATTCCGCAGAAGAAGTCTTTGGCCGCGCTGATCTGTTATTGAAGATTTCACGTCCAATAAAACAAGAGATGGAATGGTTGAAGGAAAGCGCCACTCTCGCAGGCTTTTTACACCTTGCTTCAAGTTCACAAGATCAGATTGACACGCTGCTGGAGAAGAAGGTAACTGCGCTGGCCTACGAACAAATTGTGGATGCAAATGGCTCGCTTCCCGTCTTGCGCCCATTCAGTTTGATATGCGGTTCAATGACGGCTCAGATCGTGGCGCGCCTATTACAAAACGATTGGGGCGGCAAAGGAATTTTATTGAGCGGCTTGCCCGGTGTGCCTCCTGCGGAAGTGGTGATTATTGGCGGCGGCACTGTCGGTTTTACTGCGACTCAATCCATGATCGGCGCCGGCGCGCATGTCACAGTGATCGATAAAAATATGAGCGTTTTGGAGAAGATTGTGGGGAAGTTTCCGCGAGTGGTGACAATGATATCCACCAAACGCAATATCGAACGCGCAACCGCTTATGCGGATGTTGTGATCGGCGCAGTATTGGTCAGTGGACAACGTGCGCCCGTTGTAGTGACGCGAGAGATGGTACGCGGTATGAAACCGCGTTCTGTCATTCTCGATGTGAGTATCGATCAAGGTGGGTGCGTGGAAACCTCGCGCCCAACGACACATGAGCTTCCCACATATATTGAAGAAGGGATCGTGCACTATTGTGTGCCGAATATCCCGGGCGTTGTAGCGCGGACAGCCAGCCATGTATTTCTAAATGCGGCCATCCCCTATATTTTGGATATTGCAAATAAAGGGATGGAACTGGCCATGCAGGAAAACCTGTCCATCGAAGCTGCGGTTAATACTTGCAATGGAAAACTTCTTCACCTCGTCCGATTGAGCGCGCAGGAATAATAAGATGACTGATACAAGTATTTATCAATCACGAGTGACCACTGCTCAGGAAGCAGTGAAAGTGATCAAATCGGGACAGCGCGTCTTTCTGACGGGAAATGTGTCCGTCCCTCAGACACTATTAGCGGCGCTGGTGGAGATTGCTCCCACATTAAAAGACGTGGAGATTTGCCAGGCGCTGACGGTTGGTGCGGCAGATTACGTCGATCCTGCCATGGAAGGTCATTTGCGGGTGAACTCCATGTTCATCAGCGCCAATATCCGCAAGGCTGTTCAGGAGGGCCGCGCAGACTTCACACCTGTGTTGCTTTCTGAGTTTCCTTTGTTGTTCAAGCAAGGTATCCTGCCTCTGGATGTTGCCATTGTCCATGTATCAACTCCGGACGAACACGGCTTTTGCAGTCTTGGCGTTGAAGTCGGTTTGACCAAGACTGCGGCGGAATCGGCCAAGGTGGTCATTGCCGAAGTGAACGAAAAAATGCCCCGCACTTTGGGCGATTCCTTCATTCATGTCAGCCGTCTGACCCATATTGTGCCTGTCAATTACGATATTCCGGAACTCCCCATGGCTGATGAAGGCGATGCGGAAATTGTCCAAAAGGTCGCCGGGCATGTGGCGGGATTAATTCCCGATGGCGCGACCATGCAGCTTGGTATCGGCGGAATTCCAGATGCAGTCTTGAAATATCTTTTCGATAAAAAGGATTTGGGTATTCATACAGAATTATTCTCGGATGGTGTGATTGACCTTGTCAATGCCGGCGTGTTGACGAATGCCCGCAAATCTCTGCACCCGGGCAAGATCGTGGCAGGTTTTATCCTTGGCACGAAGCGCTTGTATGAATGGGTGGACGATAACTCAATGATCGAACTGCATCGCACGGAATACGTGAATGATCCATTCGTCATCGCGCAAAACGACCGCATGGTGGCCATTAACTCCGCCATTGAAGTGGATCTTACCGGCCAGGTTTGTGCCGACAGCATTGGACCAAAACTTTACAGCGGCGTCGGCGGGCAATTGGATTTTATTTACGGCGCATCCCGCTCCAAGGACGGCGTGCCGATCATTGCCCTGCCAAGCACAGCGGTCATGCGAGATGGGACACAAATCAGCAAAATCGCCGCCATGCTTAAACATGGCGCTGGTGTGGTGACCAGCCGCAATCACGTCCGTTTTGTAGTGACGGAGTACGGCGTAGCCGATCTATATGGAAAGACCATCCGTCAGCGCGCGCAGGCTCTGATCAAGATCGCGCATCCGCAATTCCAGGAAGAATTGCAAAGGCAGGCGAAAGAGCTGCACTACACATAACTTAAAGGATAGGTCGAAGGAAGGTTTACAGATGAGTATAAATTATCTTCAGACTGTAAAGAGGTAACCATGACCGTCAAACATGGTAGCGATGTCGAAGCCAAATACGTAACTGCTGGGAAAGACACGACCATTCAAGTGTTGATTTCATCACAAGAAGGACCGAATTTTGCCCTGCGGAAATTCTCCATGCTGCCCGGCGGTGGAATGCCGCGCCACACCAACACGGTGGAACATGAGCAATATGTCCTGAGCGGACATGCGAAGATCGGGATCGGTGATGATATTTATAAAATAAAAGCAGGTGATGTGGTTTTTATTCCCGCTGGCATGGTGCATTTCTATGAGAATATCGGCGAAGAACCGTTTGAGTTTTTGTGTATTATCCCCAACAAGGATGATAAGATTACGATTGTGGATGAAGCGGGTTGTTAGATTCTTTTTTTGAATCTTCGGAAGTCTTTTTCAATGCAATATGATTCTAATGACCCCAACTGATTACCTTACACTTTGAGACGGGACGCTGAAAAATGCAGACGAACGCAGATTCTTAAGCGAATTTGCCGCGAAAATCAAGAAGAATCAGCGTTTTCAGCGTTCATCTCGTCTATATTTTGAGGGTGTAAGGTAATCGATGATTCCAACCAAACTTCCGAAGTTTTATAGTACCATCGTTTTATTGACGATAGTTTCTGGATCAATCACTTGGCCCTACATGCAAAGCTTGAAGCGCGGACAACGCTCTTTTTCTAGGATCAGGATTCGGTGAGTTGGACAATGCGTATAAAAAATATGAGGCTATCAGTGTGGACAAACAAAACCCTTTACGTTCAAACTAAAACACCTATATCCAAAAATTCAAACCTGAAAGACAGTTAGACAAAGATATGGAGCTTCTTGGTGAGCACAAAATTGGTTAATCCAAAACTGAACCCCGATATCATATGGATGATGCCGGTTTTTCTGGTTGTGTTTTTTATCTATATCCTTTGCCCGGTGACAACCAGCACTGATTCCAGGTGGACTTTTTATATCTCCATGAGTATGCTTCGCGAACACAACACAAACCTTGACGAGTACGTTCATCTCATGGAAGATCGGGACTTCCGTGTCGTTTATCTGGACAATCATATCTATCCCTATTTTCCTTTGGGAGTGCCGATTATAAGTGTACCTTTTGTATGGGGGATGGATAAAGTATTTGATTTGCGCTATTCAACTGATTTCGCAACCTATCTGACGGATCATTTTCCAGACGGGAGGCTTGCAAAGATCGAGAAGATAGCGGCTTCGTTCATATCCGCCTTGGCGGCAGTTTTGTTTTATCTGCTTGTTTCTTTACGGCTTGATAAATGGCGTTCTCTCCTGCTTACTTTTATTTTTGCTTTTTCGACTCCCATGTTGTCAACTGCCAGCAGAGCATTATGGCAGCATGGGCTCTCTGTTTTGTGTTTAACCACAGCCCTATGGATGATACTACGGGGCTCCTCGAACAAATGGTGGATGTTCTTTGTTGGTGCCTTGCTTGGATTTTCGTACATTGTCAGGCCTACCAACAGTCTTTCTCTCTTCTTCCTCACGCTATACATTTTGATAAATCACAGGAAGGATCTGGCATTCTATTTTACAGGACTGCTGATACCAATCACTATTCTTGTCATTGATAGTTTGCGAGTATACCATTCAGTCCTTCCCCCTTATTATCTGCCTCAACGCTTGGGAGCCAATTTGGATTTTTTCAATGCTCTATTGGGCAATTTGATCAGCCCAAACCGAGGGCTTTTTATTTCCACGCCCATATTCCTGATTTCAATGTTTGGCATATATTTGGTGGTCAGGGATGGTTACATGGTTTTGAAGAGTGTCGAGCCTTATCTTGTCCTCATCTTAATCACACATTGGGTAACAATTTCATCTTTTGATAACTGGTATGGTGGTTGGTCTCTTGGTCCGCGTTTGTTTACGGACATGGCGTCTTATCTTGCCTATTTCATAATCCCGGTACTCGAAGAAAAACGGCTATGGTCATTACAATGGTGGAAAGTTATTTTTGGCACAGCGCTTATCCTAAGCACTCTTGTACATTTCAGATATGTATCCAGCATATATCCTATGATGTGGAATGGAAAGCCTGTGGCCATTGTTCAGGCGCCTGAACGAGTGTGGGACCTATCCGATTTGCAGGTGTTGCGAGGTACCTGTGGCGATAAACTTGAAGGCAAAGCCCCAAAATGTTGGTTCGATCCTGGCACAATGAAGTGACAGGTTCCATCGAAATCATTTTGTTGCCTTCGCCCCATGGACTTTCAACGAACATTCCCGACAAAATCATCACTGAAGCTGAACTTCGCTGCAACACAGGGAAGCAGGTGTCCCAGCATTTAAACGCGGTTGATTTACCCATTGTTGGACCAGTTGAAGCAAGGCAAATCTGCTGAAAACTTTGTGGGAACTACCAACTGCTCACAACGGCATCTTCGCGGCCATCCCTGCGCTCCGCGGATACTTAGGCGGCGTGGCGGCGATTTTATCCACCAGCACAAGATAGCGGTCATCGGCAACACCGGGCAAATTAACGGGGATCAATTGTTTCAATTTTCCACCCAATAATTTCATTGCTTTTTCAGCGGCCTGTGCTTCGGCGGGTGCGCTTTCGCCTTTTTGGGCGAGCATGGATCCGCCTACTTTCACAAGCGGTAGTAGGTATTCGCTCAGGATGTTGAGCTTGGCAACAGCGCGCGCTATGGCCCAGTCGTAGGATTCGCGCTTCGCGGGAGTTTGTCCAATTTCCTCAGCGCGGGCGTGAATGACCTCCACGCCTTCCAAGCCAAGCTTGCTGACAATATGCTGGCAGAACATGGCTTTCTTGCCGACTGATTCCACGAGGGTGATGTGCATGTTGGGGTAAATTATTTTCAAGGGAATGCCCGGGAACCCCGCGCCAGTTCCAACGTCCACGAGGCGAAGCGGAGGCATTGCCTTCCAGGCCAGCGCACAGGAATATGAATCCAGAAAATGTTTGGTGCGGATCGATTCCACATCCCGAATGGCGGTCAGGTTGAATTTCTGATTCCACTCGATCAGTTCGCGTTCATAATTGATGAGCGCCCTCACCTGCCGTGCTGTGAGGTGGACATTGAACAGTGTGCGCGCGTCGTTGATTAATGAATCCATGTGGGTTGATTATAAAACAAATACATCCTTCTTCGTCACGCCTGCTTTTAAATGTGTGGCATGTGTTGCGAGGGCTGGCGGTCGAGTAGCATTTTTATCGAGACCCAACCCGAAGAAATCTCCAACTTTGTTGGGGATTTCTTCGCTGCCAAACCACAAGAGCGGCGGCTCGCAATGATGGTAAAAAAGAGGACGGTATCACCACCGTCCTACCTTTTCACTTTTCAATTCCTACTTCTTCTCTTCCTCAACTTCAGCCTTGGGCTCCACCTTCTTTTTATTGCCGCGCAGCTTGCGGATAATGGCGCGGAACCCGATGAAGATCAGGTACAACGGAACACCGATGGTGATCCAGACAGGCAGGATGTAGATCACGAAGCGGATGACGAAGTTTACGAAATCCTGATAGAAGTAGATAAGGTCCTGAATGGCATCACGCGCAATGCCTTTGGGTTCCCAACCGCCGATCTCAATGGGCTGGTCTTTTTCTTCGGCAATGATACGGATGGTGATGGCGGATAGCGCGGCAGCTTCCTCGTAATATTTCATCTGACCTTTTACGATTTCGATCTGCTCACGATAATAAACAAGTTGATTGAAGATGTTGACCACGTCTTCGGTTTCTGTGGCGGTTTGCATGATCTCGTTCAATTGTGCTTCAGCGGCTTCAAGATTTTTCAGGCGTGATTTCAAGTCCACATATTCGGCGGTCACATCCTGGCCTGAGCGTGTTTCGTTTTGAACTTCGACCACATCTTTCTTGATCTTTCCCAACGCTTCTTCCAGTTTTTCCGACGGCACACGGATGACGATCTGCGCTTCAGGCACTTCAACGTAATTGCTGGTGTAACTTTGATACAGATTGGACGAAACAACAAACCCGCCCATTTGCTGCGCCATGATCTGGATATTCTTCATGCGGGTTTCCACTTCTGAAACGACAATGGAAATGTCTGCATTTTGGATGACCAGCCGTTCGACCGTTGCGGCAGGAACGCCAGAGCCGCTATTCGCTTGAACTTGATCAGCAACAAACCCTGCTTCGGGTGCCATGGCGGGTAATTCCATCATTGCCGGTGCTTCGGTGGATGCATAAGATGGCGTCAGTGAACGGGCACCCCCGCACGCGGCGAGGAACAGTGCTGCAATAGTGATTAGGCTAAATGGCAATATCTTTTTCATGATTTCTTCTCCTTTTTATCTTTGTGGTTTCTCCACCCAAAGGACGAACATACCCGAGGAATAGTTCCTGCCCTCACCCTAAACCTCTCCCCATATGGGGGGGAGGTTTGGGGATGGGGGTAAACTACCATCCCTCTGCAATGCGAATCGCGTGTTTCTCAGGCAAGCCTGCAGCGCGAATACGCTGCTGTACTTCGGCGATGTTATATTCCACGCGGCGCGGAGTCCATGTGCAGGCTGTGGTGTCGTAGATGGCATAGGCGGCGCGCGGGTCGCGGTCACGCGGCTGGCCGACAGACCCCGGGTTCAGGATCAGTTTTCGGCGGAGTATGATCGGCACATCTGGTTTGACCTTTTCAAGACTCACGCGGTCTTGTTCTTCATCCAATGCAAACATGCATTGGATGTGCGAATGGCCGACGAAACACCAGGGCGTATCAAAATGCTCAAAGTTGAGGCGCGCCGTAAGCGAATTCAAAATATATTCCCATAACGGGTCGCGTGGACTCCCATGCGCCAGGGTCGCTTCGCCGCGCACTGTTGTATTGGATGGAAGCGCGCGCATAAATTCCTTGTTGCTGGCGGTTAAAACTTTTCCGTGATGGAGCAATGAACGCCGCGCTTCGCCATTAAATGTTTCAAGCGGCATTCTGCCGATGACCGCCACATCATGATTGCCAAGCAGGTAGGTCAGATTTTTTATATCACGTACTTTTTCAACGACTTCATTTGGATCGGGACCATATCCAACCAGATCGCCCAAACACCAGGTCTCATCCACTTCACCCCCATCTATTAATGCGGCTTCGAGCGCTGTGTAATTTGCATGAATATCCGAGATGACCAGAACACGCATATTTACTCCAACAGCCTCGCTGTATGTTCGATGATCTTTTCAGCCGCTTCGGTCTTGCTCATCAACTGCAAAATTTCCTGTGTCCCATTTGCGAATAACAAGGTAATGCGGTTTGTTTCAATGGCAAACCCCGCATCCTTTGCAGAGATGTCATTGGCGGCGATAAAATCCAAACCTTTGGATTGTAACTTTTCAGCTGCGTTTTCGAGCAGGTCCTGACTCTCCGCTGCAAACCCCACAACAACTTTAAAGCGCTTCTTTCCTGCTGGTGAGCCTGATCCTGCTCCGAGCGGAGACGATGTGACTATTTTTAGAATATCAGGCGCGGCTTCGAGTTCGATCTGCGGAATGCCATCCCGCTTTTTCATTTTTTCCTTGGCAACCTGCTTTGGGCGGAAATCTGCCGCGGCGGCCGCCATGATCAGCGCGTCAGCAGATTCGTTTATCAATACATCCAGCATTTCCTGCACGCTTTTTACGCATACAACCCGCGCGCCAACAGGTGGAGTCAATGCTGTCGGTGTTGTGATCAGGCACACGTCTGCGCCTGAATCGAGAGCGGCTTGGGCCAGCGCATATCCCTGCCTGCCGCTTGAATGATTCGTGAGGATGCGGACAGGGTCAATTGCTTCCTGAGTCCCACCTGCTGTGACAATAATTTTCTTTCCTGCAAGTTTTCCTCGTTTACCCAGAACATTGCGGATATGACCAAGTACTTCTACAGACTCAACCATGCGTCCCTTGCCCGAAAGCCCCGAAGCGAGGTACCCCTCCGCAGGACCAGCAACCAGCACTCCGTGCGATTGAAGCGCCGCGAGATTTGCTCGCGTGGCGGGGTGATCGAACATGCCGCCATCCATTGCGGGCGCGATCAGAATCGGACAAGCCGCCGCAAGCGCAGTGACGGTTAGTAAGTTATCTGCAATACCATGCGCGAGCTTTGCCATTGTATCTGCGGTGCAAGGTGCAATCACAAGTATATCGGCTGTTTTTCCGAAAGTGACATGTAAAATATGCGCTTCATTTCCCCACAAGTCATTATCTGTATATGCGCGGCGGCCAGTGACGGATTGAAAGGTAAGCGGTGTCACAAACTTTTCGCCCGCGCCTGTCAGTATCACATCCACCTGTGCGCCGGCTTGTGTTAACTTGGAAGCCAGGTCTGCCGCTTTGTACGCCGCAATAGACCCCGTCACGCCAAGTAAAATGTGCTTTCCTGAAAGGATGGACATATAATGATTATACTGCCAACCTCAATATTATGAAGCGGGGGTACCCTCTTATGACACGGCCTTCTCAAAGTCATAAATTATGTCCCTCTGAGGGAACGCACTTCAGCGACCGAAGCATCTCTAACGGTGTCGTAGAGATGCTTCGGGGCACACCTGCCCTGGCGGGCGGTGCCAGGGAAAACCGCCCCTCAGCATGACAGACCCCGTTTTGTCCAACTACCTTGAGAAAACAGGTGACATTTTAACATTGGGCTAACAATTCAAATTTGCCTCTTGACGTATCCGCATGACAGGCATAGAATAGCGACCAATATGCTTAACTCCACCCGCTGGTTTGTGTTTTATTTTTATTACGGTTTCCGAGGTTCGGTTGCCGTTGGTGGCGCTTAAGTAAACAGAGAATATAGCTGTTCACGTAGAAGAGCGGGACCACACGGTCTCGCTCTTTTTTGTTATCCCAACCTGTGAAATCTGCGTAATCTGCGGATTTCACACAGGAGAAATTTATGTCAATTCGTGGAATCCGCGGCGCAACCACAGTCCAGGCAGATGAGCTGGACTCAATCCTTGAAGCTACGCGGGAATTACTGGAAGCCATTCTGGAAGCAAATTCTGGAATGACTCCCGAAGATGTAGCCAGCGCCTTGTTCACAGTGACTGAAGACCTCGCCGCCACCTTCCCTGCACAGGCAGCCCGACAAATGGGCTGGGAGCTCGTCCCGATGATGTGTGCCTGCGAGATCCCCGTGCCAGGCAGTTTGCCAAGAGTCATTCGTGTACTTGTCCATTGGAATACGGAAACACCGCAAAATGAAATCACCCACGTATATTTGCGCGACGCGGTAAGTTTGAGACCAGACTTAGTTGCCGCGCAGTGAGGAAGCAGGCAGGTACTCAAGTAAACAAGCAGACAATTCTTCGACCGACCTGTAAACCTGTTTGCCTGTTTACATGCGTACTTGTATAATATTTTTTATCCGACATCCCTTAGGAGACCCTATGTTGATCATCATGAAACCCAATTCCACACCTCAGCAAATTGAGACAGTGGTAAATACCGCCAAAGTGCATGGACTGACTCCGCACATCACACACGGTGTCGAGACCACCATCATCGCCGCGGTCGGTGAATTCCACACACCTACAATGGATCCCTTTGAAGCTTTGGAAGGGGTCGAGAGCGTCAAGCGAATCTCACAACCCTTCAAACTTGGCTCGCGTCAAGTGCATCCTGAAAATTCAATTTTCCCGATCGATGGATTCACCGTTGGCGGCGACGACATCGTCATCATGGCTGGGCCCTGTTCCGTTGAATCCCGTTCACAGATTCTTGAAACCGCGCACGCTGTCCGTGAAGCAGGCGCGAATGCTTTACGCGGCGGAGTCTTCAAACCGCGTACCTCACCGTATGCCTTTCAAGGTCTCGGCGAAGAAGGTCTCGAATACCTGGCGGAAGCGCGTGAGCAAACGGGTATGCCCATCGTGGTCGAGATCATGTCACAGACTCAACTTGATCTCATGCTGAAATATGTGGATGTTTTTCAAGTCGGTGCGCGCAACATGCAAAACTTCAACCTTCTGCGCGCCATCGGTGAAACGCGTAAAAGTGTTTTGCTTAAACGTGGTCTAAGCGCCACCATCGAAGAATTGCTCATGTCTGCTGAATATATTCTCGCGGGTGGCAACAAGCAGGTCTTGTTATGTGAGCGCGGCATCCGCACCTTTGAGACCGCCACGCGCAACACAACCGAC
Source organism: Anaerolineales bacterium (assembly GCA_030680795.1). Classification (GTDB taxonomy): domain Bacteria; phylum Chloroflexota; class Anaerolineae; order Anaerolineales; family Villigracilaceae; genus Villigracilis. Next base: position 20,344 of record JAUXUL010000044.1, on the reverse strand, counting down.
ATCAATGCAATTCCTGTTCTCAAAAAACTCACGCATCTTCCCGTTATTCTTGATCCATCTCATGCAACGGGTCATGCCGATTATGTCGCCGCGATCGCGCGCGCTGCAATTGCGGCAGGCGCCGATGGTCTAATTGTTGAAGTCCACCCTGATCCCGCCAAGGCTGTCTCCGATGGCAAGCAATCCCTCAAGCCTGAAAAATTTGCCGAGATGGTCAAGCAGGTCAAAGCCATTGCCGAAATCATGGGTCGCTGTGTTGCGCCCATCAATAAATCTGTCACTGCTGGATGGTAATCATGGAATCTGGCTTTTCGCTGAAAGATTCAACCATTGGGATTTTTGGATTGGGACTCATGGGCGGCTCGCTCGCCATGCGCCTCAAAGGACATTGTGCCCGCCTGATTGGATTCGACTCGCATCCTCCCACGCTCGAACTTGCTCTTTCCAAAAATATCATTGACCACGCCTCAGCAGACTTGGCAACCTTCCTCCCTCAAGTGGACTTGCTCATCCTCGCGACCCCCGTGCAGTCAATCATAAACATCATTCAGCGTTTGCCATCCCTCATGCCCAATCCCTGCATCATTATAGACTTGGGTTCCACCAAGCAAGACATCCTACAAGCCATGTCCATTTTGCCCGAACGATTTGACCCCGTCGGCGGACACCCCATCTGCGGAAAAGAAAAACCGGGTTTGGAAAATGCGGACCCAAATTTATATCAAGACGCTCCTTTTGTAACTACTCTTTTAGAGCGCACAACACATCAAGCAAAATCTGCCATTACTCAACTCATTTCAACAATCGGCGCACGCCTCATCGAAATGACCGCCGAGGAGCATGACCGCATCCTTGCATCCACAAGTCATTTACCGTTTCTGCTCTCTTCTGCTCTCGCACATTCAACCTCACCTGATTTCGCATCTCTGATCGGTCCAGGTTTCCGCTCCACCAGCCGTCTCGCAGGAACGCCCGCCCGCATGATGATGGGCATCTTCAAATCGAATCAAGAAAACATCCTCAATTCAATTCGACAATTCCGAAATTCCCTCAACGAAATCGAATCTGCCTTGCAAGACGAGAACGATACACAACTCGAACTCCTCCTCAACCAATCCCGCACCGCATACAAATCCCTCACTGAAAACTGATTACTGATATCATCTTTCCTCTTTCATCCTTCCGCCTTCACCCTTCATCCTTTCCCATGCTAATCACCCCGATTACACATCCCCTCTCCGCCACCGTCCGTGTGCCTGGCTCCAAGTCATTGACCAATCGCGCCTTGCTGATTGCATCACTTGCAAATGGAACTACGCGCTTAACCAATGCCTTGTTCTCGGACGACTCGCGTTATTTTGCCAAAGCCCTGCAAACTCTTGGCTTCGATATTCAACTTGATGAAGCAAATCATGAAATGATCATCACGGGCTTGGGCGGAGTAATCCCTGCTGATAAAGCCGAGTTTTTCATCGGCAACGCAGGCACCGCTGCGCGCTTCCTCTCCGCATTTCTCACGCTTGGCAACGGCGAATTCATTTTGGATGGTGACGCGCGCATGAGAGCAAGACCTGTCGGGGATTTAGTGGAGTCTTTGACGCAACTCGGCGCAAACATTCAACCAATTCAGCCTTCACGCGAAGCGTTCAGCCTTCGTCCTTCTTCAGCCTGCCCTCCTGTAAAAATCTTTGCCAACGGTTTGCCTGGCGGAAAAACAAGAATTGCTGGCGATATTTCATCCCAATTTCTTTCTGCCTTGTTGATGGTTGCCCCGTATGCTCAAAACCCAATTGAAATCACCCTGACAACAGAACTGAATTCAAAACCCTACGTGGACATGACCATTGCCGTTATGCAAGATTTCAGTGTTGAAGTAAAACGAAATGCTTACCAATTCTTCTCCATCCCAATTACCAATTACCAATTACCAATCTCCAATTCTCAACCCTCCTCCACTTATGCAATCGAGTCTGACGCCTCCGCCGCCTCCTACTTCTTCGCCGCATCCGCCATTTGCGGCGGGACAGTCTGCGTGGAAAACATCTCGCGCAAATCCAAACAAGGCGATATTGCGTTTCTGGATGTTTTACAAAAAATGGGATGTGTAATCACAGACGGCGCAGATTCCATAAGCGTTGCACGCAGGTCAGGAAACCTGTGTGGAATTGACATAGACATGCGCGACATCCCCGATACCGCCCAAACCCTCGCTGCCGTCGCCCCTTTCGCCTCCTCGCCAACGAGAATTCGCGGCATTGCTTCAGCACGTGTGAAAGAGACAGATCGTGTCCATGCGACCTGCACCGAACTCGCGCGACTCGGCGTCAGAGTGGAAGAACATGAAGATGGCATGACCATCTATCCCGTAGAAAAGACGCGGCCTGCCCTCATCCAAACCTATAACGACCATCGCATGGCCATGTCCTTTTCGTTGATCGGTCTACGCTTCAACGGTGTGACCATTGAAAACCCATCCTGCGTCTCCAAAACATTCCCCGATTATTTTGAAGTGCTGGAAACTTTGCGATGATTCATCTCGGCCTGATCGGTTTTCCGTTGGGATATAGCTTGTCCCCAAAAATTCACACTGCGGCTTTGAAAGCGTGTGGATTGCAAGGTGACTATTCCCTATTTCCCATTCATCCTGACGACAAACAAGGTTTGAAAGATTTGCTCGCCCGAGTCCGCTCTGGTGAAATCACAGGACTCAATGTCACCATTCCACACAAACAAAATGTGATCGAGTTCATGGATGAGCTCGATCTCACCGCCCAAGCCATCGGCGCAGTAAACACCATTTATTCAAGAGATAATAAACTGGTTGGCGATAACACCGATGCGTTTGGATTTCTCAAAGACCTGAATCATTTTCTAGCCAGAAATCAATCGAAAATCGTAAAACGTAAATCGGCAATCATCTTGGGTGCAGGCGGCTCTGCTCGCGCGGTTGTGTATGCCTTGCTCAATGATGGCTGGAATGTAAATATCACCGCGCGCCGCATCGAACAGGCTCAAGAATTATCTTGGCGATTTGTGGGCGTTAATGTGATGGAACTTAACTTTCAAACTTTCAACCTTTCTTACTTGCAACTAATCGTAAATACTACTCCCATTGGTATGACCCCAAACATAGACCAATCTCCGCTGCCTGAAAAACTGTCATTGCCTTCAAATACTTTAATTTACGATTTGGTCTACAATCCACGAGAAACCAAACTTGTCAAAGACGCGCACACGCAGGGATTGCAAGCCACCACAGGCTTGGGTATGCTCATTGAACAAGCATCGCTCTCTTTCGAAATCTGGACAGGTCATAATCCACCGCGCGAGATTTTGTTACAAAGCGTTGACCAATAAATCACCAACCAATCTTTCTTCTTTCATCTTTCCTAGCACACTGATTACTGATAACGGGTTACTGATTACTGATCACTGGAGACCTAAATGCCCCTACGCTTCTTAACAGCAGGAGAATCCCACGGACCATCCCTCACCGCCATCCTCGAGGGCGTGCCCGCTGGACTCGCCATCAAACCTGAAATCATCAACAAAGAACTCGCTCGCCGTCAGCAGGGCTACGGTTCGGGCGGGCGTATGAAAATTGAAAAGGACACCGTGCAAATTCTTGGCGGAGTCATGGCAGGTGAAACCACAGGCGCGCCGATTGCCTTGCTCGTCCAAAACAATGACCATGTCAAATGGAAAGGCAAAGCCATTGAGTCGATGACCGCGCCTCGTCCGGGTCATGCGGACTTAACAGGCGCAGTGAAATATGGCTACAAAGATTTACGACCCGCGCTTGAACGCGCTTCTGCCCGCGAAACGACCATGCGTGTAGCAACAGGGGCGGTGTGCAAGAATTTTCTTGCACAGTTTGGAATCATCATCGGTGGGTATGTCTCATCCATTGGCAAAGTGCAAACCGATTTTGGGGACATGCCTTACGAAGAACGCTTCACCCGCGCCGAAGAATCCGATGTGCGTTGTCCCGTTGAAACCTCTGCTGCAAAAATGCACGCTGAAATCGAAAAGACTATTCATGGCAAAAACACTTTGGGTGGGGTTCTTGAAATTGTCGCGCTCAATCTTCCCGTCGGACTCGGCAGCTTTGTCCAATGGGATAAACGCCTCGAAGCAAAACTTGCCCTGGCCATTATGTCCGTGCAGGCCATCAAAGGCGTGGAAGTCGGTGACGCGTTCAATAACGCCCGCCTGCCAGGCACACAAGTTCAGGACGCGATCAACCTAATTCCTAATTCTGCCCCGAGCACAGTCGAAGGGTCGCAATTCCTAATTCGTAATTCCAATCGAGCAGGCGGAATCGAAGGCGGAATTAGCAATGGACAACCGATCATCATCCGCGCGGCGATGAAACCAATTGCCACCACGCTTCTTCCCCAGCCGACAGTTGACCTTGCATCAGGGACAGAATCTCCCACCAAATATGAACGCTCCGATTTTTGTCCCGTTCCGCGTGCCGTTCCAATTTTAGAAGCGATGATCGCTTTTGTCTTAGCTGATGCTCTCATTGAAAAACTCGGCGGTGACTCGATGAATGAAATGAAACCGCGCTTCGAGGCTTTGCGAAAAGCAACGCTTGAAGACTTACCGATGGATAACACTTCATACATCTTTTGGGAATAAAAATTTTACGTCATTGCGATGGCTGTGATTGTCCGCCCGATGCAATCTCCTCGTTGTTGGGTATTGCTTCGTCGCGAAGAACTAGAGCGCTCCTCGCAATGACGAATGGAGAAACATGCACATCTTCCTCTACGGCCCGCCTGGGATAGGCAAATCCACAGTTGGGAAAATCCTCGCGCGGAGTCTAAAACTCTCCTTCATAGACCTTGACCGCGTCATCGAAACGAACGCGGGCATGTCCATTCCACAGATCTTGGAACAGCAGGGTGAATCCATTTTTCGTGATTTGGAAACCGCCGCCCTGAAAGAAACTATAGGTCACGCTTTGAGCGTGATAAATGCTAAAAAACCTGGCGGGTCACAAACCGGCCCTACATTGGTTGTTGCACTCGGTGGGGGCGCCTTGTTGCGAGACGAGAATCGTGCATTTGCAGAAAACAATGGCAAAGTCATTTTGTTGATGGCAGAATTATCCACTTTGCTGGAGCGATTACATAACAACTTTGGAAAGCGCCCCTTATTGGCAGGGGATTTGAACGCGAAACTCTCTTCATTGCTCGCAAAGCGCGGCGAGCATTACAATTCCTTTCCTCTGATCGTTCACGTTGATGGAAAAACTGCTGAACAAAACGCGCATCACGTGCAGGTGGTGTTGGGACGGCATCACTTGTCTGCGATGGCCGAGTATGACGTGGTTGTGCAGAATGTAGAGCAAGTTGGCAACTATTTCTCCGAACGCAGATTAATAAACCCGATCATCGTGACCGATGAAAACGTGGCGAAGTTCCACGCTGTAAAGGTGGTTGCTGCTTTGCGTTCATCGGGATTTGACCCAAAAGTAATCGCTGTTCCTGCTGGAGAAGCCTACAAAGAATTGAAGACGGTTTCTGGTTTATGGAAATCATTTCTTGAAAATGGACTTGACCGCCAAAGCACGGTCATTGCGTTGGGCGGCGGTGTAATTGGTGATATGGCGGGGTTCGCCGCGTCAACCTACATGCGTGGGATAAATTGGGTGGCTGTGCCGACAACTTTACTTTCCATGGTGGATGCCTCCCTTGGTGGAAAGACAGGCTTTGATTTGCCAGAAGGAAAGAATCTTATCGGTTCGTTTTATCCGCCCAGATTGGTGTTGGCAGATCCGCAATTATTGAAGACACTGCCCGAAGCGGAATTGATCTCTGGCATGGCGGAAGTGGTCAAGCATGGCATTGTCTCTGACCCTGAATTATTCTCACTATGTGCGCGTGGACTGGATTCTGTAAAAGATAATTTGGAAGAAATCGTCAAACGCGCGATGGCAGTGAAGATACAGGTTATCGAAGAAGATCCGTACGAAAAAGGATTCCGTGCGGCGTTGAATTTGGGACACACCGTTGGGCACGCGGTGGAACTTGTCAGCAGGTTCAATTTGCGGCATGGAGAAGCCATTGCCATTGGTATGGTGGCTGAGGCGAAGTATTCTGCCCGGGTTGGGCTGGCAGGCGTCGGGTTGGTGGAAGCGGTGACTGAGTCGCTCAAAGCGTTGGGGTTGCCCATCCATATCCCAGAAAATATGCTGCGCGAGGAAATTATTCGTGCGATGAGAGTGGATAAAAAGAAGAATGCAAATGCAATTCGATTCGCGTTACCTGTTGAGATCGGCAAAGTGGAGTTGGTGGATGTGATGGATTTAGAATCGGTGTTGAAATAACCGTCATTGCGAGGGCGGTGCTCTTCCGCCCGAAGCAATCTCAGACACAGTGTGGGAGATTGCTTCGCCAAAGAACGGCTCGCAATGACATGAAAAGAGGAAATATGAAAATACTGATCTTGCACGGACCCAACCTAAATTTGTTAGGCACGCGCGAACCCGAGATTTATGGTTCGATGACTCTGGATGACATTAATAAAAAGATGATCGAGTTGGGAAAAGAGTTGGGCGCTGAAATAAAATGTCTGCAATCGAATCACGAAGGCGCGTTGATCGATGCCTTGCAGGATGCGCGTACCTGGGCGAGTGGAGTTGTGTTCAACCCTGGCGGATACACACATACTTCAGTTGCATTGCGTGATGCGATCTCGGCGATTCAAATTCCTGTCATCGAAGCGCATTTATCCAATGTGTATGTGCGCGAGGAATTCCGCCATGTTTCGATGATCTCGGCGGTGTGCAAGGGAAAGGTTGTCGGCTTTGGCTGGCGGTCTTACGAGCTGGGCTTGCGCGGGTTGATTGATATAATCAAGCCGTGAATAATCAGATCTTACCAACTGCCGAACCTTTTTTTCTTCAAGGGAATAAAACAGGAATTTTACTCATTCATGGATTCACCGGCACACCCAAGGATATGCGTTGGATGGGGGAATATTTTAATCAGCGGGGATTGACCTGTTTGGGGATCCGACTCAACGGACATGCAACCGACCTCGAAGATATGCGCCGCTCCCGCTGGACCGATTGGACTGCTTCTGTCCAAGATGGCTATCATCTCCTGCGTGGCAGTGTTAACCGAGTATTCCTCGTTGGGCTTTCGATGGGCGGTGTGTTGTCATTGTTGATGTCTACAAAGTTGGATGTGGCGGGTGTGGTGGCGATGTCCACGCCGTATCAATTGCCAAATGATCATCCCCTTTGGGCGCTGCGTTTATACAGCATATTCTTTCGCGATAACCCAAAATCCAAAGAAACGCCTGGCGCTTCGTGGTTTGACAAAGCCGCGTATGCCGAACATGTTTCATATCCGAAAAACCCGATGAGTTCAGTAGTGGAGTTGAAGTTATTGCTCAATGAGATGCAAGCCGCGCTGCCTGAGGTTAGAAAGCCTGTGATGCTGATCCATTCCAAAGATGACCCGTATGTTCAGCCTGAAAATATGGAAAGGATTTACGCGGGACTGGTCAATGCGTCAGACAAGACAAAACTTTATGTAACGGGATCAGGCCACGTTGTCACACGGGATGCGGCTCGTCATCAAGTATTTGAAGTCGCACGGAATTTTATCAATCATATCGAAAAATGAACCATGTCACTGCGAGGAACGAAGTAGCCTCATCGTAACATGAGATTGCTTCGTCGGGAAAGGCGCCCTCCTCGCAATGACATATGTGAGGAAATTTGAATCGTAATCTATTTTTTGTCGCCGCCGCATTGTTTCTCTGGGGTTTTGGCGAAGGGATGTTCTTTAACTTTGTGCCGATTTATCTCGATCTTCAATTTCTGTTGAACAAATATGAAATTGGTTTGATCCTGGGCGCGTTCGGTTTTTTCATGGCCATTACACACATTCCGGCTGGTCGTCTCGCAGACCGAATTGGGCGCAGACCTTTGCTCATTATTGCCTGGCTGCTCGGTTTGGTTTCTACATTGACGATGGGGTTTGCCCTGGCTTTACCGCTTTTTCTGGTCGGTTTATTTGCCTATGGACTGACAGCTTTTGTCGCATCCCCGCTGAGCAGTTATGTAACTGCGGCGCGCGGCAAGTGGTCTGTGGGGACCGTGCTTTCGCTGACCACTGCGACCTTTGGCATGGGCATGGTACTCGGCCCTGTGACCGGCGGGTGGATCGGCGATCATTACGGCATGCGGATGAGTTTCTATGTTGCGGCAGCTGTGTTCGTTATTTCGAACATGTTCATAATTTTCATAAAGCGCCAGCCAGTTGACAATCATGACCCTGATGCCCCACCGCCAGGCCTGAGGAGTAATCAACGGTTTATTACTCTTATTGGTGTTATTATATTTTCCATATTTGCAATGTATATCGCGCAGCCGCTTACACCAAACTTTCTCGAAGGCGTGCGCGGACTTTCATTGAGTCAGACAGGGTTGATCTTTACAGTGGGCGCGCTGGGGAACTCGTTGATGGCGATTGCATTCAGCCGTGTCAATCCTCGAAAAGGATTTTTGTTTGCGCAGACGTTTGTTATCCTGTTTGCCTTGTTCATTTGGAAAGGCACGGCTTTGCCCATTTTTGCATTAGGATACTTCCTGCTTGGAGGTTTCCGTGCAGCTCGACCCATGGCAATGGCGCAAGCGCGCGAACTTGTCCATGAATCGCAAATGGGAATTACTTATGGCATCATGGAAACCGTCAGTTCGGTGATCTTCATTCTCACGCCGCCCATTGCAGGTTTATTGTATGAATACGACCCAATGATTTTGTATCCGCTTGCGATTGGTTTGATCGTTGTCTCGATTGTTGTGAGTTCCATATTTCTGCCACGGAAGGTGAGCCATGCTTGAGATTATTTCCTTCATTTTGGGCCCCGTGCAGACCAATACCTATCTGGTCACTGACCCTGAAACAAAAGAAGCCGTTGTGATTGATCCAGCCTGGGATGGCCACATCATCCTCAAGGCTGCACAGGATCGCGGTTGGAGAATTGGTCACCTCTGGTACACGCACGCGCACTTTGATCACATTGGCGGGGCCGCTGAGATCGCTGATTCTCTGAATCCTCTTCCTCTTGTCGCGCTTCATCCCGATGACCACGTCCTCTGGCGCGCGGGCGGAGGCGGTGCGGTCTTTGGCTTTGACATTGACCCTGGCCCCGAACCGACGATTGATTTTACTCACGGACAGATCTTAAAACTCGGCTCGAATGAATTTGAAGTCCGTTACACGCCTGGGCATACCAAAGGTCATTGCGTGTTGTATGTTCCCAAAGAAAAAATTTGTTTCTGCGGTGATCTCATTTTCAAAGGAAGTGTGGGCCGCACCGACTTGCCTGGCGGTGATTGGAACACATTGGAAAACAGCATCCGCACACAAATCTTTACCCTTCCCGATGAGACGAGATTGTTATCAGGTCATGGTCCAGAAACGACGGTAGGTGAGGAGAAGGCGAATAATCCGTTTGTGAGGTTAGCATGAAACACGCAATTAGTATCAGCCTCGGTGGTTCCGAGCGCGATAAAAGCGTGAAGGTCAATCTTAATGGGCAGGAGATTCTCGTCGAACGCGTTGGCATGGATGGCGATATCGCCAAAGCCCGCCAATTGTATTTGGATTTGGATGGCAAGGTGGATGCCTTTGGCGTTGGCGGCGTGGATCTTTATTTACGCTTGGATGAAAAGGAGTATCCGCTTCATGCCGCGCTGAAACTTGTCTCCGGTGTGACGAAGACTCCACTCTGTGATGGACGCGGACTCAAGCACACCCTCGAGCGACGTGTCTTTGAACTGGCAAAGCCTCAACTTGGAGAAATCCGCTTTAAGCAGGCCTTCATCCCCGTCGCCATTGATCGGCTTGGGCTGGCAGAAGCAGTCGCAGAGATCGCAGAAAGAACCGTATTCGGTGACTTGATGGTTGCCTTGGGAGTCCCAATTCCCATTTATGGGATTCCCGCATTCAAACGAGTTGCAAGAGTCATGTTGCCTTTTGTCAGTCATTTCCCCATGAGCATGATCTTTTACGGAAGCGGCGGTGCGGAGCAGGAAGCGAAGTACACCAAATATTTTGAAGAGTCTGATTTGATTGCGGGTGATTTTCTCTTTATGAGGAAATACATGCCAAATGATTTATCTGCCAAAACGATTGTGACGAACACGACCACGGAAGATAATATTGCATTGCTAAAAGAACGCGGTGTGAAACGAGTCATCACCACCACGCCGAGATTTGACGGACGCTCCTTTGGCACAAACATGAACGAGGCCATGCTCACCGCCTACGCAGGCAAAGGAAGAAGATTGAGCGATCATGAATTGAATGAATTGATAGACGAGTTGGGGTTGAAGCCGACTGTGATCCATTTTTAGGCAAAGTGGAATAATAAAAGCACTATTGAGGCTCATCAAAATCAATTAAGTTATGTCACCCTGATGGAGCGTTTTTGCGACCGAAGGGTCTCGTATAACTGGGGTAGAGACCCTTCGCTGCGCTCAGGGAGACATAATCAAATTATGCTAACGTCAATAGCGCGCAATTGGGTCGAGATATTTCAAGCCTGAACCCGTGTTGAAAAGAACGATGCGTTCGTCTGGTTTTACCCAATCTTGTTTGATAAGTTCTTCGAGCGCCGCAAGACAAGCGGCGCCTTCGGGTGCGGCAAAGATGCCTTCCATGGCGGCTAATTTTTTCTGAGCATTGATCAGGGCTTCATCGCTGACTGCAACCGCCGTCCCATTGCTTGCGCGGATGTTGGCAAGGATGATTCGGTCAGCAAAGCTTTTTGGCACTCGCAAGCCGGATGCCACAGTCTGTGCGCCCGGCCAAAAGTCACAGAAGGCTGCGCCGGCATGGAATGCTTTGGGAATTGGCGCGCATCCCTGCGCCTGTACTGAAACCATGCGCGGACGTTTCGGTTCCTCTAGCCAGCCGAGGGCTTCCATTTCAGCAAAGGCTTTCCACATGCCAACCAGGCCTGTGCCTCCGCCGGTGGGGTAGAGGATCACGTCCGGCAAAGTCCAGTTCAAGGCTTCAGCAAGTTCGTAACCCATGATCTTTTTTCCTTCGACCCGGTAGGGTTCTTTAAAGGTGGAAAGGTCGAACCAGCCCTCTTCCCGCGCTTTGACCTCAGCCATGCCAGCGGCGTCGCTGATCAATCCTTCCACCAGGATAACCTGCGCACCTGCAATGCGGCTTTCCTGGATGTTCGCGCTGGGTGTGTCTTTCGGCATGTAGATCAAGGCCTGCAAGCCGGCGCGCGCGGCATAGGCCGCCATGGCTCCGCCGGCATTACCAGCAGTGGGGATGATGATTTTTTTTAGGCCGAGTTCCTTTGCCCTGGAAACTGCGGTGCAAAGTCCGCGCGCTTTGAAGGAGCCGGTCGGGTTACTGCTTTCATCCTTGACCCAAAGATCCGCAAGACCAAATTCCTTCCCAACGCGAGGGATCCTGAGTAATGACGTGTCGCCTTCCCCAAGCGACACGATATATTCAGGATCTTGTACTGGGAGCATCTCATGCCAGCGCCACATTCCCTTTGGCCGTGTATGGATCTCATCACGGTCCACTTCTTTGCGGGCGGCGTTCATGTCATAATTTGAGATGAGCGTGGCTTGGCAATCCGGGCAGAAGGTGTGGACTTGATTGATGGAAAATGATCTCCCACAATCCGAACAAGTCAGTCCGCTGAGATAGGATTTGTTCACAATATTCAATCTTATAATAGGAATTACTTTGGGATGTGGAGTGCTGTCAGGGGAATAATAAACCCCCAATTCAGCAGAGGCAAGCGGGAATTATTATTCATTCCCGCTATTGCAGCACTCTGTGAAATGGGGGATTTCACTCGTAATATCCTTATCAGAAACTATTTCGCGTACTCTGTTGACCTTGTTTCGCGTATGACCGTCACACGGATCTGACCGGGGTATTGCATAGTCTCCTCGATCTTTTTGGCAATGTCACGCGCCAGTCGCGCGGAAGCGAGGTCGTCAATCGCCTCTGGTTTGACGAGGATACGCACTTCGCGACCGGCCTGGATGGCGAAGGCTTGCTGTACGCCTTCAAAGGATATCGCCATTTCCTCGAGCGAGCGGATACGTTTGATATAGGCTTCCAGGTCTTCGCGGCGTGCGCCGGGGCGCGCGCCTGAAATGGCGTCGGCCGATTCAGCGATAACTGCTTCAACGGTCTCTTGATCCACTTCATGGTGGTGCGAAGCGATGGCGTTGACAACAATCGGGTTGACGCCGTAGCGTTTGCAGTATTCCGCGCCCAGGCCGGCGTGTGTGCCATCCTGGTTATGGTCCATGGCTTTGCCGATGTCGTGCAGGAAGCCGCCTTGTTTGGATAGCTCTATATTTGCGCCGAGTTCTGCGGCCAGGATGCCCGCCAGTTTGGAGACTTCAACCGCATGCGCGAGTTGATTTTGACCATACGATGTGCGGAATTTCAAACGTCCCATCATGCGTAATACTTCGGTGTGCAAGCCTGTGACGTTGGCATCGAAGGCGGCCTGTTCACCGGCTTCATTGATGATCTTCTCAACGGCTTTGGTTTCGTCTTCAATGATCTTTTCGATATGCGCGGGATGAATGCGGCCATCCAAAACCAATTTTGCCAACGAGCGGCGGCCGATCTCGCGGCGGACTGAGTCGAAGCAGGAGACGGTGACGGAATCAGGCGTATCGTCCACGATCACATCCACGCCCGCAGCTTGCTCAAAGGCTTTGATATTACGCCCGTTGCGTCCGACGATGCGTCCCTTCATTTCTTCGCTGGGCAGGGTCACCACGGCACGCGTGACTTCGGCCACATGCTCAGAAGCCACACGCTGAATCGCATCCGCAATTAACTTGCGGGCACGTTTTTCGCCTTCCTCACGCGCTTCCGTTTCGATCTGGCGGATGATGCGTGCCATGTCGCCGCGCGCTTCTTTTTCCACTGCGGCAAACAAATCTTTACGCGCCTCTTCCTGCGTTAATTGCGCGACCTGTTCAAGTTTTTTCACTTGATCTTCGTAAAGTTTTTCGATGTCGTTGCCGCGTTTGTCAACTTGAGACTGGCGCTTGTTCAAGGTTTGTTCGCGTTGTTCGATCTTGTCGAAGCGGCTGTCGAGTTCGGAGCGGCGTTTTTCCAGGCGATCCGTTTCCTTGTTAATCTCGATGCGGCGTTCTTTGATCTCGGACTCGGCCGCCTGCACGATCTTGGTGGCAGAATCGCGCGCGCCGCTTTCGATCATGCGTGCCTGCGTGTTGGCCACTTTTAATATGTCGTCGGCCTTATCCTGCTGCGCTTTTGCGGCGACTTCGGACCGGTAGCGATGAATAAAATATCCAGCCACAACGCCCACGATGAGCGCCAGTATATCTATTAATATGTTAAGCGGACTCATGTTATATCCTCATCTTCAAAATGTTGTTCTTCCACATGCGCCTCGTTCCAGACCTGGGTGACGACTGGTGCGATCACGGAATAAGGGAAGCCGCGGCGTGCGAGGTGCTCGGACAGTTTCTTGCGAAACCCGCCCCATTCCAGATCCTTGAGCCTGCCTGCTCGTTTATGGGCAGATTCATAGGCTAGGGCATTTTCGTCCACATTTGATACTGCGGCTTGCACAGTTTCATCGTCGAGTCCTTGTTGACGAAGTTCCATCGTCAATGCACGGCGACTGCGCGGGTGGAAGGTATTGCGATTTTCCACCCAGACGCGGGCAAATTGCTTATCGTTGACTACCCCGCTCTTGCGAAGTCGTTCGAGCGTTTGCTCGATGACCTCTTCTGGAATTTCATGCTTGAGCAGGTTTTGCCTGATTTCTTTTTCAGAGCGGACGCGGTAGCTCAGGAAGAGCAGGGCTTGTTGCCGGGCGCGTTCACACGCATCTTCGGTTTTCAGTTGCGCGATTTTTTCATCGCTTATTGCCTGGCCTCTTTGCAGCCAGGCGGCTGTGATGCGCGCCAGCCCGAAGGCGAACTCTCCATCCAGGTAAAGGTTTACCCGATTGGGATCCTTTTTTTGCACGTCTAAGGCAGTTATTTTTTTCATTTTAAACACATACAGCCGAGGCTTCCGTCTAAACGGCCTCGGCTGTGGAAAATGTCTGGGATGGATGACCAGTTTCCGGGTCCCGAAGGAGGCGGGGTTTGGGCAGGTCAAAATCGCGTGACAGGTCTTACATCACGTTCGGCATGAAGGTTAAGGTGAAGCCAGCTGTTTTCTCAATTATTATCCTAAATGAGACTTCACAAAGTAACTCCCAAAGGACTTTGGCGAGGGAGAGTTCGTGCGCGAATTTCCAGTCAGTTTTAAGCAAAGGCCGCGAGTGCGGCGGAAGTTTCTTATTATTACCCAAATTATACTTGAAATTCAGGATTTGTTACCGTGGTTGCATAATTTACTAAACTTGCTGGAAGAAATTACGAGTAAAATCATAATTCTGGTTTAGTTACGCATGTCAAACATGCGTGCGGCACTCTGTAACATAACTTTCCAAGGTCAAGGGGGTAATTGTATTCATCAGAATCGTGACAAATGGAACTATGTGGTTTTACTCAAGTTATGCAATAATCATGTGATTACCACCTAAATTAAACGGAGACACTATGGCTAAGATTACGCGTGAAGATGCACTTGAATATCATCGTTTGAAGGGCAAACCTGGCAAGGTGGCAATTGTGCCAACCAAGCCGATGGATACGCAAAGGGATTTGAGTTTGGCGTATTCGCCGGGTGTGGCGGAACCTGTTTTGGAGATCGAAAAAAATCCCGAGGATGCCTATGAATATACTTCGAAGGGCAACCTAGTGGCGGTCATTTCCAATGGCACAGCAATCTTAGGCTTGGGTGACCGCGGCGCATTGGCGAGCAAACCTGTCATGGAGGGCAAGGCGGTTTTGTTCAAGAAGTTTGCGGATATTGATGTTTTTGATATTGAATTGAACTCCCACGATCCCGATGAAATTATCAAAGTTGTGGCGGCGATCTCCCCGACTTTTGGCGGGATCAATCTCGAAGACATTAAAGCTCCTGAATGTTTTTACATTGAGGAGGAATTAAAGAAGATGCTGGATATTCCGGTGTTCCACGATGACCAGCATGGCACGGCGATCATTTCTTCGGCGGCTTTGGCCAATGCGTTGGAGATTGTAGGCAAGAAACATGATGAGATCCGCATTGTCATTTCTGGTGCGGGCGCTTCGGCGATCTCGTGCGCGGAGCTGGCGATCAGGTGGGGTGTGAAGCGCGAGAATATCATGTTGTGTGACAGCAGGGGTGTGGTCTATAAAGGACGTACAGAAGGGATGAATAAATACAAGGAGCGTTTTATAGTTGAGACCGAGGCCCGCACATTGACAGATGCCTTGCGCGATGCCGACGTATTCTATGGCTTGTCTGTGGCGAATGTGATGACGCCTGAAATGGTCAAGTTGATGGCGAAGGACCCGATTATCTTCGCCATGGCGAATCCGGACCCGGAGATCAAGCCTGAGCTGGCCAGAGAAGCGCGCAAGGATGTCATCATTGCAACCGGACGCTCAGATTATGTAAACCAGGTCAATAATGTGCTTGGTTTCCCGTTCATCTTCCGCGGCGCGTTGGATGTGCGCGCGAAGAGTATCAATGAGGAGATGAAGTTTGCGGCGTCGCAAGCTTTAGCTGCATTAACAAAAGAAGATGTGCCAGATTCGGTCATCCGCGCATACGGCGGCGTGGCGATGAAGTTTGGACGAGAATATATTTTGCCAACTCCGCTTGATCCACGTGTGCTCTTGTGGGAAGCGCCCGCTGTCGCTGAGATGGCGATGAAGACCGGCGTGGCGCGCAAGACAATTGACCTTGATGAATATCGCGAGCAGTTGGCATATCGCCAGGGCAAGGGTGAGCGGATTCGATATTTCTTCCAGAATAAGGCGCGTTCTTCAGGCGGCAAGAAGCGCGTAGCGTTTGCTGAAGGCGAAGAACAGAAGATCATCCGCGCCGCATATCAAATTCAGGAAGAGGGCATTGCTACTCCAATCTTAATTGGAAATAAAAAAGTTATTGAAGAACAATTGAACAATCTCAGCCTGGATTACCAGCCCAAGATTGTGGACCCTGCTCTTTTTAATAAGTTGGAAGCATACGCCAAGAGTTTTTATGATATTCGCCAGCGGAAGGGCGTCATGGCAAGTGATACCATCAAGAAAGTGCAGGACCCCAACATCTTCGGTTCATTGATGGTAAAGATGGGCGATGCAGATGCGTTCATCTCCGGGCTCACCTTTGATTATCCCGATGTGATCCGTCCTGCTTTGCAAATTCATCACACGGCGGCGGGTGCGGCGCGCGCGGCGGGTGTCTACATCATGATCTTTGAAGAAAAGGTTTTCCTCTTCACAGATGCCACCGTGAATATTGACCCAAGTGCCGAAGACCTGGCGGAGATCGCTTGTCTTGCGGCTGATTATGCGCTGAAACTTGAAATTGAGCCGCACGTGGCTTTCCTCTCGTTCTCGAATTTTGGTTCCACGCCGCATCCGCTTTCGGATAAAGTCCGCAAAGCTGTTGCGCTGGTGAAAGCACGCCGCCCTGACCTGCAAGTGGACGGCGAAATGCAGGCAGATACTGCGGTGGTCCCGGAGATCGTGGAAGAACGCTATCCATTCAGCGCTGTGAAGGATGCCAATGTGCTCGTCTTCCCGTCACTTGAATCTGCAAACATTGCCTACAAGTTGCTGGCTCGTTTGGGCAACGCCAAAGCGATCGGCCCGATCCTGCTGGGAGTGGGCGCGCCAGTACATGTCCTGCAAACGGGCGATGATGTGAATGCCATCGTTCAAATCGCATCTGTGGCTGTGATGGATGCCATGGGGCGTGAAGAGAAAATCGCTGAAAAGAAGGCCGGGAAGAAGAAGTGAGAAGTAATGCGTGATGCGTAATACGCGAAACGTAAATTGTAATTGACTCGCCTCGAATGCTTATTTCGGGGTGAGTTTTGTTATACTCGGCTTATCTTAAAAACAGGAAGTGACATGAACAATCTAGAGTCCCTCGCACGGAAAATTACAGGTATTCTTTTTGCGCAGCAATCGCTGGCTTCCGCTGGCTTTATTGCCGCGGCGACTCTCAATTCAATTGTGGGCAAGGAACTCAGCCAAAACCCAAGTTGGGCGGGCGTGCCTACGGCTGTTTATTTGCTGGCGGGCGCATTCTCTGCATTTATGTGGGGATATGTCTTTGACGCAATCGGCCGGCGCGGCGGCCTGGTGACTGGTTTAAGCGCAGGTGTGATCGGCTCGGGTATCACATTCTATGCCATCGCGATCCATTCATTTGCATTGTTCCTTGGCGGAATGGTGTTGATGGGAGTGGCCAACGCGGCAGTGCAACTCGGTCGTTTCGCGGCCGCGGAGGTGAACAAACCCGAACATCGCGGTCGCGCAATTTCAAACGTGGTCATCGGCGGGACGTTCGGCTCGGTGATCGGCCCGTTCGTGGCGGGCCCGGCAGGCGCAATTGTGGGGCCGTGGGGGATAGATGAATTGGCCGGCGCATATCTTGTCAGCTTGATTCTGTTTGCCATTGCGGCAGTGGTTGTGTTTATCGGATTGCGTCCCGACCCGCGCGAGATCGGCCTGGCAGTGGCGGAAAAATTCCCTGAAACCGTAGCAGGCACAGGCCAGGTTCGACGCGTGCTTGAAATTCTTCGTCAGCCCGCCGCGCTTGTGGCAGTCGTCAGCATGGTGTTGGGTCAAATGGTGATGGTGCTGATCATGGTCATCACCTCACTTCACATGCGCGAATATAATCACGGCTTGCCTGATATTTCGCTGGTGATCTCTTCGCACACGTTTGGCATGTATGCCTTTTCAATACTCTCCGGGCGGCTTGCAGATCGTTGGGGACGCGGGCTGGTTATTCTGATCGGTTCTGCAACTCTTGTGGTTGCTTCCATCGCCGCCACGGTTTCAGTGGATGTTTTACCATTGAGTGTGGCCTTATTTTTGCTTGGGCTGGGATGGAATTTTTGTTTCGTGGGCGGTTCCACTTTGCTCGCCGATCAACTCTCACCTCTCGAACGTTCCCGCACGCAGGGTTTCAATGATCTGCTGATTGGTCTTGCTTCCGCGCTCGGAAGTTTGGGTAGTGGATTCATCTTCGCAGCGCTTGGATATAACATGATGGCCTACGTCAGCGCCGCATTTGCGTTGATCCCATTTACGGTTGTGTTGATCTGGATGCGCAGGAAATAATTAATAAGCTTAGTAACATTCCACTGCGGTAAGGCGGGAAAGGAAGGCTTGGATTTCAGGAGCGCCCATGTAGTTGGGATGGCGCTTGACTTTCGACGGGCTCAGTCCAGGGTTATGAAAAAGGATGGAGCGGCGGGCTCAATCTACGCAGGATTCTCCGCAGCGATGGGAATAGTTCCGCCAGGGGATGCTGCGCGATGTTCGATGCGGATGGCAGCATGCACCTGGTCAAGAAGGTTTTTTGCCATGTGTGCTTGACTTTTCCATCGGGGTCATTATAATAATTGTAGAAGATGTGGATATTCTGAGGTTTAGGTTGAGGATGTATGAATTATAAAACAATTCTGGCAAATGCCGGATATAGTCTATTACGTTGAAGTCGTCAACCGAGTACATAGTTAGGCGCTGGCGTAAGTTCAATATAGTCAAAATTAGGTGAAATATGGAAATCAAAAATCTTGACGAAAAGGACGCATTAGAATTTTGCACGCGACAAGAAGACCATTTCTTTGACCGTAAATCCTTTGAAATAAAGCCTGCCAAAATTCAACGAATTGCCGTCGCATTTGCTAACGCAGATGGCGGCGAATTCGTTATAGGAATCGCGGATGAACATGATGAGCCTAATCCACATACTCGTTGGAAGGGTAAAGCAAGCATAGAGGACTTCAATGGTCATATCCAAGCATTATCTGAGGTAAGACCTACTTTACCATTCAGGTTTAGTTTTTTTACATGTGTAGATAAACCTGGTTTCGTGTTACACGTCCACATGGACAAAAGCAATTTTCTACACCAAACATCAGATGGAACTGTATATGTAAGGATGTCAGCACAAGTAATTCCAATAAATGACCCGCAGCGAATAATGGAGTTAACATATGCAAAAGGGGTTACCTCATTTGAAGATCAAGTTGTGAAATCAGCACGCCCAGAAGATATTGTGGATGGTAAACCAATAAAAGACTTTCTTACGGACTATTCTCCTAAAACCGATTCTCTTGATTTTATTGTAAATCAACATTTAGTAGATGTTATAACTTGGGAGCCCAAAGTTGCCGGAATTCTTCTTTTTGCGTCTTCGCCCTCGGCAATTTTGCCTAGGCAATGTGCAGTAAAAATTGCACGGTATGAGACTCGTGAAAATGAGCCAGAGCGAGATCATCTAAAACAAATATTTACCATTGAAGGTAATTTGTACAACCAAATCCATGACACTATAAATTGTATATCTGAAGTAATGTCTTCTATATCCATCTGGACATTAGATGGACTAAAAACTGTAAGTTACCCACCCGAAGCGATATGGGAAATTGTGACAAACGCTATCATTCATCGAGATTACTCAATCAGTGACAATATCCACATTCACATATATAACAACAGAATTGAAGTATTGAGTCCAGGAAAATTGCCAGGATACGTTACTCCTCAAAATATTCTTGATGCCAGATATTCTCGCAACCCGAGAATAGTGAGGACATTAAACAGGTATAAGAATCCACCCAATAAAGATATGGGCGAAGGTCTGAACACAGCATTTCAAAAAATGATGGAATGGAGATTAAGAGATCCTGAAATCTCTGAGGAAGGGAATCATGTGAAAGTAGTGATTCCTCATGCTTCTTTGGCATCCCCTGAAAAAGCCATTCTAAAATTCCTGGAATCAAACGAAGTAATCAAAAATTCTCAAGCAAGAGATTTGACCGGTATACGTTCTGAGAACGTAATGAAGAATGTGTTTTATAAGCTCAGAGACCAAGGGCTAATAGAACGTGTGCCAGGATTAGAGGGGCCCGCCTCTGCATGGAGAAAAATACCGTAGAAAATCACGCTCAACACAGCGTGCACACCTTCGCTATGCTTCGCGTCAAGTATTTTTCTGGCTTCGAGCCGCTTCACGTCCTGCTCCCAAGCATTGTCCACGCCCGCCCACCTGCCAGTACCCCGCTAAAAGCATGCGAAGCTTACGCAAACCGTTGAAACTGTCGAAAAAGTGGGGGAATAACTAGCACAAAGCTACAGGGTTCTATAAGATAGAGGAACCTATGGCAAAATTCAAACCATGCAATGAAGATCAATTGGTCATGCTCCCGATTT
>JAUXUL010000042.1 GCA_030680795.1 Anaerolineales bacterium | reverse complement strand
AAATCTGGTATCGTTGTTCCTGGGTAAGCTGCCAGTAGGTTCTCATAGTGCTCCTTTGACTTGGTCGTCTGAGAAGCATTATCCTACTCCAGCTTACCTCTCAGCAACCTTCAAAGTTGCACTTGTGAGTTGAATCTACATACATTAATACGGTTAGATAATACTGAATGTTATCGAGGAGATCGAACTATAAAGATTCAAACCGGAGCAATTGTACATGATAAATATTGATCAAAGAAAAACCCCATCTGAAAAAGATGACAATCCATTCTGGCTATGGGATGGGTACGCTAAGAGCATTATCGAAAATGTAAACGTATGGATTAACGTCTATGACCAACATTTAAACCTGATCCTCTGGAACCCAATGGCTGAAAAAATTAGCGGCTATACCCAGGAAGAGGTCTTGGGACATACCAAAGTCTGGGATTGGTTATACCCGGACACAACATACCGGGATATGATCATGACCAGGGCTGCAGACCTGTTGATCGGTAGGGCCACAGTTAATGATTGGGAAACACATATATTATGTAAAAATGGAAATTTGAAAAACATAGTCTGGAACTCACGAACCTTTTATGATGAATTAGGCCATTTTCAAGGAGCGATCACCTTTGGGTATGATATTACAGACCGAAAAGAATCCGAACTTGCCCTGAAAAAGGCGCATGAAGATCTATCTGTGCTTTATAACGTGGCTTCGATTGCCAGCGAATCAATTGACTTGGGGATTATCCTGGAGCATTCTTTAGCGGAAATCTTGCCAGTTATAAAAGCCCCCAAAGGCATTATTCACATCTGGCGCGAAGACTTGCAAGAATTTCACTTGGCTGCATATCAGGGGTTTTCTGAGGAATCGATCTCTGCCTTGTCTTCTCTGTCGGCAGAGGATGGAATCATTGGACGCGTTTTCCGGAAGGAGACACCAATCTATTTTCCTAATCTCATCGCAGAGTTGGAAAATGCGCCCAATAATGTGCCCAGTCAATTGTTCCATGCGTATCTCGGGGTGCCCATGAGAGCCAAGGGGAGGGTTTGCGGGGTCTTCAGTGTATTGGGGAAAGCAGATCAACACTTTACGAAATATGTAATTACCCTCCTGACCTCGATATCTGACCAAATTGGAGTTGCAATAGAAAATGCTCGCCTCTATCGGGAGTCGCACCAATTGGCTGTATCGGAGGAACGCCGCCGGCTGGCGCGCGAGTTACATGATGCAGTGACTCAATCGCTCTACAGTTTGACATTATTTGCAGAAGCCGGGCAAAGGGCTCTACACGATGGCAAATTAGAGGATGTCTCCACACACCTTACAGAATTAGGGCAGACAGCGCATAGCGCCCTAAATGAAATGCGTGTATTGCTGCATGAACTGCGGCCGTTAGTCCTTGAAACCGAAGGTTTGCTGGAAGCAATTCAACACCGGTTGGATGCAGTCGAACGAAAGGTTGGTATCAAGGCATACTTGGTAGCCGAACACGGCATGAAACTACCATCATTCGTAGAGCAGGAGATATATCGTATCATTCAGGAGTCCCTCAATAATACACTGCGTTATGCTTCTGCTCAGACCGTATCGGTGAACATCCAAACCTCAGGCAATCTACTGACGGTAAAAATTGCAGATGATGGCGTTGGATTTGACTATAAAACCGTATCCCAAAAGGGTGGGATTGGCCTTGAAAGTATGCACGAACGGGCGCGCCGCCTGGATGGCGAGTTACGAGTCATTTCAGCGGTCGGCGAGGGTGTTACAATAATGCTAAAAGTAGCATTGGATAAATGGGAAAAAGAAAAATCAGGTTCAGGAAAACATGGAGTATCTCGTGTCACAAAAAATCCGTCTTCTGATTGCTGATGACCACGCATTGGTAAGAAAAGGATTGCACGCTCTGATAAACACAGAACCGGGGATGGAGATCGTTG
This sequence comes from Anaerolineales bacterium, assembly GCA_030680795.1. Lineage (GTDB taxonomy): Bacteria > Chloroflexota > Anaerolineae > Anaerolineales > Villigracilaceae > Villigracilis. The sequence goes on along the minus strand of JAUXUL010000042.1, from coordinate 93,488 downwards.
GCGAGGCTGATAATGGCCGGGATGCTGTAAATTTGGCCCGGGAACTATCGCCCGATGTGGTTTTATTGGACCTGATTATGCCGCTGATGAGCGGTATCGAGGTAATCGAACATATCAAGCAAGACAATCCGCGGGCGCGAATCCTGATCCTTACCAGTTTTGCTGACGACGATAAAGTATTCCCGGCAATCAAGGCTGGCGCGTTGGGATATTTACTCAAAGACTCATCCCCAGATGATTTGTTAAATGCTATTCAGCACATCTATCGTGGCGAGGCATCACTAGATCCATCGGTGGCCCTCAAACTTATTCAGGAAATTCACCACACTCCCGACCCCGCCAGGGCAACCAACTCATTGACGCACCGCGAAGTAGAAGTATTGCAAAAGGTAGCCCAAGGGTTATCTAATCAGGAAATCGCTACAGAACTTTGTATAAGCGAACAAACTGTCCGCAACCATGTTAATCATATCTTAGATAAACTCCACCTAGCCAACCGCACGCAGGCAGCCTTATTTGCCTTACGAGAAGGGTTTGCCAGCCTGGGTAACGGGTAATGGACATGGTTCGCTTCGAGCCAGAAATTAGTTGACACTTTACTCCTCTACTGTCCGATGACAAAGTCATCGGACAGTAGAACGATGCTGGATCAATCCTGCTAAGGGGCTGTCCAATAAGAGGATCCCTCAACGTCAAAGTGGGAATCTAATAACAAAAAACATCTCGTCCCGTGATTATAGTGGGACGAGATGTTCTCAAATAATTGATTTTCAAGGCAGGAGTGGGAAATTTTTATGTCGCTTCTGCCTTTTTGGACACCCCCAGTACATTTGTACCTGATCAGCTCCTTAGCGTGAGCTTTTTGTTTTATTGAAAAATGAATACTTTGATGGATGTATTTTTGATCTCGTTTTGCTATAATATAATAACAATATTTTTATCCGGGACGATAGAAGGACTATCTATTCGCCGGAAAAAAAGGAGAAAACACTATGAAGAGTTTCAAATATTTGTCAATGTTACTTGTTCTCATGCTGCTATTGACTGCCTGTGGCCAGGCAAAGGAAACAGCCTCCCCTGTGGCAGCCCCACCAGATACTACCACAGTTGAAGTGCCGGCTGGAACTGAAACTTCAGCTGATAAAAGCCAATTGCAGGTTGCATACTCTTGGCCCGTCTACATTGATCCAGCTGTTGGCAGTGATGAGGCAAGTTCTTCAGCACTCGTCAATATGTATGATACCCTCATCTTTCCTACTTCCGATGGGAACGTAATCCCCTGGTTGGCAGAATCTTGGGAAACATCCGATGATGGCCTGACCTTGATCTTCCATTTGCGTCAGGGCGTTCAGTTTCACGATGGCAGCGAGTTGCAAGCCAGCGATGTAGTCTACAGCTTCAATCGCTTAAAAACCATCGGTGAGGGCTATGGCTACTTATACACTTCAGTTGCCAGCGCAACAACCGTTGATGATTACACCGTTGAATTTATTCAAAATGAAGCATCTGGTTTATTCCTGCCCAGCCTGGTGCGCCTGTTTATTCTCAATGAAGATCTAGTCCGCGCGAATACCGCCGCGGAAGGCGCATACGGTGAGGCCGGAGACTACGGCAAAACCTGGCTGCTCATAAATGATGCCGGTTCCGGGCCTTACCAGGTCACAGAATTTCAACTCGAAGAGTATCTGCTGATGGAAAAATACACCGGCTGGTGGGGTGAATTCGTCGAAAACGCGCCCGACCAGGTCCGCTTCGTCGCAACCACTGAGGCAGCTACAATTCGCACCCTTATGTCGAGCGGAGAAATCGATATCAGTGACGCCTGGCAGTCAATAGAATCTTTGGAGAACCTGGATGAACTCGATGGTGTGAGTATTGCCGCACTGCCAACCTTCTCCGAATTCTATTTCATGATGAATACCCGCATACCGCCAACGGATGATATTAACTGTCGCCGGGCCATGGCTTATGCGTTTGATTATGATACTGCCATCAGCCTGGAATGGCCTGGCACGCAGCAATCGAAAGGCCCTGTGCCGGCTGCTTTGGGAGGCCACAACCCGGATGTATTCGTATTCAGCCGGGATCTCGCCAAGGCCGCTGAAGAATTAGCCCAATGCCAGTACGCCGATAGCATTGCTGTTTACCCCGTCCAAATCCATTGGGTCTCCGAAGTGCCTGATGAAGAGAAATTTGCGCTGCTCTTCCAGGCCAATATGGCTGAAATCGGCATTCCTGTCGAAGTCTTTTCTACGCCTTGGTTAAGTGTTGTCGAAAATACCGGCGCTCAAGAAACCAGCCCGCACATTGTGACGATCTACGTTTCAGCGGATCTCCCGGAGGCCGGCCCAATGCTCAAACAACGCTACCATTCCAGCAGCGCCGCAACCTGGTCTCAAAATGAATGGCTTCTGGATGAAACCCTGGACGCGGCGATTGATGATGCCCTCTCTACCATCGACACAACCGAGCGCTTCGCAAAATACGCCGAATTGCAATCACAACTTGTAGACCTGTCTCCATCTCTGTTCGTTTACGATCAGGTCCAAAAGAATGCCTATCAAGATTACATCGATTGGCCTGCCGTACGCGGTGAAACCAGCGCCCTTCTGGGATACTTCTATTTTGCTCCTGAGATCAGCATCAACAAATAACCCCCTCGATATTCAGGAATTCAATCCCTGAACATCAAACAAATTCATCGGTAGTTGGTTGTGCTTCTCGACAACCAGCTACCGATATCTTCGAGAAAACTTATGAGTGTAATCTTCCTAGCCAAACGCCTTGTACATTCGGTCTTCGTTCTACTGGGATTATCGATCGTAATATTCTTGATCGCCCGGATTGTACCCGGAGACCCGGTAAGACTGGCGGTAGGCGCCCGCGCCCCGCAATGGGTGGTTGACAATATGCGCGAGCACATGCATTTGAATGAGCCGCTTCACATCCAGTATGGTTACTGGCTGCGAGATGCACTGCAAGGAGATTTTGGCATATCTCTGGTTACGCGCCGCGGGGTAGCCAAAGATATAAGAGAGTTCCTCCCGGCTACGTTCGAGCTTGCCCTCTACTCTCTGTTTATATCTGTTACCGGAGCATTGAGCTTTGGAATAATTTCTGCACGTTATAAAGACCGTTGGGCGGATAATGTCATTCGGATATTCTCATATCTGGGAGTTGTGACCCCATCCTTTGTTTTTGCCATTATCTTTCTTTTGATCTTTGCATTTGTTTTGGATTGGCTGCCAGCCATTGGCCGCCTCAGCAATGGGTTGACGCTGCCTCCCCGGGTCACGGGTATGGTAACCATCGATGCGTTGTTGATTGGTGACTTCAATGTCTTTTGGGATGCCTTCAAGCATATTATCATGCCTGCTTTATCGCTGGCAATGGGTTCCATGGCTCAGGAAGCCCGCATCACACGCGCCTCAATGGCCGATAACCTGACTAAAGATTATATTGCCAGCGCGCGGGCTTTGGGTGTTTCTGAAAGCCTGGTCATGCGGCGTTTCTTGTTGAAGCCGTCTTTAATCCCCACAGTCTCGATTCTAGGCCTGGATTTTGCCGCTGGGATGGGGAATGCATTTTTGGTCGAACTGATCTTCAACTGGCCGGGGTTATCCCGCTACGGCATGAATGCGATGTTAAGTAAAGACCTGAATGCGATCTCTGCGGTTATTCTGACATTCGGGGTCGTATTTGTTGTGGTCAACATTTGCGTAGATATTGTGGTTGGCCAACTTGACCCCCGCATTCGCTTGAGTACTGCCAAAGGTGATTAAACTATGAGCATCTCCTCGCAATCCGACTTAGTATCAGCCGAAATATCCCCGCATGAATTTTCCCAACTGTGGCGCGCCAGCCGCCGTGAGAGTTTAGGGCGCGCCTGGTACAAATTTTCCCGTAACCCGCTCTCTTTGATTGGCGCTGGAACGGTTTTGTTTGTGATTATATTGGCAGTTTTCGCACCCTATATTGCTCCCTACCCGGAGCACGTCAAACCTTTTACCGATTTTGCCAATGCCAGCAACCCACCGAGCAGCAGCCATTGGTTTGGCACAGATGAAATTGGCCGCGATATTCTCAGCCGGATAATTTTTGGTTATCGTTTCTCACTCACGATGGGACTGGTCGTTTTATCCATCGTTGTGCCGGTGGGTGTCTTTTTAGGGCTGGTGGCCGGATATTTCCAGCATACCTGGTTCGACACGATCATCATGCGCATTACCGATATCTTTCTGGCCGTGCCCCCTTTGATTTTAGCCCTCTCGGTTGCTTCTATTCTTGAACGAAACCTGTTAAATTCCATGCTGGCTGTTTGTTTAACCTGGTGGCCGTGGTATACCCGGCTTGTTTATGGCATCACCACCGGTTTACGAAACGAATTCTTCGTCACTTCAGCCGAAATTACAGGCGCCAGCAAGTTTCATATCCTGTTCCGCGAGATTTTACCCAATTGTATCTCGCCGGTATTTACAAAAATGAGTCTGGATATGGGCTGGGTCATCATTATTGGCGCTTCGTTAAGTTTTGTGGGGTTGGGTGTACAACCACCTAATCCGGATTTAGGCACAATGGTAGCAGCCGGCCGGCGCTATTTGCCTGATGAATGGTGGATGTCTGTATTTCCAGCATTAGCGATCGTGTTAGTAGTTCTTGGCTTCAACTTGTTCGGAGATGGGCTGCGAGATCTATTTGCGGCGGAGAATAGCTAAAATGGTGAATAAAGCCCCCCTGCTGGAAATTAAAAATCTACGTGTCCACTACAAAGTTTATGGCGGCGTTCTCAAGGTACTCGACGGTGTTAACCTGACGGTTTATCCTGGGGAAAAAGTTGGGCTAGTCGGCGAGACCGGCTGCGGCAAAACCACAACCATGAAAACGGCTCTGGCCATCTTGCCCGTACCTCCAGGGGTTGTTGTTGGGGGTGAGATACTCTACAAAGGCCGCAATTTGCTGGCGATGTCACCCCGTCAACTCAGCAATGTGCGTGGCCGTGAAATGACGATGATTTTTCAAGACCCTATGGCAGCATTGAATCCTGTTTTTAACGTCGAGCAGCAGTTTACCCCGGTGCTAAAACACGCCGCAAAGAATCACCTTTCCAATAAAGAAATCCACGCACAAGCCGTACTGGCCTTACAGGATGTAGCCTTGGCAGACCCAGAGCGCCTCTTACAAGCCTATCCTATCCAGCTCAGCGGAGGTATGCGCCAGCGAGTGTGCATTGGCATGGCATTGGCAACGCGGCCGCAATTGTTGATAGCTGACGAACCGGGAACGGCCTTGGATGTCACCATTCAAGCCCAAGTTTTGCGCCTGCTCAACAATCTGGTAGATCGGTTGAATACTTCAATCATCCTGATTACCCACAGTCTGGGCGTTGTCTATGAGACTGTGGACAGGCTTTACGTGATGTACGCCGGCAATATTGTCGAAGTGGCTCCCACCCGTAAACTTTTTTCCAATCCCTTGCACCCCTACTCCCAGGGCTTAATGGATGCCGTGCCAAAACTCTCCGGGGGCGGCATATCACAGGGAATATCCGGCCGCATTCCCGACTATTCACATCCGCCAGCGGGATGCCGGTTTCACACCCGCTGTTCGCATGTCATGGAAATCTGCCGCCACCAAAAGCCGCCCGAGTTTGAAGTTGAAGAGGGTCACAAGGTCGCTTGCTATCTGTATGGCCCAAAAAATCAGGAGGCGGCTGTATGAGCGAGGCAATTCTCGAAGTTCGTGATTTGAAGAAGCACTTTGTGGTAGATCACATCGGGACATTCCGCCGCCAGCCAGTCACAGTCCGGGCGGTTGATGGCATATCCTTTGATTTACAGGCAGGGGAAACGCTGGGATTGGTTGGCGAATCAGGTTCAGGTAAAAGCACCATCGCTTACATTCTAGCGGGCATGTATCGCCCCACCCAAGGCAGAATTCACTTTCGGGGATTGGATTTATTCAGTGAGAACGGTAAACGCCCGCTATTTTTGAAAAAAGAGATCCAGATTGTATTCCAAGACCCGGGTTCATCCCTCAATCCGCGCCGAACCATCGCTCAGAACCTGGCTGTGCCGTTGCAGATCCATAAGCCCGATAAAAACATCATGCGCGAAACACTACGTTTATTAGAACTTGTCGATCTGCCGGCAATTTACATGTACAAATACCCCAACATGCTCAGCGGAGGTGAAAAACAGATTGTAGCCATTGCTCGTGCGTTGGCAACCGACCCTTCGTTTATGATCCTCGATGAACCCACCTCGGCATTGGATGTATCGGTGCAGGGTAAAGTGATCAACTTATTGATGCGTTTACAGTCTGATTTGGATCTTACTTACCTTTTCATTACCCATGATTTAAGCCTGATGCGTAATATTGCCACGAGGGTTGCCATCATGTATTTGGGAAAGATATGTGAAATCTCCAAAGGATCAGAATTCTTCCAAAATCCTCAGCACCCATATACGCAGATGTTGTTGTCGTCGATCCCGGTTGTTTCAAAAGATGAGGAAAAACTAAAGCCGGCAAAGATGATCCCGACCGGCGAAATCCCCAGCCCCGTCAACATTCCACCTGGATGTAGTTTCAACACCCGTTGCCCCAAAAAAATGGATGTCTGCTTCGAAATTGATCCGGATTTCGTAGAAATCAGTAGGCAGCATTTTGCCCGCTGCCACCTGTTCGGGCAAACCCAAAAACAGGGATGAAATCACACATGCGATATAAGCCATGTTTTTTTTGTGCCGTGCTCGGCAATAGAACGATTTTCGTATTGAACTAGATGATGCAATTCAATAAATAAGGAGAGTAACAAAATGAACCCAGTAAAAGTTATGTTTCTGAATCCAGTGAGCACTGGTAACTATGACCAGTTTTTTGCAGATATGCTCAAGGCGCATAGATATCCCAACACGGAAATCCATGTGACTTCACTAAATCCGTCCATAGGAAAAATCACCAACCTGGAATACCGTACCTATGAGGCCATTGTCACCGCCGATATCGTCCGGGCTGCGTATCAGGCCTCCCAAGAGGGTTTCGATGCGATGGTGATCGGCTGCTTTTACGATACAGCCCTCCACGATGCCCGTGAAATATCCGGCGAAATGGTGGTTGTCGCTCCCTGCCAGGCTTCAGTACAACTGGCTTTGACCTTAGCCAACACTTTCTCCGTGATTGTGGGGCAGCGCAAATGGGTCCATCAGATGCAAAGCACGGTTTACGAATACGGTTATGGCGAAAAATTAATGTCTTTTCGGGATGTGAATATGAATGTGGTTGAATTCCAACAAGACCATGAATGCACCCGCTCCAAATTAATTGAGGCGGGTCGAAAAGCCGTTACCGAGGACTACGCCGAATCCCTGATATTAGGATGCACCCTGGAGACCGGCTTCTACAAAGAGTTGGAGGCGGAGCTGGGCGTGCCGGTAATTGATCCTTCCCTGGCGGTTTTCAAAGCCGCCGAACACGCCGCGTTATTAAAGCAAGGTTTCGGCTGGAAACCGAGCCGCAAATGGGGCAGTGGAGAACCTCCCGCCAAAGAGTTGGTAGAGTTTGGGCTGTTCGCAAAACCGTATGAATTTGGCAATCGAGTGATTGTGCCGGGAGGATAGGGAGAGATATGATCCGATTAACTGTACTTTACAATTTGCAGCCTTACGTAGACGAAGTCGAGTTCCTGGAATGGCGGCTTACCGATCACCAGGTTGAGAACATGGCCGTACAGGGTGTTCTGTGCTCAGATTTTTCCCGCATTACCGAAGGATGGCCGGTTGATTTGAAGCCGCCCTATCAGTTTATGACCACCGCCGACTGGCCGAATATGGAAAGCTATCGAAATGATTTTTATGATGAAGATTATCAGGCGAAATTGCGAGAAAATATCAAAATGCTCAAAGACCCTATTTTTCTCGTTAGCGAGATCCTGATTCATGAGACGAAGGAGGCAAACCAATGATCCGAGTAGCCACAGATATCGGTGGAACCTTCACCGACCTTGTCGCTGTAACCGCAGACGGCAAAGTAAGCACAGCTAAGAGCCACACCACACCCGGCCAATTTGAGCAGGGCGTCATGGATGTTATCGAGTCCAATCAGATTAAACCGAGTGAGTTCGCGTTCTTTGTTCACGGAACAACGATCGTAATCAACGCCATCACCGAGAAAAAAGGGGCTAAGACCGCCCTCATCACCAGTGAAGGTTTTCGCGATGTATTAGAGATAGGCCGCGGTAATCGCCCCGATTATTTCAACCTTGAATACAAAAAACCAATCCCCTTTGTAACCAGGTATTTGCGCCGCGAAGTGTCTGGGCGGATTAACTACAAAGGGGCTGAGGTCAAAACACTCGATTTATCGAATTTAGATGCAATACTAGATGATTTTCGAGCCGAGAAGGTAGAAGCAATTGCCATTTGTCTCCTGAACTCGTATGCGAATTCTGCTCACGAAGCGGCTTTGTTGAATCAAGTCAATTTGATGTGGCCAGAAGTTGCGGTTGTGGCATCCTATCAAATCACCCGTGAGTGGCGGGAATATGAGCGCACCAACACGGTTGTTATGTCGGCTTATGTTCAACCCATTACCCACCGTTACCTGGATGACCTGACAGAACGGCTAAACAAGGAGGGGATGACTTGTGCCCCGTATATAATGCAATCCAATTGTGGAATCGATACAGTCAAAAATGCCCGTCAGATTCCGATCACTATGGTTGAATCCGGTCCGGCCAGCGGGGTTTGGGGGGCCGCTGTCCTCGGAAATTTAATTAACGAATCAGAAGTTATTGCCCTCGATATTGGCGGGACCACAGCCAAATGTGGGTTGATAACCGGCGGCCAGGTCAAGCTCAATACCGACTACCTGATTGGACGAACTGATGTCTTTGCCGGATATCCGGTAATCGTCCCGGTGGTGGATCTGGTTGAGATCGGACAGGGAGGCGGTTCTATTGCTTGGGTAGATGAGTTTCAGCGCATGCACGTTGGTCCCCAAAGTGCGGGCGCACAACCTGGCCCAACCTCATACGGTTTCGGCGGCACTGAAGCGACAACTACCGATGCCAACCTGGCGCTGGGTTGTATTAACCCCCATTATTTTTGCGGAGGCACACTCGAAGCAGATATGAAGGCTGTTGAGAATACCCTGGAAGTCCTTTCCAGCAAACTTGCCATAAGTAAGCAAGAAGTGGCGCGCGGCATCGTGCGGCTAGCCAACAACAATATGGTCAACGCTATCAAATTGATTTCGGTCAATCGGGGTCACGATCCACGCGATTTTACTCTGATTGCATTTGGGGGTGGCGGTGGGATGCACGCCTGCGCGCTGGCAAAGGAATTAGGCATCAAAAAAGTGGTGATTCCCAATCTCTCTGGTGTTTTTTCCGCCTGGGGTATGCTGCTGAGCGATTTACGCCGGGACTACTTGCAGACCCAAATCGTCGAACTCTCGACTCCCGAAACCGCCCAACGACTCAGCGATACTTTTGCTGCACTCGAAGAAACAGCTTACCAGGAGTATGAGGCAGAAGATATTCCTCGCTCACGAGTGCATTTCCTTCGATACGGTCGTTTGCGGTATCAAAACCAGGAACATTCCACCGAGATTAACCTGCCTGGCGGGGCTATTGCAAACAGCCAGATGGATGATATCTTGGAGTATTTTCATGCTAATTACGAGCGTGAATATACTTACCGCTTGGATGCGCCTGTCGAACTGGTTACCTATCACCTGATTGCCATTGCTAAGGTAGATAAACTGAAACCAGAGAAATTACCTCGAAGCAAAAAAAAGGTGAAAGATGCTGTCAAAGGACAAAGGAAAGTGGACTACCTTGATGCGGGCATTCATCAGTCCACACTCTATAATGGCGCTCTCCTGGCTCCCGGCATGAGCCTGGTTGGACCAGCCATCATCGAGGAAGCCGAAACGACTGTTGTCATTCCACCCACTATGCTGTGCCAGGTGGATGAATATAGGAACTACCAAATCGTCACGGCCCCACAAGGAGGAACCCATGAGTAACTCTTATGATCCGATTACTTTGGAGATCATCCAAAACTCATTACAGGCAGCAGCCGATGAGATGTTCGCGGCTTTGCGCCGCACAGCGATGAGCGCCATCATCTACGAAGTACTCGACATGGGAACCGGCATCACCGACCGTCATGGCGAATTAGCCGGTTCGGGAGCTGGCATTCCGGCATTTGTCGGCGTCCTAGACAAAACCGTCAAACACACCCTCAAAAAATTCAGCCAACCGGGTGAAATTGAACCGGGCGATATTTTTATAACCAACGATCCCTATCATGGCGGCGTCACCCACCTGAATGATATGGTACTAACCATGCCGGTATTCGTTGAAGGCGAAATTGTGGCTTGGACCGCCAATATTGCCCACTGGAATGATGTCGGCGGTATGGTTCCGGGGAGTATGTCTACCAACGCGACCGAAATTTTTCAGGAGGGTATGATCTATCCGGGCGTCAAACTGATATCCAAAGGAAAACCCATCCAATCGGTATTTGAAATTCTGACCGCAAATTGCCGAATGCCCGATTTCTTAACGGGCGATTTGTGGGCCGGTGTAGCCTCCGTGCGGGTTGGCGAACGACGCATCCTGGAAATTGTCAATAAGTATGGCAGGGATGTTTTTCTCTACGCCTTGGAAGACTATATGAATTACGGTGAACAGGTAAGCCTCAATGCCCTTAAACAATTACCCAAGGGCATTTTCTCTCTGGAAGAAGAGCAAGACAGCGGGCAGATTTACAAAGTCACCGTAGAAATTACGGATGATGAATTTATCGTTGACTTGCGCGACAACCCGGACCAGGATCCCGGTCCATTCAATATGAGCGCAGATGACACCACTGTTGGTTGCCAGATGGTATTCAAAAATGTTACATCGCCAGGGAGGATTGCCAATGGAGGCACTTTCCGCCCATTAAAGGTTTTGCTGCGCCACGGTAGCGTTTTTCACCCCAAACATCCGGCGGCTTCGGGTATCTATTACGAAATCGGTATTCGGCTGCATGATTTAATCATGCGCTGCCTGGCCGAACACATGCCCGACCGCATACCGGCTGGCGGCTTTGCATCGATCTGCGGCACCCTGTTCGGCGGCATTCACCCGGATACCGGTCGTAATTACGCGGTAATCGAGCCGGAACTTGGCGGCTGGGGCGGTTCCCCCACTGGGGACGGTATGCCCGGTCAATTTTCTGCCTTTCATGGTGAAACTTACAACTGTCCGGCAGAGGTTGCAGAAGCCCGCTATGGTGTGACCGTGGATTACCTTAGCTTCCATGATGATGATGGCGGCGCAGGTTTGTACCGGGGCGGTAAAGGTGTCCGCATTGATTATCGCATTCGCTCGGATAATGCCTGGCTGACAGCTGCCTATACGCGCTCGAAAGTTCTGCCTTGGTCCCTCAAAGGCGGGCAGGATGGGTCGCCTAACTACATCCTCATTCGCCGTGCGAACGGAGCGAAAGAACGCTATTCGGTCATCAGCGGCCTGACGCTGATGACCGATGATGTCATCCAGGTGAATACGGCCACCGGCGCCGGCTGGGGAGACCCCAAGCAGCGCGATCTGGACCTTGTAAGGGAAGACCTGAAGAATGGTTACATCTCGATAGAACAGGCCAATCGTTATTACGGCCTAGACGAACGCAGCAGCTAATCCAGACTTACCGTGCAAAAAATCAGGCGGTTGTCGGTACAACCGCCTGATTTTAAAGCAACAGTGCAGGTTTCCTAACCTTGATGGTTCAGGTGTTGAACACCTGAACCATCAAGGAAATTCCAGGACAAAAAATTATGGAGATGCAAAATCGTTTAGCCCTTTTAACCAAAACAATGCAGGCCGCTAATGCCGATCTGGCTGCCATCGGCCCGACAGCCAATATGCGTTATCTGCTGGATTATGCGCCCCACCCCGATGAACGACTGTGCCTGTTGTTGCTATCCAGGCACGCGGCGCGCATTGTAGTTCCTTCCTTGAATGCCGAGGAAATGGCCGCCCATACCGATATTGAACTCTATCGCTGGACGGATGCCGAAGGTCCGCAGGAAGCCCTGAACCAGGCTATGATCGGGATGTCCCCTGTCAAGAAACTGGCCTTCGACGGGGAGATGCGGGCCGATTTTTTAGCGCCCGTATTGGCTGCGGCTGAACCCCAGGAAACGATTCCCGTCGAAAGGCTGTTGGCTCCCATCCGGGCGCGGAAATCCGCTACTGAAATCGAAGCCCTGGCAGTGGCATCTGCACAGGCAGACCGAGCCATGCAGGCCGCAGTTCAAGCCTGTCTGCCCGGCGTAACTGAGATGGATGTGGCCTGGGCGGCTGAGACCGCCTTCCGTCTCGATGGGGCTGAGCAGGTTACTTTTACTCTGGTAGCCTCGGGACCCAATGGGGCTTATCCCCACCACCATAGCAGCCGTCGACAGCTTCGCTATGGGGATGCTATTATCATTGATATTGGGGCCTCATTGAACGGCTATCATTCGGACATCACGCGTATGGTTTTTCTAGGGGACCCGCCTGAAGAAATACTGCGGACTTACGAAGCTGTGCTGGAAGCCAACGAACGCGGCAGAGCCGCAATCAGGCCAGGGGTTGCAATCCAGGAGATCGACCGGATTACGCGGGGCACTTTGGAGAATGCCGGTTACGGTAAGTATTTCATCCACCGCACCGGTCATGGCATCGGTGTGGAAGTCCATGAGCCGCCCTGGATTATGGCCGGCAATGAGCAGCTCTTAGAGCCAGGAATGGTATTCAGCGTGGAGCCGGGTGTCTATATCCCAGGTAAGTTTGGTATTCGGATCGAAGACATAGTGGTTGTCACCGAAACCGGTTGCCACACGCTAACAAGTTCCTCACATCAATTGGTCGTCAAGCGATAATATGATACGAAAATTCATCCTCAAGCTTTCGGAGGGCTGTGCTGGCTACTTGCTTCATCCGCCAGGTTTTTTGGAATTTTAGATGGGAATTTCATCAGCCCCATATATCTTTTCTAACCAGAGACGCCTCTGAAAGATTGCTTTTAGGAAAATGCGCCATTCACATGCAGTCAAATACAACTCGATTTCATATCCCAATCATTGATGCTACTATTCACCCTTGTTTGTCAACTACACAGAAGTTTTGAAGCAAACCGGTGTGGGTTAATTCAAATAAGTCGCACGGGAATAACTGTAATGCAGTCTACCAAGGATAGCCTTGGATGTGATGCGCCCTGTGCTGGCTACTTGGGTCATCCGCCCGAATTTGTGGGGTAAAACAAAAGAAGGAGGAGTATCATGCTGTTCTACTTTCATCTCCTGATTGCATTGAGTGCATCTTCGAGAGAAGAGTATTGGTTCGATGCGCTGAACAAATCCGATTGGAACATGATTAGCTTCCTTATCCCATCATGATCTTCGGACGATATTGCAGAGCCTTCGCCAGATGCGCGGACTGTATCTCAGCGCTTCCCGCCAAATCCGCGATGGTGCGCGCTAATTTTTGGATGCGATGACATCGTGCTGTGCATAGGCGCGCGCGGATAACTGCAATTGACTCACACACAGCGCAATGTCGCTGCTCGTATCAAACTCTGACACTTCGACACTCCCTGCGGTCGCAGTACACCGCCCTCATCCTGAAACTGACAAAATTGCCCGATCTCTCCGATGTGCATATTGGTGTTGGAGATGAAGTTTGATATTCGTGAATCGGGCTTGCAGAATATTTCTGGCGGCTTGCACGCGTTTACGAATGGACTCGGGTGTCTCGCTAAGTGTATTATTGACTTTGTAGAACAGCCGATACAACGATACGATGAATGTCCACAAGATATGGGTGACATGAGATCAGTGTCACTCTGGCATCCGGCGTGGGATCCATGACTTCGACAGCCGTCGGTTCAACCATTTGTGTCCCGGTGATAATGTAAGTATATTGCCTGCGGTTGGTAAATAAAATGACGCTGTCGCCGGGGCTTAAGCGGTCTAGATATCGAAAGACTTCTCCGTACACATCATTGTGGCCCGATAAGACAATATTGCCATTCTCGCCCGGATTCGGTGTTCCGATATGTTGGGCGACCCCTTTCTTGAGTTGTTCCCATCCATCCCCCTGCACAACAGGCGAGTCCACACCGATCGCTGGAATCTGGATCCGAATGGCCTGCTGGCTTCCCGGAGTCGGAATTGGAAGATTGGCTATGGATTGGACTAAGGGCCGCAGGTGTTGTGGGATCTCAGCTTCATTGGGTTTTGCACCACCTGGACTATTTGGCGGCGTATGGCCCTCGGGCAGCACAACTTCCCTAACGATTGGGGTTGGCTCAAGCGTAGGTTGTTGGAGAGCGGCGGCTACGGTCCGATTCAAAGTGCCTAGCACCGACAAGCCGTTCGCAACAATGGCAATCAGGCCGACCACGGCAAGAATCTCCATACCAAGCAGGAGTACATCCAACCAGGTGCGTTGCGAGGCTTTTGGATATCTGATTTTTGTTCGCGCGGATGATGAACCATTTCCGGCTTCTTCCATCACGTCTGGATCACCGACAAACGGCAGCACTCGTCCGGTCTGGCGGAAACGTTCCAGTCGGATATTCCGCGACGCCCGGCGCCTGTCCACTAACAGGAAGCGTATTTCCTCCACAGAAAGGTCTTGCGGGTCTTTATTCCTCATCCAATTCCTGGCACATTTTTTCTTTGAGCCTAGATCTCTCTATTCTCAACGCTGACTATTGTTCCGCCCGGCCATTCAACCGTGACATCGCCCGGGTCATACAGGACCTGAGGCATGCTCCAGCGGAAAACCCATTTCGCGTCATCGGGGCTGGCATTTACACACCCGCGCGAAGACGGCTCTCCGTAATTGTTGTGCCAAAATGTTGAGTGGATGGCAACACCTGTTCCGACGAACAGAGCCACCCAGCCAACGGCTGGCAGACTCCAGCCTGCCGAAGCAGTGCCTCCGGCCAACGGCAGGGAGACCGTTTTGCGCCAGATGGGAGATTCGCCAACCGGTGTCGCCCACGCATCCACACGGTTGCCGAGGGCATCAAACAACGCACCGCTTGAGATTTTTGCGAAATAAACTTCGCGATTTTCTTCAAAGCAGGACAGTGTTTGCTCCCATATTTTTACGACGATACGTTTTTGCGCCGGGTCTACATCCGGGCTGATGGGAGACATTTCTTCCACGGTCAGTGGACGAAAAGCCTCGGCCTGTCCCCAGAAAAGGTCGCCCGAGCCATACTTTTCGTTGAGACGATACCAGACTCGCCCATTTTCATCGGTTCGGATTTGATCTACCCAGACGATTTGGCTATAGACGAATCGCGCAGGCAAACCAATGGAGCCGCGATATTGCAACCACGGTGCGCGGGCAGGCGGATTATCGAGAACCAAATCCACATAAGGCACTGAAACCTCGACCCACATGCCTGATCCCAAACTGGTTTGAGGCAGGCTCGTTACTGGAGCGTTGAGTTGATTCCAGACAGGCTGAATATACCCTCCCCAAACGAAACCATAAGGTGTTTCCACAAAGCGTTGATTGATGCGCCCAGGCATGGACCCAACCGTTTCTCGGATCCAGGGAACAACATTGTCCTCATACAGCGCGCCGACAATCTGGCTGTTGGCATCGGGCCGCGCGAAAACGTCCATCTTGCCAACCGTGATGCGGCCAAGTTGATCCGCCTGTGTATATTCGCGCAGGGCCAGTTTTGCAAATGGTCGAAATGCCAACGCGCCAGTACTGAGCGCCGCCAGCTTGAGAAAATCGCGACGTGAGAACAAACGATTATTTCCTATCATTCGATGATTCAACATGAGCATGAGCGGTAAGCGGTTCGTTTCCGTGATCGTGTCCCATCTGTCCCATCATGAGCAGGTGGGATAATGGGCAAAGCAATGCCAGCCCCACCAGCAACGCCGTGTTCAGCGGAATCTTGAATAGAAATACAGCGGCAAAGCCTGCAATTGGAAGCAGACAGCAAATGAGCATAATCTGCATGTGTCTCTTGTTCATTATTTAATTCCTCTTATGAAGTTCGTTTGACGGCTGGCAACTGAATGTATAAATTACCATCTTCAATTTTCGTTTCAAATTCATCCAACGGGCGCGGCGGCGGGCCGCTGACGACATATCCGTGCTTGTCGAAAACCCCATTGTGACAAGGACTGAAGAACTGTTCGCGTTCGGCAATCCAGCGGACGCGGCAGCCAAGATGCGTGCATATATTCGACATCGCATGAAAGTTGCGTCCGTCCTCTGTTAAAACATACACTCCCACTTCTTCTTTCTCTTCAATCCAGCCATCCTGGCGTACTATCCTAGGTTTTAGGAGCGTGGGTGTGCCTAATTCGATGGTTGATAAAGAACTGACCCGTATCCAGTTCGTTTCTTCCTTTTTTAGGGCAGGGCCAAGAATGTAAGCAATGGCCGGGATACCTAATGCGGTGCCGATCAGGCTACCGATCAGTGAAATAGCCACTTTCATGGCGTCACGCCGGGAGATATCCCCATGTTTTTTCATTTCAGCCTCCATAATTCTATTCGCTATACAGATCGCTTGAACGGCGGCAACAGGCCGAACAAGTTACTATTTTCGATTTTGATAACGATTTCATCCAGCGTACCAAGCAGGATGATCGCCTCTTCCTCCGCCCAGGCCTGTAACGCGGGCGAGAGCAGATACATCACGGACGGGATTCTCAGTAACGCTCCGATCAAACTGCCGATACCCGCAAGGATGGCGCTTGATGATGTCGCGGCGGGTGGTTTGATTATTGTTCGCGGCGGGATAACGGTCTCCTCATAAAAGTCTTACTTCAGTTCCCATTCAAAGATGCGCGAGGGCGCGTCTACGTTGACAATTGTGAGAGTCAACATAGTCGCTCCATCGAGGATGGATTTGCTTTCTTGCGTTGCGGGAAAGATGAGTTTCCCTGCCACATGATGGCCGCCGCGCGGCGCATCCCATACAGTAGCCTGTACTGTTGCGCCTGTGTCAGTGGTGAGGGTAGCGAGAGTCGCTAAATCCATACTGAGGTCAACGGAGTGGGTGTCGAGGACCACGTCAAATTCAATTTGTTCAGAAGGATCGTCCAGATTCAACGGGGTGACCTCCACGGTGACAGCACCCTGCTGGTCAGAGCGGGTCAGGTCGCCCGCCTCGGCTTGGGGAGTTTCAGTCGAAACGGCAGCTGGCTTGCCCTGAGCAGGGTCGAAGGGCTGAGGATCCGTTTGCGAAGTCCCCGAAGGGGGAAGCGGAGTGGTTTGCGATGGGCCACAGGCGGCCAGGATAAGAGTCACAGTTAAAAGAAGGGGCAGGACAAAACGTTTCATTCAGTCTCCAAAACAGGATGTAATTTTTGAACGGGTTGTAGTTTCTGTCGCTCGCGATAAAGTACGACAAGTATGACAATGATGCCGATGATTTCTGTGCCGAGACCAATCAGCATGAACGGGCGTTGGTAGCGCGTGAGGAAGGTGGCGGCCGCGCTCAGGCCGAGTATGGGCAAAACATCGGTGACGTGATGAAGGCAACAAACCACCATCGCGGTGGTGGAGGTCGCACCGCTCGTTCCCATCATGGCGCCTGCATGCCCCGTGGTTGTGTTTGGAATGAAGAGGCGGAAGCGCAGGATGGAATAGAGCGCGGCCTGGATCCCAAAGCCGACCCAGATTGGCACAATATACCAACGGTATAGTAGGAATTGGCTGGCGGCATAATCCCAGCCTTGCGCCCAGGTGAGGATACCGAAATAGACGCCCGCGATAAGCGAGGAGCCAAGCAGGAAAGCGGCGAGTGGAATAAGATAACGTTTCAAGGTAGTATCTCCTTTTCGCTCATGATAGCCTTTATATCTTTGTGTGTCTTGCGCCAGATAGCTGGTATATCCCATAAGCAATTCTGCTTATACGCGCATGGGTCAAGTTGCTCTTTAAGATGAGAAGAAAGACCTGTAGAATGAAAGAAAAATCTTTCATTCTACAGGTCCGCTGTGAATTTACTTCCCCCATTCTTCTCTGCCAATCGTCCTTGCAATGATGTGCTCCCCTGGCTCGAGCAACAATTGAGTCGCGCGGGCATGCGTGTGATACAGACTTTTGATTTGCGTCTCACATCATCTTTGAAGCCGGGCTATTGTACTTGTCCGCATCATGGGACGGATCAATGTGATTGCCAGATGATCGTCCTGCTCATCTACGGGAACGAAGAGCGACCAGTCAGCCTGATTCTGCATGGCAATGACGGACAAACCTGGCTTTCTTTGGTAGACCACCCTGGTCAGCCGGCGGAGGCTGGGACAGTAAGAGCTATTCGAAAGACGCTTGAAATCCAGGCGGCTGCTGACCTATAAGCCAAATTGCCTATACCTTATATGCGGCATTTGGCTCTGGGACTTCCTTGCCAAGATGTCTAAACTTGATTACATTTGTCTAAATTCATTGACAAGGAGAAAAAATGTTCGCGTTCAAAAAAAATATACATTATTCTAATTGCCGCGGGGTTATTGTTGGCTGCATGTGGCGGGCAGGGCGCCAGCGATACGGGAGAAGTCAAAATCACATTGACCGATTTCGGGATCGAATCATCAATGACTAATTTCAAAGCAGGCGTTCCGTATCATTTTGCTGTGACCAATGAAGGTTTGATCAATCATGAAATAATGATCCTGCCTCCGGCGATGGGAGATATGATGGACATGGATATGGGTGAACTGGACGAGATGGCTTAAGCCATGATCGAAGCAGATGAACTACCACTTGGCGCAACAGTATCCTTTGACTACACTTTCACTGAACCCGCATCTGCTGGAAGTCTGGAATTTGCCTGTCATGTGGAAGGTCATTATGAAGCAGGCATGAAGCAGTCAATTATCGTCAGGTAATTTACTGTGACTTGCACAATTAGCTGACCAATAATCACCTGATTTCGCAGCAGAAGCAGGGAATGTTTGGATATTTATGCAAGAAATAGCGGGCTCCGTATCAGTAATACAACAAGTAAAACAGGCGTCAAACAATTATTGGCGTCTGTTTTATCAGTATCTGAATTCTTATGATTACAAACTCACCACGACAACAAATGCGCGAGAGAAACCGCAGGAAAAATATTGTTTCAAAATTAACCTAGGTCGGACTGGGCGCAGTTATACTTGCTGTGATCGGGTTTATGGTCTGGCAGGGATTCGACCCGCAGCAGGCGAGTCCCTTCGAGTGATGGCAACCACTCATATTCCGGTTGACAGCGACCCAGGCTTGTATAATTCCGACCCGCCAACCTCTCGTCCGCTCAAAGCAACGATGGATGATTTGGGCGGCACAAAACTAATTACCGATCCCTGGCCTTCACTTGACGTTTCCCTAGTCATGACTTCATGGGGACGGCTGGGGAAGCTTGAAACCTTTGACGCGGAAAAAGCCAGCGCCTTTTATCACGCCAACTTCAATCGCGCCCCCGAACCCACTGCGCCATAAAGGAGTGCAATGTCTGTAATTACACCAGCCACGGTTTCAAAACCAAAACAATCCATCTTGCAATGGATTAGCACGCATTGGTTTGAAACCTTTCTGATCATGTATGGATTGTGGGTCTTCCTGCCGTACTTCGCGCCTGTCTTCATGCAGATTGGTTGGACGGGCGCAGGAAAATCGATCTATTTCTTTTACTCCTTTTTCTGCCACCAACTGCCAGAGCGTTCGTTCTTTTGGTTTGGTGACAAGACAATGTATTCCTTGAGTGAAATTCAAGCCGCCTGGCAGAACACAAGCAATCCGATGATCCTGCGCCAATTCATCGGCAATGAGACAATGGGCTGGAAGATCGCCTGGTCAGATCGTATGATCTCGTTCTATACAAGTGTATGGTTTTTCGCGGTTCTTTGGTATACGATGCGCCGCAAGATCAAACCGCTTTCATGGTGGGGATTCATATTGCTCCTGCTCCCCATCGCGATGGACGGCGGCACACATATGTTTAGTGATTTCGCTGGCATTGGGCAGGGATTCCGTGATACAAATCAATGGCTGGCTGCGCTGACGAACAACGCCTTCCCCGCGGCATTCTACGCGGGCGACGCCCTCGGTTCGTTCAACTCATGGGCCCGGCTCATTACTGGACTTTTGGCCGGACTCGGCATCTCCTGGCTTGCCTTCCCGTACATGTTCCAGACCCAGGAACTAAATCAAGAATTGGATAAGTTGAGTTATGAAAAAGTTATCGAGCAAATCAAAAACAAAAATCCGCGTTCTGCTGGCTGACGACCATCACATTGTCCGCGCAGGGATTCGCCAGCTCATCGAAAGCGCGGGCGATCTTCAAATCATTGCTGAAGCCGGCGATGGCGAAGAGGCCCAGGCTCTCATCCAAAAATACAAGCCTGATGTCGCGGTGCTGGATATCCAAATGCCCAAAGCCAGCGGCATCGAAGTGACACGCTGGGTGCGTACTCATCTGCCTGAGGTGGGCATTCTCATTCTGACCGCCTATGATGACGAACCATACGTAATGGCCGTTTTGCAGGCCGGCGCCAATGGCTACGTGCTCAAGACAGCCTCGGCAGATGAACTTATGCAGGCTGTACGCGATGTGAACGAAGGCAGGTCTGCGCTAGATCCTGCGGTCACGCGCAAACTCATGTCGAACCTCTTCAAGCATCCTGAAACCTCTGTTGCAGAGGCCCTCACCGAGCGCGAACTGGATGTTTTAAGGCTGGCTGCCAAAGGGTACACCAACAAGTCCATCGGCGTTCAACTTGGGATCAGCGACCGTACCGTTCAAGGACATCTCGCGCACATCTTCGCCAAAATGCAGGCCACCAGCCGTACTGAGGCTGTCATGCGCGCTGTCTCTCTCGGCTGGATCTCGCAAAACGCTGGTCAGATCGCCGAAGAATGAAAAAGTTGCGCACGTCACTTCCACTCCTGCGCGGACTGACCGTGCAGCTTTTCGCCATCACAGTTTTACCCCTCACTCTGCTTTTGCTAGTAATTGCGTTTGGCAGTTATTCCCTTCACCAACGGGATATGCGTACCCTCGTCGGCGAACGCGACGAACGCTCGGCCCAATCGGCCGCAGCCGCGCTCGAATCAGAATTGCATCATCGCATGGCAACGATTTCCAGCATGGCTGCATTTGCTGAAGCATCCAAGGATTTGACATTTGAAAAAATACTTTCTGTTTCAAACGATCAGACATCCGACTTCGACGGTGGAATAGCCTTCTTCAATTCAAATGGTCGTCTGATTGCAAACACAGATCATGATGAACTTTGGGGCTGGGTGGCTCAAAATGCATCAAACCTACCCCTGGCCTCTTCCTCGGATGCTTCGGCTCCGCTCAGCACAAGTTTCGAGCCCGTCTTCTCGGACCCGTTCGTTGATCCAAACTCGAAACGCCTCTTTGTCATCATTTCAGTCTATTCTTCAGAACGCGGCCTAATCGCGGCTGGAGCGTTCTCTCCTGAGAGGCTCGCGGAACAAGCGCTTTTCGCTTCTTATGCTGCTGGCAACCCGGTCACGATTTATCTTTTAGATCCTTCGCGACAAGTGCTCTTCGTCAGCGGAACATCCGAGATTCAGGGTCTGCCTGCCAATCATTCAGGCGTATCCGAGGCCTTGCGCGGTGAAAGCGGAGCACTTTACGTCCAGGTGAACAACAGCGAACACGTGATTGCCTACAGCCCTATTCCTTCGACAGGCTGGGCGCTGATCACGGAAGAAGCCTGGCAGGCAGTGGTCAGCCCTTCCCTGCAAGTTACGCAAATGGCGCCGCTGGTGCTTGTGCCCGCATTCATCCTTGCGCTGGTTGCATTGTGGTTTGGGACGAAACAAATCGTCCAACCCCTGCAGCGATTGGAATCAAAAGCCGCGGCGCTGGCCTGGGGTGACTTTGATGCCATCAAAGAATCCGTCGGCGGTATTTCGGAAGTTCGCCATCTGCAAATGGAGCTGGCTGAAATGGCGCACAAAGTGCAGGCCGCGCAGGAGGGATTGCACGATTACATCGGCGCGATCACATTCGCACAGGAAGAAGAGCGCAACCGTCTTGCCAGAGAATTACATGATGACACTATTCAAGCCGTGATTGCACTCAAACAACGCGTGCAACTCACACAAAAATCTGTAAAGACCCAGAGTGGGCAAGAGGCACTTGGGGAACTTGAATCTCTTGCCGAGGAAACCATCCAAAATCTGCGCCGCCTGACGCGCGCCCTGCGTCCGATCTATCTCGAAGACTTGGGTCTTGTCACCGCGCTCGAAATGCTGGCGCGCGAAACAAGCCAGACCAATCACCTGGAAGTGGACTTTCACCAATCAGGGCGGGAGCGTCGCCTGTCTCGTGAAGTTGAATTAGCCCTATATCGCATTGCGCAGGAAGCATTGAACAACGTAGTTCGTCATGCGAAGGCAAAGGGCGCCGCGCTGCGCATCGGCTTCGATAAGGAAACCAAACTGGAAGTAACGGACGATGGCGTTGGCTTTAGTGTGCCAAAGAGTCCCACGGACTTCGCGCCGAGCGGACATTTCGGTCTGCTTGGGATGCGCGAAAGAGCTGGTTTAATTGGAGCCAGGTTCGAGGTCCAGAGTGAAGCGGGAGGCGGCACGCGGCTGTTTGTTCATTTGCCAATCCCAGCTGGCAGCCCGCGCAAAAAGGAATCGAAGAAATGATCAATTTCGGGATTGCCCAAGCAGAACCTCAAAAAATTCCGGAACAGTTGCTTAGCGCTGGCTTAGAAATTTAAAAAATGATAAGCGCTCATGTATAATAACTACGTCATGGATGGAAAAACTCCAAATTTATGGTTTCTACGGATAGCATTGGGATTGATGCTCTTGATTGGGTTTTCCCCTATCTCCCATATTCTGTCCATGCAAACCAGGCACATGCATACAGCTTCTGCAACAGGCACGTTGCTGAATAACACCGCGCCCGCAGCGCAGGATATGACTGTGCCATGTTGTAATGATACATTCGGTTCTTCATCCTCAATATGCGGTAGTTTTGTCATTCCGCATTCTGCCTGCGCAACTCACTCGGCGGGGACTCACCGAGTTGCCCTTTCACCCCTTTTCATCCAAATAAGTTACCGCGAAATTGTAATCCCTCCCCCAAAAATCCAATATAAAGCGCTCTGATTATCCTGTTGATTTGATCTTCGAATAGGAAAGTCCGTTTTGATGACTGATGCGTTTTATTTGCCATCAGTTGTGAGGTGCTCAACATAAATGTCTGTTACAACTTATGTCCCGCAAGGGCGTTCCTGGCGGGTTGCGATAAACCGAATTGTCCTGGTCTTCGCGCGTCATTGGCTGATCGTCTTCAGCCTGCTGATGGCCGTGTCGATCGAAAATAAATCCCGTCGGGCAGGTTTGAAACCATTATGATGAAACGGCGCCGAGTCTCTTGGCTCGCAATTCTGGTTTTGATCCTCGGCGCGGTCTTCCTGGCTTATCAACAGGCTGGTCAAGAGACCCGCCCGGTTGTGATCAATCAAACCGCTGTGCCGCCTCTGCCGACACTGAAGCCTGAAAAAGTGTCACAGGGAGAAATCCTGTATGCCCAGTACTGCGCGAAGTGCCATGGCGCAAACCTGGAGGGCGCCGCCAATTGGAAACAGTCCCTGCCAGATGGTTCGTTAATGCCCCCGCCACACGACAGTTCGGGCCACACCTGGCATCATGCGGACGAACTCCTGATCGGCATTATTGAAAACGGCGGAGACCCAGTCTACAATTCAAAAATGCCCCTGTTCAAGGATCAACTCAGCCGAGATGAAACTGCCGCCATTCTTGAATTTATCAAGAGCAAATGGGGCATCGAGGAGCGTGAATTTCAATGGTGGATCACTGTCAGACCGATCTCACAGTAAGCAAAGTTTTTCAAAATGGCCTCGTACGATTTGGCCGATACACAATATCTTCTTAAAGGAGTAAGAATATGACCCAAAAATCAGGTAATCGTGAACAGTTGCGCACCCGCCAGCGCCGACAAAAGATGAAGGTGAGCCTCATCTGGGGCGGGCTGGGATTAGCAGGGCTGGTTGTAATCGGCGCAATCATCTCGCAAAGTGCGCGTCCACGCATTGGTGATTCCATGCCAGTCATGGAATCAAACCACATTCCCACCGATAGCGACCCCGGCGAGTACAGCACCAATCCGCCCACCTCCGGGCCGCATTACTCAGAAGAACTCGATGCAGGTTTTTATGAGACCAATAACTACCAATTTCCTGCCGGTTATCTCGGCCACAACCTGGAGCACGGTTACGTCATCTTTTGGTACAACTGCGCCAATCTGAGTGAGGGCAGCTGCTCCGAATTGAAGTCACAAATAAAAGCCGTCATGGATGAAGTTAACAACTTCAAGGTGATCGCCTACCCCTGGGATTCGATTGACGGGCCAGTGGCGATGACCTCCTGGGGGCGCCTCCTGGAAATGGAAACCTTTGACGCGGCGCAGGCGCTTGCGTTCTACAAGACCAATCTCAACAAGTCACCCGAACCCGACGCGCCGTAGGAGAATAGATGAATGAACCCGCCCTCACCCCTGCCCTCTCCCAAAGGGAGAGGGGGAGTCCTCAACCGCAAGTTGTACCGCGCCGTTGGGAGGTCTTTATCCATGCGCTGTTGTTCGTTTTTGGTTTCTCGTTGATCTTCATCGTCGGCTGGGGCGGCGCGGTGACGGTCCTCGGACAGCTCTTCGGTGAATATAAATTTATCCTGGGACGCATCGGCGGCGTGGTCGTGATCCTGTTCGGGCTGGCGACGCTGGACCTCATCAGGATTCCCTGGTTCTATGCGGACACCCGCGCTCAATACACGGGTCAACGCGGGACTTATGGCGGGTCGGCCCTGATGGGTATTTTCTTCGCCGCAGGCTGGAGTCCATGCATCGGCGCGACCCTCGGCGCGATCCTGACCATGGGTTTCAGTCAGGATACGGTTGGCCAGGCTATGTGGCTGGCATCGGGTTATTCCATAGGTTTGGGAATCCCCTTCCTGATCCTGGCATTGGGGCTGGAACGCGCCACGGGCTGGATCAAGCGCATGAGCCGTTACCGCCGCGCTTTCCAGATTGCCAGCGGCGTGTTCATCATGATCATCGGTGTCATGCTCTTAACCAATTCGATGACCCGCATTGCCATCTGGGCTTTCCAGAACGGACTTTTCATTGATTTTTCCACCTACACCGCTGCCCCGACTTACATAACCGCCGTGCTGGCAGGCTTACTCTCGTTCCTTTCGCCGTGCGTCCTGCCATTGGTGCCAGCCTATCTTGGCTATTTGAGCGGGCACACATTCGGGCTTACAGAAGAAAGTAAATAACTCAGGAGCAACTCATGAAACGATTTCTTATTCTCTTACTCGCTCTCAGCCTGACCCTGGCTGCATGTCAGAACAAACCTGTCGAAGTGACAGGACAACAAGTCAGCGTAGAGGGCCGCACGTATACCAACGTCAGCGCGGATGAACTGAATACGCTGTTGAAGAACAAGGACTTCGTGTTCGTCAACGTGCATATCCCCTTTGCTGGGAACATTGAGAATACCGATTTGTCCATTCCGTATGATCAGATTGCAGAGCCATCGTACCTGTCCCAATTGCCTGCCGATAAGAACGCGCGGATCGTTCTGTACTGCCGCAGTGGGAGCATGAGCGCCATCTCCGCCGATGCGCTGGTAAAGTTAGGGTACACAAACATCTGGAATCTCGAAGGCGGCATGGTGGGTTGGGAACGGGCTGGATTTGAAATACAAGACAAGTGAGCTAAAGGAGAGATTAAAGGTATGAAAGCGAAAAAAGAAGAAAAGACAGCACAATCCGAAGAACCCGTCAAAAGACGAAAGAAACTTGTTGCGCCTGGAGGGCCTGAGCGCATGGAAATGCAGAAACAACCTGACATGGTCATCGCGATCCAATCATGGACTACGCCAATTATCGCAGTAGTGATGCTGGTGATTGGGCTGTTGGTCGGATACTTTGGGCGTCCATTCACTCGATCCGGGAGTCAACCTGTGGCTGCTCAACCTGGGGTGATCACCGCCTCCGCGCCGCCAGTTGTGATCCCAACTGCGGATAATTCTGCGGCTCAACAAAATTTGATGGAAACGGTGGTTGCCCAAACCCGTCATTTCAGAGGCGACCCGAACGCGCTCGTCACAATCATCGAGTTCGGCGATTTCCAATGTCCCTTCTGCGGACGACATGCCGCTATCGTAGGGCCTCAAATTGATGAGAAATATATCCAAAGCGGAAAAGTCCGTTTTGGATATTGGAATTTCGCCTTTCTGGGGGATGAATCAACATGGGCGGCGGAAGCCGCTGAATGTGCGGCCGACCAGGACAAATTCTGGGAATACCACGACATAATCTATAGTTCCCAGTCTGGCGAAAACCAGGGCGCGTTCAACAAAGATAACCTGAAGAAGTTCGCGCAGGAACTCGGGCTCGAGACACAGGCTTTCAATGAATGCCTGGATTCTGGAAAGTACACATCCTTGATACAGGCTGACACCCAGGCGTCGAGTGCGATGGGCGTTCAGAGCACCCCGACGTTTCTGGTCAACGGCCAGCCCGTAATCGGCGCGCAGCCTTTCGAAGTGTTCCAGCAAACCATCGATGCGCTTCTGAAATAATGCCTGGGATTGGAGAATTTTAATATGACGGAATCCAACCTCCCGTCCCGAAAGAGACGCTGGGAAATATTGATGCTGGCGAGTCTCGCCGCAGGCATCCTGTGGACGGTGGTCTCGCGCGTCCCATCGGCAGTTGGAGCGCCGCTGTCTTCTTCGCCGAGTCCGCGCGAAGGTTTTCTGGCTCCCGATTTCACACTTGATAATTTGCAGGGAGAAAAAGTGACCCTTTCAGATTTACGCGGGAAGATCGTGGTCATCAATTTGTGGGCCACGTGGTGCCCGCCCTGCCGCGCTGAAATGCCTGCGCTGGAAAATGCCTATGAACAATACAAGGATTCCGGCCTGGTCGTTCTGGGACTCAATGTGACCAACCAGGATTCGGAGAGTGAAGTGCCGCGTTTTGTGGAGGAATTTGGGCTGACCTTTCCCATTCTGCTGGATCGGGACGGGAGCGTGAGCGCGCTTTACGAGTTGAGAGGTTTGCCCACCACCTTTTTCGTGAACCGCGCAGGTATCATCCGCACAGTAGTGGTCGGCGGGCCGATGAGCGAAACTTTTTTTCGCTCGAAGATCGAGGCGCTGCTCCAGGAGGTTCAATAAAATGTTCCCTTTCTTGCGGCTTGGACCTTTCATCCTTCCAATGGCAAGCCTGGCTTTGCTGGCGGGCTTATGGCTGGGGCTGCCCCTGATCGAGCGCGAAGCGGCGCGTTTGAAGATCAACGTTTCTATGCTTAGCAATATAATTTTCTACACCCTGCTGGCAGGGTTGGTCGGTGCGCGGCTGGGGTACGCGCTGGAGTTTCCCAATGTATATTTGGCGAAACCCCTCAGCCTGCTGGCGTTGACTCCCACCACACTTTCGCCATCCATGGGATTGGCTGTCGGTCTGATCACGTTCGTGATCTTCATTCAACGCAAGGGACTGCCATTTCGCCCAACCCTCGACGCCCTCGCGCCCGGACTGGCATTGTTCATGGTCTTTGTGGGATTCGCGCATATCCTAAGCGGCGATGCTTTCGGTGCACCGACCAACGTGCCCTGGGCGATTCGATTGTGGAATGAATACCGCCATCCCTCGCAGTTTTTCGAGACATTCATTGCATTGACAATCCTTCTCGTGATCCGCGAACGGTTTCCAAAGCCGGAGGGTGCGGGATTGAATTTTTTGTTGATGGTTGCCCTTTCCTCTGCTTCCAGAGTTTTCCTCGCATCCTTTCGCGGCGACAGTGTCTTTTGGCCCGCAGGCTTTCGCGGAGACCAGGTGATCGCGCTCGTCATCCTGGCGATCAGTCTTTACTGGATGAGAAAGTGGATGAATACGCATTCCACAGGAAATATAAAATCACATGAAGGAGGCGGCAGCTATGTCAAACGCTAAGCGAATTCGGTTTGACTGGATATTTTACATACTGATGGCGCTGGGCTTGATCGCGCTGCTGGTCTGGTCAACGCTGGGCGAGATCGCGCGCAATCCCTCGCGTGACGCTATAAGGGATTTCGGCCCCTATGGACTGGTCACGGTTCGACTTCAAACCGATCCCTATCCTGCCAGGCCGACGGGAACTGTGACGCTGAATTTCATGCTCATGAACTCAAATCAGGTCACCATTGAGCCGGATTCTTTTTCGTTCGAGTACGGCCGTGAGGGAAGCGACCAGCCTGTTGGTTCGGGTACTGTCCAGCCGATGTCGGATGGCAGCGGCATGCTTATGGCTAACGCGCAATTCCCGTCCGTGGGGACCTGGTGGCTGCGCGTCAAATTTGCCAAAGATGGCTATCAGGACGAGGTGCAGTTTACGATTGAGGTCAGGCCGGCGCAATGATAAAATGATAAGCAAAACTGCCTGTCGAGTAACAGGCTGATTGACGCTCGTCCTCTCAATAATTAATGGGCATAATCAATAATCAAAAGGAAAGGAGAAAACCTATGGCAACTACAGTACATGATCCCGTCTGCGGCATGGACATTGACCCCGCGACCGCCGCTGGCACGTCCGAGTACAAGGGTCAGACCTACTACTTCTGCTCGCTCGGCTGTAAGAAGTCTTTCGACAAGGAACCCGAGAAGTATCTTGGCAAAGACGACGAACACGCGCATCATCACTAATCCCATACCGATCCACTTTCAAATGGCCTGTCTAATAATCGGATAGGCCATTTGGCTTATGCCTGTGTAAGCACAATTCATCTGGTAAATAGCTCTTGAGCACAATATACTTCTTCCAATAACTCAAGTCGCATTGGTCAAAAGCACTGTGCGATGGAAAAGCAGGCAGAGAATTGATTATGAGCGCTCCACCAAAGTTAAACTTTAGCAAATCTCCACGGTCAGGAACAGGAATAGTCCTGCCCGCCTTCTTGATCATCGCCGCATTCTTTTTGATTACCGAACACACCGCACATCTATTTGGCGTCCTGCCATACGCGCTGTTGCTTCTTTCCCTGCTCTTGTTTCTGTTCATTCGCCGAGAGCAGAATGGCAACCGCGTCCCGGGCGGCGATCATCCGGAGGATAGACAATGAATACAGATGCGCCTGCCTATGGGCTTTGGCCGTTGGTTATTATCAACGCGGCCATTTTTATCATCTTTGCTTTCAGCTTCTATAAACCGCGTACCTCTCGCGATTGGCGCTCGTTCGGAGCATTCTCAGCCTTTCTGGTGGCGCTGTTTACGGAGATGTATGGCTTCCCGCTGACGATTTACCTGCTCTCCGGCTGGCTTGCCAGCCGCTATCCAGGCATTGACCTCTTCTCACATAACAGCGGCCATATTCTGCAAACACTTCTTGGGTGGAAAGGCGACCCCCATCTAAGCCCTTTACACTGGCTCAGTGATGGGCTTGTCGCGGGTGGTTTTATTTTGATTGGTTACGCATGGCGCATACTTTATCAAGCTCAACGCACTCATCAAGTTGCCTCTGACGGCCCTTATACCTATCTGCGCCATCCCCAGTATGCCGGCTTTATCATGATCATGCTGGGTTTCCTGATCCAATGGCCGACATTGATCACCCTGATTATGTTTCCTCTTCTGGTCAGCATGTACGTCCGTTTGGCGCGCAGAGAAGAAAATGAGTCTCTGGCGGAGTTCGGAGAGACGTATGAAAAGTACGCTGCTCAGACGCCCGCCTTCCTGCCGCGCCTGCTGTCAGCAGGAACCAATCGAAATGCCAGATGACGCGGCCGATAGTTTTTGCAGGCGCATCTTACCCACGTTGAAAGAGGAGGGTTTTTATCCTGCTTCCGAATTTGAACATCATAAGAATAACCTTTTCGGGCCGATCTGGTTTTATGAAACCATTAAAGCAAAAAAAACATAAGGAGATCGTATGTCAGAATCCAGTTTGAACAAGAAGTCTGCAACACCTCGAACCACGAGTAAGAAGCTTGCAACACCTCGAAATACCAGTAAGAAGCCTGCAACTCCGCGAACTACCAGTAAGAAACCTGGTGTTCCGCGAACAAAGCGCACAGTTGCTCCGCTTCCAATGCAGAAGAAGCCGCGTCCAATCACATCCTGGCTATATCCGTCTTTGATCCTGGCTTCATTTCTGTTGGGAATTTTGAGCGGTTACGCAGCCTGGGGGCGCAGAGCGCAAAGCGCCGCCGCAGTTCAGCCTCTTGTCGCTTCTGCCGATACCAGCAGTGAAAGCGGGAGTGGTGGAATGGATTTCGCGGTTCTGATGGAACAGGTCAATCCCCAGGATGGATACGAACTTCCTGTTCGCTACGGCGACCTTGGGCCGCGCCTGCTGGAGAGCGGCGCGATCAACTACGATGCGTTTGCGGCAGTGTATGAAAATGCCGGGGATCCGCTGACCCAGTTCCAGGTCGAGGCCTTGAAGCGGGGCAGCGATGAGCAGATCGTCATCTCAGCGCAGAACGCTCATTTCCTGCTCAATTTTTTCTGGGCGGTCGGTCTGGTCAACAAGAATCCGATTCTGATGGCGGGTCCCATCGTTCAAAATAGCGGCGGGCAGATTGACCGCTTCGCATCCACCGGCGGATGGACTCTTGGAACAAAACCTGTCACGGAGTTATATGCGAGCACAGAGTTGATCTTGCTGACGCCTGAACAACAAGCGCGGGTGGAAGAGGTGGCTGCAGCTGTGTATCGTCCCTGCTGCAATAACCCGACGATCTTCCCCGATTGCAATCACGGCATGGCCATGCTCGGACTGCTCCAATTGCTCGCTGCGCAGGATGCCAGCGTGGACGAGATGTTTACGGCGGCCAAGTATGTAAACGCCTTTTGGTTCCCTCAACAGTCATTGCAGACGGCCATTTATCTTAAGGCAAACCAGAATATTGATTTCGCCCAGGCCGACCCGCGCATGGTCACTGGCCAGCAATTCTTTTCCGCTTCCGGCTCAGGCCAGGTTTATGCCTCGCTTCAATCCAGCGGACTGCTCCCCAAAGCGCCTGATAGCGGTGGTAGCTGCGGAACTTAACCCAACAAACAAATGGAGAAATGGACGGGTAAAAATTTTATCGGTTTGTAAATCCTTGTCAGGCTCTGGTCATATCCAGAGCCTGACATTTTATATAAGCAAAAAAGCCTATTCTAAAATGCGATAAACGGCGCTTAGATATTTCCATTCAAAGTCATACAATAGCGATGAACTTGAATTTTAGGAACAGATCATGTTGAAAAGATTTGCAAATCGCTTTGATGACATGGCGTTGGCCATCCTGATCTGGATGTGCGCGCTTCCTTTGGTGGGCCTGTTGATCTTTCCCTTCTTCGGATTGAAGATCAGCCTGCTGGTTTTGGCAGGCTTGTTGATCGCCATTTTGGTGATTTGCCAGGGCATCTGCTCCTGGAAAATATTTAAGTCGTGAGGTTTTAGATAATTATGTTCACAATTTCCATTGACCCAATCATATTCAATATCGGCCACTTTGCCCTGCGTTGGTACAGCATCATTCTCTTGATCGCTATGGGAGTAGGTATCTGGCTGACGGCGCGTGAGGCTGAACGCAAAGGCTTCAAAAAGGAAGATATCTACGATGCCGCCGTCTGGATCATCGTCGGCGGATTGATCGGCGCGCGCTTATTTCATGTGCTCGATCACTGGCCGCACGAATACGCGGCGAACCCCATCCGCGCGCTCTACATTTGGGAGGGCGGGCTGGCCATCTGGGGCGCGCTCATCGGTGGGCTGATAGCGGGCGGTTTGATTGCCTGGCGGCGCGGCTGGCGTTTCCCAAAATTACTGGATGCCGCCGCTCCAGGCCTGGTTCTGGCGCAGGCGATTGG
Organism: Anaerolineales bacterium; assembly: GCA_030680795.1. Lineage (GTDB taxonomy): Bacteria > Chloroflexota > Anaerolineae > Anaerolineales > Villigracilaceae > Villigracilis. The sequence goes on along the minus strand of JAUXUL010000042.1, from coordinate 61,566 downwards.
GCGCATCGCCTGTGTGATTACGGGCGATGCCATGGGCAAACCCACGAACGGTCCATTCGGTTTTGCATACACCAATCCTAACGTGATGGTGCCGCAGCTTGGCGTGTACTATACGCCCATGCCCGTTTACGAACTCGTGATCAACCTGGGAATCTTTGCCGTGCTCTGGGGATTGCGAAAACGCAACTGGCCTGACGGAAGACTGTTCCTCGTTTATTTGACTCTCTACAGTCTTGAGCGTTTCTTTCTGGCCTTCACCAGTTCGTATCGCATCATCGCCTTCGGCTTGACGCAATCTCAGATCGTGGCCGTGTTTGGGTTCGCCATCGGCCTGGCTTTGCTGGCCTGGATGCCGCGCAAGTCGAGCGCGCGTCTGCGCAAGGCTTGAAGAAATTATTAAGGAGAATAAAGATGGACAAAAATTGTTACGTTGAACCATTGAATAAGGATTTAAACGCCGATCAAATTCGCAACGGCGAAAACGCATTGCTGAGGGTTTTGGGGATGGGCTGCGAGAACTGTGTCACACGGGTTCGCAACAGCCTGCTTTCGCTGGAGGGCGTTTACGGGGTGGATGTATATCTGAACATGTCCATGGCGGAGGTCAGTTATGACAGCCAGAGAATCTCCGCGAATATGCTGGTCGAAGCGGTGTCGCGCGCTGGGGATGACGGCCGCCACGAATACCGCGCCGAACTCGTTACCGCATAAATTCCGATCTCTTTCAAAAAGGATGAAACCAATGAAAAAATCACCCCGCCTAACTCGTAAAGAGGCGCGTCACAAAAAACAGCGCATCCGCTCAACGATCTTTGTCGTGATCGTCATCGGCGTACTCGGACTGGCAGGCTATTACCTCCAGTCCGCATTCTCCCGTCCGGCGCTTGAACCCATAGCTGGCAATGTGATTGACATTGCCGCTGACATGAGCGGCTTTGACATACCGGAGATCCGCCTCAAGGTCGGCCAGCCTGTCACCATCCGCCTGACCAGCCTGGATAACGAACATCACACCGATGGCGGCGGAAAGCATCAATGGGCTGTGGATGAACTGGGTGTGAATGTTATCGCCCAGCCCGAAAGTTCCAATTATGCCACTTTCACGCCGGAGAAGGCAGGCGCCTACACTTTCTACTGTGACATTTGTTGCGGCGGGAAAGCCAATCCAACCATGAACGGCCAGATCATTGTCGAAGGATAACATGGCAACAACCTCACAATTTCGGCGCATCGTCATACTTTCGGTATTGGCTGTCGTGGCTTTGGGTGCCATCGCGCTGACTGGCTTTTGGCATCCCAACGCGCCGGCCGAAGCCATGAAAATGTATCTGCCTGCGATCACACTGCCCACTGTCATCGTGGCCGCGGCAGTGGATGGCATCAATCCATGCGCGTTCACCGTCCTGCTTCTTTTCATCACGGCCATGCTGGCAACCATGCAGGCCGGCGGGCAAAGTGTCAATGCCATTCGAGCGCGGCTGCTGGGTCAGGGAGGCATTTACATTGCCGCCGTTTTCCTGACTTATCTCGCGCTTGGCATTGGCTTGCTTAAGACATTGGACTTCTTTACGCGCGAACATCTGCCTGCCCGATTCGGCGCACTCGCGGCGATCTTATTTGGCTTGTGGATGCTCAAGGACTTCTTCCTCCCGGACCTGGGCTGGCGGCTGCAAGCCCCGCCTCAGGTCGGGAGGATGGCCCAGGATATGGCGAAAAAGGCCACTGTCCCCGCTTTGATCGTGGGAGGTTTCCTGATCGGTCTATGCACCATTCCATGCAGCGGCGCAGTCTATCTCGGCGTGATCAGCCTGCTGGCTCTCCAACCCTCGGCATTACTTGGATATAGCTATCTCGTGCTTTACAACCTGGTCTTCGTTTTGCCGCTGGTTGTCATCCTGATCGCCGCTTCCGCCCGCCCAACCCTCAACCGTTTGGCGCATTGGAATCTGCATCACAAAGAGTGGGTGCGGCTGGCATTGGGAGGCGGCGTAGTTGTCATGGGATTGCTGATCCTGGCAACGGTTTGAGAGAGCATAACGGTCGCGTTCAGTGGCAATGGCGGGTATCAAAGACTCCTATGCGGGCAAGACTCGCCTGATACCGAAGGGTGAAGGCGGAGGGGGCAGTCACTCCTCCGCAATCTCTTTCCCAACCCCATCTTGCTTAGTCTTGTTCATCCTCTTCCAATTTGTCCTCTAAATCGCTTCTGAATTTATCTTTCAACAAATTGCCATTTGAAAGCGCATCAAAGAACACATCGTAAGAGTTGGGACTTAGAAAATGAAAATGATAAACCTGGTTAATTGATTGTTCTGCTAATTCATTGTTCAAATCTTCAAAATGCTGTCTTGCATACTTCAATTTTGCTTTGTTTTCGTCAGACACATCGCCATCGACTTTTATTTCTACAACAATAAAGTGAGTCTTTTTGCCTTGTGCAACTTTGATGAAAAAATCGGGATTGAAGGTTTGAGTCTTTGAATGTTTTCCAGCGCTCGATGTCATTGAATATTCAATGGAGTAAAAGCCTATATCTCGGCTCTTAATCCAAGCATTAATAATCTGCGAGTTTTCGGTTTTACAGAGTCGCTCAACGAATTTTCTCTCTGGTTCATATCGAGCAAAAACCAAATCAAGAGGAGTTTTTAGTAAGAATTTACTAACTTCTTTAGCCGCATACTTCGGAAAAGTTTCATCTTCATCGACTGCGCTCAGTATTTCTCTCAGTTCAATTTCCAATTCTTTTGCGTATTCTGATGAGAAAAACACTGTTGCGTTATTTCGTAAATTCCCAACAGCCATACTCTCTTTATCTATATTTCGTGTGCTGATCGCAAATGGCTCTTTTGCTTTTCTTTCGTAGAAAGTCGTTTTACCAGTTTTGCGCAACAAGGTATTAAAACTACTCAAAATTTTGATTTTGTTAGTTTCAGTCAACCTATCGCCTTTGATACCAACTTCTTCCATTGACTGGCGAATTATTTTCTTGATTTCTTCTTTAGGCGGCAAGTTTTCTTTCGAGTAATTCCCTGTGGGCAACTTCAAAATTTTGCCTTCCCACTCGCGCAATCGTAATTCAGAGAAAATCTTACTAACGATTTCATCAACCGTATAAGTGGCATAGTGAATCAGGGTGTTTTTACTTTCACTTACGCCCAAAAGGTTGGTGTATTCCGTGTCTTTCTCAAAATCTTCAATTTGCGATTGAAGTTTTATATAACCTTTTGTGTAATCAAATTCATCATGCTTTCTTTCGGAAAACTTCTCCTGCGGATTTCGAGTATAGTCAATGTTGAAAACTTCAAAATGATATTTGGTTCTCTCACCATCTGCCAAAGGTGATGAAATCAATTTCATTTCTATTTCCAAAATTTCATCCACCAAACCGCGAATATTTCTGCTCCAGGCATCATGATTAAATACTTTGACAATTGGCTGAGGGCTTTGATAAGCGGGGGGAATTCGTAAGCCACGCCCTAAAACTTGAGCAATGAGTAATTTGGAATTAAAAGCGCGGTCTTCCCAAGGAACAATTTGAAAGACGTTCTTCACATCCCAACCTTCGGTCAGCATGGAAACGGAAACGATCCATTCGACTTTGTTATACAGGTTGTCAACTTCTTTGAGTTTGCGAACATTGACTTTATGTTCATTGGCTGATGTAACGATTAAGACTTTCTCTGCAACTTTCTCTAAATCCAATCCTTCCTTATCTGCCAAAAAATCAGAAAGTTCAGTTGCCAGCCGTTTAGCGCCAGTAATATCTTTCGTGACAAGAATTGTCAAAGGTTTTACTTTGCGATATTGATTTACGTTTTGCCGATGGTTGTCATGGATTTCCTGAAACTTAATCTCTGGATCAGCATCATCATTCTTGCTGACGTACTCCACCATTTTTACCATTTTGTCATTTACTGCCTGACGCAAGGAATAACGATAAATGACATCATTGAAATATTCGTCTTTGATGTAAGCCGTGCCAGTAAAACCCAGAATATATTTGAAGTTGTAATCGGGGCTAATCAAGAATTCTTTCCATTTTTTCAAACTCTGACTTTCTTTGTATCTGCCTTCAATCGTATTGAAAATATGATGACATTCATCATTCAAAACCAAAGTTCGCTCTCCGTTGCCCGCAAAACTGTCTTTGATGGATGAACCTGTTTTTTCATAAACAGCATGAATATTTTCAACACAAATATCACCTTCCTTGATGGTGACTTCGGCGGTTTTGATGGATGGGTTTTTCCATTTGCTTTCTTCGGGAATGGCTTTAAGCAGGGTCGCATCCTGACTTAGAGCCATGAATTTTTCCAGCAAGCCGTCTTCAATGGTCAACGACGGACAAAGAACCAAAACGCGGTCTACCAAGCCCAAACCAAGCATAATTTGAGCAATTCCGTAGATGACGTAACTCTTGCCCGTGCCTGTAGCAAGATCAATCGTAGCAGAAAGTTTATTGGGTAATTGCAATTGACGCAGATAGTCATCTATTGTGTTATACCGACTTCGCATTTCTGTATTGCGGGCATTATTGTAGTTTTCAGTAACAACATCTCGAATATCTTTATACAATCCAGACGCTAAAAAGATAATTGCTTTTTGGATGGATTCCTTTTGAAATTGTCTGTCAACACAAAGAATATCCAAATAACGATCCCACGCCGCAAGGTTTAGTTTCGCGGGGTCGTAGTTTTTATTGACCTGCAACACAAGGTCTGCCGTTTTGTAGATTTTAATTTCCTGCATGGTTACTTCACCTTGAATTCTTCTTTAAACTCATTCCCATAAACATCAACATAAATCAGCATCATGCGTTTTCCGCACTCTTTCAGGGGGATGGCGGGTAGTTTAATTTCTTTTGTGTGTTTCAGTTCTTCTTTCAAATTTTGCTCGGCATCGTCATTGCTCTTCTTTTTCTTCTTGGGCAATAAATCATCCGCAAAATAGTATTCGTCCATGTCGAATTCATTGCCGTTAAAGTTCTTGTCTATCAAAACCATTGAAAGACTTTCGAAATTTTCCATGTCCTGACCAGTTTCATCTTCGGTAAAATCTGACAGGAATTTTTTGATGGTAACTTGAACCTCTTTGCTAATCACTGAAATACTACTTTTCACTTCTGGCTGACGCATGAAATGGAAACCAACAGCGTCTTCCAAGTCGTTGACATTATTTTTACTTTGTGGTTGGCGGAATTTCTTGAATTGAACTTTATGCAATTCTCGAATAACTTGATAGGGCACTTTCAGGAAGTAATAACGAACTTTATCTATTTCGTAGTAGTCACTGATAAAACTTACATAAGACGCTGGCGCAATGATATACACGCGTTTACCCGCTTTGTTACCGATATAGCCATGCAAATCATGCAGATATTCTTCGTCTACTGCCGCATCCTTGAATTTCCAATATTCCCAAATAATGACGTTATAGCCATCTTTTCGTTCTCCATTAATACTAATGCCGCCAATTGTCTTTTCTTTCGGCTCAACTTCAAACAAGTCCATTACAAACTTTGCATATTCCTTTTGCTGAAGTTGAAATACCTTTTCTAAATCGTAATGTCCTGTGTTGACTGTGACAAAACTTTTGGCTATATCGCCATGTTTATTATTAAAATCCAAAAGAGAAAAACTGTTATGGATATTTAGAATCCTTTTTTGGATGGTATATAAACTTAATTTTCCAATGTCGGAAACGACCCATTTTCTTTCAAGTTTCTCTGCTACGGCAGCAGTTGTGCCAGAACCACCAAAGAAGTCAAGAATTAAATCGCCTGGCTTTGTTGACGCCTCAATGATTCTTTTTAATAGTTTTTCAGGTTTTTGAGTTGGGTATCCGTAACTTTCATTTTGTGTATAAGCATATGTTCCTGTGGCTATATCATTAAATTTAGTTGCTAAATCTTCTTTCCCCATCCAAACATCCCAAGCCGTTTGTGGTCTATTCTCGTTTGCATCTTCTATGGCATCTTCTTTTGAAAGATTTGGATTTGAGGAGATATAGGTCTTTAAATACTGGCTTCCGCCACTACTTTCTCTTCCTCTCTCGTAATACCAACCCTTTCTATCTTTTTTCAATGCTTTTGTTATTCTCTCTGAATAACCTATTCGAGTAGGCGCATTAAAGTAAGCGTCTGGATGTTTGTAGTAATAAATTGTTTCGTGAGACTTTGGATAGTATTTACCTGAGCCCATTAACCCGCAGACCCAAACAATTTCTGCAAATTGGTACTCAGGAAATATCTCATCCATTAATACTTTTATGTAATGCCCTTTTTTAGCGTCTAAATGAACACAAATAGTGGCATCTGTCGCCATAATTGATCTTGCTAAAATTAAACGTCTCCTCAAGAATTCTACAAACTCTGCTCCTTTTGTTTTGTCAGTATATGCAATTTGATTATTCTTGTTGCTAAAATCACTTTCTGTCCCAAACGGCGGGTCAATATAAATCAGTTTTACTTTTCCCTTGACTTTGTTTTTGATAAGCAGGTCTTTGTTTTCATAAATTGTTTTCAAAAATTGAAGATTATCGCCAAAAGCAATAATATTGCGCCAGCCATCTTTCCAGTGTTTGCGTGAGCCATTATAGATTTTTTCTATTTGCAACGGAACGGGAAACACGCCATCTTCATTGGCTAAAATATCTTCACGGCGCATCTTACCGCCGTAAACCAATTCGTATTCCTTTTGGGTAACAGGGAAAAGTTTATATTTGTAATCATCGGGCAAATTTTCCCCACTTTGCAAACGTTCAACGATGTCTGCGATTTCATGTTGATTAAGTTTCATTATCTTTTGCTCCGAGTTGAATATTTAAAGCATTATAGCCTATGAAAAATTCTCCGCGTCTGATTGATACACATGAACATGTCAATCACTGATAGGTTAATTATAGTCCACCCACTTCGCAAATCTTCCAAGGAAGGTTTCCCAACGAGTCAAGGAAGGATTTAAAACCTTCCTTGGAAGGTTTTAAAAAGGCTCCCGAAGCCATTTTAGCATCGGGAGCCTGGTAAGTTACGCCTTTTCAAACTCAATGGTATCCAGCACCTTCTTGAATTCCTTGCCCGCATTGAAGCGCGGCAGGAGCGTGGTGATCTGGCTGGAGCGCACGGCATCGGCGGTATCCGCACCGTCGGCGTTGGCTTTCAGCCAGAAATTGCCGAAATCGCCCAATTCCACGATGTTGCCCGCTGATAATTCCTGTGGGATTATGGTCAGCAGGGCTTCCAGCACCGCCATTGTATCCACGCTGGAAACGGTGGAAATCTGTGCAATTTGCTCCGCTAGTTGGCGCATGGTCTCGTGTCCGCTGGATTCGATGGACGGGTTTTAACTTTTTGGGCGCGGCAGGGTTGGACGGATTGCCGCGCTCGACAACATTGAATTTCACGCTAATGGTAGCCTCCTTTGGCTGGTGAAAATAGGTTGACTTTGGGGGAGTTGCTTGTTTCTAGCGGGGGATTCCCCTGCGATTGGGGAGAGTATAGCATGAAAAAATACTAATCCGGCGAAACTGCTCGAAGCAGTAATAACCAGAGTTGGTTGATTAAGGACAGGCAAAATAAAAGTAACTATTCAAAGTCACTGATGAGTAAGCCAGTATCTAATATTTGTTCCTGTTTCTTCTCTATCATCAAATATTGCTAGCACTTTTTCGCCAGTTGACTTTAACGTGCCTGGTTCTACATGAGGATACAACTGCAAATATTCATTTCCGTGAAACTTGCCTTCAGGATCAGCAATTGGAATTATCGCGATTTTGTCAATTGGCTTAGTTTGATCTGCGATACCGATTTCCCACGGAACCCACTTTGAATTCATAGCGTTTTTTGTTGCCAAAACAAGGAAATAATTCATGTCATGGATTTTGTTCTTTATTCGGTGAGCAGTTTCGCGATTGGTTACAGTGGGCATATCTGAATCTTGCCAATCAACGTAAATCTTAATTTTGATTGAGTTTGCAAGATAATTGATAAATCCTTCAACCAGGTCTCTGTCTTTATGGCTATGTGATAAAAAGATAGATACCTCCGCACTTGACTTTGTCAATGCTTTATATGCAGACTCCTGAAACTGAAAGCGGTAATTTCGCAATTCGACTTCTGTAAGCATGATGTGCTCCGCTATTATTTTCCCGCAATTTTTGCGGCCTCTTCAATCCATTTGGACAGGTAGTCGCTATCCACATATTTATATGCCTTGAAACCATTATGGGTTATCTTCCAAGGAATTACCCCAGGAGAATCGACCTGCCCATTTTGGGCTTTTAGATGGTGTATTTGAACAGCAACCAATCCGTTTCCGCGTTCAAGGGATTTGGTAATTTCATAGTCAACATATTCGCGATTTGCTGTTTGATTTCCCACACAAACCACTGTAACCGATGTTCCATCAAGCGCGTTATCTATCATTCTCTTTATCGCGGCATCACTCTCTTTTTTGGCTTTCTCCCAAAGCGAAGCATCTTGAAAGCCTGCCGCAGATGTTCCGATAATTTCTGGAAGATTTCTAATTTGATTTACCCTCCATACGTCTCGCTGGTAATGAAAACTAAAGAACACTCTTCTGGTCATTTTGATTTTCCTTTCTTTTGTTTGATTTTAGAAATACAAGAATACGATTGCCGCAATAGCAATTGCCAGAATCATGCCCCCATGAAAGGGGAGCAGGGTTCTTGAAAAAATGGCACTAAGAAAACCTGTTCCTTTACTAGGAATTTTCCCGTTTACTATATTGGAAGTGTCCATGGAAAAGTCTATTTTCTTTTCATCCAATTTTCTAACCTGGTCATATAAAGCCCTGAGCAATCGTTCTTTACGAAGGTAAAACCCGTCCAGGAGCCAAAATATTAATGCTGGAAATAACGTCCACAGGGCAAATATTTTTTGTTCTCCCTGAATTGCCACCACAAAAATTGCCGATACTAAAGTAATACTCCAACCCTTGATGAGAAATGAGTTATTTCCCATTCGTTCAATAACATTCTGGATCATTTCAAGATGTTTAATTTTCTTTTCCATTTTTTCTCTTATTCTTATCAACCAATGAAAATTACCTCCACTTATCCGCATAGTTGTGTTTGGCATGTCTCATGATAAAACTGTTTAAGCCCGTACCCCGCAATATCCAAATTTTTAATTTGTTCGACGATTTCACGTCTGGCACTTTGATAAGTGTATAAATACGTCCAGCCATCAGTAAATAGAACTCTTATCGAGTCGATTCCAATCTCATATGCTCTTACGCTAGAGTCCCCGCCCAAATTCTTGTGAATCTCCATTTTTTCTCCTTTCATAAAATACGTTCTTAGAACGCATGTGCGAAGCCATAATAGCACGCATGTTCATAAATTTCAAGGGGCGGAAAAGGTGACTATCTTAAAAAATCGCTGTTTGCAGTTCGCATTCTCCCACAAACAAAATGCGCCGCGCCTGGTTGGAGCGCATGAACACATCAAACCTGTCCCAAAAAGACAGCCCTTTTTGTTTTGAATATTTACACACCGTCCCGAAGGCTTAAGTGTCCCAACAACGCTTTTCCAGAAAACCATTCGACTTCGCTCAGGACATCGCCTTCGGGACATTTTACTAAGTTCAGTGCATAAGCGAAAATGCCTATCTCCGAATGGGGGATTTAGCGCTATGGCTTTAAAACCCATCGGTCTATACTGGGAGCAATAGGATTCAGAATGAGCGCGTTAATGCCTTTTTGATTTTTTCCATTTTTGCACCTTACATTCCTTAATGCCATCATCCCTGCGCCCTCTCCCACTCTCTCAACTTCTCATCCATCTCCCCCTGCACGGACGTAGACCGCGCCCAGTCGCGCCGCGGGCGCGTCAAGCGGGAAGATTTTTTCACAAGCTGGAAAGTATTTGCTTTTTTCAACGTTACCGTAACCTTCCTGATATTTCCCAAAGATTAACTCAACTCTTATAGTGTAGCAATCTTGCCCACTCTCCAAACGCGATAAAATACCCTTCCCCACTTAACCGCCGATCTCCGGGACAGACAAGTTACGACAAATCCTTTTGGCAAGCCGATTGGGGATTTCCGTATGGCGTGGCACAGCTTCAACCGCTCCTGTTTTGGGATTACACCATAGGGAGTGGGCTCGGCCTTCCCGCTTGAGGTAGCACCCGTGTTTGCGCAGATGCCGCAACAAAGACTCACGCTTCACTGCACGATGACCATTTCTTTCACGGCATCATCGGGAATTCCACGCAACATGTCTTCTCGCCGATCTTCAAGAATGAGAGCAATGGCTTCGGCAAGATTTTTTCGACATTCTTCAATGGTGCGTCCTTGCCCATTAGATCCGGGAATCTCTGGGCAATAGGCTATGTACCACTCTTTATCTCTTTCGATAATCGCTGTGAATTCGTTGCGCATACGACATCTCCTTATTGGCAGGACTTGGCCGCGCGGGCTAACCGGGGATTATACGGCGACCACATAACGGCTTTTGGGTGGATTTCCCCGCCGCCTCACCGCCCAAACAATTTAGAACATTATACGGCGACAGGTTAAAAATACTGAATAAATTATAGCACGCCAATCTGTGATCGCATAAGCGAAAATGCCTATCTCGGAACGGGGGATTTAGCGCTATGGCTTTAACAATCGTTCGTCTATACTGGCAATAACAGGAACTATGGAATGAGCGCTTTAATCCCCTTTTTGACTCTCGATCAAACCTGCGAACAGGTCCAGGCCTGGGTCAACGAAAAGTTGACGGGCGCTGGCTTTCGCGTCGTGCAAACGTTCGACCTGCAAGTCGCCCGCCTGGCTCATTCCGACTGTCCCTGCCCGAATCACGGAACCGCGAACTGCAACTGCCAAATGATCGTCCTCCTTATTTATCAAAAGAAGGAGCATCCTGTCACACTGGTGATCCACGGACAGGATGACAGAACCTGGCTTTCCCTGGTAAGTCCTGCGGGAGGGCGTGCCAACCCACACGCGGAGGCGGCCATCCGCCGCGCCCTGCGGCAACAATTCCCTAACATGCTTGCTCCTGTTGAGGCAGCTTATGAAGAATCTCGATCCGCACCCTGAATTCTTACAGCGTCTGCGCTGCGCGGCGGGGCATTTGAACGCGGTCATCAAAATGGCGGAAGCGGGCGAACCATGCGAGCAGCTGCTCCATCAACTTGGGGCGGTTGACGCCGCCATGCGCGCGGCTGGGGCCAGGCTGTCATCCTGGACAGTCCCTCTCCCAAACAGCGAATGGTTGAGTTGAAGCGGCTTCAATCCTTCTACACAACTTTCATAAAATATTCCAATCATAAAAGTGAGGTTAACCCATGACTCAAACTCTATCAGATCTGACTTTGCCCATCTCGGGCATGACTTGCGCCTCCTGCGTCTCGCACGTGGAAGGCGCGCTCAATGAATTGCCGGGCGTCTCGAATGTGACCGTCAACCTGGCGACCAATAAAGCGAATCTCTCGTACGACCCTCAGCGCGTCAACCTGGCCGACATGTGGCGCGCCGTGGACGGTGTGGGCTACGCTGTAGCGACCGCCGAACTGACCCTCGATATAAGCGGCATGACCTGCGCCTCCTGCGTGGACCACGTGGAAGGCGCGCTCAAGGAACTGCGCGGCGTGCAGGAGGCAGTCGTCAACCTGGGACTCAATACAGCGCGCGTCACTTATATCCCCGGCCTGGTTTCCACCTCCGGCATGAAGCGCGCCGTGCGCGAAGTCGGTTACGAAGCGCAGGAACGCAGCGAAGGTGTGGATGCCCTCGACCGCGAACGCCAGGCGCGCGAGGAAGAGATCAAGCGCCAGGGCCGCAACCTGATCATCGCCGGCACGATCGGCCTGATCGTCATGATCGGTACCTTCTACGAAATGCTTGGTCCGCTCAAGGCCTTCGTTCCTGAATTTCTTTCGTATAAATGGGTGATCGGCCTGCTGACCACGCCCATTGTGTTTGGTCCCGGCCGGCAGTTCTTTACCAACTCCTGGCGCGGCCTCAAACATGGCGTGACCGATATGAACCTGCTCTATGCAACCGGCATCGGCGCGGCTTATGGGATTGCCGTGATCAATACACTCTTCCCCAAGGCCGGCTTCGGCGGCGAGGGCGCGACCTTCTTCGAGAGCGCGGCCCTGCTGACGGCATTCATCATCCTTGGCCGCTGGCTCGAGGCGTTGACGCGCGGGCGGACGTCAGAGGCGATCCGCAAATTGATGAAGCTCCAACCCAAAGTCGCGCGTGTGATGCGAAATGGTCAGGAGCAGGAAATCCCTGCTGACGAGGTCGAGATCGAAGATCTGATCCTGGTACGTCCAGGAGAGTCCATCGCAGTGGATGGCGAAGTCGTGGATGGTTATTCGGCCGTGGATGAGGCCATGCTGACTGGCGAAAGCATGCCCGTCGAGAAGAAGGCTGGCGATGCGGTCATCGGCGGGACGATCAACAAGACCGGCGCGTTCAAGTTCAAGGCCACGCGCGTTGGCAAAGAGACCGCCTTGGCGCAGATCATCAAGTTGGTGGAGGACGCGCAAGCCAGCAAAGCGCCCATCCAGAAACTGGCAGATTGGGTGGCCGGGCATTTCATCCTCGGCGTGCACCTGCTGGCAGTGGCAGTATTCCTATTCTGGTTTTTCTTTGGATACCAGATGTTCTTTGACCCGAATTCCAGCTTCATCATGTCGCCTTACAAGCTGGGAGAGATCGGCGTGTTTGGGTTCTCGTTGTTGTTGAGCGTCACGGTGCTGGTCATCTCTTGTCCATGTGCGGTCGGGTTGGCCACGCCTTCAGCCATGATGGCTGGGACTGGCAAAGCCGCCGAGTTCGGCGTGCTCTTCAAGGGCGCAGAGGCTATCGAGAACACCAGCAAGATTCAGACGATTGTGTTTGATAAGACCGGCACGTTGACGAAGGGCGAGCCTTCGGTGACGGATGTGATTGCAGGCTACGAATGGAAGCTGGAAGACTCCCGGCTTTCAAGTTCTGACGCGAAAATCAAAACTGTTCTTCGCCTGGCCGCCATCGCCGAGAAAAATTCTGAACACCCACTTGGTGAAGCCATTGTGCGCGGCGCGCATGATCGGGGACTAAAACTGACCGAGCCTGAGGCGTTCAACTCCATCCCCGGTCACGGTGTGGAAGCGAAGGCCGAAGGCTCTGAAATTCTGCTGGGCAACCGCAAGCTGATGCGCGAACGCAGTATTGACTTCAGTCAATTGATGTCGCAGGCTGAAACATTGGAGGTTGACGGCAAGACCGTGATGTTTGTAGCCCTGAACGGGCAGGCGGCTGGCCTGATCGCGGTGGCGGATACTCTCAAGGAATATTCGGCCGATGCAGTCCGTCGCCTGCACAAATTGGGTTTGGAAGTCGCCATGATTACCGGCGATAACCGTCGTACGGCGGATGCGATTGCCCGCAAAGTGGGCATTGACCGTGTGTTGGCTGAAGTCCTGCCACAGGATAAGGCTGAGGAAGTCAAGAAACTACAGGCGCAGGGCAAGAAGGTGGCCATGGTTGGCGACGGTGTGAACGATGCCCCCGCGCTGGCACAAGCCGAAGTGGGCATGGCAATTGGCTCCGGCACAGACGTAGCCAAAGAGACCGGCGACATCATCCTGATCAAGGACGACATCCGCGATGTGGTCGTGGCGCTGGAAGTGGCCAAGGCTACTATGCGCAAGGTCAAGCAAAACCTGTTCTGGGCGTTCTTCTACAACGTACTGGGCATTCCGCTGGGCGCGGGACTGTTCTATACCTTCGCCTCGGTCATCATCAGCCCCGAGCTGGCTGGCTTGATGATGGCAGTCAGTTCCATCTCTGTCACGCTCAACACGCTTCTGCTGAAAGGATTCAAGCCTTCGGTGGGTCGCGAACATAAATCCAGGCAGGGCAGCGGTAATGAACAATTGCGACCTGTATCCGCATCCATCGGAAATGATTGATTACAAAGAGGAACCTATGGAACACGAACAAGTTGAAAAAGAAGTTGCGCAGAAGAGCGCATTGATCTATTTGCCGATCTCGATTGGGGCAGCGCTGCTCTTCCTATTGGTAACTGCATTGACTGGCAGTTATCCATTAATGGCGCGCATCGGTGGTACGATCTGGGTTGGACTGCTCAGCCTGATTGTCTCAATGCCGGTTGTTATCTCGCGCGTGAAGAAACAATGGCAAAACAAATGATAGCCTTGGAAGGACGGTTGAAATGAAAGCTACAATCAATTTTCGAGCATTGACGATTACATTGTTGATCGCTTTGGTCGTCAGTTATGTGCTTTGCATCGCCGGTGACCTGTTGTTCGGTTGGACGATGTATCAGGCCTGGCAGCCATTGCTGCCAGGCTTCACCTGGCCGCTAACCGCAGGCGGGTTCCTGATCGGTCTGCTCTGGCTGGTTGGCTATAGTCTGTATGCGGCGGCCTTAATCGCCTTGCCGTACAACTACTTTGTCCAGCGCGGGAATAGCGGATAAATATGCGTTTACGAGATCGGTGAGAAGGATCTTGCTTCCCACCGATCTGAAAGGAGGAAAAATGGATTCCGGAAATATCCTGCTCATCGTGATAGGTGTCATTTTGCTGATCGCGATTGTACTGCTGCTTGGCGGTGTAATGGCCATGGGCGGTATGGCCATGATGGCTGGGATGATGTCCACCCCCATCGGCTGGGTAATCCTGTTGATCATATTGGCATTGGGAGGCTTTCTCGCCTATGCTGCTTTTTATGCTTATTGAGTTCCCAGATATCCTTGTTACTCTCTGACGGACCACTGATAATCCAAATAGAAAGGAGATAAACTCAAATGCATAAAGACCCCGTTTGTGGTATGGATGTGGATCCTAAGACTGCGGCTGGCATGTCTGAGTACAAAGGGCAGACCTATTACTTCTGCTCACCTGGCTGTAAAAAGTCCTTTGATGCTGATCCAGAGAAGTACGCTGCCGCTTCGCACGAACACGGCGATTATAACCAGTAGCACTGCTTGAAAAACAAGAGGGCGGTTGGGCAATTTATAACAGCCGCCCCTTTGCTGGTTCTTTATATAGATACTTATTTCCTGGCCACTTATAATTTTTGGAGCAAAACAATGAGCAAAGTTCGAATCACCAAAAGAAAAAAAGATGAAAAATCCAGGGAATGGCCGGCTGTGGTCTATTTCTGGATGATTGGCCTCGCGTTTGCAAGTTACGTGGTCGCTAGAATCGTGCTTGATGCTTATTCTCACCCTTATCATTGGCTTTCCGGGTTGGCCGGCGGCCTGGCAGGCGTCCTGATCGGCTGGCTGTGGTATCGCCGGCGTGGGGATGTTTTCTAACTCAAAGCGGTCTTCTATGGGTAGAAAACATCATTCGCTAACAATAACCTGCCTTCATTAGTCCATGACTGGAATAAGCAAAAGTGCCTATTCCTTTTAGCCAACAGGCGTGATAATATTCACAATAATGATGCTCTCTCGATTCTGTCTGTTCTGTTCTTGTACCTGTGCGCAACCTTTTGCGCGGGCTTTAAGTTCCGGATAGGCTGAACACGATATAGTTGGTTAGACCAACCTCGATCGAACAAACCGCCCACCGGCCGCCCGTCTGGGCGGTTTTTGTTATGCCAAAACATCAAAATCCCAACCTCAAGGAGCATAAAATGACAGCAACTTCATCTTTGGTTTCAGAGTCACTGAATGTCCATGAAAGCATTTTGCAGACGATCGGCAAGACTCCACTTGTACGATTAAACCGCATTGCCACACACATGCAATGTCCACTGTATGCAAAAGTGGAATTCTTCAATCCTGGCGGATCCGTAAAAGATCGTATTGCCCTCAATATGATTCTTGACGCGGAACAGTCTGGATGCCTCAAACCCGGCGGAACCGTAGTAGAGGCCACCTCCGGCAACACCGGTGTAGGGTTGGCTATCGTTTGCGCGATACAGGGATATAAATCAGTCTTTGTGATGCCGGATAAAATGAGCCAGGAAAAAATCCAGCTCCTGCGAGCATTCGGCGCAAGGGTTTTGATCACGCCAACAGCCGTGGAACCGGATGATCCGCGCTCTTATTACAGTGTTGCCAAACAGATTGTTGCAGAAACTCCCAACGCAATCCTTGCCAACCAGTACCATAATCCAGAAAATCCTCGCAGCCACTATCTGACAACAGGACCGGAGATCTGGGAGCAGACGTGCGGCCAGGTGACGGATGTAATCATCGGCATGGGAACGGGTGGGACTATTTCCGGAATTGGAAGATATTTAAAGGAACAAAACCCCGCCATAAAAATCATTGGCGTGGATCCCACAGGTTCAATCTTGTTGGAGACCTGGCAACAGGGGAGCATCCCGGATGATGCCGTTGCAAGACCCTATAAGATCGAAGGCATTGGTGAGGATTTTCTCCCCTCCACGCTGGACCTGTCAGTCATTGACGAGGTCATCCGTGTGACGGATAAAGAGGCTTTCCAGTGGACACGCCGGATTGTCAAAGAAGAAGGCATATTTTGCGGCATTTCATCGGGTGCGGCGCTTGCGGCGGCAATGCAATATGTTCAAGAGCTATCGCCCAATCGCCTCGCTGTCGTCATTTTTCCTGACTCGGGCTCACGCTATTTGTCCAAGGTCTTTGATGACAAATGGATGCGGGAAAACGGATTCCTGGAATCCGAATGGGAGACGATTCGCTTGAGCGAGGTGCTGGCTGGTAAAACCCATCCGGAGTTGTTTACCGCCTCTATAACGGATCGCATGACAGAAGTGATCACCCGACTGAAAGAACATGACATATCGCAGATGCCTGTCTTGAAGGCTGACGGAACCCTGGCTGGTCTGGTGGCTGAGGTGGATTTGCTGAAGCATTTATTTGAAGCCCGGCATACTCATGTGCCCGAGGAGACCATCGAATCCATTGTTGAGCAATCCATTCCCGTCTTTACAGCTCATGCTTTCCTGGAGGATGTACTGCCAAAATTCTTTGAATCCCCGGTCATTCTTGTCACGGAAGGGGAACGTCCTGTCGGTATTTTGACCAAGATTGATGTACTGGACTTCATCGCCCGAAGGATATAAATGTACCGGACCTGGCAGGACAGCCAACATGCGTCATCCATTTCCCACATTGCGAGTTGTCTCTACTCGAAGTCTGCTCTTCCAGGTGCAGGATGATATCCAACGCGTTGATGCCATAATGGAAAGTTTGACAACTGAAAGCGATTTACGAGATACTCCAATTGTGGCAACAATTGGGAGTGGCGGTTTACAATATACGGTTTTGGATGAGGTTGACTGTGTCATTGCCCTGAGAAAGATGAAATAATGTCGGATTTTCCATGAAAGAGTCTCATGTCTGACAGAAAGCTCTGGTTATGGAATTCACGGGGTGAACCTTAGCTGCTCAAGTCGTGTCAAAGACGGCTCGAAGCCGGGGTGATAATTCAGGGCGGACCGAAGATCTTTGATGGCTCCCCTCAATATCGCCCAAAGCCTCGCGTGCCAGGGCGCGCCAATAATAACTTTCCTCCAGAACCGGTTCGCTCATTGCATCCAATGTTATGCTGGCTAATTCAATTACGTCCTGATAACGCCCGGAATAGTAATAAGCTGAATATGGCCCAGTCTGATACCACATCACTCGCCAGGGTCTTTTTTTCTCGGGGATGCTTGGATAAAGCGCAAATGCCTGATCGTAGGCCGCCGCCGCGGCGGCATAATCCTGCAAGCTTACCAGATTCGTACCACGGTTGAACCAGGCGAAAAACTGATCGCGGCCGGTGAGGGTGTAAATTTCATCAGAAGCTTTTTGAGCGGCATAGCGGTAGTTGTACTCTTCATCGGAATGGGAACCTAATACTGCTGTTATCTCCACCTGGCGTTCAGACGGATAAACCACGAGATAAGTGAAATTAAATGCCCGCCAGTATGATTCCAAGTCTGCGTAACCCATGACCTGATCAGGTCCATAATAGGAATCTTGTAAAGTAAAGGTTTGATCTTGGTAACTGTAACCAGTCGCCAACACATAATGACCCATCCAGCCGTCGAAGTCACGCCCCTCAAAGCCTTTCTCGATGATTATGGGTAGTCTCCGGAGGCAATGAAGCGTTTGAGTAACTCAACATCGCCGCCCACTCTGGATACAATCCTAAGCTGGGTCTCTTCTTCAACGTAAGCTGCGAGTTCATAAGGCATGACGTTCTTATCGCGAGGGTTGAGTTTGGTGAAGGCGGCAATGAGACGCTGGTCGCCCTCCCAATCCCAGTACGAAAGCGCCATCGCCAGGGTGGCAGGCCCGCAGTTATTCCAAGTCTGATATTCGTGTTGAAAGCCAGTGAGTTGTATGTTTTTCGGGATTGATGTCAATGCTGGGGATGCGGGAGAAGAGGCAGGTTGTTTGGCAGTGGGGGTTTGTGTGGTTGTGGCCGAAAGAGGGGCTGGTGGAGTGGATCGAGAAGATGCTGTCTGAGGTGACAACATGCTGTCTTCCTCGGGTACAAAGACAATCTGTTCAGGAGGTGAGAGTGCATATTTGAAACGCGCGAACAGTTCAGCAACCCTCCAGCCCAATCGTTCTTGAACTGGAGGCAGGTTATAGATCGCGGGGATCCCCAGTAAAAACACAATCAGAAGGATCAGAATGGAGCCGGCAAATTTGGGTCTTCTCATTTATAAGAGACGTTTCGCCCTCTGCATCAGTTCCTGCCGCTGATGTTGGTGTTCCTCGGAACTGAGACTGCCCCGCTCATGTTCCTCGTCCAGCCGGGCGATCTCGGCGATCAGTTCATCCAGCGTTGTCCCACCGGCTTGAACGTCAATCTCATCGTCCTCGCCCTGGTCATTTCCGGGTCTGCGCCACCACCAAACCCCAAAGCCGATCATCGCAATACCGAGAAAGGCCGCGCCGCTTGCAAGCGGAATCGTTGGTTCTTTCACCATTTTGTCTTCGCTATTGACCTGCCCGCTGAAGGAAACCTCAACGGTCTGCCCCGCGCGCAGGTCTGAGTAGGAATAGATCAGATAAGATTTGCCATCCTGAAGCGCCATTTGTTCCGGCCCTGCCAGCCCCCTTCCCTGTAAGGACATATTTGCATCCTGCTCGATCAAAAGGTTCATGCGAGCGATATTCAAAGGAGCCGTGTACGAATAAGTTCCTTCCTCAGAAAAAGGCACGAGATAATTAACCATGATTTGCGCCGATCGCGTTCCAGGCAGGATCGGATAGGTATCAGCAAACCCTCCATCGAATTTAACAAAGCGATCCTGATCATCAGGCTTGAAAAAGATAAAGTCTGCGCCGGACGGCAGTGGGAACTTGAATGTTGCAGACTTATCCCCTTCCAATTTGTAAACATCCTTCACCGTGCGTTCACCGTTATTGGAAAGGATATAAATCTCCTTTGTCTCCAGCCCGTCTTCGGCGAAGTTGAACAGCACGTGCATTTGATCCACCTGCACGCCCGCCAGGTCGGACGTGCTTTCGTAAACCGGCACATCCAGCGCGACTTGCATGGAAGTCAGATCCACCGCGGTCGTTTCAGAAAAATAAGTTACACCATCATAGGTCGCCATGACAGCGTATTGCAGTTGTTCATCAAATGCCACGTCGGTGAAAAGGAACGTGCCGTCCGATTGGGATTGCCCATGCAACATGCCTGCGTCAGTAAAATCCTGATCGAGGACGTGCAGCATTACGTCCATTTCTTCCGCCACAACCGTGCCTGTGTTCTGGTTGATGATCGTCCCCATGACTTTGCCCAGCGCACCAGCGGGCGGCCTTTCAGTTTGAGCAAGGACTGGACGCGTCGTAACCGCCGATACAACCAGCAAGCCGATCAACAAGTAAAAGGCGGTTTTTTTCATGAATGATCAACCGCCTCCATCTGGACACTTCGACGCGGCTCAGTGCAGGCCTCAAACCGGCTCCCGCACGAGGGACAGAAGAGATCGCCAGCCCGAATTTTTTTCCCGCAGGAAGGACAGGCAGCGCTATTAACAGGCTTCCCGCATTTGGCGCAAAAGCGCTGACCAGCTTCCATAAATGTACCGCATTCTTCACAGTTTGCATCCTTTGACGAACGGCGGTTTTGAATCAGCGCCTCGAGCCTATCATCCTCTTGCTCTTGCTGCTGGATGTATTGAGCCGCCTCCGCCAGCAGTTGCGCCCGCGCAGGCATATAATCTTCATCGATCACTTTACCGATCTTGTAATCGAAATCCAGGTCTCGTAACGCAGACAAAGCAGCGACGCGGCTCTCTTCAACTTGAGCCTGGGTGTTCGTTTTATTTACATTCTTTGTATGTTTCTGTCGGAAGGGTCTGATGACGAAGGGGATCGAAATGCCAAGCATTCCCAGCCCGATCAGGATCGCAATACTATTCATGATTTGCACTCCATAATTAGTCCAATTCGCGTATCTCGCGTTCGATCTTTTCGAGCAATTCCTTGGGGATTTCAGGCAGCGGCGGCACGGCAGTTGTGGCCGTTTTTTGATTCCGCCAACTCCTCAGAATCTCGTAGACAACACCCGTTCCAATCAAAACGGCGGTCAATGGCAGGAACCAGACCAGCGACGTAAACCCTTTGCGCTGCGGTTCGGCCAGCACGCGTTCGCCGTATTGAGCGACAAAATAATCCATGACCTGTTGCTCGCTCCAACCTTCAGACAACTGGTCGCGGATTTGCGCGCGCCAATCTTCGCAGGCTTTGGTCTCGCAGACATCCAGCGGAGTGTTTGGGCAAACCGGGCAGTATAGTTTTTTGGCAATCCGATTGACATCATTGTCAGTCGGATAACCGGGTTGTCCCTCCTGGGCATAGGCGGCGCTGGCTGCATAAAAGCTGGCAATGAGCGCAAGCAAGACCAGAAATAAATTTCGTTTTATGTTTCGCATGGTTAACTCTCCTGAAGAAGGGGATGAGAGGTTAACGCGCCAGGCTTGAGCACGTAGGTCGCTTCACGCTGGCCGGGGGTATTCCAGGCGGCAATGATCGTCCCGACGATCATCATCAGCCCGCCGATCCAGACCCAATTAATGAACGAGTTGACATAAATCTTGAAGGTGGCAGATTGCCCGCTATCGTCCCAGCCGACAAGGAGCACGTACACATCCTTACCCGGTGTGGAGTAGACCCCCGGCACGGTGACCGGCTGTTGTTGAACTGTGAAATAGTCGCGGCGCGGGTTGAGGGTGCGGATCACTTCCCCATCCTGGCTGAGAGTGGTCACCGCTTCGATGATCTCGCGGCCATCAGACCCGGGATACGCGCGCAATTGCTCGAACTGCAACTGGTAGTCGCCAATGGTTAGTGATTCTCCTGAAGACACTGTACCCTGAGTTTCCAGCTTGAAGTTGGCGTCGCCGATGAAACCCAGCGCGATCAGAACCACACTCAAATGGATGATGTAACCTCCATAGCGGCGGTGGTTGCGTCCGATCAAGTTGATGAACGCAGTGAATGGATTCTCGCCGCGTGTCGCGTGCCGCGCCTGGACTCCCTTCCAAAATTCAGCCAGGGTCGTACTCAGAGAAAACGTGACCAGCCAAAGTCCAAGGATGGAAGCGGGGTGCATGCGGTGGGTATATCCCCAGATTCCCGCGATCCCCAATGAAGCGATGAATGGAATCCAAATGGCTTTCCCAAATGTACGAACAGCCTGCTTGCGCCAGGCTAAGAGCGGGGCGATGCCCATTAATATCACCAGCACGAAGAAAAGCGGGCCAGTGGCTTTTTGGAAATAAGGCGGTCCCACCGTGATCTTGATACCGGTTACCAATTCACTGATGAGCGGGAAGATTGTGCCCCAGAAAACGACGAAGGTGATCGCCAGAAAAAGCATGTTCTGCAGAACGAATGCCGATTCCCGAGAAATGAAACTCTCCAGCGTATGTTCGGATTTGAGGGTATCCCAGCGCAGGTAGAGGATGGTCACCGAGCCAATGAAGGTGAGTCCGATGAAAGCAAAGAAGGCCGGCCCGAGCGCGGACTTGGTGAAGGCATGCACTGAGCTAATTACGCCGGTGCGGGTAATGAAGGTTCCAAACAGCGCAAGCGAATAGGTCAGGATGATGAGGACCATGTTCCACCTTTTCATCATGCCGCGCTTCTCGGTCATCATCACGGAATGCAGGAAGGCGGTGCCGGTCAGCCACGGCATCAGCATGGCATTCTCGACCGGGTCCCAGCCCCAGAAGCCTCCCCAGCCCAGTACATCGTAAGCCCAGCGTCCGCCGAGGATCAGACCGATGGAAAGAAATATCCAAGCGACTAAGGTCCAGCGGCGAGTCGTGCGGATCCACTCATCGCCGCGTGATTGACCGGTGATCAGCGCGGCAATTGCAAACGAAAAGGGGATGACGAATCCTGTGAAACCCAGATAGGTGGTCGGCGGGTGGCCGATCATGCCAAAGTGACGCAGGAGCGGATTCAAGCCGCCGCCATCTTCCGGATAGTATGGCATCGAATTGGCTGGCTGAAAGAGGGCTTGGGTCAATTCAGCTGCGCCTTCGATGTGCCAGAGGCGCATGAACGGATTCGTGATGAACAACACCACGCCCACGAAGAAGGCCGTGGTCAACATAGCCGTGGCAATGAAGTAGGGCATCATCTCGCGGTCACGTTCCCACTTTCGCAATAAGACAGCCGCGACGAAGCCGGCCATCATCCAGGCCCAGAAGAGGATCGAACCCTGCTGTCCGCCCCACAGGGCAGCCATGCGCAGGAAGGGCGACATGGCCTGACTGGAAACATCGTAGACATAAGCCAGGGAGAAATCAAGCACGTAAAGAGAATACACGATCACGATGACCGAGACCGTGAGAAACGGGAAAGCCAGCAGGGAGGCGTTGCGGGCGCTCTCAACCAAATCCCAGCGTCCGCGCCAGCCGCCATAGGCTGATGCGAAAGTGGCGTAAACCGTAAAGATAAATGCAATGGTCAGGGTGATCAAACCGATATCAGCGATCATGGAATGCTCCAGTTTTCATGGGTATTGTTCTGCAAGTAATTCTTCGATCTTTTCATCGAGTTGGGGGGATTTCATCGGGCCGATGTGGACGCCGCGCAATTCGCCGTTCTTGGCGACGAAGAACGTTTCTGGCACGCCCTGAATGTTATATGCCTGGGAGATGCGCGTGCCAATGTCCGGGCCGTTGAGATAGGTGATGTCGAATTCGGCAATGTAGGCGAGCGCTTCCTTTTCGGTGTCCACATAGTCGACACCGATGAACACGACGCCTTTATCCTCATATTTGCGCCAGGTCTCTTCCAAATACGCGGCTTCTTCGCGGCAGGGCGGACACCACGAGGCCCAGAAGTTGATGACCACTACCTGACCGCGTAGCTCACTCAACGTAGCAGTTCTGCCATCAAAATCTGTGATGGTGAAATCGGGCGCCAATCCATTATCCAGCGGTCCCGCCTGTGCCTTTTTCAATCCCCAGGCCAACAGGCCGAGCAGCGTCAGGATCACTGCGAAGGTGATGATGACCCCAATCCTTTTGCGGTCGGCGGTCGGCGGCGATTGCACTTCCTGTTCGTTTAATGGTAACTTGGTCATGATTGCTTCTCTTTTGTGGGAGCAGTTACGGAAGTTGAATGATGTTGGTGTTGGGAATCAGGCTCCGTTGAGGAATGATCATGCCCCATGGTTTTCATCATCAGTAAATGCGAAAGCGGGCAGAGCAGGATCAGGCCGTACAGCAGTACATTACTCAAAGGGATTTTGAAAAGAAATACCGCTGCCAGCCCAACGATCGGGATCAGACAGCATAAGATCATGATCCACATATGTGATTTTTTCATGGGTAAACCTCCAGGATTTGTTGTATGGCAATATCGGCGACAGCCGGGTCAGCGGCCAGCCAAATGATCATGTTTTTGGATTGGAAGTAGTAATGCATTTGCCCCATGCCTTCCAAAACATAGATCGTGCGAGCACCTTCAATGAATTGTTCAAGGGGTGTAAATGGAGAGTTTTCCTTTGCAATTTTCTCTTCCATCGCATTCACCATGCGAGCGGCCATGAAGTTCAAAGGAGCCCCAGCCGCCCATAAGGTGATTTCGGAATCACCGTAGATACCAATCGCCCCTGAAGTCAACGGAATTCGTTTATTGTGCAGATTTTCAAACTGTGCTGCGGTTTGAGCACCGGTTGTGTAATCGGTAATTTGCAGACCTGCGATCTGGTCTGGCAAAGGGACGGCCACGGGATGAGTGATCAAGTTATTGAAATATATCCACGCCGCTGCCGCAATAAGCAACAACAGGCCAAACCCAATCAATACAATTGAGGCAATACGTTTCATCGCAGACCATTATCAAACTTGGTGTGAAC
The DNA here is from genome assembly GCA_030680795.1 of Anaerolineales bacterium. Classification (GTDB taxonomy): domain Bacteria; phylum Chloroflexota; class Anaerolineae; order Anaerolineales; family Villigracilaceae; genus Villigracilis. Next base: position 37,251 of record JAUXUL010000042.1, on the reverse strand, counting down.
TTTCACAAGCGCCAAAAGGCGCATCAATCTAATAGGCTATATTGCGTACTCAACTTTGATGACCATACAGGATGGCAGCAACAGGTCAAACTGCTTATGGAACGATGGGTCAGATGGCGCTGGTCTCGATTATTATTTCCCAAATATAATTTGCAGCCATGCCTGTTTTTATTGTTTCGCAGATTACAGCAATTCTCAATATGAATAATGTCGCTGCGAGGCGCTCTTGTTCTTAGCCGAAGCAGTCTCCTAATAACAAGGGATTGCTTCGTCGTGAAGAGCAAGCGTCGTACTGAGCCTGTCGAAGTATGCCCTCCTCGTAACGACACACCGCACTGGCGTACGACGCAAGTGTAATGAGAATTGCTGTGCAGATTACGAATAATTACTTATGGAATCCTTCAAGCAACTTTCCCGCCGTGACTTCCTCAAACTTGCCGCAAGCAGTGCGCTCGGCCTCGCACTTTCCGAACTGCACCTTGACCGCGCCTTTGCCACACCTCCCGCTTCACAAGGACGCGTCACGTGGAGCGGCGTTCCGCTATATGACGCGCCCTCGTTCAAAGCGAAAGAAATCCGTGTCTTTGGTATGGATCAAGTAGTGGACATCACTGCCGAAGTGGAAGGCGACGAAGGCTATGGCAATCCGTACAACAAGGCCTGGTATCAGGTGGAAAACGGCTATACTTATTCGGGCTGGCTTCAGCCTGTTGAAACCCGTTTCCAGAAAACGGTCTTCGATATTCCGGCGGCGGGTCAGCTGGGCGAGATCGTCGTCCCCATTAGCGAAACGCGGCTTGTGCCTTATACCCTCGCCAAGAAAGGCTATCGGTTATATTACAGCAGCACGCACTGGGTAAAGAAAGCCGTTGTGACGCGCGAGGAAAAAAGCGCCTGGTACGAAATCTATGACAATTACCTGCAGAAATCTTTTTACGTGCCGACGTATAACCTGCGCCTCATCCCGGACGATGAACTGACCCTGCTTTCTCCGTATGTGCCCGACGCCGATAAATTTATCCACGTGAACCTCGCCACGCAATTGGTCACGGTTTTTGAAGAAGAGCAGATGGTGTTGTCGGTGCGCTGTTCGAGCGGTGCCAAAGGATCCGGGACTCCGCTTGGCGATTTCAGCACATATCACAAAGGCCCCTCCATTCACATGACCAACCAGGGCGACGTGGTTGATAATATCTATGACCTGCCGGGCGTACCATGGGTTTCATTCTTCACCGGGAACGGCGACGCGTTTCACGGCACCTACTGGCATAATGACTATGGCCGTCCGCGCAGCCGGGGCTGCGTGAATCTTCCATCAGAGGCGGCGAAATTCATTTATCGCTGGAGCAGGCCCACCCTCCCACCAGATACGGAATATCTGCATCTGCCGGGTCAGGGTACACGTGTCCAGGTTGTTTCATCCAACGCGTAAGGCGATGTCCATCCGCATTAATTAATCAAAAGGGAAAACAGGAATCCAATTTTCAAGACGAGCGCTATTGACTCAAATCCATTCTGCGCGATGGGAGGGAGGCGCTCGACGCAATTGGGGGTTGTAGAATATCTAAAACGATAAGTCAAACTGCTTATGGAACGATGGATCAAATAGCGCTGGTCTCGATAACCTGACTCGAATATAATTTTTATATCAGGAGAACGTTGAAAATCATTTAATGTGTAACCATGCTGTTTTTATTGTTGGCAGATGAGGAGTAACCATGAACAAGAAATATGATGTGATCGTCGTCGGTGGAGGTCCCGCTGGAGGAACAGCCGCTTATTTTCTCGGTCAGGCCGGGATGAGGGTGTTGGTGCTTGAAAAGGAAACCCTGCCTCGTTATAAAGCCTGTGGCGGCGGTCTCTCCGCCCATATTTTGGAACAGTTTCCCTTTTCGTTTGAAGCGGTCATTGAATCAAAAGTAAAGGCTTTCTCGTATGCTTTCGGATCAGAGAGCGTCACGATCCCTCTGCATGACCAATCCGTACGCATGGTCATGCGCGACGACTTTGATGCGTACCTGCTAAAACACGCACAGGCTGAGATCCGCCAGGGCGTTGCGGTGCGTGCCGTGGAAGAAAGAGCGGATGGCGTGATCGTTGAAACTGCTGAAGGTGAGCGTATCGAAGGCGGCTATCTGATTGCCGCGGATGGCGCCAATTCAGTCGTTGCGCGTTCGGTGGGTTTACGGCGGAAGAAATTAATGGCCGGCGCCATTGAGGTGGAGGCGGTTGTTCCCGCAGACATCTTTGCCCGCTATGCAGATCAACCGCTGTTCATTTTTGGGGAGGTAGCCACAGGTTATCTTTGGATCTTTCCGAAATCGGATCATCTGTCCATCGGCATTGGCGCGCTGCATCCCAAACCAGGCGAATTGCAAGCCACATTGGAGCGCGTGATGACGCGCTATGGCATCTCGATCAAAGGGCAGCCGCAGAAGGGGCATCCATTACCATTTTACAGCCGCCGCGAACCGATCGGCACACATCGAACACTGCTGGTCGGAGATGCGGCCGGTCTTGTGGATCCATTTTCCGGGGAAGGTATTCGCTTCGCGATCAAAAGCGGACGGCTGGCGGCTGAGGCGATTCTGGACGGTCATCCGCAGCGGTATGCCGATCTCGTATACCGGCAGATTGGCCGTAACCACAAATTGGGAATGATCCTGACGAAATTTTTCTATTCGCTCCCGTATCCATGCTTTGAACTGGGTGTGCGCAATCCTTTCGTCACCCGCGCCATCGCGGCCATGATTGCTGACCGCATTGGTTATGGCAGGGTGATCCTATCTCTATTTGGAACTATGCCGTTATTCCTGCTGACGGAGATCATTGCGCGGTTGGCCAAACTGGTCGGCGGAGCAAAGGCTATGAACAGAGTCAGAGAGGTCGTTTATTCGATTTAGGACCATGGATAGTCCTTGTCCAGGCAAATGGGGGAAATTATTCAACATATTTAGCCATTAGCCAAACGGCGCATGATGAAATAGGCTAAACGCCTCTCACGCTCCAACCTCAAATCATTTAGACTCATTTTGGAAGTGGATTGCTTCCAAAGGAGTTAATAAATGGAATCTCATCCCTCAGTAACGGATCGTCCAGTACGCATTCCACCTATCGTCTGGTTTCTAGGCTCTGGTTTGATTGCTGCGCTAGTGGCAATTTTCGTTTTCAATGTGGCAATCAATACCGTTGCATATTATGGTTTCTTTGCTTTGATGATTGGCAGCCATCTCTTTATGCACGGCGGACATGGCGGACATGGCGGTCATGGTGGCAATAACCAACAACAATCCGGCGCGGCATCGAACCCTGCCGAAGCGGATAAGGATAAGAACGAACATGCCGGACATTCCGGCGGCTGTCACTAAAGACGGGACTTCACTCGCTATCTTCAACAATTGGTCACAAGGAGTTTCTCACATGCTATTCAAAGACCCTGTATGCGGCAAGCGTCTTCAACGCGGCAAGGCTCACATTGTCATCGAGTATGAAGGTGTGAATTACTTTCTTTGCTGTCCGCGCTGTCAGACGGAATTCGAACATAATCTGAAGTTATATGCCAGGCCCGAACTGGGCGAGAAGGCCAAGAAATTAGTGCAAGAGCCTCATCGTCGTTATACCAATGGCAGGGAAAAGTAGTGAAAGCAAATGCCCTGTGAATTCAATTCCGCTTGTGTTGGGCGGCAACGCAAAACACGTTTGTCAGGATCAAGTGAAGTTGAAACTTTGAGTACTCTTCTATTTATTAGTAACCTGGAGGTTTAAATGTCAAATCAAAAAGTTCGCGTGTTGGTTAATGGCTACGGCGTGATTGGCAAGCGCATTGCCGACGCGATGACCGTACAGGATGATATGGAACTGGCCGGCGTGGTCGATGTGGTCAGCGACTGGCGTATCATGATCGCTGTCGAAAAGGGTTATCCGATCTTCGCATCCAACGCCGAGTCGGCGGCGCAAATGCGCGCCAGCGGCATTCCGTTGGCTGGGACTTTGGCTGACGTATTGGGCAAGGTTGATGTTGTCGCCGATGCGACGCCCAAGAAAGTTGCCTCAGCCAACTTCGAGAAGTACAAGTCTATCGGAGTCAAATCCATTTTTCAGGGCGGCGAGAAACACAGTCTCACCGGTCATTCGTTTGTCGCGCAGGCCAACTACGAAACCGCCATTGGGCGCAACTCTACTCGTGTGGTTTCGTGCAACACCACCAGCATTGTCCGCACGCTGGGCGCACTTAAGAATGCCGGACTGCTGAAGAAGGCGCGTGGGGTACTCATCCGTCGTGCGACCGACCCGTGGGAATCTGACCAGGGCGGTGTGATGAACACAGTTGTCCCGGAAAAGAGCATTCCCTCGCATCAAGGCCCAGACGCGCAAACGGTCATGCCCGATCTTGATGTGATGACGATTGCGGTGGTGGCCGCACACACCACAAGTCACCTGCACTCCTGGAGCGTGGAAATGACCCGGCCCGCCACCAAAGACGAAGTATTAACCGCCTTCCGCGCCGCGCCGCGCATCGCGTTTTTGCGAATGTCCGAAGGCGTGATCGCATTGAATAGCACGCTGGAGATGATGTCCGATCTAGGCCGTCCGCGCGGTGATATGTGGGAGGTGGGTTTATGGGAAGACGTCTTGACAGTGACGGGCAGCGAGTTATTCTATAACTATCAAGTCTACAATCAAGCCATCGTCGTCCCGGAGACCATTGATGCCATCCGCGCATTGACCGGCATCGAGAAAGATGGCGCAGCGTCCATCACCAAAACAGACGCAGCACTTGGCCTGGTGCGCGAGTTTCTGACGCACTAGCCTGCGTTCACATAATAATCTCAATCGCAGGTGACATAGTGAATCTAAACGGATGACGGAGCCAAATCAACTCACGGCATATCTTTGAAAGGAGCCTGCCATGTCACAAAATGTTTCAATTTCAACTCTTGATCCTGCAATCCATCGCACGGTGGATTTGCTTGAACGTCTCTTTCCAGCGCCGCGCTGCTTCGGGATCCGTCTGTGGGATGGAACGGAACTGCCAGCGCATGGACATCCATCTTTCCATTTGGTTTTAAATCACGCGGGCGCGCTGCGGCGCATGTTCAAAGCGCCCGTCGAACTTTCGCTGGGCGAAGCCTTCATCTTGAACGATTTCGACATCGAAGGCGATATCTTTTCCGCGTTTTCGCTGATGGAGTCAATTGTGACCCGCTCATTCTCTGCGGGAGAAATCGTCGGCATTGGACTCGGCTTGTCTGCGCTACCCGCTTCGGGCCTCGCGCGAGCGCAGGGGCGCGGACCCGCCCAACTGCGTGGCGCAGTCCATTCGCGCGAACGCGATCTCGTCGCGGTTCAATATCACTACGACGTCGGCAATGATTTCTATTCGTTGTGGCTCGACCGCAACCTGCAATATTCCTGCGGTTACTTTCCCAGCGGCACGGAAGACCTCGACGCCGCGCAGGAAGGCAAGATGGAACACATCTGCCGCAAACTGCGATTGCAACCCGGTGAGCGCCTGCTCGACATCGGCTGCGGCTGGGGTGGGCTGGCGCGCTACGCCGCGAAGAATTACGGCGTGGAAGTGCTGGGTGTGACGCTCAGCAAAAATCAAAAAGCATACGCGGATGAACAAATCGCTCGCGCCGGATCCTTTGACGGGCTCAGGACGACGCTCCAGGACCGGGTCGCCGTTGAACTGAAGGATTACCGCGACCTGGGCGACGCGTCCTTTGACAAGATCGTGAGCGTGGGCATGTTCGAGCATGTGGGCCGAACCCATCTGCCTGAATACTTTGCTCATGCGTATCGCCTGCTCAAGCCCGGCGGACTATTCCTTAATCACGGCATATCGCGCCGCGCAGGTACTGAGGAAGATCGGCAGGGTTTTGTTCAACAGCGCATCTTTGGACGCGGCACGTTCCTGCAACGCTACATATTCCCCGATGCTGAATTGATTCCTGTCAGCGATGTCAACGTGATGGCTGAGAACGCAGGCTTTGAAGTGCGCGACGTGGAAAACCTGCGCGAGCATTACGCGCTGACATTGCGGCATTGGGTCAAAGGATTGGCGAAGCGCCGCAAGGAAGCCGTGAAAGTATCCGACGAAGTCACCTATCGCACATGGCGGTTGTATATGTCCGCTTCTGCGCATGGATTTGAGTCGGGCAACATCAACGTCAACCAGACCCTGCTGACGAAGATGACACGCGATGGCAAGAGCAATGTGCCATTCAGCCGCGCGGATCTGTACGCGCAGGGGTAATCTTCCAACGCTGGAAATTTATCAACAATTGAAAATCTGTATAAGCGGTAGTAAAATCAGCTAAACCGCTGGTTTTGCTTTATCTGTAGACAAAGGAGACAACATGAAAACCAAAGTCATCCATCTCGAAGGAATTGAATCAGTTCTTTCCACCGCCGGGGTTGAAAAGAAGATGTGCCAGCATCCCGGCATTCATAAAGTGGAAACAAACTTTATGACCGGCACCGCCACCGTCTATCACGACGATTCTGTAACCGTGGCGGAAATCAAACAATGCGTAGCCGATTGCGGCTATCAATGCCCGGGCGAAGCTGCGCCGGAGAATATCGTTAAGCCGGGCGATCCGCCTGCCGCAAGCATGGCGCACGCGGGTCATCCAATGCCAGCCGCAAAACCTGACGAACATGCCGGCCATTCAATGCCAATGCCCGCCGCGAAAGCGGACGAACATGCCGGACATGCAATGCCAATGCCCGCCGCGAAAGCGAGCGAACATGCAGGGCATGACATGTCAAAAATGGACGCCAGTGCCGGCGAAATGGATTCCATGGCGCACGAGATGGGACACGGCGGAGGCATGAACATGGAAGGCATGGTGCGCGATATGCGTAACCGCTTCTATGTCACCTTCCTGCTGGCCATTCCCGTTTTCCTCTACTCGCCGCTGTTCACGGATGTCTTCAAGATTCAACTGCCGCTGCCCTTTGGGTTGTCAAACGAAATCCTGTCATTCTTTCTCGCAACGCCTGCCATTCTCTACGGCGGATGGATATTTTACATCGGCGCCTGGCGCGGGTTGCAGAATCGCGTGCTCAATATGGCCGTGCTGGTCACGCTTTCGGTGCTGGCCGGGTACATCTTCAGCGTCGCCGCCACTTTCTTCTTCGAGGCTGAGGTCTTCTACGAAGCCGCCGTCCTTTTGCTGGCTTTCGTGCTCTTCGGTCATTGGATGGAAATGCGCGCCCGCTCTGGAGCGTCGCAGGCGATTCAAGCCCTGATGAATCTCGCGCCACCCAAAGCCACCGTCATTCGAAACGGCGAACCGGTTGAAGTTCCGACCTCGGAGGTGCTGCTGGACGACATCGTCCTCATCCGCCCCGGCGACAAGATTCCAGTGGATGGCTTGGTCATCGAAGGCGGGTCGAGCGTGGACGAGTCCATGCTGACCGGTGAAAGTCTGCCGGTTAAGAAGGAAGTCGGCTTCGCTGTGGCAGGCGCGACCATCAACAAGACCGGCACATTCAAATTCCGCGCGACAAAGGTCGGCGCGGATACTGCGCTGGCGCAGATCGTCAAACTGGTGCAAATGGCGCAGAACTCGAAAGCCCCGTCACAGCGCCTGGCTGACCGCGCCGCGCAATGGCTCGTGGCCGCCGCCGTCATTTTTGGAGTGGCGACGTTCTTCGGCTGGTATTTCTTTGGCGGCGCGTACGTGCCAGCGGAAATGAGTCCCACCGTGTGGGCGTTGACGCTGGCGATCACCGTCGTCGTCATCGCCTGCCCGGATGCGCTCGGTCTCGCCACGCCGACAGCGGTGATGGTCGGCACCGGCCTCGGCGCGCAGAACGGCATCCTGTACAAAAACGCCACCGCGCTCGAGCAAGCCGCTAAACTGCAAGCCATCATCTTCGACAAGACCGGCACGCTCACGGAGGGCAAGCCGCAAGTCGTCGAGATTGTGGCGGTGGGCAATCCGTTGACAGAAAATGAACTCTTGCGCCTGGTTGCCTCCGCCGAACAATCTTCCGAGCATCCGTTGGCGCAGGCGATTGTGGATAAAGCCAAAGCGCAAAATCAAAAACTCGAAGACGCCACCGGCTTCGATGCGATCCCCGGTCATGGCATGAAAGCGAAAGTGGCAGGCAAAGCCCTGCTCGTGGGCAATCGCAAACTCATGCGCGACAACAATATCGTCATGGATGGTTATGAAGAGCGCGGCATCGAACTGGAAGGCGCGGGACGCACAGTGGTCTATGCCGCGGCGGACGGCAAGTTCGCAGGCATGATCGCGATCGCAGACGCGGTGAGGCCCAACGCCAAACTTGCCGTCGAAAAACTGACGAAGATGGGCGTGCAGGTCGCCATGCTGACCGGCGATAACCGCGCCACCGCGCAACGAATTGCGAGCGAATTGGGAATCACAACTGTTTTCGCGGAGGTCTTACCAGGGCAAAAAGCCGACAAGGTGAAGGAATTACAGTCGCAAGGCAAGCTGGTCGCCATGGTCGGTGACGGTATCAACGACGCACCCGCCCTGGCGCAAGCCGATGTGGGCATCGCCATCGGCGCGGGTACCGACGTGGCAATGGAAACCGCCGACGTTGTGCTGATGAAGTCCGACCCGTTCGACGTGATCGGCGCAATCACATTGAGCCGCGCGACACTGCGAAAGATGCACCAAAACCTGTGGTGGGCGGCGGGCTACAATACCATCGCTTTCCCTATCGCAGCCGGCTTATTCTATCCAGCTTTTGGGTTGATCTTGCGCCCGGAGATTGCAGCCCTCTCCATGTCTGGTTCGTCCCTGCTCGTGGCGGTCAACGCTTTGATGTTGAAGAACACGAAGCTTGAGGGCATTAAAGCCAGAGATTCTGTAGTCAAATAAAGGAGATAACATGATGACAACCGATATTGGTATTCACACTACATTGAAAACATCTTTCGAGCAGGCCATTCAGAAAACCACAGACGCGCTCAAGATAGAAGGCTTTGGCGTGCTGACGCAGATTGACGTAAAGACCACGCTGAAAGAAAAGATCAACGTTGACTTTCGCCGCTACGTGATCCTCGGCGCGTGCAACCCAACGCTGGCTCACCGCGCCCTCTCGGCCAATCCGGATGTAGGCTTGCTCCTGCCGTGCAATGTCACTGTGCAGGAAGCGGGGGATGAAATGCTCATCACCGCCGTTGATCCGCTGTTGATGCTTGGCGTTCTGGAAGAAGACCCGGCTGTACAAGCGGTAGCTGTTGAGGCGAGGACAAAACTGGAAAGGGTGATTTCAAGCCTGAAATAGCCGTGATACCTTTCAACCAAATCACGGACACACCGACAACCTGCCTTCAGCGGGTTGTCGTGTTTAACTTTAAGTTCATGCGCCAATTTGCTCATACAGAATTACGCCGTTTTGCGCTTGGAATAAAACCTGATCCTGACTATATTTAGAGTGACGGTAAGGTCTATGAAAAGAAAGGAGATGTGTGCTATGAAAACCCTACATTTTTGGCCCGTTGCATGGACATTGGCGGTCTTTGCCGCCGTTGTCTTCACCCTCGACGTGCTGGCCGGCGTGCTGTTCCCCAATTGGTGGGTGATGCAGAACCTCTACGAGTCGCTCCTGCCTGGATACACCTTCATCAGTTGGGGTGCGTTCTTCCTCGGCCTGGTGGAGATCTTCGTCGGCGGCTTTTTGACCGCCGTGCTCTTCGTCCCGATCTGGAACTTCTTCGCCGCGCGTGAGGAAACCAAGTCCGCGCCGAAGGTAATGGAGGCTATGCCACATTAAGCCGAGGCACTGTCCATTGGGCCTTCCGGTCCCGCCCATAAATCCAGATGCACCCTGTCGGGATGTCCTGACACAAGCGGAGTGTTTCCGCACAGAGACAGGGACGCGGCGGCTTCGCCCGCCATCCCTCTTCATAGGCCGCAGACCCTTTTTCTGCGGCCTATTTTTAAAATGACTGGGACAATGCCAGGATCGGATAGCGCATTGAAAGCAGTCTGTTCCTTACAGATTTTTATTGAGGCAGGCTCCTATGGATTACGACGTTATCATCCTGTTGGGCAAATGAACGGGGTCATTCATGCGCCATTTTGCCTATATGGAAATTAGCTAAACGACGCTGGCGAAGAAAAGTTTGGGGACGTATCATGTATAGGGTAGAGTATCTTGCAGCAAAATTCTTTGTGCCTGACCCATCAAAACCATGACCGTTACCCTGACCAAACTCAATTGCCCAAACTGCGGCGCGCCCCTCGATTGGGACGGTTCGTATGGAAAACCCGTCACCTGTCCCTATTGCGGCTCGACCTTTATGCCCGGCCCGACCGATGTGGATGACCTTTGGCTCTTCACAGATTCGGTGGCGCGCGCCCGCTACGAGTTCAAAGGCACACTCGACAAACTCGAACATGATATACGCTATGAAGTCTTGCGCGGCGGGACGTGGAGTAACCTCGACCGCCAATGCAAGCGCGAACTTGAGCGGTTGGAGCGCGAGGGTCTCATCCGCAAGCTGGCTTCGTTCTGGGCGCTCTCGCCTTTCCCGCCGGTGTATCGCGCAAAGCAGGAGGGTGAGTTGAATTTCGGTGGCAAACGTTTTCGGTTCAATAAAGGCGATGAACTCGTCTGGGCCTGCCCGATGACCCGCGACCGTTTTGAATTGGATGCCCCCATTCTCATCGGCGACTTCGCCTCCGAGCGCGTGCAGCGCACCTGCGGCGAGATGGCTGATGCCATGATGGGACGCATGAAAACCATGCTGGAGGAATGATCCATGTACAATTTACTTAAATCCCTGCTTGGCACCGCGGACTTTGTCTCGCGGGCCGACACAACCGCCGACGGTCCCGACCCCGACCCGAATGATGTCTGGGCTTTCACTGATCCAGATGCCCGCGATGGATATGCTCGGGATGGCAAACAAAAACGCCTCGAGCAGGACATCCGCTTTGAGGTCATGCGTGGAGGCGGCTGGCAGGCTGATGAATTGGAATTCAAGTCTGAAATCCGCCGCCTGTTGCGTGAGGGTCTCATCCGCGATAAGGGCGCGTACTGGTTTCGCAGTCCGCACCCGACCGTGTATCGCGCCGAGCGCGATGGCGCGTTGGTCGTGACAGGAAAAACGGTTCGCTTTCGCGCCGGCGATGACATCGTCTTTCAGTGCCGCATGGAACGCGATCAACGCCGCGAGGACGAAGCCCCCGTGTTGGTCGCCCGCCTGCAGCCCACCCAAGATGCGAAACTGTGCAGCGACATGTCCGGCGCCATGAAGGGACTGGGTGGAATGGAGTAAAAATGACAAAACGATCAAACACACTTAATTTTATCGAAACCGGCATCATAGACGGACCAACGCTGGTCTTCATCCCCGGTTTGAGCGGGACGACGCGCTATTGGCAGGGACGGCTGGGCGTGCTCGAAAAGAAGTACCGCATCCTGGTGATGGACCCGCTCGGCTTCGGCAATTCGCCCAAACCCTGGTCGCGTTACACGGTTGAACGCCATGTGGATGCGCTTTATCAGACCTTGAAAAACGAAAAGCGATTCGTGTTGATCGGCCATTCGATGGGGACACTGCTTTCGATTGCTTATGCAGCGCGTCATCCCGCACAAGTGGAACGATTGGTGCTGTTGAGTATTCCCTTCTTTAGCGGCGCGAAAGAAGCTCGGCGCTTCTTCAGCAGTCAGCCTGTTCCGCTTGGATGGTTCTTCTCGAACATGGTGCTGGCCGCCGTCATCTGTATGATCACCCGCCGCATCTTTGGGCGGTTCATACCCTACTTTCGGCCTGACCTGCCGCGCGAGGTAGCCGCTGATATCGTCAAACATTCCTGGCGCTCATTCACTTCATCGTTTTGGGAAGTCGTCTGCAATTACGACGCAAAGAGGGATGCCGACGCGCTCGGCGATCTTCCTGTTTTGTGTATTCATGGCGACCAGGATGACGCCGCCCCGCTGGCTGGTGCGATGGCCCTGGCAAATGGGCGGCTAAACTGGAAGATTCATGTTCTGGATGGCGTGGATCATCATCCCTGGCTGCGCGCCCCTGAAATCTGTCAGAAATATGTGGATAATGGTTATGTCCCAAAATACTCATGCAAGAGTGGAAGGCACTACCTCAAGACAAGTTTGTCACCGTGTAAAGCCTTTTCAATGGATTAGTTACCGAAAATGATAATGGTGAGGTGATTTAACGGCTCGAAGTAAAGGGATGAAATGGCGCTTCACGAAATCACAGTCTCTGTTGGCGGCGGTCATGAACTCGACCGGGCTGGGCTGGCGGCCTTGATCCTCAGCCTGCCGGGCTTGCGCGTCGTTCCACTGGATCAGAATCCGCCTCCGCAGGTTTTGGTTTGGGAGGCGCGAGGCGGCAGTGATGATTTGCCGCGCGTTTCATCTTATACATCCATCTTGCTCCTCGTCGAAGGCGCGGGAGTTGAGTCACTTCCAGCAACGGTAACGGGCCTCTTATCCAGAGAGGAACCGCCCGCGTCTCTCGGTATCGCCATTCGCCAGGTGGCGCACGGCGAACAGTATCTCAGTCCCTCGCTCGTAACGGCTATCCTGCAAAAGCGTCAGGCAAAATCCTCTCTAACCGAATCCCAGAAATCAATCATCGGGTCGCTGACAGGCCGCGAACGCGAAATCCTTGAGTTGCTCGCGCAGGGTTTGAGCAACAAGGCGATTGCGGCGCAGTTCTATCTCAGCATCCGCACAGTAGAAGGCCATCTGGTAAATATTTATTCGCAGCTGGGCGTTCACTCGCGCACCGAAGCCATGTTGGTGGCTGTCAAAATCGGGTAGTTTTACTCGGTGCCTTGAGCAGGTTTGCGCTTGCAATCTCTCAAACTCAGCGTTATCCTTTTCAAAAATGAATTCTTCTCCTCAAACCCGTCTCGCAATCCTCGGAACGATATCTGACCTGCACAACCAGCCAATCGCTTATGATCTGGGCTGTCTGCGCAAGGTTGTCGCCGACCTTGCGCCTGATCTGCTGTGCGCCGAGATCACAATGGAAGCATGGGAGCGCGATGATTTATCGCACACTTCTCTCGAAGTCCGTGAAGCGCTGGCGCCTGTGATCGCTTCGACGGACATCGTCCTGATCCCGGTCGCTCCAAGCCCGCAGCAGTATGCCGATTTCGCGCCGGACTTAGGCTGGAGACACCGCCTCGTGCGGACCTTCGAGCGGCTTCTGCAATGGGGCCAGATCCAAGCTGACGATGTAGAGTCCATCAACGGCGCGTGGTTCGGCGCGTTCTGTCATACAGTTTGCTGGCTGACCGAGTCGCTTTGGACTACAAAGGATCGGGCCGCATGGGATAAGCAAAACGAAGAGTTGGCTGCGAACATTATCCGTGCTGTTCAGCGTGATAGTGGACGCCGCGTGCTGGTGACTGTACAATGCCAGCGTTCACATCGCTTGCTCTCCCTCCTGCACACCCATGATGATCTTTTCAAGATCGTGGCTTACCAAAATTTATAGAGTAAATCACAATGAGAATGTCCAGAATTTTTTTTATTCCGCTCGCGATACTTCTTCAGCTGATTTTTTATTTCCCGGTCACGGCTCAGGAGGGGGGATCGGATGAACCATACTATATTGTGCAGGAGAACGATTCGCTCTGGGAGATTGCGGTACGGTTCGGCGTATCTTTGGATGATTTACAACAGGCGAACAAAATTAGCGATGCAGGGCAGGTGGTGATTGGCGCGCGTTTGATCATCCCAGGCTTGAATGGTGTAAATGGACAATTGAATGCGGTTACGGTCATTTATGGTGAAACCCTTCGCAGTTTGAGTCGTCGTTATAACCTTTCAGAAGCGACTTTAGCCCAATTGAATCGCCTGGTCAGTCCGGCAGAATTATATGTCGGCGCGGCTCTGATTGTTCCGTTGGCAGAAGACCAAAACTCATCCCTCGCCGCACGCGTTGATCTGATATCAGGCCAGTCTATGTTGGAGCTGGCTGTACTGCGCGGTGAAGATATGTGGTCGCTGGCCCTGGATAACAACCTGCCCGGCACATGGGCGGGCTTGCCTGGTGATGTGCTTCGCGTAGCCGGTGACACCCAAACGGAGTCGCCAGCCGGTTTGCCATGGGTAATTACAAAGGTCGAAGTGGAACCGTTGTTCATGGTCCAGGGCGGGACGACGGTGATCAAAGTCAATGCGCCGCCGGGTATTACGCTGAGTGGTTCGCTGGCTGATCGCACCCTGAACTTTTTCCCGCAGGATTACGGCTATGTTGCCTTGCAGGGCATTCATGCCATGACGCCGCCCGGCCTCTACCCTTTGACTTTGGAAGGCGAGCTGTCCAATGGACAACGCTTTGCCTTTTCGCAGGATGTGCTCATCCAGGAGGCAAACTTCCCTTACGACCCCAGCCTGAACGTGGACCCCGGCACCTTGGACCCGGCTGTGACGGAGCCTGAGAGCGAATTGTGGGCTTCGCTGGGCGCGCTTGTCACGCCCGAGAAAATGTGGAATGGTTTGTTTGCCAGCCCCGTGCCGGCGGACTTCACGAATTGCTGGACTTCGCTTTTCGGCAATCGCCGTTCTTACAATGGCGGCACTTATGATTTCTTCCACAGCGGGCTGGATTTCTGCGGCCAGACTGGAACTGAACTGTATGCCGTTGCTCCGGGCAAGGTCGTGTACACCGGTTTCCTGACCGTGCGCGGTGGTGTGCTTGTCATTGATCACGGTTGGGGCGTTTACACGGCTTATGACCATCTGTCCGAGATGCTTGTCCAACCCGGTGATGCGGTTCAACCCGCACAAGTGATCGGCTTGGGCGGCGATACGGGCCGCAGTACTGGCCCTCACCTGCACTGGGAGGTGTGGGTGGGAGGTGTCCAGGTCAACCCTGAGGCCTGGCTGGCCAAGTCTTTCCCATAAGATCGGCCCCCTCATTTGGCCTCTTGAAATAGTGAAATCAATTTCACCACAGAGTGCACACGTGTGACCGATATGAAAATAGGTTGCTCAGCTGCCGAAAGCATTTTTCATCCTTCGGTGAACTTTGTTCAAGGATACTCTGTGGCAAAAGACTTTCGCAAGAGGCCTATTGTAAAAACGGTGACGTACTCCTACCAACCGCCCGTCATCGCTGCGCGGAGCGGGGCGAGCGCTTGTGTTGTAACCCCCTACTTTTGCCGTAATAACCGCGCTGAATTGGAGAGGATACCCAGATCCGGGAGGGATTGGGCCGCGGCGGCCAGCACGGGCGGCAGAATGCCAAATGCCGCAAGTGTTATCCCGACGACATTATACAAAGCCGTAAACGCAAGGTTCATTTTGACAATTCCCATCGTCCGACGCGCAATGCGAAACGCCTGCGGCACGAGAGTCCAGTCTTCGCGCATGAGGGCAATATGCGCGGCTTCGATGGCAATATCCGTGCCTGCCGCGCCCATGGCCATGCCAACATCTGATTGCGCCAGCGCGGGCGCGTCGTTGACCCCATCGCCGATCATCACGACCACACGTCCTTTTGCCTGATAGTCCTTCACGATTTCTATTTTATTTTCAGGCAGGAGATTGGCGTGATACTCAACGCCGAGTTTTTCAGCCAGCGCGGATGCGGTACGTTCATTGTCGCCTGTCAGCAGTTCGATCTTTTTTATGCCAAGAGAACGCAATTCCGCAATCGCGGCTGGAACTTCGGGGCGAAGCGTATCGGAGGCGGCAAGTATTCCCGCAAGTTGATTGTTGTGCGAAAGAAACAACAGTGTTTTGCCTTGTTCTTCCAATTGTTTGACAACAGCCAATGAGTCTGTAGTTGAAATCAAGCGGCGGTTGCCAATCGCAACCGGACTGCCGTTTATGTTTGCGCGAACTCCCATACCGGGAATCGATTCAAAATTCTGCGGCTCATCAAGTTTTAGATTTTGAGCGCGGGCGGCAACCCGCACTGCTTCAGCCAATGGATGTTCCGAGTAGCGTTCGGCGGATGCGGCGAGAGTCAGAATGTCGTCATGAGATAAACCATTGAGCGGAACAATGTCCGTGATTTGCGGCTGACCAAGTGTCAGTGTGCCAGTTTTATCCACCAGCACTATATCGGCGCGTGCGAGCGTTTCCAGATACTTTCCACCTTTGATAAGCAGGCCGCGCTTTGCGCTCCCGCCAATGGAAGCCAGCATTGCAACAGGCGTCGCTAAGGCAAAGGAACATGAACACGCTACAACAAGAACAGCGGCCGTGGATAGCGGATTGCGGCTGATCAGAAAAGTGAGCGCGGCGATCCCCGCGACGATTGGCAGGTAGTATGCGCTGAATTTATCGGCAAGTCGTTGAACGTCCGCGCGGTTGGCTTCCGCTTCTTCAACCATTTTGACCACGCGCCCGAAAGTTGTGTCTGCACCGACCCGCAGGGTTTTAACGCGCAGGCTTCCCAACTTCGCAATCGTGGCGGCAAAGACATGTCCACCTTTTGCCACTTCAATAGGCATAGATTCGCCCGTGATGGATGCCTGATCAATGGTGGCTTGCCCGCTCGCAACTTCACCGTCCACGGGAATCCTTTCGCCAGGGCGGACGACCACAATTTCACCGACTTTCACTTCCACCACTCGGATTTCGACTTCTGAGTTATCGCGTTCCACGCGGGCTGTCTGTGGGGCGATAGCCGTTAATTCCTTGACTGCGCGGCGGGCGCTCTCCGTGGTGAAGTTTTCAACGTATTCGCCAACACGCATAAAGATCACGACAATCGCGGCAGTGACCCATTCGCCGACTACCAGGGCGGCGATTACACCAACGGTCATTAAAGTATGGGAGATAATTCTCCGTTTGAGTGTGGCGCGTATAACGTTGCGATAGATAGGCCAACCGCCCGCAATGACGATCAGCACGCCAATTGGAAACGGCACAAAATTCTCAAGGAATTTGAACATACCCAGCCATTCACCAGCGATGACGATTGACAATACAACGCCGAACACAATCGCAAGCAATGTCATTAATTGGCGGTTGAAGTTGCCCGCTGGCTGAGTCTGAGGCAATGGCGCAGTTTCGGGAACTGAATATTCGCCCGCGTTTGCAACCGCTTTACGAATTGCAGGCATGTCAACTTTATCAGGATCGAGTTGAATGATGGCTTTCTCAGTGCCAAGCAAAACGTCAACCGACTTTACGCCATCCAGTTTGGAAATGGCATGTTGAACGTGTTGTGTACATTCGGCGCAATCCATGCCTTTGATGGGAATTTCGAGAGTTTGCAAGTCAGCCATTTATTGAAACCTTTACGTTATAACGCGTGCATTCATAAACGCCTTTTGCAACGTCGGCGAGAAGTTGATCTGCGAGCATCAGCAATTGACCGACGCGTTTGTCGCTCAATTCATAGTAGACAAAACGTCCCTGCTTTTCAGCGACGACGAGGCCGCAGTCGCGCAAACATCCAAGGTGATTGGATACATTTGACTGGGATAAACCAGTTGCTTCCACTATTTCGCTTACTGTCAGCACGCCACCGCGTAAGGCATCCAGAATCGAAAGGCGCGAAGGGTCGGAAAAGCCTCGAAAGAGTTTGGCTTGGATTTCAATGGATTTGGGGTTGGCAAGCAGAAGCATAAGCATATCCTCTCACATCATCGTATCAGTATGTGATGATATTATATGCAAAAGGAAAGGGCTGTCAAGCGTCGGAACTGAACAGCCTGATGGATTATAAGGAAGCTGCGCAGCACCGCTTTGCAATACGCCAAAACGCGCATAGACAGACAGGCTGAATCGCGCTTCATTCTTCCCTGCAGGTTCGTTAGAATCAAACTAAATTAACCGAATTATAAGGAGATCTTTCATGGATGAAAATTGTCATGTAGAACCGATCGAAAAGACTGCAACTGTTGCAGATCGCAAAAACATCGAGCAGATTATGCTGTCTGTCTCGGGTATGGGTTGTCCCAATTACGCCAACCGCGTCCGCAACAGCCTGCTCGTGCTGGACGGGGTTGTAGATGCCCGCGTTGATCATGAGGCAGGCCTCGCGCAGGTAGCCTTCAATCCCGACTTTGTGCCCGTTGATATTCTGATCCGCGCCATTTCCCTGGCTGGCGGCAATGATGGCCGCCACGAATACGGAGCGAGACTTCTGGAACAAAATTAACCCGCGTTGACAAAACACCCGTTGTCTCTGCGCCTCTGCCTCTTCTTCTCCTCAAGGACCCAACGACTCTCCCAGTTGGGTCTATTTTGTCCAACCGATTCACCTCCATAGGTCATCCCATGCCATCCCTTCTGAATAGAATCCTGAAAACCCTGCTCGCCCTGCTTGTCCCCCTAATCCTGATGATCGGTTCAGCGCAATTATTAGCCACCGACCCATACCTGGCTTTTGAATACGGCAAGGCCAGCTTCCCGCCCGATACTTTTGGGTACAGCCAGGAACAGCGTTTTGTCCTGGCCTCGGCCAATGCCAGTTACGTGCGCGATAATCTGCCCAGCGAAGCACTTTCCAGCCAGATGCTGGATGGAAAGCCGGTCTACAGTCAGCGAGAAGTGACACACATGGCCGATGTTCAATCGGCTTATCAATCCGTTGTGCGCCTCTGGCAGGTCGCGTTCATTCTGTTCCTTTTGATAGGTTTGATCTTATGGCAAAAAGGAGAACAAGCAGCGCTTGCCTCCGCGATCCAGTCGGGCGGACTTTTGACTGTCGCCCTGATCGGATCCATCGCCCTGCTGGCGCTTTTGGCCTGGCAGGTCTGGTTTGACAATTTTCACCTCATCTTTTTCGAGCCGGGTTCCTGGCTGTTCGCTTATTCGGATGCCCTGATCCGCCTTTTCCCGTTGCAGTTCTGGATGGACGCGACTTTCATGATCACAGCATTCAGCTTGCTTGGCATCCTGCTGGCGGCCTTCATTGGCTGGCGATGGCGGCTGGCCTTGAGGAGAGGACAAGCGTAAAGAAATAAATTATTGTGTTGCACTGTTATTTGACATCAGCCCGGCGAGCAATCGTCGGGCTGAGTGGTTTGAACAGGCACATTCCAAATGCTTTTTTTCCTTTCCAATCCCCCCTTGACCTTCCAGTAACTGGAAGGTGTATACTGCAATTACCCCTCATTGATTATGGAGATTTAGCCATGCATATCGGTGAACTTGCTAAACGAAGCGGCCTTTCAGAGAAGACCATCCGCTATTATGAGTCGATTGGCATTCTGCCACCGCCTCAGCGCGGCTCAAATGGCTATCGCGAGTTCGATGAACAAAATCTGGAGCGTGCCCGTTTTGCGGCGGGGGCTCGCTCGCTGGGCTTTTCGTTGGATGATATTACTGAAATTCTCGCCATGCAGCATCGAGGCGAAACCCCCTGTCGCACGGTGTTAAATTTGATCGAGCAGAAAGCCAATCAAATCGCCGAACACGTTCGACTCTTGCAACAGATGGAAAAAGAGCTGCGGCAACTATATAAGCTTGCTTCGAATTTCCCAATCGAGGATATAGATGGCAAGGATTGCATCTGCCATCTGGTGAAAGAACAAAAAGCCGGCTAAAGAAATGAATTTAAGGAACCATTTGATGGAAAAAAATTTGATCTATTAATATTAGGTTCGGGGTCCACTGCCTTCGCGGCGGCGCTCCGTGCGGCTGAACTTGGCAAAACCGCCGCAATGACCGAAATGCGGACGCTTGGCGGAACCTGTGTCAATCGCGGTTGCCTGCCCAGCAAGAATCTCATCGAAGCCGCGCGGATCGTCTGGGAATCCTCGCATCCGCGTTACAAAGGATTGACACCTGCCAAAATGAAATTTGACTTTGGCGAACTGATCTCCCAAAAGCAGGAATTGGTGCAATCCTATCGCGACAAGAAATATCAGTCCATCCTGTATGAAGAAGACAAAATTAAAGTTTTCAATGGACATGCAAAATTATTGGATAAGCATACCGTTCTCGTTGGCGACCAAACCATCAACGGCGACCAAATCCTGATCGCGACCGGCACGCGTCCCACCACGCCGACAATTGAAGGCTTGGAGGAGGTGCCTTATCTCACCTCCGACCTGCTCACCACCGAAGAAGCGCAGGAATTAAAAGAATTACCTGAAAGCATGGTCATCGTCGGTGGCGGATACATCGCACTGGAATTGGGGCAGATGTTCCATCGCTTCGGGACGCGTATCACCATTTTGGTGCGTAATCAGGTCATTCTCCCCAAGTACGAGCCAGAGGTTTCGGAGGCATTAACTTTTGCTTTGCGCGAAGAGGGTTTGCAGATTGTGACAAGCGCGCAAGTGATCCGCGTTTTGCAAAAATCAAAACAGGAGATTCAAGTCATTGCGCGTGTGGGCGATAAGGAACAAACTTTCACAGGACAAAAACTACTCGTTGCCACAGGGCGAATCCCAAACACGGATGACATTGGGCTGGATAAAGTCAGCATTGAATTGGATGAGCACGGTTTTATAAAAATCAATGACGAACTACAAACGAACGTTTCCAATATTTGGGCGGCGGGCGATGTGATTGATCGTCAAACAGATAGCCAGCCTGCCACACCTGTCGGCGCGCATGACGGCGTCATAGTCGCCAAAAATGCACTGTCAAACGCTCACCAAAAGGTAGATCATCGTGTCATCCCGCGCACGATCTTCACTGATCCGCAGGTTGCCGTGGTTGGTCAAACAGATGAAGAAGTGGTAGGCTCAGGTCTGCGTTGTTGGTGCGGCACGATCCCGCTCGATTATGTTCCCCGCGCAGGCGCAACGCATCAAACCACTGGCATCGCAAAAATGGTCATCAATAGAGACACACAGGAGGTGATGGGTGTCTCATTGGTCATGCCCAATGCAGGCGAGGTCATTCACGAAGCGGCAATGGCAATGCGCTTCCACGCCAAATTGGATGATTTCCTTGATATGATTCACGTCTATCCGACCATGGCCGAAGCATTAAAAATAGTGGCAATTTCCTATTACAAAGACCCGGCCAAGTTATCTTGCTGTGCGGAGTAATCGAACATCGGTCAAATTATCGCCTTCGGCCCGACGAGAAATCGTCGGGCTTTTTGTTTTGAACAGGTAGTTTTACTTGCCTTATTTAGGCAAATTTGCGCTCGTCCCGGAGACTACTCAATGCTATCCTAGAAACAAGAAAGGAAAATCAACATGACTAATTCCACACACATCGCTCGTATCAAAAAAGCGGAACTCTTATCCTCCGTAGGTGCTGGTGTCCTGGGCGCGGGAATTGCCCTTCTGCTCGCGAATTCACTTGCCCCTTATGTGATTCCAATTCTCCTGCTCGGTCTTATTTCTCATGCCACGGGCATGTTCCAGAAACACGGACTCGAGCAACAGGGAGAAGCCGTACGCGTCTGGTGGGCGGAGGCTTTGTATTGGTTCTGCTGGCTGGCGTTGGCGGCCTTGCTGCTCCTCCTCGTCGTCCGCCAATTTTGAAGCCAGATGAAAAGCAGGTGATACTACCTGCTATAAGTACGCGAAATCACGCTTATCTCAACGCAGTAAAAATGCTATTATAGATATGAATGGCACGGTAATTTTCATGTAATATTAAATTCGGCATGGGAGAACATTATGGAAGATAAAAAGATTATGATTGTGGGAGGCTACGGCGGAGTGGGTCGTACGATTGCCAGGCTCTTGTCGAAAGAGTTTCCTCAACGGGTTATTGTGGCAGGCAGGAATTATGACAAGGCAAATCAACTTTCTGTCGAACTTGAACACACTGTTTTGCCGCTGAAGTTGGATATTTCATCCGAGACATTCCCCGAAAAATTGCTGGATGAAGTCTCACTGATTGTGATGTGCATTGACCAGCAGGACACCAGGTTTGTTGAAGAGTGTATCCGACAAGGTGTTGACTATATTGACATCACTTCGGGGTATGAGTTCATATCCAAACTCGAAGCGCTCAATGCTGACGCTGAAAAGGGAGGCTCCACGATTGTGTCGAGTGTAGGTCTCGCGCCGGGCTTGACCAATGTCCTGGCAAGCCTCGCTGTTTCGAAGGGCCGAAATGTCTCGCATATCGACTTGTTCGTGATGGTAGGGCTTGGCGAGGAACACGGTGAGGCGGCAGAACGATGGACCGTTGAAAATCTCAGCACTACATTCAAGATTCGCGATCATCAGGGTTTCAGGCAAGTGCGAAGTTTCCATGAGAGCAAAACCACGCAGTTCCCGGAAGGATTAGGCGCAAGGAGAGCCTATCGCTTCAATTTTTCTGACCAGCACGTTATTCCAAATACATTGAAAATCGATTCGGCCTCAACATGGCTATGTCTTGACTCAACCCTTTTCACAGAACTTCTGGCACTGCTGGAGAAAGTGGGTGTGTTAAAAGTCCTGCGTTATCGAGCCATACAGAATATCCTAGTCCGCATTCTCAGGTCTTTACACTTTGGTTCAGACATCTTTGTTCTAAAAGCCGAAGCGTATCGACACTCAGAAGACGAATCCCCATCTTTCGAATGTTCGCTAGTGGGTTATGGCGAAGGATATGCAACTGGGATGGTGGCGGCAAAAGTTGCCAGCCTCGTATTCAAATCATCCCTTTCCTCCGGCGCGTTTCACATGGAGCAGATCGTCGATCCATCCGCTTTTATCAAGGAAGTCGAAAAAGAAGGTTTGAAATTTAATTCGAGAAATCTGGGATAATCACAAAGGTAATAATGAACACCAAGCCATTGAGCCGCACGTGGGAATGGATTGGCTGGCTGCCATTCTTTATGCTCACAATGCTGATTTGCGCTCGTGCTCTTGCAGATTCGGTGCTATCTTGGAAGCAGGATAAATTCATTGCTCTGAAAGGAAATTGACCATGTCTCTTGCGCGCCGCAATCTATTTCAAGACAAGACCCGGCTGGCATTGAGTGTCGGCGGGGTAGCATTGGCTGTCATGTTGATCCTTGTGCTAAAAGGCTTTCTGACCGGGATGAATCGCCAGATCACTTCGTACCTTGACAATTCGCCCGGCTCAATTGTCGTGGCTCAGGAAGATGTGGTCAATCTGCTCGGGGCAACCTCCCTGTTGCCGGAGGGAATCGCTCAGAAAGCAGAAACAATCCGAGGCGTGGATGAAGTGATCCCGATTCTCTCGCAATTTGTCATTCTTGATCTGCATGATAAAAAACAGCCCGCGTACATGATCGGATACGACCAGAAACTGGGCGGCGGACCCTGGGAACTGAGTTCAGGACGCGAGCCGCGCTCGAAACAGGAAATCGTCTTTGACCGCATATTTGCCGAACGCCACAATTTAAAACCTGGCGATCAAGTTGAGGTGATGGGGAAAGATTTCACTATTGTCGGCTTGTCGAATAACACAACCTCCTGGATGACAAGTTATTTCTTTATACGAAAAAGAGATGCAGAGGAACTACTGCTGGCTCCGGGCGCGACCAGTTTCCTTCTGCTCACAACCTCGGATGACGCGAATATGAATGACATTCTTCGGCGATTAAACAATATATCCAACGTCAACGCCCTCACCAAGAAGAAAATGGCTGCCAACGACATCAATCTATTTGCTGAAATTTTCTCGGCGCCGCTCAAGCTGATGGTCGGGATTGCCTTTCTGGTCGGGACGATGATCGTTGGGCTGATCATCTACACCGCGACGGTCGAGCGTCAACGCGAGTACGGCGTTATCAAAGCCATCGGCGCAAAGAATCGCTTCCTATATCAGATCGTGTTGACACAGTCGCTGTTCGCATCCCTGGCTGGAGCATTGCTTGGCATCCTGCTGGCGAATGGCGCGGCGCAATGGATCATGTCTGCCCGCCCTCAATTCCTGATCGTCTTTGATCCCGTGGATAGCGGACAGGCATTGCTCGCCGGTTTGGGCATGGCGCTGATCGCGTCCATCTTCCCAACCCGTGTGGTTGCCAATCTTGCGCCGGCGGAGGTCTTTCGCAAATGATCCGGCTGGCTTTCCGCAACCTTTTTCAAAATAAACCCCGCCTGATCATCTCTGTCGGCGGAGTAGCCCTTGCATTGCTGCTTATCCTTTCGCTGGACGCCGTCTTTACCGGCGTCGAACGGCAGGTCACAGCCTACATTGAACACAGCGGCGCGGACGTCTGGGTCTCGCAAGAAGACGTGCGTAACATGCACATGGCTTCTTCATCATTATCAGATTCCGTCGCAAGGAAAGAGAAGCATGTGCCAGGCGTTGCCTCGGTCTCGCCCATCCTGTATTTGACGAACAACGTGGTGATAGGCGATGAACAAAATCTGGCATACATTATCGGTTTGCCAGAAAATGCTGAAATTGGCGGACCCTGGAGCATCTCATCCGGGCGCAGTTTGCCAGGCAAGGGAGAAACGATCATTGACCGCAGCATTGCAGCGAATTCCGGCATCGCTTTGGGTGATGAAGTCAAGATCCTCGGTGATGAATTCGAAGTGACGGGTCTCTCTGAAGGGACTGCGAGCCTGGTCAACTCGATCGCATTCATTTCCATGAAAGATTTTGAAGAGATGCGCGGCAGTTACGATACCGTCAGTTTTCTGCTGGTGAAGGTCAGCGATGGCGAGTCTCCAGAAGTTGTCGCCGCCCGTATTCAGGCTCAGGTCAGGGATGTCACCGCCCAA
Organism: Anaerolineales bacterium; assembly: GCA_030680795.1. Classification (GTDB taxonomy): domain Bacteria; phylum Chloroflexota; class Anaerolineae; order Anaerolineales; family Villigracilaceae; genus Villigracilis. The sequence goes on along the minus strand of JAUXUL010000042.1, from coordinate 12,706 downwards.
ACGCGAGGCGAGTTTGCCGCGCAGGAGCGCCAGGTAGTCGGGGATATGAGCACGGACTTGATCACCATCATGAATCTGATTGGCTTTCTGATCGGGCTGGCGGTGATGGCGCTGACCGTATACACATCCACGCTCTCGCGCCGAAGGGAATATGGCATGTTGAAAGCGCTCGGCGCGCGCAATACCGATCTCTACCTGACAGTGCTGGCGCAAGCGATATTAAGCGTGATACTGGGCTTTCTCTTCGGGCTGGCTATTACGCTGCTAATGACTGTGGTGATTCCCATCTTCGGGTCAAGCCTGTACCTGGAAATCAGCGGCGTCTCGCTGCTCAAGGTAGGCGGCGTTTCCCTGGTGATCTCCGCGATTTCAGCGATGCTCCCCATTCGGCAGATTGCCGGGTTGGACCCGGCCATGGTATTTCGAGGCAGGTAAAAATGACAAACGTTTCTCAAATTCAAGACGAGACTTTTCAGATCGTTCACGTCACCAAACGTTACGGTTCCGGCGCAACCGAAGTAACCGCCGTTCGCGATGTGTCCTTATCCGTTAGCCCGGGTGAGGTTGTGCTTATCATGGGTCCCTCGGGTTCCGGCAAAACCACCCTGCTTTCCATGCTCGGCGCTTTGCTCAAACCCACCGAAGGCACGATCCAATTGAACGGCACGATCATCAGCGCGCTGGCGGAAAACCGCCTGCCGGATATTCGACTCAAACAATTTGGTTTTATCTTTCAGGATTTCAACCTGCTCTCCGCGCTGACCGCATTGGAGAATGTTGCCATTGTGGCGGAACTCGCGGGATTCAAATCCGGTGAGGCGCGGCGAAAAGCCGCCTCACTCCTGACCGAACTGGGACTCGGCGAACGGTTGAATTTTCCACCCGAAAAATTGTCGGGCGGCGAAAAACAACGCGTCGCCATTGCCCGCGCCTTGGTCAATGACCCGGCCCTGATCTTGGCTGACGAACCGACTGCCAATCTGGATTCGAAGATCGGTCACGAGATCATGCGCCTGTTACGGAGCATCGCCAAAGAACAGGGACGCAGTGTCGTCATCGTCTCGCACGACCAACGCATCAAGGACATCGCTGACCGCGTGCTGTGGCTCGAGGATGGGGAGTTCAAGGAAACAGTCACCATGGCAATTGACCCGGTTTGCGGCATGTCTGTCGAACGCGAAAAGGCGATCAGCACTGAATGGGAAGGACAGGTTTTTTACTTTTGCGCGCGCGGCTGCCGGGATGAATTTATGAATGATCCGCAAAAATTTATTGCCGCGGTTTCATAGTATTTGCCAGTGAATCTGTTGAGCAGGGACAGGTGGTTGATACCTGTCCCTGTCGTCTATTTCCCTTTGTCCAGTGTGTCATCCTATCTTCCCTCGTAAAACGCAGGCGGAAGCGTTAAAATAGTCCCCCAGATAAATTCATTCCACCTTCCTTTGTGAATGTCGTTGCGAGGGTGTTCTTCCCGAAGCAATCCCCTCGTAACAGGAGACTGCTTTGTTCCTCGCAGCGACAAATTGTTTGAGAGTATTGGAAAAAACTTTTCTGGACAGCTATATCTGGCATAACAGAATAGGCAATTTTGCCTATTGAAAACACGCCATAGTACCCTGTGAAAAAAATTCGGGTAGTGGTTAAATCGAAAGTGATAACTTGAGGCTTTAGCGGACCATATCACTTGGTTTTTTACCATTACCAAAATTCGTTGTGCATATACTGACACGGGTACACGCGATTGGAAGCAAGATCACACAATTCTACATTCGATAAAACGGCAATTTGTGACCGTGCAAGATTTAATCACGCCAGACTGTGAATCCCTCTATATCCCCCTGTCATCACAAAAAAATCTCAGCCATACAAACTTTGGAGTTGAGTTATGAAAGGTGAATTTAGGAAATTTTTGGGGCCGGCCAGGGGGGGTGTTCTGCGCAGCATAAAGATTAGTACACGATTGATACTTTTTTCCGCTCTGCTTGTTCTCTTGATGTTGAGCGGAATTTTTATGTTTATTAAGCAATTTTCCAATGATATCGAACAGCGCGAACTGGATGACCATTCTCGCATGGCTCATCTTCTGGCCGATAGTGTGGACACCCGCCTGAAGGAACACTTAGCCTGGTTGGTACATCTGGGCGATACGGAAGGGCTGGACCCGGCGCAGGAAACCCCCTTCCAGAGAATGCTGTTTGAGGATATCTATCGTATTGGACTTTTCCCGGGCGGAATCTACCTGGTTGACCGCGAAGGCCGTATCAGGCAATCTGTTTATCCCCGTTCTGAGTTGGTGGAAAAAATCGAGTCGTTCAGCGCCCTGGGAGAAGTACTGGCCACGGGTCAGCCGCAGATAAGGCTATTAACCTGCGATGCAGGTGCAGGAAATCGCTGGGTTACTTTTATGGCGCCAGTAAAAACTCGGGAAGGAAACATCGTAGGCGCAATCCTGGGTCTCGGCGATATGCAATATGATGAGAGCGCCATCCAGCATATCTGGGGGCTAACCCCGGGCGGAGGCGGGTATACAGATGTGCTCGATACAACTGGCCTGGTGATCATGAGTTCCCAGATCGGGAAATCTTGCACAGACAGCGACCACAAAAATAGCCTGCTGCCTTATCTTGAATCAAAGGATTACATTGTTGGTTATTTCCCCGTAGAAACACCCGGCGCAGAAGAAGAAATGGATGTGGTCGCGCTGGTGCCTATGGAAATGGGCAATTGGTCAATCGCCACGGAACTGCCCAAAGCCGAGCTGCGCGGGCCGATCAATACTATGATACCCTGGATACTCCTGGCAGGGGTGTTGGGAATTGCGGGTGTCGTAACTGTCATCTGGCTGATCTATAGCACGGTCGTATTCCCCCTGGATGATTTATTAACTGCCGAGGGGCGTCTGAGCCAGGGCGACCTTGAAACTCCGCTGGTATGGGCAGGCAAAGACGAAATTGCCAGACTTGCCAGTGGTTTCGAGAGTATGCGTGTAAAACTGGCAAATTGGGGAAGAAATCTTGAAACAATAATCGCCAAACGCACCCAATACCTCGAAGTCATCAATAAAATTCAACATGCTATTTCCTCAAGCCTTGTGATTGAGGAAGTTTATAACGCTCTGGCAACGGAAGCAGCCAAACTGGTCCCATTTGATCGCATGAGGATTGCCTTGCTGAATCAAGATGGGACTGCCTGGGAAGTTGCAGCGCAGTGGACTGATAATAATCATGTTCTACGCAAGGGGATGCACTTTCAACTTGGCGGCTCTCTGAACGAACACGTTCTGATGCAGGGAAAACCCTGGCGGGAAGGCGAGATCGGTGAGAAAGGCGATTGGCCAGAGAACAGTCTTTTGATTTCAGAAGGTATCCATTCGCGGCTGTTGATCCCACTCAAGTACAAGGGGAATAATTTAGGTGTACTTACATTTGGGAGTTTTCAGACACAGGCATTTTCAGATGCGGATGTCACTCTCCTGCTGCCTATTGCGGAACAATTAGCCATCGCGATCGAGAATCGCAATCTGTTCCATACCGTCCAAAAGAGGTTGGCCGAACAGGAGACGTTAACAAATGTTTCATCAAGCATGCGGAAAGTAGAAGATATGGATCAGATGCTGGCTGTCGTCTTTGATGCAATCACCGGCATCCTGGATACGGAAACAGGCGAGATACTGTTGTTTGACAATAACCAGGATCATCTTGTGGTTTCATTTACGCGGGGGCAGATGAGTGGGATGTATGGGATGCGGATCCCCCTGGATGGCAGCCTGTATCAGGAATGTACAAAAACGAAAAAACTCAAAGTGGATGCCACGCTTCCGAAATCGTCCGGCTTGGCCGTTCCGCTTTCCGGTCAGGAGAAAAGCATTCAGATTCCATTGTTGGCAAGTAGTGCTATAACCGTGGGGATAATTCATCTTTACTGTCCGCTGGAAAAGGAGATAAACGGCAGAGAAATCCACCTCCTGACCGCCATTGCGGATATGGCTGCCAATGCAATCTATCGCATGCAGTTGACCGCTCAATTGCAAAACCATCTGCAGGAACTTGGCAGTCTCTATAAAATTAGTCGGTTGGTCTCTTCTACTTTAAGAGTGAATGCGTTGATGAATTTAGTGGTAATAGCCGCTCAGGAATCGATGCTGGTCGAAGGGTCCTGGATCCATCTCTGGGATGAGAAGCAGGGCTGCCTAATCTTGCGCTCCGTGACCGGGTTTCCCGTCTGACCTGGTTGGGATCATGCGTTACAAGTCTGGAGAGGGACTGACTGGCTGGGTTTTCGAACACAATGAGATCGTCAATGTCCCAGACCTGACAGCGGATGACCGTTGGTCTCGGGAGCCTGAATTTGAGGGATATCTGCCCTCGGGACTGGCCAAAACCGCCCTGATTGTGCCACTGAGAGCAGGGGAAAGGACGCTGGGCGCGCTGGGAGTGGTCAATAAAAAGCACGCTTCAGCATTCACTCAAAGAGATGAAAATTACCTGTTGTCTTTGGCCGGGCAGGTGGCGGTGGCCATCGAAAAAGCGCAGCTCTACGAAAACATACGTGAATTATCTGTTAGCACGATCCGCTCTCTGACCGCCGCCATTGATGCCCGCGACCCGTATACTCATGGTCATTCACAGGGGGTTACATATTTGGCCGTTGAACTGGGGAAGCAAATTGGCTTAATCCCTGCAGAACTGGAATTATTAGAGTTTGCCGCTCTTTTGCATGATGTCGGCAAAATTTCTGTTCCCGACCAAATTTTGCGCAAAAAAGAGAAGTTGACACCATCCGAGTGGGAGTCCATTCGCCTGCACCCGTATCATGGTATCCAGATTATTCATCCGGTTGCCGCACTGGCAAAAATAGAACCCTGGATCTATCATCACCATGAAAAATGGGATGGGAGCGGCTACCCGGACGGTTTGCGTGGGGAGGATATTCCTTTGGAGGCGCGCATCATCGCTATTGCAGACAGCTATAACGCCATGACCACAGACCGCCCTTACCGGCGAGCGCTTTCACAAAAGGAAGCCTTGGCTGAAATTCGACACGGCACCGGAACGCAGTTCGATCCGAATCTGGCTGAAGCATTCATTATTCTCATCGTTGGCAGAAATGATTCGCCAGGTGTTAGCAAGGTTTTATCATGAAGAGAACACAAGAAACGATTTCCAAGTTTTATTCCTTAGTGCGGATTAAGTGGCTGGTTATGTTTCTGGTTACGCTCTGGGTCGCCATAAGCGCGTTCACCCACATTTCTTCCATTGAGGATAAATATTTTTGGAGTGAAATAGTCATCTGGTCAGCGGCGTGGTTCGGGATCAATTTCTTTATCGAAATAGCGTTCCGCTTTGCAGCAAAACAGCAAACTGCTTTGCAAAAGTCGAACAAGGAATTGGAAAGACAGTCTGCCCGCCAGGAGGCGCTCCTGCGGCTCAGCACTGAATTGGCAACCATGCTCAAGAAAGAGGTTGTTTGTGAAAAGGTGATTCATGCCTTACATGAAGTCCTGGGATATGAAATGCTGGGAATCTTTTTCCTGGATGAAGCCACAGGGGAACGGGTATTGTGCGGCAGTATGGGCTGGCCCAATGTCCCGCCTGATTTCCGTCTCCCAGCCGGCAAGGGCATTAGCGAGCGGGCCATCCTGGAGGGAAAACTCCATTACACGCCAGATGTGAGTTTGGAATCTGAATACTTTGGCGGTTATAAAGGATCGGAGGTTGACCTGCCGCTTAGGGCGCAGGATAGAACCTATGGGTTGTTGGTGGTCGAAAGAGCAGAACCCAATGCTTTCGATTCCAATGACCTGGATGTATTGGATGTGGTCGCTCATCTAACCAGCATTGCCCTGGATGACGCTTATCAGATCGATAAAATCAATCGGTTGGCGATCACAGACTCGCTCACCGGAATTTATAACCGCCATCAGTTATTTGAGATGGGCAGGAGGGAAGTTCACCGTTCACAGCGTTACCATTATCCGTTTTCGATTATCATGTTGGATATCGATCATTTCAAAAAAGTTAACGACACCTACGGGCATCGCATTGGGGATCAGGTATTGGCAGGGTTGGCCGAACGCGTGAGCAGCCTGGTTCGCGCAATCGACATTTTTGCGCGTTACGGCGGGGAGGAATTTGTGCTTCTTTTGCCGGATACGCGCTTGAGTATTGCAGTCAAAACTGCGGAACGCCTGCACATGAAAATCCTTAATTCCCCAATTCAAACCGATGCCGGACCAATTTCAATAACGGCCAGCCTCGGCGTAACCGAGTTGACTGACTCAACGCCTAGTTTGACAGACCTGATTGATAGCGCCGATAAAAACATGTACACAGCAAAAAGCGAGGGCCGAAACCGGATCGTTGCCAGGTAGGTTTGCCAGGATGCCTGCTGGTATTTGCCTGGCATCTTTCAAATGTCTTTCTGTGAAACATGTGCCATTTTGCTTATTTAAGATATTGGCAAAATGGCGCTGGCGATTAACTTGTCAAGGACATATCATCAAACTATGGAATCTTCCGAGCCATTCACTATTCTTTCGCGTGTTGGATATTCGCCCCGTGCTGACAGAAATATTCACGGAGCAAAATGACCCGCACATTGAACGTTCTTTTGGTCGGTGGCTGCGTATTGTCAATCGCGGCAGCGACCTTCGTAGTCTCAATAAAACCGGCAGGGACTTCTGCTGCTCTTAAGACTGATCAGATTGGACCAGCCATATCGCTGTCTCTGCCTCCTTTGAGCACAAATCTACCGTCTCAATTGGAGGGCGGCGGAATCGCTCGTCACTTGCAACTGAAAACCAGGATTCCGGACCGTCCGTCCAACAAGATAGTCCAGTACACGGTAAAACGGGGTGATTCGCCGTCTTCCATCGCAAGACAATTCGATATACAACCGGAAACGATCCTGTGGGGCAATCAGAAGTTGAATGCCTCGGTGGGAATTCTACAGATCGGCGATGTTCTGAATATACTGCCAGTGGATGGCGTCTTGCACACCGTAAATGAAGGGGATGCCCTCGAAACACTTGAGAGTCTGCACGGCACACCCATACAGGAAATCCTTGAATACCCCGGCAATAACTTTGACCTGACTCAACCTCCCACATTGATGGCGGGCCAGCAAATCATTGTCCCCAAAGGGACCAGCCCGATTTTATGGTCCGAAGCGCAGGCGCCGGGTGCGGCTCAGACAGGATCAAGAGGAAGGTATTCAGGGAACATCCCAAACCTCGGAACAGGCTCCTTCATCTGGCCCGTCAATGCATATGCCCTTACCCAGGAATACTGGAGCGGCCACCCCGGGCTTGACCTGGCCACCGACTTCCGACTGCCTATTTTCGCCTCGGATAGCGGCACGGTGGTTTTCTCCGGCTGGGATAATACCGGGTATGGCAATATGGTGATCATTGACCATGGCAACGGCTATCAGACCTATTATTCACACAACGAAGCTAATCTGGTCGGTACAGGGCAAACTGTCGTGAAAGGACAGCAGATCGCCGAATCAGGCAATACAGGCAATTCGACCGGCAACCACATTGACTTCCGCATCCTCCTAAACGGCACCTTCCTCAATCCATTTAACTATTTGCCGTAAGTAAACTTATTGGAATGGATTTTATCCACATGAGTACCGCCTCTTCTTCGAAACCTGATCTCTCTGCCATGGAGGCAACTCGCCGCCGCTATCAGCGCCTCTCGCAAATCTATGACGTGATGGAAGGCTTGGCTGAGCGCCGTTATCGTCCCTGACGCACAAAATTGTGGTCACATGTACCGGGCTTGTGTGTTCTGGAAGTCGGTATTGGCACCCGCAAGAACACGCAGTTTTATCCGGCCGGCATTTCAACTACCGGCATAGTCCTGACGCCCGGCATGTTGCAACGCGCAGATAAACAAGCCGGCAATTTGCGATTAAGACCAATTGTTGTACTTCATCTTGGTGATGTTCAACAATTGGATTTCACGGATGGCAGGTTTGATTCACCTGCTGCAACTTTTGTTTTTTGTTCCGTGCCTGACCCAGTACTTGGATTGCGCGAACTTAAACGCGTTGTCAAACCCGGTGGACGTGTGTTGCTCCTTGAACATATGCGTTCCTCCAATCCGTTTTTGGGAGCCATAATATATTTTCTCAACCCGCTAATTGTGCGGATGATGGGGGCAAATATCAATCGCGAGACAGTGGAAAACGTCCGCAAAGCAGGGCTGGAGATTGAGCATGTTGAAGATTTGGGGGCGGGCGGAGTCTTTAAACTGATCGCGGCTCGTGTCCCCTCAAAATAGACCTGGTTTAAGCAGGCTATGCATGACTCATCTCTCACGACGAGATTTTCTTAAACTGAGTGCTTCGACTTTGGCCCACTGTAGGAAAAGCCCATTGATCTTGATACTACTCACGTAAAATTCGGTGGACGCCCAAGACAAAACCCTTGACAGATCCGTTTTGCCTGCATATACTAGTATATAACTGACCAGTCAGTCAGTTATATATAATCAAAAAAGAGAAACCCATGTCCCCACGCCCAAACGTCAGTGACGAACGCAAAGTCCAGATAATCAATGCCGCCGAAGATGTCTTTACCAAAAAAGGCTTTGACGAAGCGCGCATGGATGACATAGCGGAAGGGACGGGCTTGAGCAAGGGCACGCTTTATCTTTATTTCAAGAGCAAGGATGATCTCATCATCGCCATTCTGGATCGGATATTCCAACGCGAATTCCAAGCCTTTGAGAATATTGACCTTTCCACTATGAGCGCTACGGATGCAGTCTCGCTATTCACTGATATGGTCATCAAAGATATCAAAATCATTCTGCGCTTGATGCCCATCGCGTATGAATTCCTTGCGCTGGCATTTCGCAACAAAGTTGTCAAAAGAGCGCTCAAGGTGTATCTCAACCGCTACATGGGCATTTTCATCCCCATCATCCAGCGTGGCATAGATACGGGCGAGTTTCGTCAGGTGGACGCGCATGAAGTGGGAATCGCCAGCGGCGCCATTATCGAAGGGACGATCCTGCTGTGGGTCTATGATAAATCCCTAATCGAGCCCGAGCGTCACATCCGTTCTGGGATGAAGTTGTTGCTGGAGGGTGTGCAGGCACGCATATAACATCGTGCCTCTTTTTTAAGTCAATAACTGACTGGCTGGTCAGTTGAATAGTCAAAACAAAGGAGTGTGTGAAATGCAAATCGTGATTTTGATCGCTGCCATGATCGTGGTCGGATTGATCGTCGGTTGGCTGGCGGGACCGATCTGGAAGAACAAGCGTCCCATCGGCCTGCGCGGCGACTATATTGCCTCCATCATCACTGCCATTGCAGTCGGGTTGATTGACTGGTATGTCATCCCCGCGATGGGATTCAGTGACAATTTACGCAACATGGGTGTCGCTATTGAACCTGCATTGGGTGCGTTACTCGTGTTGTGGATTATCCGCGCGGCGAAGAAGTAGTCAGTTATCAGTAAACAGTGATCAGTTTGGTTGACTGATTACCGATGACTGATCACTAATAACTGGGATAACTGACGCGAGTGAACTGTGACTTCAATTATTGAAACAAAAGATTTAATCCGCGATTTCAAAAAGACACGCGCGGTGGATGGACTCACTTTGTCCATAGCACTTGGCGAGTTATTCGGATTGGTTGGTCCCGATGGCGCGGGCAAGACGACCACGCTACGTTTGCTGGCTGGGTTACTGGATGTCAGCGAAGGGGACGCGTCTGTGCTTGGGTATGATTTAAAAGAAAAGGCAGAATCCATCAAACCGCATGTCGGATACATGGCACAACAATTCAGTTTATATGGCGAGTTATCTGTGATGGAAAACTTGCAGTTCTTTGCCGAGTTATTTGACGTGACTCCTAAAGACATGGCTGAACGCACTGAACGGTTATTGACATTCGCAGGACTCACCGAATTCAAGAAACGCCGCGCAGTGAATCTTTCAGGCGGAATGCAAAAGAAACTGGCGCTGGCTTGCACGTTGATCCACGAGCCAGAAATCCTTTTGCTGGATGAACCCACCACAGGTGTTGACCCGATCTCACGCCGCGAATTCTGGAACATCCTCACGGAACTGCATTTGCAGGGCACGACCATCATCGTCAGCACGCCGTATATGGACGAGGCCGACCGTTGTTCGCGCGTTGGCCTGATGTACGCGGGCAAACTTGTCGAATGCGATTCACCAAAGAACATCAGGGAAAAACTAGAGGGGGATGTTATCGAGATCCAGCCCGAGGACTGGCAAAAGGCTTTGAAAACGGTGGCAGGCTTGAGCGGAGTCCGTGAAGCGCAGACGTATGGCGAGTCGATTCATTTATTGGTCGACTCTGGAAAGCGTCGTCTGCCTGAGATCGAACGCGTCCTCAAAAAAGAAAAATTGGCCTATCGCAGTATCCGCATCGCGCCCGCGCGCATGGAAGAGGCATTTATCTCCTTGATCAGAAAGTTGGAGGCCTGATGCTTCGATTACACTCAGCACAAGTGTCGCTTCGTCATATCTGGGCTGTGACTCGCAAGGAATTTAATCATATCGTACGCGACCGAAGCACGTTAATTTTGGTGCTGTTCACGCCGACACTGGTGCTGTTGTTGATGGCATATGCGCTGACCGTTGACTTGAAAAACATTCCGATTGCCGTGTTGGATTTTGACTGCAGTCAAACGTCGCAGGCGTTCATTCAACAAATCACAGCAGGGCAGGATTTGGATATTTACGCGTATGCCACGAGCATGGAGGAAATCAATACCATGCTGATGCGCGGACAGATCAAGGCGGCGGTGATTATTGCGCCAGGTTTTGCGAGCGATTTGCAGGCATTGAAGGGCATTCCGTTGCAAGTGATCATTGATGGGACGGAGCCTGAGAGCGGCAACTTCGCTGTGGAGCACATCTTACAGCGCGCCGAGGAATTCATTGACGACGCGTTGACAAAACAATTGCGCGCACAAGGCATTTCGATTGACTCGTTGCAAGCGCTCAACCTGCGCGTGCAGACCTGGTACAACCCCGATCTCAAACCGCGCAATGCGTTGATCCCTGGATTGATCTCAATGGTGTTGGGTTTCCCCGCACTATCGGTGGCGTTGACGCTCGCGCACGAACGTGAGCATGGCACTCTCGAACAATTGCTGGCCACGCCGATTGGCCGCGCGGAATTATTGCTTGGTAAGATCATACCTTACATCATTGTGGGATTGATCAATGTCATCATCATCCCGTTTCTATCCATCTCGTGGTTCCACATTTCGCTCAACGGAAGTTTCCTTTTGTTCTTCGGGCTTTCAGCCATCTTCATGTTTGCCGTATTGAGCATGGGCATGGTCGTCGGCGTGTTCATGCGCACGCAAGCCGCAGCGCTGGCACTTTCCTTTTTAGTGATCTTTTTCCCGGGCTTTTTTCTGACGGGTATTTTCTTTCCGCTGGCTTCGATGCCAGAGGAAGCGCGGCTCGAAGCAATGGGTTTACCTGGCACGCATTACGCCATCATCACACGCGGTATCTTTTTGCCAGGCGTGGGCATGGATGTGCTCTGGCCTTACGCAGTGATGATGCTGGGGCTTGGCGTGGTATTCACTGCCTTGGCAGCGTTGTTTTTTAGAAAGAAGTTGGGATGAGGCAAGTGAGCAAGTACGCCAACCTGCCTCTTGAACACTTGCAACCTTGCTCTTTGCCTACATGCAATCTTTGTTGAGGCTCAATGATAAAACGTATCCTCTCTTTAGTTGTAAAAGAATTCATTCACTTGCGCAGTGACTGGTGGCTGCCGGCCTTCATGTTGATTGGCGGTGCGATGGAATTATTGGCGGTGGCGTGGGCTACCTCCCGCCCAATAACAAATTTACCAATGATGGTTTTCGATCAAAGCAAAACTGCCGAGAGCCGCGCACTTGTCATCGGGCTGGAGAATATGAAAACCTTCCACACACCCGAACAGGTCAATGACATGCAGACCATTCAGGATGCGATGGACCGCGGGCGAATCAACGCCGCACTGGTCTTCCCGCCCGATTACGCCGAGCAATTGCAATCGTCCACGGGTAAACCGACCCTGCTTGTGATTTTGAACGGAGCGGAGAACATGCCCGCGCAGGCGGCGAATCGCGCCATTCGAGGGGTGGTACGGGATATAGATCAACGCATTTTAATCGGACGCCTCGGCCTTAGTCCCGATCAATTTAGCAGATTCAATCCGAGTCTGCGAGTCTGGTTTAACGAGAACCTGTCCGAAGCGCTTTACACTACGCCCGCGGAACTCGGCTTGATGTTGGAATTCACCGTTCTATTATTTGCCGCGCTGGCTTTCTCTCGCGAACGCGAGCTCGGCACCATCGAACAGTTGCTAGTCATGCCCTTCTCTTCATTGGAAATCATTATTGGGAAATCCATTCCCGTTGTCCTCGTTGGCTTTACGGACTTTCTCCTCATGCTGGGGATAATTCATTTCGCATTTGACGTGCCGATACGCGGCTCCTTCCTGTTATTAATTGTTCTTGCTTTTGGTTACCTGCTCGTCGAATTAGGCAAGGGACTCGTGCTCTCGGTCGCCTCGCGTACTCAACACCAGGCCTTTCTGCTCGTCCTTTTGGTCGGCATGGTGGACTTCATGTTCACGGGTTACGCTGCACCTGTTGAAAGTATGCCGCGCGCTCTGCAAATCTTCGCCAACATTATCCCCGCCCATCACTGGT
>JAUXUL010000041.1 GCA_030680795.1 Anaerolineales bacterium | reverse complement strand
AAATCTGGTATCGTTGTTCCTGGGTAAGCTGCCAGTAGGTTCTCATAGTGCTCCTTTGACTTGGTCGTCTGAGAAGCATTATCCTACTCCAGCTTACCTCTCAGCAACCTTCAAAGTTGCACTTGTGAGTTGAATCTACATTTCGAAAAAACCACTGGTTGGGAAAAATATATTTGTTGCGCATGGTACGCAGGATCAATTGGTGCCTGTTGATCTTGCGCAGGCTTCCATTGACTTGTTGGAGCAGGCCGGCGCGCAAATAATATATTGCAAAGATGAGGTTGGACATAAGTTGAGTGCGAATTGTTTGCGCGCACTGGAAGCCTACTTAAAAGATTAATCCATTCTCACAAGGCTGTTGACGCTGATTTTGTTTGCAGGTATGCTTGCAAATGATTTCAGCGCGAATTTTATGTTGCAAAGCCAGTGCATGGATAAAGCGACATAAATATCGCAATCCGATTTTTATAGTAAAAGGTGCAAGATGAAAAGACCGCTGTCAAGACGTGATTTTCTAAAATTGGCGGGTGTTGGTTTGGGCGCGCTGGCGTTCAAACCATATAAATTTCCCGAGCTTGAAGCTTTGTATACGCCAAAGCGGCTGCCGCAATTCCCGGCCAGTGAGATTATTGGGCGCGTAGTTATTCCTGATGTAGACCTTCGCAGCCGTCCCACCAATGATCCTGGCTTGAACACTTCGATTGCCAAATTGGGAGCGGACACGCTTGTGGAATGGGGACGCGAGGTGATCGGGAATGTGGTTGGCGGCTTATCCAACCAGCGCTACGTTGAAACCCCTCAGGGCTATATTTATGGTTCCATGCTTCAGCCCACTAAAAACTTTCCCAATACGCCGATTACAGAAATACCCGCCGGCCAGACTGGCTTCTGGGTGGAAGTGACCGTGCCTTACATTGACCTGACGCATGAAGGCATAGTTGCCTCACCCTGGCTTCAGAGCAATATTGAGTATGGTTTCCCGTCACGCCTCTATTACGGCCAAGTGGTATGGATTGACCAGATCCGCCAGAATAACGGCTTTGTGGAATATCGTTGGAACGAAGACGCGAACGGGCGCGGCTACGGCTACGGCGCGTATGGCGAATTTTTTTGGGCGGATGGCGCAGGCTTCAAGGTCCTGACCGATGCGGATGTGTCCATGATCAGCCCGGATGTGGACCCGAACGAAAAGACTATCTCGTTGAATTTGGATTACCAGACACTGTCCTGCATGGAGGGAAGTCGCGAGGTGTTCTTCTGCCGCGTTTCCAGCGGGATAAAGTATTTTGATCCGCTTACCAGTGAAGGGACTGATTATTCCACTCCGGTAGGTACATTGCTGACCCATTGGAAAATCATTTCCAAGAACATGACTGCCGGCTCGGACGGCGCGGGATATTCCACACCCGCTGTGCCGTGGTGTACGTTCATCAGCGGCGAGGGTATCGCCATTCATGGTACGTTCTGGCATAATGCCTTCGGCGAACGCCGCTCGCACGGCTGCCTCAACGTCACGCCGGAAGAAGCCAAATGGATATTCCGCTGGACGACCCCATATGTCTCCCTCGCCGCTGGTGAGGAGCGCCGCAACCTTCCTGAATATGGCACGATCGTAAATTCAAAAGAAACCGTATTCTAATTTTCAAAAGACATCCGAAGTCGAAAAGAGATATTCATGGAAATTTCTCAAATTAGCCTCTGGCTTGCTTTTCTGGCTGGGTTGGCTTCATTTCTTTCGCCATGCGTGTTTTCATTAGTCCCTGCCTATGTTGGTTATTTGGGCGGGCGCGCGGCAGCTGTGGGTGACCAGCCCAACCGCTGGCTGACTTTTAGTCATGGACTTGCTTTCGTACTGGGATTTAGCCTTGTGTTTATATCGCTGGGCGTGGCGGCCTCCTTTGCCGGCGGGCTGCTGTATGACCTGCGTTACTGGCTGGCAAAGATCGGCGGCATTGTTGTCGTTATCTTTGGTCTGCATATGATCGGCGTGTTTCACATTCCATTCCTTGCCTATGATACGCGCGTACAGCAGGCTCCAGACCCGAAATTAGGTTATCTTTCGTCCGCGTTGATGGGTGTCTTTTTTTCCGCAGGCTGGTCTCCTTGTGTGGGACCTGTGCTCGGCGCAATCCTCACGCTTGCCGTTAACGGCGGATCGGTCTCGCTTGGGGCAACGCTGCTGACCTTTTATTCAGCCGGCTTGGCAATTCCCTTCCTCCTTGCTGCGCTTGGCATTGGCTGGGTAACCACGACCTTGAAAAAATATAACAAGGTCATGCGTTACGTTGAGATCGCAATGGGAGTGGTGCTTGTGATTGTCGGCATCATGCTCTTCACGGGCCTCTTTGAACTGATCGCCCAGCAAGGTCAATTTTTCTGGGTTGATTTCGGGATATAAAGAAAACCATTTAACCACAAAGGCACAAAGGAGTACAAAGGAAATGCACTTTATTTTTTAACCTTCGTGTACTTCGTGTCCTTTGTGTTTAAGCTTTTTTCGCAGGAATCATTTATGCTTAATGTAACCCTCTACACCCGTAAAGATTGCAAACTCTGCGATGATGTCAAAGCCGAATTGAGCGGACTGCAATCTCAATATCCGCACCGATTGGTGGAAGTGGATATTTCTTCAGACTCCGCTTTAACTGCCAAATACGATATAGACATCCCTGTCATCGAAATTGGACCCTACACACTGATAGCTCCCATCACCCGCCAGAAATTGCAAATGACCCTCGGCGCGGCATTTGACAGAAAAGATCAGCTGGAAAAGCTGGAAGACCCCGAATATAAAATGCGAGTTAAGAAAGGACAGAGCGTGACATCCGGGGATCGTATCTCATTTTGGATTTCCAGGCGCTATTTACTGGTATTGAATTTATTCATTTTCTTTTATGTTGGACTGCCTTTCCTGGCGCCATCTTTGATGATGCTGGGAGCTGAACTTCCCGCAAAAGCCATCTACCGCATCTATAAACCGCTTTGCCATCAATTTGGTTTTCGGTCCTTCTTTCTGTATGGGGAACAGCCGTTTTATCCGCTGGCAGAGGCGGGACTGGGGGGCGTTAAAACTTTTGAAAATGTAACCGGTATTACCAACTTAAACGACCCATACAGTTATACGCGTTTCGAGGCCCGCAATTACATCGGCGATGACAGCGTCGGTTTTAAGGTCGCTTTGTGCGAGCGGGATGTTGCCATTTACCTTGCCATCCTGATCTTTGGGATTGTGTTTGGTTTGACGGGATGCCGCATTCAGTCACTGCACTGGATTTTATGGCTTCTGATTGGAATCGCTCCCATTGGACTGGACGGCTTCTCTCAGTTATTCAGTCAGTTCAATTGGGACTGGCTGTCCTCCATGCTTCCATTCCGTGAAAGCACTCCTTTCCTGCGCGCGCTGACGGGCGCTCTCTTTGGTCTGGCTACTGCCTGGTTCGCTTATCCAGGCATTGAAGAGTCAATGAGCGAAACGCGCCAGTATTACATCAAGAAATTTTCGGTCAATCGGGTTTCCCAATAATGCCTTTTCACGAAAACAACGGACTGCGCTATTACAGTTTCGATATATTTTCAACCGCTGTGGCGCAGGCGGTCTTTACCCGCCGTGGTGGCGTCAGCCCGGTTCCCTGGCATTCGCTTAATCTCGGTGGATCAGTCGGGGATGACCCTGCTCATGTAATGGAGAATCGCATCCGTTCATTTGACGCGCTTGGACGCGCCCCCGCCTCTATCCATGACGTGTGGCTGGTTCACAGCGCAGACATTGTCTACGCTGACGAAGCGCGGCCTCGCACTCTCGATCATCCCCCCCAGCGCGCGGACATTATCCTGACAGACAATTCTGAAGTATCTCTTTTTATGCGCTTCGCAGATTGCGTTCCGTTATTGTTCCACGACCCGAGAAAGCATGTCATCGGTATTGCGCACGCGGGTTGGATGGGAACTGTGAAAGGTGTCGCAAAAAACACCATCGCAGGAATGCAGTCACGCTATGGCTGCAAGCCGGAGAATATCATCGTTGGGATCGGGCCGTCCATTGGCGCGGATCATTACGAAGTGCGTGAAGATGTCACCTTGCAGTTCCGCGAAAAATATGGCAAGGATGCCGGGCGCGTGATTCAAACCAGGGCTGGAAAATCATATCTTGATCTGTGGGCGGCAAATGAAATCCAATTGCGAAGCGCAGGTGTGGAGCAGATCCAGGTTTCAGGGTTGTGCACAGCCTGTCATTTGGATGACTGGTTCTCGCATCGCGCAGAAAAAGGCAAAACTGGCAGGTTCGGCGTATTGATGGCATTGGCTTAAAACTCTGGAGTCGATCTGCTTGCTGATGACGGACTATACGCTAACGCCGCTGTCCTCGGTGGCGTTAGCGTCGCAAACCTTGCGCCGGGGATGGCGCAAGGATCACACGATATGAATCAGCGTGATTGAAGGTTCGGGTTGTACGGGCAGGTTTGGGCTTAGAAAGAAGCGTGCTTCAGGTTAGAATAAATCCATGAGCGAATTAGTCGAATCCATCCGCACACGATATTTGGTAACCCTGGAAAAAATCGCAATTGCGGCAAAAAAAGCCGGGCGCGATCCAGGGTCTGTGAAATTGGTGGTGGTCACAAAATCCCAATCGGTGGAGGTCACGCGCGCGGCGATTGAAGCGGGCGTGAAATTCCTGGGAGAGAATTATCCTGAAGAAGGGGTTATGAAACTTCAGGCTTTCCATGAATTTTCTGCGGTAGAATGGCACATGATTGGCCATGTGCAAAGCCGCAAGGCACAGCTCGTGGCTGCGAATTTTAACTTTTTACATTCCCTGGACAGCCTGAAACTTGCCAGAAGGTTGGATCGGTTTTGCGGAGAAGCGGGACGAAGTTTGTCTAGTTTGCTGGAGTTCAATCTTGGCGGCGAGGGAACCAAAAGCGGCTGGCCGGCCTGGGACGAAACGCGCTGGCACGAAATGTTGGCTGAACTTGCTGAAATTGTTGCTTTGCCAAATTTGAAAGTGTGTGGGCTGATGACGATGCCGCCGCTCGGTGAAACCCCTGAATTCTCGCGGCCGTTCTTTCAGAAATTAAAGCGCTTGCAAGAATACCTTTCGGCTCAATTTTCGCAGGTGGATTTTTCCGGGCTTTCGATGGGCACAAGTTATGATTACGAAGCCGCAGTGGAAGAGGGCGCTACGTTTGTGCGAGTGGGTACGGCGATTGTGGGCGTTAGAAAATATAAAACGGAGGTTGTATGAATTTTGATTTTTTGGCTTTGTTCGTGAGAGTGGTTTCCCAACTTTTTATATATGTTGTGATCGCGTCTGCTTTGCTTTCTTTTTTTCTGCCCCCCCATCATTTTTTGCGTGAAGCCCTGGATCGTATTGTTGACCCGTTTTTGAGCCCGATCCGCAAATTGATGCCGCGCACAGGCATGATTGATTTCAGCCCTTTGATCCTGATCTTTGCTGTTCAGTTATTGTCACGCATCGTAATTGCCTTTCT
>JAUXUL010000009.1 GCA_030680795.1 Anaerolineales bacterium | reverse complement strand
TATGGATTTGTAAATCTTCCCCCCAGTCGCACGGGTGATCTCAGAATAGGATTTTCCTTCTGCGCGCATCTCCCAGGACAATTGCACCAACTTCCACAGATTCGGATCGGGCACCCACTTGCTGACAGTGCGTGGTCTCCCATCGCGTTTAGTACCAATGATCACCTGTTCAGCTTTGTACCCACGTGGTGGAAAGCCACCGGAAGCATATCCCTGGCGCACCAGAGCGGTCAGAGCCCGCTTCACATCACGAGAAGTCTGGCGTCTCTTTTCTTCATTCGCAATATCAATGAATGTTTCCACGACCCGCCCGTATTGTCCTTCGGGTATCGGATCAGTTAGTGAATGGATTGTCAACCCATGCTTGCGTAGTAACGATTTGTAATAACTTGAATCATCCAGATCACGCGCAAAACGTGCGAAGTTCCAAATCAGGAGCCCGGCAGGTCTCAACCCTGGGTCTGCGCTCATATCAATCATGTCGTTGAAGGAGTCTCTCCCGATAACGCTTCCACCGCTTTTGGCAGCATCAGCAAACACGTGGGTAAGGATCAACCCTTGTTGTTTGCAGAACTTCTCGATCTCCGCCTTTTGTTGCGGAACGCTCTGCTCTTGCGCATCTCCCCCTGAATCGCGCAGATACGCCCATACCAGAGAGCCAGTCTTTAGCGAAGATGGAGGAGAGATATATTCAGGCATTTATTGAGTCAATATAATTGTTCGTGGATTTCACATGAGATAGACCAGAGATCAACGTTGGTCTAGCCTGCGCACTGGGTATCATACACCCGTTCTCGACGACCAGTATACCCCGCTCTAATAAGTCACGAAAGACCGAATCCAGGGATGACACGATGGCAGGCATGGCCAAGCGTTGCGCAGCCTGCAGATCGGGATACTTATCTCCCGATACTTCTTCAACGTGCACATCTGCGGATTTCTTTTTCATTGAGAATATCTCTAATCATCGTTACAACATCCCGCCTGCATTCGTCAATTGCAGGACAGCAGAATAGCGGGAGCGATCACGAGAAAGCGCTTTGGTGATAATGTTTTTCAGGCGTTTATGCCCTTCATACTCTCCCCAAACTTCAACATAAACAGATAAAGCGATGGCTACCTGGCGCTCAAACCATGCTTCCATGCGGGTTAGAGAAACAACCCGCGCAGAAGATATGGTTATACCCGCAGAGACCGCAGAGCCAACAAAACCCGCCCATTGAGGAAAACGCTTGTCGAAACGGATATATTGCACAACATGACCGCGAGCTACTTCATCCCAACGGGAATATTCATGCTTGAATATATCCTCAGCCACAACATGAGCACGTTCATCCCGACACACAATTTCAAGACGAGTAAAACCGCGTTGGTTGTAGACACGGATAAAACGCATGGATGACTTGTCACCGATATAACAGGTATCACAGCCCACTTGACCATCCTCACGCACTGCATACGGGGCTTGTATGATTGACAAACTCTCACGCTTTGCCAGAGTAGTGCAAAATTCATTCATTATTGCCTTGTAAAATTCAACGGGAGAGAAGGGCGCATCATCAAAAGCCAGGTCAATACGCTTGACAGCGAAGCGAAATCCAGACGCAGTGAGAAAATCAAAAACATGCGAGAAATATTCAGGGGCAATGGCATCACATGATTGACCTGTAAACTCAAAATGGAAATATTCCTTGACTTCCATAGCCTCGATATCCTTTTGCTGGATCGGGTTGTAATAGAATTTAGCTTCATTGAGAGCCACATCAATATTCTCAAACCCGCGACCTTTGCGGTTGCTGTCCACCAGATCACCCAGGGAATGAAAGAAGAACTTCTGCCATAATTGACGCCCGAAATCTTCCGAAGCGTGAACCGTGAAAGAAAACCAATGTATTCTCATAACAATATCTCCCGATCAATATATGTAATTACTGCCTTATAAACAATTTCACCATTTTCTTTATTAGCAAATTCATTAAGAATGGCAAATGAAATTTCCAATTCACCACCATGAAAACCACAAACCCTAGTAAATCCCTCAGGTATTTCAATTCGATTATGGACAGCAACTACGAAAGAAAAAGAAGTTTTTGGGATATACAAAATTTCAATCATTTTTTCTCCATGTTTTATTAACTCCGCCCCCCTATCAGTAACGGGGGCACTATTGGCTCAGCCAATCGCGAAAAAAATAATAAGTGCAGTAAAGCCAATCTCCCGACATCTTCGCAAAGTAACTCACATAAATTCTTTACTGCACTTATCACCGCTCCACTCTTTCAGGTCTTGCGGTACTCGCTCCGCTCCGTTCCTCAGACCTTCCAGAGTTACGCAACTACCGTAATCTCATCAATGTTATTGGGTCACCCCAAGGGGTTTGATCATAAGGCATCGGCATACTACCCCAAGGAATAAGAAAATCAATAAATAAATCCATGACCATTTCGCCAGTGTCCTTACAAGTAAAACCACGAGGAAACAAAGCTTTTAGCCAATCAGGAGAAACAACTTCAAAGAATGCGCCAGCAAGATACAAATCATAAGGACACGCCGCCGCAAGAAAATAATTATCTTCCCAACGTTCACCATTCCGCAATTTGCTATCACAATATTGCGTTGCAAAATTCCAATTTTCACAATTAATCAAAGCAATGTCAGGTTTATCTTTACCAATCATCGGATCATAAAAACTAAAACGATGATTGGACAGCGGAAAAGCGTTCACAGTCGGAAAAGGTGTATAGGTCGGATAAGGCGTATATGTTGATTGAATTTGCACAGCCTCAGGCGTAACCAAAACAGGAGCACCATCACCGATCGAAACACCCGCGTAACCAGCGGGATAATTCGAAGTAGGAGTAACATACGAAAGCAATTCAGCTTTTTCTATTGCAGTATCCACTTTAGAAAAAAAAGGAATATTGCCAACCATCGGCAAGAAAAGGTAAATCATAAAACTGATATATCCTGCAAACGCAAGAAACGCGACAACACCCGCAATATCAGCCCCGTTTCCGCCGCTTTGAACTTCGAGCAAGTAAGGACGCGACTTCATCGGCTTCCTCCTCCACAAGTGCCAAAGTATCATCAAGGTCGGAATTAGCCCGAAGCGCGGTACGGAGAAGCTCTTGATTGATGCGATCTGCAACCGCCGTTTTCTCGTTCTTAACCTTCGCAATCCAATCACCCGCAACACTCGAACCATCCTGATTATCAAGAACATCATCTTCATCGTCATAACCGAAACGTTCCCGAAAAAGGGCATTCTGAGCGGAAAGCCATTTGCGAATAGTAGCAGGCGAAGCACCTGGGTTTTGACTTGAATAAGTGCCAAACATTTCCTGAAAAAATGTCCACTTGAAAGAGCCTTTAGTTTTATATTGTCCAATTTTCACGTACCAATCAAAGTTGATAAGCGGGATACCAGCAGACCGAAAACTCCAAGTAGGTTGCATTTGAAAAATCTGCGCTGACCTGTGCGGAGGATGAAAAGACGGAAAACATAAGACGTAATCCATCTTTCGCGGATTGCGTAACAACTCGCGTATATCATCGCCATCGGTAAAATACTGACCGCCTTCGTCAATCAAAATGAACACTTTCAAATGTCCGTTATCATCCTGATTGACGGCTGATAAATTTTCTTCCGTCCAAATCGAACGAGTATTCGAGACCAAACGATACCCACGTGGCTGGAAGTATTGAGCATAAATACCCATTGCAAGTAACGTTTTACCATTACCAAACGCACCAGGTATCCAGACCATACGATAACCGTGTAATGTCGCAAACGCAACTTGAGCACCCATAAAAGGCATAGCAACCTACGGGATGAACGAAATCGCATAACGAATGATTGACGCCAATATCCAAATACCAATCGCCTGAGTAACCTGTGCGTTCATCAAAAAAGTAATTTCAAAATCACCCATGATAAAACCTCCATTTTTTATTTCAGAAACATGCGAACAATCAATGCCGCCGCAAGAATAAACGCAAGATAATTTACATCCAAAGAGACATCGTAATACGTCAATATGCCAAAATCCACATCCTGAAAACATACACGAAGTGCAGGAATATGTAAATCAGGCAGACCGAAAACACCATACAGCGGCACATCAAGACCCACAAAATCCACAGGACACGTCACCTGCCCCAAGATAGGAACAGGCAAAACAAACTCACTACCACCATCCGACGGAACACCTTCAACAACCGAACAATAACCACCTGGCGTTCCCGTTGGCGTCACAGTAGGAGAGGGGGTCAACATTAACGGGTACGCCGAAATATATAATTGATATGTAAAGCCGAAACCACCAACCCTTCCAGTGGAAGAATTGTTAGAAACCCTAAAATTAGCATTAGCATTGAATTGAAATGAGACCGAACCAGAACCAGACCAACCAGGCTTAGATACACCACCCATTACAGAATCACCAGTAGTATTTCCAGCATCAGGGATGATTTGAAACCAATAATAAATAGTCTGGAAACCACTTGCTATAAGTGGGTCAACCCAATGATTAGCTTGTAAACTACCTCCAATAACCCCGTTCGAATCATTACCAAACAAATACCCAGAACAACTATAAGTATTTGAAGAACCAGTAGGTTCACACGAACTATAACTACTCCCATTCAATGTTATATATGGCGAACCAGTATTTGTACGAGTTATAGAATATAGATTTAACAATGCAGAAGCTGACGTGGGCGCTGGGGACACCGTTGACGTGACTGTTATTGTAGCCGTAGGATATGGCGTGCCAGTGCCGTAAATTGCCTCTGATGTTTGCGTAAGCGGTATCATAAACGTCGAGACAGGAAAAGGCGTACCCGTTGCACCAGGCGTCCCAACAGGCGCACACACCCCACAATATAAATTCCAATACGGATCAGGTGTTACCGTTCCCCAACCCACAGGAGTACCCACAGGACATGTAAAATTTTTAGTAGGCTCAGGAGTAACAGACGGAAACATAGGATAACCCGTTACCGTTGCGGTAATCTGTTGCAGCAAGTCCGCGCTAACCTGTGAAACTGGCGAGAATAGAAGCAGGAATAATAAACAAAAAAATAAAAGTACCTGCATCTGGATTCGGGTAAACCGCGAGAAGCCCAATCGCAACCAAAAGCGCAACCCGTTGCATTTTCGCAGAGAACGACCCAACCAAGACGCATACAACGAAGTACGCAGGAAATAGATAATCTTGTGCATTCATTTATCCTCAATCAGTTATTACGAGTAAAGCCAAGATAAGCTAACCAGACAAAAACAATGGCAACAACCATTTGTATACCTTGCCAAACACCTAAATCTTTTAACAACTCAATAGCGGCTCTCAACATTGAAAATTCCTTTCAAAGAACGCCCCAAGCAAAACAATAACTCAAGGCGTTCTTTTTGATAATCGCAACGAACGCCAGAACTAGCGCTTGAAGGATTTGTAAAGGTACGCGGCGATGAACACAGTCGCCACGACGGTAATGACGGGCAAAACGCCTAAGTCGGTCAAAGCAGTAATAGCAGCGGCAATTGTCATTGAAGTTGATCTCCCTTTCTCAAACATTGAAACACTAAACGCAATGGGTAGAATTGATGGCACTACCTACCAAATAAATATTATTTCTTCGGAGGCACCTGGACATACAGTGTCAGCTTGAAATTCCGATAAACCGGCTTGACGAAGGCATCAACCTTCAACTCTTGCCCAACCCTCAAACCATGACCCGCAGGGTAAGTCAATGAGACATCACCGCCACTATCCTTATCCATGAAAAGGATTTGAGAAGTGACCTTCTCTTTTGGCAAGGGAACACCCTTCTGATCATTTTCCCAATCCTTGACCTCGCGCACGATTCCTGTAAATCCAACGTTCATTTTATAAATTCCTTATTGCGTGTTTTTGATTGACTCATCTCCCACGCACGAGAGAGCCGCAAGCGGGACATCCGCGAATTGCCAAAAATCCAGATGTTGCACAAATAGAACATGTGTTCTATACTTATGCAGTATACTCAGTTTCATCCATTTGTCAAGTATCAATATACATAATGTATACCTAAGAATACTTATGTTGTGACAAAATGTAAGCTATGGCTGACAAAACTAAATTTGCAAAGTGGCTCGAAAATGAACTGGAAACGCGGAATATTAGCCAGTCGGAACTTGCCCGACAGGCAGGTGTTACACGCGGCGCCATTAACGGCATCCTGACAGGCTCAAAAGGCCCTGGTATTGATTTGTGCAAGGGAATTGCCCAGGCATTCGATCTTCCCCCTGAAATAGTCTTTCGGGCAGCTGGCTTACTACCCCCAGATACAACTGTTACAGAGCTTATCCAGCAGATTACCCATCTAACCAACGAGCTGCCTCTGCAGGAACAACAAGATATCCTTGAATTTGTAAAACTCCGTCATCACCTTACAAAAAAACGGGGCAAAAATGCAACCGGAAGAATTACCAAGAATCCTACAATCGCTAAATAAAACAGAACTCCAGATTATCTTATGCTACGTTCGCTTAAGATGGATTCGTCATAAATTAATGAATGGTCTTCATCGCTTGGACCTTTGGTTTTTTCCCCCGCTTGCTTTTATCGCTGGTTTCAAATCCATTTCCCTGATTGTCCCGGCTGAACATCCCATGGCTTTCTACACAATCATGGCGACTTCTTTTATGTGCGCCACCCTGACACTCTTCTTGCTGCGACCCATAAAAAGAAAACCTCTTCAACAGATCAATCAGAAATAATTGGAATTGCTTATTTCATTGTCTTGAGGACATTGTCACTGCCCGCCAAGAATGACCGTGAAAAGTACCGCATTACGGGAATTCCAATGCATTCCCGCAATGCTTGGACAGCCCGACCAACACGGGTTGTCCATCCTTTTCACCGTCCTTGCAATTCATTTGTTGTCTTGCCTGCATGGTCGCTCGATGTTATCTACCCCGAAACAGCGCGGGATATACGGACGCGTCCGCACAACCCGCTTCCCGGTTTTAGCAAGCATTGTCTACACTGTGAGATGTTTTTTCCGCGTTCTGGAATTTTACCGTGCGTCGGTTTGCCCTTGTCAAGGCTCATGGCGTTGATCACTTGCCAGCAAAGAGGACTTGCTAAAGGCGCAAGCTAGACTTGCCTGCCGTGTTGGTGAGCCTTGACAATTCCTGCCCGTCGCACAGTCCAGACAAAAACGCGGAAAAAAAACAAATGGGTGCAAACGGCGCGCTTGTCCAATCTGCGCGGTGCTTGTTGCCTACTTTCTATTCTATCGAGAAACGCAAATTATGATAAATGACAGCAAAATTACCTAAAGATAAAATATGATAGACTTTGACAATATGAGCTTAAGAAAACTTGAAAAACAAATAGTCTCAAAAATTAGAGTCGCCGACCATGGCGAAGTACTTACCGGCAAGCGGGAAGTTAACGCTATGCTTGATCTGGTTAAACAGGAAACCGAGAGAATTGAATCTCGTTTTCTTGAACCTGCCTGCGGCACGGGGAATTTTCTGACGGAAATCCTGAAGCGCAAACTGCGCGTTGCCGAATCCTGTTACCGCAAAAGTCAGTTGGAATACGAACGGAATATTGTGCTCGCTGTGTCCTCCATCTACGGCATAGATATTCTCGAAGACAATGTCTTGGAATGCCGCAGGCGGCTTTTTGAAATTGTTGACCAGAAATACACCAGCCTTTTCAAAAAGACAGCAAAAGAGGAATGTCGCAGGGTGGTCAAATTCATTATTGAGCGGAATATCATCTGGGGAGACGCGCTCTCACTAAAGACAGTGGGAGAAAATCCACAGCCGATTGTGTTTTCGGAATGGTCGCCTGTCAACGGAAGCATGATAAAGCGAAGGGACTTTACCTTTCATGGATTACTTGATCATGAGGCGATGAAAGAACTGCCGCTCTTTTCCGATCTCGGGGAGGATGTATTTATCCCGTCACCAGTGAAAGAGTATCCCTTGACTCACTTTCTAAAGGTTGCCGATGTTGAACGGTAAAAATTACAACCCCGATGTATTGAGTTGCCTTGCCAATCTGAGCAACGACGAAGTCTTTACGCCGCCGCAGATTGCCAACCAAATGCTGGACTTGCTGCCCGCAGAAATCTGGCGTAATAAAAACGCCACCTTCCTTGACCCTGCCTGCAAAACCGGTATCGTTCTGCGTGAGATTGCAAAGCGGTTAATGGTGGGCTTGGAAAAGGAATTTCCAGACAGGCAAAAAAGAATCAATCATATTTTCAAAAACCAACTCTTTGGCATTGCTATTACCGATATGACCGCCCTGCTTTCACGCCGAAGCATATATTGTTCTAAAAAAGCAAACGGTAAATATTCCATTTGCGAAGATTTTGACACATCTGAGGGTAACATTATCTTTGGACGAGTGATTCACGTTTGGGAAGGCGACCACTGTAAGTTTTGCGGGGCAAATATCAACGAATACGACAGGGACGAAACGCTTGAATCGCACGCCTATCAGTTTATCCATACGGATAAGCCAGAGGAGATCTTCAAAATGAAATTCGATGTCATCGCAGGAAATCCGCCTTATCAATTGAATGACGGGGGGGGGGACGGGCACAAGCGCAAGACCGATATACCAATATTTTGTGCAACAAGCAAAAAAATTAAATCCGCGCTTTCTAACGATGATTATTCCGTCCCGTTGGTTTGCGGGAGGAAAAGGACTGAACGATTTCAGGTCAGAAATGCTAAGCGATGACAGAATCCGTAAAATTATTGATTTTGAAAATGCTTCTGAAGTCTTTCCAGGCGTAGATATTGCTGGTGGAGTCTGTTACTTTCTTTGGGAACGCGATTCGCAAGGGCTTTGCGAAGTTACAAGTTTACACAATGGCGAGCAAGTTATTACAGTCAGGCGACTTGATGAGTTTCCCACTTTCATTAGACATGGTCAATCTGTACCCATTATACGCAAGATACTTGCTGAGAAAGAAAATAATGATGTTCGATTAAGTGATATTGTATCCACAAGGAAGCCTTTCGGATTGCCATCGACCTACAAACCGAAGGAAAGAGGCGTACCTTGCTGGTTTATGCAAAAGATTGGACTGAAGTTCGCAAATGAATCCGATATTAATGATGAAAAAGGATTGCTCGGAAAATGGAAACTACTAATTCCATTTGCGCCTATTGCAGGTCAAACTGACTTCACCAAGCCAGTCGGTTTTTACTATGATGGAAATACAAGAATAGCAAAACCAGGAGAATGTTGTACAGAGTCATATTTAGTTGCGTGTGCTTTTTCGACTAAAGCAGAGGTGATTTCATTCAAGTCATATCTTTTTACCAAAACGGTAAGATTTCTGCTACTTCAAACGGTAATGTCGCAGAATGTTACAAGGCAAAACTTTATCTTTATTCCTGATCTAGGAAAATATGAGGGGGAGTATACCGATGAGATGCTTTTGAAGAGATGGGGTATTAACAAAAAAGAGTGGGAGTTCATAGATTCTAAGATTCGCACAACGGGAGAAGACAATGAATAAAGACTTCTTCCCCCCGCGTCCTGATACTCACCCTGCAATTTACGCCTACGAAGACACAAATCCGCAGTACAAAGGCTTGCTCAAAATCGGTTACACCACAGTCAATGTACAGGGGCGCGTCGCGCAACAATATCCTACCCTGCGCCCAGGGGCAGCGCCGTATCGAATTGTATTTGAAGAATCCGCTATGAAGAATGACGGCACAGTCTTCGACGACCACGAAGTTCACCATCATTTGCGAAGTATCGGAATTAAAAACTCAAAAGGTGAATGGTTTGCGTGTTCAGTCAGGGAAGTGCAAGCCGCCTATCTCGCCGTCAAAACAGGCGAGCGCAACGAAGAAAATCGCACACTTGATTTCAAAATGAGACCCGAACAAGCAGAAGCGGTGGAAAAGACCGCTGAATACTTCAAGAGTTTCAAAAGGGAAAAAGAAAACAAGGACAAGACACCGCATTTCCTCTGGAACGCAAAAATGCGTTTCGGCAAAACCTTTGCTTCGTATCAACTCGCAAAGAAAATGAAATGGTCAAAGGTCTTGGTGCTCACTTTTAAGCCCGCCGTGCAAAGCGCATGGGAAGACGATTTGAAAGGTCATTTGGATTTCAAAGGCTGGCAGTTTATTTCACCAGGCGGGCTGTCTTATGAAGACGCAGACAAGAAAAAACCTTTCGTCTGTTTCGGCTCGTTTCAAGATTATTTAGGCAAGAACAAAAGCACAGGCGGAATCAAGACCAAAAATGAATGGGTACATACTACGCAATGGGATTGCGTCATTTTCGATGAATATCACTTTGGCGCATGGAGAAATA
Organism: Anaerolineales bacterium; assembly: GCA_030680795.1. Taxonomy (GTDB): domain Bacteria; phylum Chloroflexota; class Anaerolineae; order Anaerolineales; family Villigracilaceae; genus Villigracilis. The sequence continues at coordinate 37,456 of JAUXUL010000009.1, read as the reverse complement.
ACGCTAAGGAGTTATTTGAAAAAAACAAAGATGATTTAGCCGTCATGCGTGAAAATCAAGAAATCCTGAAGGAAGAGGGCTACGATGAAATTATTTTCGATGAAGCCATCATGCCAATCACCACAAATGCTTATCTCTATCTTTCAGGCACGCCCTTCCGCGCCATAGCGTCAGGCGAATTTATCGAAGAGCAAATTTTCAATTGGACGTATTCAGACGAACAACGCGCCAAGCGAGATTGGAAAGGCAAAGCAAATCCCTACGCCATGTTGCCGCGCATGGTTTTGCTTACCTATCAAATGCCCGACACCATCCGCGAGATTGCCATGCAAGGCGAGTATGACGAGTTTGATTTGAATATCTTCTTCTCAGCGGAAGGCGCAGGAATAATGGCAAGGTTTACATATGAAGATGAAGTTCAAAAATGGCTGGATTTGATTCGCGGCGCGTTTATGGAAACCACGCTTGATAATCTCAAACTCGGCGCGAAGAAACCTCCCATGCCTTTCTCCCATGCGCCGCTGTTAAAAGTCCTATCGCACACCTTCTGGTTTTTGCCAAGCGTTGCGTCATGTCACGCCATGAGCAACCTGCTCACGCAAAAACAAAACAAGTTTTATCACGATTACAAGGTAGTTGTCGCCGCTGGTAGTCAGGCGGGCATTGGCGTGTGGGCATTGCCTCCTGTAAAGGAAGCAATGGATGAACCGCTGAAATCAAAGACCATCACGCTTTCATGCGGCAAGTTGACCACAGGTGTAACCGTCAAACCGTGGACGGGAATTTTCATCCTCCGCAATTCATCCAGCCCTGAAACGTATTTTCAAGCGGCGTTTCGTGTGCAATCTCCGTGGACGATAAAAAATCCTGATGGAGATTCACCGAATGAAGAACAAATCATAAAAGAAGAATGTTATGTCTTTGATTTCGCACCAAATAGAGCCTTACGTCAAATTGCCGATTATGGCTGTCGCTTGAATGTCAACGAAATCAATCCTGAAAAGAAGGTTGAAGAATTTATCAGTTTCCTGCCTGTGCTTGCTTATGATGGCAGTTCCATGAAACAAATAGACGCCGCAGGCATTTTGGATATGGCAATGAGCGGCACAACCGCCACCCTGCTAGCGCGGCGTTGGGAAAGCGCGTTGCTGGTCAATGTAGATAATGACACTCTGAAAAAATTAATGGCGAACGAAACCGCCCTGAATGCGCTCATGAGTATTGAAGGTTTCCGTACTCTAAATCAGGATATAGAAACCATCATCAACAAATCGGAGGCTGTGAAGAAAGCCAAGAAGGACGCTAACGATAAGGAACTATCGGACAAGAAGAAAAAAGAACTGACCGAAGACGAAAAGGAATACAAGGGTCTTCGCAAGCAGATACAGGATAAGTTAATCAAATTCGCCACCCGTGTTCCAATCTTTATGTATCTCACCGATTACAGAGAACGGGCATTAAGAGACATCATTACCCAACTCGAACCAGGTCTTTTCAAGAAAGTTACAGGCTTGACCGTGAAAGATTTCGAGTTACTTGTTAGCCTCAACCTATTTAATAGCGCATTGATGAATGATGCCGTATATAAATTCAAGAGATACGAAGATTCCAGTCTGGCTTATACGGGGATTAATAAACATGAAGGTGAAGATATTGGGCTTTATGATACGGTGTTAAGTTCAAAAGATTATCAATCTATATTTGAGAATGTACAATAGTATAAGGTGGTATTTTCAAGTATTTTTATATCTCCGAGATGTTTTATCCCAAGCAGATTCCACGCCCACCAGCAAGTAACGCAAACCGTTAAACACTTTAAGGATCAAACATGGCAAAACGAGTAAGGAGAATAGGCTCACTAAAGAGTGAGTTGATATCAAAGTCTCGTGAGGCCGCTTTGAATGCAATCCGCACCTATAACGACCCTCATGTCACTTTCAAGGCGGAATCATTTATCGTCCTGATGGTTATAGCATGGACTTACTTGCTCCACGCGTATTATCGAAATCAAGGCATTGAATATCGATACTTTAGTCAAAAAGGAAAAAGACGAGTATTTGATAAGACTAAACACGGCGCATTCAAGTACTGGGAGTTGGAGCGTTGCTTAAACGAAAAGAACAATCCAATTGATAAAGATGCCTCAAATAACTTGCGGTTTCTGATTGGCTTACGTCACGAAATTGAACATCAAATGACACTATCTCTTGACTCATACTTGAGCGGAAGATTTCAGGCCAGTGCAATCAACTACAACGATTACTTGAAAGAGTTATTTGGGGATGGTTACGGTATTGATAAGCAAGTCGCTTATAGTATCCAGTTTTTGCAGTTAAGTGAAGAGCAACTATCAGGTCTGTTGCCGGAGGCAACAATCCCGGAACGGCTACGTTCCTATATTACTGAATTTGATGGTGCATTAAGTCATGAAGAATACAATAGTCCTCGCTTTTCGTTCCGGTTGCTTTTTAAGAAAAAGTTGGTAAATCGCCCAGGGCAAGCGGACCGTGTAATCGAGTTTATTGATCCAAAGTCTGAACTCGCCAAGGCTATTGATAAAGAGTATTGGGTCAAAAAAGAAGTAGAAAAGCCTAAGTATCGCGCCACCGACGTCGTCACAGAGATTAAAGAAGCTGGGTTTCTCAAGTTTCGTATTATGCCTGAGCATTTGAAGATGTGGAAGCAAGAAGACGCAAAGAATCCAGCCAAGGGATACGGTATTGAGATTCAGGGGGCTTGGTACTGGTATCAGTCATGGGTTGATAGATGTATTGAGCTTTGTAAAGAAGCAGGAGATCTGTATAAATTACTCCAATAGGATTTGAACCAAACACCGTTAGGTTCTAGGATCGAGTCCTAAATATTTACAAAGGTTTCTATTATGAGAAATAATGAAATTCGTTTCCTATTAGCTATTTGCATTGGCACATTTATCTTTGAGGTTACAAACATAAATGAAGTAGGGCTTTGCGCATTTCTTCCAATAACTTTGACAATTGTTTTTATTGGCTTGAAAACAATTCCAGATATGCCCAAAATCATAACCGATCAGGAATAAAACCTAAAATCGCTTGGTCATTGGTTCGAATCTTATCTGGCTCACTTTTGCTTTTTTGATTTATTGCAGGGGTCGTTCACATTCGTCCACGCTCAAACTTCGGCTTACGGCCAAAAAACAGCTATTACACTGCATAGCTGTTTTATTTTCGCCGTCGCTTTGTGTGCATGCAACCGTGGGACAGCAGAGCGCAGCCGCAATTCATTCCCTTGCTCGCGCTTGGCATTACCACCAGCCCATAAAAAAGCAAGGGTGGACAATCGCCATCCCTCTCGGGCAGACCCTTGCTTTTTTATTCCGCGGCTTTGGTGGTCAAGGACGAGCCAAACACTCGGCAATTCCCCTTCTTGCGGAAGCTCGACGAACACTCGCCTACGCACAGCTGCCCACCATGCCCACACGCTAAGCCATCGTTTGGCGCGCACTCACTGCTCACTTACACAGACGATACGACTCCCTAAGATAAAGTACTACACTCATGTCCGCTTAGAGATGCTAGGACACCTTCCGTAATCACAGATATTTCCATCAATTTCGACAATCGTCTGATCAGAAACCCTTCTGCTACATCAGTTTATTAGTGACCTCTCTCCCACTTCTTGGTAATCTCTAAATCGCCATAGTGAAAAACTGCACGCCCAGAGATACCTTTTTCCCCTGGAGTATCCGAATAGAATATGGGTATTGAACTCCCGCCACTTTGGTTGTAGAATGCTTACTAAATTAACCTTCTCTTAATCTTTGACCGCCCATAAGCCGTTACCCCGTCAAACGGTGGCTAAACACATAGTTAGGCGGCTAGTCGTGAACTACTTTATCAAGATGGTTGTTATAATTGGCAAAACGAAATGAAAAGAGACTTAGTTAGAAAACTATTACTTTACCTTGTTGACCAGTTGCAGGATATGGAAGCACAAATTTCCACAATCCGATTGGTTAAGTTGCTCTATTTAATTGACTTGGAGTATTTCAAGCGTCATAAAGAAACCCTTACTAGCATAGATTGGGTATATTACAGTTTTGGACCCTACTTTTTTGCAGTCAGTGATGTTTTGCGCTCGGCGAGTATTGATTTAGACTCACGCGAAGTATTAACTCGTAGTGGCAAAGGGATTACCTTTAGAAGTTTTGACGAGCAAAGCATTTCAAAACTTGTTGATTTTGCAACAGAGCAACAAATAAACCAAATTATCAAGAAGTGGGCATTAGAGGAAACAAGCGAAATTCTCGACTTTGTTTACAACACACCGCCGATAAAACTTGGTAAACGCGGCAATCCTTTGGATTTCAGTTTGGAATTGTCACAAAAAGAGGCGAAAATAGAAGATACTGCGTCTATGGCGTATCGCCTTATGATGGCTTCGGAACGCGTTTTAGCAAAGGATTGGGATAATAAAGAGGAGGATGAAGCATGGGCGTATTTGTCAAAGGAGAAGTAGTAATTCTTCCATTCCCATATTCTGATTTGAAGTCAGAAAAACGTAGACCCGCTTTGGTTATAGCAGTTCCAAGAAGCGATGAAGTGATTTTATGCCAAATAACGAAGCAGAGTACAAGGACAGAATATACGATTGTTCTATCAAAAGAAGATTTCCGATATGGTGAATTGAAAGTTAACCCTTGTTACATTCGAGCCAATCATTTTTTTACCGCTGAACCTTCGATTATTGATTATTCTGTTGGAAAAATAAAACCAGAAAAAACGCAAGAAGTAATTGATATGGCGATAAGTATTTTGAAAGAGTTGTAAAATTGGAATATGAAAATGCTAAATAGTAAGAATATACCAGAGATATTAAATGGGCTATATGTTGCCGATTGCGTTGAGTTCATGAACGCAATGCCTAACGATTGTGTTGATTTAGTTGTTACATCACCACCTTATGATAATCTACGGGATTACAAGGGATATAAATTTGATTTTCCTGCTATTGCACAAGGGTTATTCAAGGTATTAAAGACTGGCGGTGTTGCCGTTTGGGTAGTTGGTGACAGAATCAACGGCGGAAAAAGTCTTACCAGTTTCAGGCAAGGGATTTACTTTCAAGAGTTAGGGTTTAATATTCACGATGTAATGATTTATCAAAAAAAGAATACTCCTTTTATGCGGTCTAATGCTTATACAAATTGTTATGAATTTATGTTTGTACTATCGAAAAGTAAACCAAAAACCTTCAATCCCCTTACCGAAAAAACTGTTAGGGAGGGTTTTGAAATGATTGTTCATAACAAAAAATCAGATGGCGTAAACAAGAAGGTTCTGAAAGAATTAAAGTCAACAAAAACGAAAACAAATATCTGGCAATACGCCGTTGGTTTAGGTGGGACAACAAGTGACAAAATAGCATTTCAACATCCTGCGGTATTCCCAGAAAAACTTGCCCGTGACCACATATTGTCATGGAGCAACAAAGGCGACTTGGTTTTTGACCCAATGTGCGGCTCTGGTACAACATGCAAAATGGCTGCTTTATCTGACAGAAACTATCTTGGAATTGATATATCCGCCGAATACATAAAAATCGCCAAGTCACGATTGAAGAGTATAAAATGAGCAAATGGGTCGTGTGTTATAAAGGAAAAGGAAATCTTTACAAAGACAATATCAAAGAAAGGCTTGAGACGAATTTTGATATTGACTCGGTTGGATTAGTTGAGGGTGAAGACGGAGACAATTTTATTGTTTGGTTGATAGGCGTTGACAGCATTTATGCTGTACCAAAAGCCGACACTCGACTTGTAGACGTTACGAAATCTGGCGACAAATACGATTTTAAAATATGTAATGTTTGTCATTGCCTAAAGCCCATTGCCCAATTTGATAAGAATCAAAATAATTTACATGGGTCTGTAAGAAGACCATCTTGCCGTAGATGTAGAACAACCATAGATAAGCGAGCGCCGAAAACAAAGCAAGCCAAAGAAATGGAAAAAAAGAAGCCTAAAAATGGTGAGCCGTTTGTATGTCCAATTTGTAGGAAAAGGTCTATTGTTGGTATTACGGCGAAGATAGTCGCTGACCATGACCACCACACAGGAAATATTCGAGATTTCATTTGTGATAGTTGCAATACGGGTTTAGGTAGATTCAAAAACGGCGAAAATTACTTATTGAACGCCTTGAATTACATCAGAGAAAGGGATACGCTAAAGTGAACTTATTGTTTGACACAGCATTTTTAACGCACACCGCCCCATTGCTGGGGCGGGGCGGACAGGAACAGGACGCTTCTTGTCTTATTACTTGTGGTCTAGCTCAACAAGCAAGTCTACTGAACACCATTATACATCAATGTATTAAGAATACATTAAAAAAAACTTACAAAAAGGTTGTGCCTCAGGAGGGTCTCGAACCCTCAACCCTAAGTTTAGTAGACTTGCGCTCTATCCATTGAGCTACTGAGGCACAAGTGGATTTTAGCACTGAAAAGACAAAAAAGTATTCTTAAACCCGCCACCTAACAAAGCGTGCAGCAACTGTCTTTATAGTAGAGGCGGTTGCTAGTAGAGGCGGTTGCTGTTTATTTTATTAATAGTCACAAGATCCAAACCATCCTGCCATTGAGATACTCCACACTCAAGAAGCGTTCGCGGTCATCCGCGCTCAAACTTCGGCTTCCGGCCAAACAACAACCCATTCCAATGCATGGGTTGTTTTGTTTCGCCGTCGCTGGGTAGTCATGCAAGCACGGGACGGCAGAGCGCAGCCGCAATTCATTTCCTTGATCACGTTTGGCATTACCACCCGCCCATAAAAAATAAAGGGTGGACGAACGCCATCCCTGACGGGCAGTCCCTTGATTTTTTATTCAAGGGCTTGGGTGGTGAAAAACGAGCCAAACGCGCCACAATTCCCTTTCTTGCGGAAGCTCAACGAACATTCGCCTGCGCACAGCCGCCCGGCATGCCCACCCCGCTAAGTCCTCGTTTGACGCTTCTTCCCTGCTCACTTGGGTGGTCTCCCAGGGGTTTTCCACCGATCTTTAAGTGCATGGCGTCGGGGCGCTTTTTATAGGTACGCCTCGGCGCACGGCCTTTGCCCTTGCTCAAAAACTATCGCAATTCCTACGGCACGTTGCGACTGTCGGCATAGCACCAAGCTAAAAAATACAAGGCTTCCGGGCTTGTGCCGCGCAATCTTCATAGGGAGTACATAAAAATTGGATGGTGCCTTCGCCCACCAATTTTTCGTTTTTTATGCGTCTCACCAACCTTGCATTTTTACGGCGGGTACGCCTTTGCTTTTTGGTGCTTTTTGGAAAGTGTGGGTGATGGAATTTGAATTTCATCGCCCCCGACACCACACAACCCAAAAGGAGAACACAAAATGCAAACCGAAAAAGCACAGGAAGTAAAAGCCGATTATGAGGAACGATTAAAAGGACTCGTAGAACTGACGAACACGGCGCAGAAATCCGCGCAGTTTATCGCCTACCTCAAAACCGCGGCCAAGTTCCACAAATACAGCGCCTCGAATATCTGGTTGATCCTCTTCCAGAAACCAAGCGCCTCCCGCGTCGCAGGATACAACCGCTGGAAGGAACTCAAGCGCCAAGTCAGGAAAGGGGAGCATGGAATCGCGATCCTTGCGCCTTGTGGATTTGCCTCACACCATACCGAGACGGACGAAGAGACCGGAAAAGAGCGCAAGGTCTACGGGAACGCTAACCGCTTTAGAGTCGTGAGCGTTTTCGACATCGAACAAACCGAAGGCGAACCCCTACCCGCGGCTCTGCAATGGCGCACCGAAGAACGAAACGCGAAAATACACACCGCCTTGATCGAACTTGCAAAGGTAAACGGATACAGCTACCGCGAACAGGACGAAATGAGGGAAGAAGCCCATGTAAATTACAAAGTCCGCGAGATCGTATCACGTCCCAACGCAGGCACGTCAGCACTCATTCACGAAGCCGCCCACATGCTTTTACATGAAGGCCGTTACGAGATGGGCAGCGAACAAAAAGAGACCGAAGCCGAAGCCACCGCCTTTATCGTTTGTGAGCATTTCGGGATCGAGACCAACGCGCCGAATTATCTCGCGCATTGGTCAAGCCCCGAACAGATCAAAGAGTCGGGGAAGAGGATCATCAAATGCGCCAGCCAGATCATTAACGCCTGCGAACAATAAAAAACAAGACAGGAAAAATCAGCCCTACCCAGTGATGGGAAGGGCTGATTTGCCGCGCAAAAAATTTGCGCCTCCCGCTGGTCGGCGCTGGTTGGCAATGCCACCCTTTCGGCTGACGCCGAACAAAAACCTTTCTGCTGCACGAGCTCGCGCACCAGCCGCAGAACTTCCTCATCCTTGTGAGTCTTGCCAAGGTTATGGATCTCGGGTCCTCTAATGATGTTAATCAGAAAAAACGCCCAAGAACAAGGCGTTTTTTTTCTTAGCAACAGATCTAAATAATTATCCCCAATCAACCGTAATCACTTTACTACCGAACAGAATGGTGCCCCCACGGAGATTCGAACTCCGGTTTTATCCTTGAAAGGGATGCGTCCTGGGCCTCTAGACGATGGGGGCTCTTTTTTACAGAGTGCCGCATAAATAACTAAACCAGAATTATGATTTTTACTCGTAAATTCTGCCAACAAGTTTAGTAAATTATGTAACAAGCGGTAGAGCGGGCGAATTCTATCATCCCATATTATGAGCGTCAAGCAGATTTCAAGGCTGATTTTCAGATTTCACACGCTGGCTTAGTAATGCCATCAAGTCAACCATTTTGCGGTTTACCAGGATACCCGCACTTTCCACACGTAGGTTGGGGATCAAAATTGCTGTCAGCGTGGCATTGAAGACGGGAATAAAATCACGCGTACCATCCGTCATTAAGCTTGTGAAATCAAAGCGGCCCGGCAATTCCATGGCGCCTTCCACTTCAAACACCTGGGTTGTGATGCGCACAGGATATTTCACCAAATTGACGAACCCGCCGCGCACAAGAGCCTGCGGACCGAGGTCTTCGCGCCGCGCCATACAAACCGCATGGATCTGTTTTTTCATCATCCGCACAACTTCAAAATGATCCACGAGTTTTGTAGGCATGTGCAGACGCGCCATACGCGCGTCATTAACTTCCACTGCAGAGTGCGTGGGGTCGTTCAACATCCCCATTACGCCCTGAGTTGTAACCATGATCTGGCCAACCACACGAAACCCGGATGTCAATATATCAGCCGCGAGAAAATGATGGTCGCGAGGGGAAGAATCAAGGGACATAAAGATGATCCTGCTTGATTTAAGAATCGGGTATCGGGCGGGGTCCCCCAGCTTGAGGTCTGGGTGGAAGCGGAGTTCGGCGCGGATGCCTGGTAGGCTTGCCGGCGTTCGGATCCAGGATCATATTCAGCCACTGGATCGCTTTTTCATCGTATTCGCGTTTTCCGCACACATCACAGATCCAGGCCGGGAAATGCGGCACAGTGATCAACTCCTCGCCGAGCCACGTAAAATATGTAATGCGGCGCGGCAGCATAATACCCGCATGGCATTCACTGCACAGAATAATATCCGGATTTTTATGCTCAACATCACTCATATCAATTCCTTATTGTGAAGCGAATACTTCTGTATGTTCGATCAAATCCCACAGGGGCGGGGGCCAGTAGATCAAGATCGCTTTGCCGACCACATTTTCGGCAGGCAAAAGACCCCAATCTTTGGAATCATTTGAGTTATTGCGGTTGTCACCCAATACAAAAAGTTGGCCGTCCAAAACTGTCCACTCCCCGGCATAAATGGGAGCCTGCGCAATGTACGGTTCATTGAGAATTTGCCCATTTACATAAACCTGACTGTTCTCCACCATCACACGGTCGCCGGGCAATCCGATCACACGCTTGATCAATTCCTCCTCTGGATTCAATGGAAAGTGAAAAACAATAATATCACCGCGCTCCATTTCGCTGAAGCGATAACTTATTTTATTTACAAGGACAAACTCCCCATTCTCAAGTGTAGGATGCATACTGAAACCATCCACTCGCACACGCGCAGAAACTGCATTAATGCCTGTAAATAAAACGACAGCCAAAACAAGGGTTTCAATAATATCAAGCGCAAAGCGCCCCCAATTTACTTTTTCCTGGAGATCACCACTTTTTTCAATATTTACATCCTGCTGCAAGGTTTCCAAACAAGCCTCCATACTATTCATAAAATTATACTTCTATTTTTTCGAAGTTGACTGGCAATCAGCTCTTACCCCACTCAAAAAAGTTGGGATGTGAAAATGCGGCCGCCTCGCCTGCGAGCCTGTTCGTTAAACACCTTCATCTTTTGGATGTCTTCGCTTGGAATGGAATCCACCAGATCAACTTCGATCAGCACCCATTCATTTTCCCACACAGCGGTAGAACGCTTCTTTTCCACGTTTTGAATGGGTCCTGTTTCAATAAGCCTGATACCAGCCTGATAAAACGTCTCTGCAAGCAGGGCTCCAGAGGAGGCAGGAACATATAGTTTGAGCACACAACCGTTAGAGCGGTCTTTTGTTCCCGGGCAGGAGAGCGCCTACTTGAATTTTCCCAAAATCATAAGCAAAATCGGAAGGTGGTCATGGTTCCCAGACAAAAAGGGAAGCCTGCCTGCGCTGACTTCCCTTTTTGCGATCGAGTTACGGACAATGGAAACTGAAACCTACTGAAGGATATTCTTGATAAACAGGCTCTGTTAATACGAGCGCAAACCAGCGATTATCATTTTGTGAAGCGGCGCGCCCCAGTTTCCATACGCGCGAAACCGTTTTTGTGCCAGCGGCTTTCAATTCGATGGTCTGCGGATTTGAATTGTTGCCGTCTTGTTGAAGCCAGCGGTATGTGAATTCCAAGGGACCGTTGGTGGTAAAGGTGGCGTAGGCCGTATAGGTGGTATTTGCAGGGCAGCCTGTTTTTGGTTCGCGAGTAATGCTCAACTCCATTTTTGTGACGGCGTATTTTGGTTTTAAAGAGGAAGAAACTACGATCTCTGTGTAGAAAGCTGCATTGTATGCGCCCACGCCATAATTGATCTTGTCGGGAGTCTGGAGTTTCCACTCGGAGCGATAGGTGCCGTCTGCTGTGGGGGCGATCAATACCAGCGAGATCGGTATGGTTTGTCCGGGGCCGGTGACTTGCGGAAGATTGTAAACGTATCCGCCGCCCATGATGTCACCAGACCAGTAGACGATCTTGTAGCTGGTATCCCAAACACAATTGCTTGTGTTGGTGATCTCCCAGGTCTTTGTGAATTGTTCGCCGGGTTTGAAGATTGTGCCATCCACAATGGTTTCACTGACCAGGCTGGCTTTGGCACATTCGGCTTTTGAAGTATTGGGAGGCGGGACTGTCGAGGTAAGCAGTGTCAGCGGTGTTGGCAACTGGAACGGCGTTTGGGTCGGGATCACAGGCGCGGAGGGGGACGCAGTATTTGGAACTTCAACCGTATTTTGCGCAGCGACAGTCTGCGCGACCGCGGTTTGGATGGTGGCTTCCTGTGTGGATGGTTCTGCGCCGCAGGCTGTGATGAGCAGTAAAGATAAGATGATTGAGCTAAAGAGTGTATATTTTATAATTTTGAACATTTTTTTCCTTTCGTCTATAGAAAATTATTATACTGTTAAATGAGACCACCCGTTTACTCCGGGTGGTCTCATTGTTAATGTTTTATGAGTGTTGCAGTTTATTGGTAGGTTACAGTCAATTTCATCGTGCCAAGGCGAACCATGTCTGCAACCCCGTCACTGTCGGTCGTTGGGGCACGAAATTGTATGCGCAATTGCAGGCGGGAATTTCCAACTGCATTTTGAACAGCGCTTTTTAGATCAGTGCTTTCAAAGGATGAACTCAGTTGGCCTGATCCACACCACGCTATGACAGCGCCTAATGGATCCCCGGGGACGAAGTCTCCAGCGTCCACTGAGCCATAATTGTGCGGGTAGGCGCGTAAACACCCGCCCCCCAGATCCCATGGATTGCCAAGTATGTCATATCCGCTACTGAAGTCTACAACGACTTTGGTGATGGTTGCCCCGGCAGGGATGCCGGTCATATCAAAGCTGGCAAATGCTTCCGCTACCTTATTCAAATCTGTATCGCCGGCATTTGGCGGGTTGAGCACTGTTCCGTCAGAGCGGACTTGCCCTCCCTCAGCATATATATTGGTCAAAACTACTTGGGCAACTGCGGGAGGTAAGGTGTTTGTAGCGGTTGCCGCGTTTTGTACCTTAATCTGAACATAGAATTTTCCAAACAACACGCCCGATCCGTCTCGTAATTTCCAGTTCCCGGTGTAATCGCCGGTGGAGGCAGGAGCGGTTAAATTAACTGAAATGTCAATAGTTTGACCCGAGCTGACGTTGCCTACCAAGGCCTGTGAAGGTGGGCCACTCATAGCGTTGCCATCCGAGAACGCGATGGCATAGGAAGGTGTCCATGCGCAGGTGCCGATGTTTTTCAGCCGCCAGGTTTTCGTGAAGGCTTGGCCGGGTGTCATGATGGTTCCATCGGGGATGGTGACATCTGTAATGAATTGCATTACATTGCAGCTTGATGTGGGAGGGGGCAGCGGTGTGTTTGTCAGAACGGGTTGGGGGTCGGGGGTCAGTGTGGCTGTGAAGGGGAGCGGGGTATCGGTATCTGCTACAGCCGGGGTGGCGCTCAACAATACTTCCACAGTTTGCGCGGCGGCGGTCAGGCTTAATCCTTCACCCTGGCTTTTTGACGGCAGGTTACATGCGCCAAGAAATAAGGAACCAATAATAAACAGGTTGAAAAGGCGTGTTTTCTTGTTCATGATTTTCTTCTCCTGATATGCGAGTATTTTACCCCAGGTTGAGTTAAGGCATATCCCCCGCTTTTCTTAGTGCGCTGCTTGGCGCTCCAGAAAAAGTGGAATCAAAACAGGAGGTGAGATAAATCCTGTTGGGTGGATCAGGCTTAGGCGTCGCCCTGAGCCCCGTCGAAGGGGCAGAAATGAAGCGGATAATTTATACGGATTCGACATGCGCGCCAGCCATCCATAATCCCAGTTGTTCGCGGGTGGTCTTCTTTGTCTCCACGATTGCAACGATCTGCCCGCGGTACATGACGGCGATGCGGTCTGAGAGCGCCATGATCTCATCCAACTCTGCGGAGACGAGCAGAACGGCCACGCCTCGGTCGCGCATTTTGATGATCTCACTGTGGATATATTCTATCGAACCGACGTCCAATCCACGGGTGGGCTGGTTGGCAATGACGAGTTTTACGTTGCGGCTAAGTTCGCGCGCGACGATCACTTTTTGCTGGTTGCCGCCGGAGAGTTTGCCTGCATTCACGAATGGAGATGGCGTGCGCACATCAAATGCTTTGATGAGTTTACGCGCGTTTTCATCGAGCGCTTTTGGCTGCATGACACCGCGCTGACTAAATGGCGGATGATAGTAATCGCACAGCGCCATGTTATCGGCAACAGTGTAGGAGAGCACCAGCCCATGCCGTTGACGGTCTTCGGGAATGTGCGCAAGTCCCGTTTCTGTCATAACGCGAGGTGATTTCCCTGTTACGTCATGCCCGCTAATGAAGACCTTGCCTCCAGTTGGATGGCGCAAGCCGGTAAGCGCTTCGGAGAGTTCGGTTTGTCCATTGCCTTGTACGCCTGCGATGCCCAGTATTTCGCCACCGCGCACAGAGAAGGAAACATGATGAACTGTTTCCAGGTCGCGCTGGTCGCGCACGGTTACTCCCTCCACTTTGAGAACATCCGCTTCTGGTTCACGGTCTTTTTTGTTCACCGTCAGGATCACCTGACGCCCAACCATCATATTGGCTAATTGAGCGGAGTCGGTTTCCGAGGGAAGAACTGTATTAATGACACGTCCCGCGCGCATGACGGTGATGCGGTCTGCGATAGCGAGGACCTCCTTTAATTTGTGAGTGATGAAGATGATGGACACACCGCGTCCGGTCAGGTCACGCATGATGCGGAAGAGGTCTTCTGCTTCCTGTGGCGTGAGCACGGCGGTCGGCTCATCGAGGATGACGATCTCCGCATTGCGATACAGGGTTTTGACGATCTCAACACGTTGTTGTAAACCTACGGGCAGAGTACCGACCATTGCGTGCGGGTCTACGTTGAGGCTGTATTGTATTGAGATTTCATTGATTTTCGCCGCAACAGTATTACGGTCCAGTGCGCCGCGTTTGACCGTTTCATCCCCAAGCATGACGTTTTCCGCGACTGTAAAGACCGGGATGAGCATGAAGTGTTGATGCACCATGCCAATGCCAAGCGCGATGGAGTCATTTGGAGAATGGATCATGGCAGTTTTCCCGTTGACGATGACCTCGCCTTGATCGGGGAGGTGCAAGCCAAAGATGAGGTTCATCAAAGTGCTTTTGCCTGCGCCGTTCTCGCCAAGCAAGGCATGGATCTCACCTTTGCGAAGGTCGAAATTGACATTGTCATTGGCAAGCACGCCGGGGAATTGCTTCGTGATCCTTTTTGCTTCAAGGACGATATTTGTTTCGACGTTGCTCAACATAAATGTTTCAGTCATGGCAACCTCCTATTTCTCGTATGGTACGCCATCTGCGGCAGGCGGTGTGGTTTTACCGATGATGCCTGTCAGGATGAACATGGTCAGGATGTACGGCGTGAGACCCACGATATAGGATTCCTGGAGAAATGCCCATTGCGGTGGAATGACATCGCGAAAAATCTGCATGTTGATCAACATCGCTTGCGATGAGCCAAACACAAGCGCGGCGGCCCATGCGCCAATCGGCGTCCAGTTGCCAAAGATCATTGCGGCCAGTGAGATAAAGCCGCGTCCATTCGTAAGCAAAGGTTCGAAAGATGGAACAGATTCAATAGTGAAGTATGCGCCTGCAAGCCCGGCGAACAATCCCCCGATGATGACATTGGCATAGCGCATTTTGTAGACATTGATACCAACCGTGTCAGCGGCCTTGGGATGTTCACCGACTGCGCGTGTGCGTAAACCCCAACGCGTATTAAATAAAATGTAGTGAGAGATAAATACCAACAAGATGGCGCCTATGGCGATTGGCTTTTGATCGAAGACGCGGTTGATTGCCTGCACATTTTGCAGGCAGGTTGCGGACGTCCCGCAAATTGGCGCAAACAATTCTGTAATTGGGATGTGGAGGGTAGGCAAAACACCGGGCGAACCTGGCACACTGCCGCCAAAGACACTGCCTTTCCCAAAGAATAACTGGCGGTTTAAAAAGCCGGTCAGCCCCACTGCAAGGATGTTGATCACTGTGCCGCCAATGATCTGATCTACTTTAAAAGTAACCGAGAGCACCGCGAGCAACAAAGCCATCAATCCGCCGGTGAGTATCGCGAAGAGAACGGCGAGTGTGATGCTCAGCGCATTCCCAAAATCATAGATATTGAACATGTAGATGCCACCCAACCACCCAAAAAAAGCAGAGGCGAGCATCATGCCTTCGATGCCGATGTTAACCACGCCTGCGCGTTCACAGAAGACACCCGAGAGAGCACCCAGGGCCAAAGGTGTTGCCACTGCTATGGTCGTAGCCAGCATGCTGGTGATGATCAATAGCGGTGGTTGTTTGGATTTCCCGATCATCACAACCACACTAAAGAGAACGATAATAACCAAAGCAATGAAACCGAAACGTTTCCAGTCCATAGTTGTCTCCTAGCCTCCCCAACCGCGAGTGAGCACGACACGTTCGCCTTTGGATTTGATGCGATAGATATATCTCACAATGGCATCCGCCGCCACAAAGAGCAGGATCAAAGCCTGTAACATGGAGATCAAGTCCACAGGCAATTGCGTCAGGAATTGCATGCGTGTCGCGCCATTCCGCATGGCCGCGAAGAGGAAAGCCGCCAAGACCACCCCAAGTGGATGGGATTTTCCGAGCAATGCAATCGCGATGGCGTCGTAGCCATAACCGATTGAGAATCCAAGTTCGTGGCGGTAATTCAAACCTGTCACTTCAATGGAACCTGCCAATCCAGCCAACATACCCGAAAGCGCCATGGTCAGGATAACCGTGCGCTTGACGTTAATACCCGCATATTGCGCGGCATCTGGATTCAAGCCAACTGTGCGGATCTCAAAGCCGAGCGTGGTTTTGTTTAATAACCACCAGATCAAGAATGCGACCAGCAAGGCCAGAACGAATCCCCAATGCACACGCAGCCCATCAAAGATCTCCGGCATACGCGCGCTATCTGCGATCAAGGGTGTGCGTGCGATCACGTTGGTGGGACTTCTATCTTTCATCACCCCATTCAAAAGGAATGAGGTTGTGTTCAAGGCAATGTAATTCATCATAATGGTATTAATAACTTCATGCCCGCCTGTGTATGCTTTAAGCACACCGACGATGCCTGCCCATATTCCGCCCATCAACATGCCAACGATAATAGCCAGAGGGAGATGAATGTAAATCGGCAATGAAAAGCCAAGCCACTCAGGCAGTGCATAGCCAATCAAAGCCGAAAAAACAGCCCCGACGGCCAATTGCCCTTCCGCGCCGATATTGAACAAGCCACCTTTGAAAGCCAGTGCGACTGCCAGACCAGCAAAGATATACGGAGTTGCCCAAACGGCTGTTTCACTTAATGCTTTTGTTGAGCCGAACGAACCCTCGATCAATCCTGTGTAAGCCCTGATCGGATCTCCGCCAACGATGATGATGATGATACCGCCAACGACCACTGCTGTCAGAATGGCCAATAACGGAATTAAGCCAGCCTCTGAGATGGACCGCAGTATTTGTTTTGTCAGCGAATTTGATCGCTTTTCTGATTGCATCCTTCGCTCCAATGGAACTCTTGAATTGTCAGGCAATTATATCAAACACGCACGGTTCTTCTTTGTAAATTTGTCATAAACCAATACCTTCGCAACGTTAAATAACCCAAGTTGTCGCCATTTTCAGGTTTCAAAAAAACGTCACTGTTCACAATGTCTCTTTGGGGAAAGCGCTGGCTGTCGAGCTGGCAGCCTGACGGTTCGTCTCGCTTTACCATGCTTATTTCAGCACTGGGATAATCAAATCGCGGAGCAGAGGATTAATCCCCATGCGAATCCCATCGTGTTGGTTCATCCGGTCGAAGCAGGTGCGACGCACGCTCCTTTACCAAGATTCCATCGCCCCTTTCAACGCATAGCCATTTTCATTTTCATGTATAATCCATTTGGACATCCCAACCAATAAGCAAAACACTCCAGAAAATTCTCAAACTCATCGAGCAAAACCAGGTGCAAATATCCGCTCATGGATACGATGAACTGGCTGATGATAATATCCTCGTTCGCGATGTTTTGGCAGACGTTCTCGCGGCGATTATCGTTGAAGATTACCCCGATTATGCCAAAGGTTCCTGTGTATTGGTGTTACAAAAAGACAGGCAAGGCAAACCAATTCACATTCTCTGGGGCATCCCGAAAAATGCTATATTCCCTGCTGTGCTGGTAACGGCTTACAGACCTGACCCTGCGCGCTGGTCGGATGATTTTACAAGGAGAAAGAAATGACAAAAAAACAGGTCTCCAAGCTGATTCACGTTGATGAATACGTCGCGGAAGTGGACGTTGAATTAATTTACGCGGACGACGACTGGTCTCCCTATTTATCAGTGGCAGACGCGATGAAACTGGATGATGTCCGCGAGGCACTGAGACAGAAGGACTTTCAAACCGCGACCAAATTAGCCCGCGTATACAAACTCTCCCCGCTGGTAGTGTAGAAAGCAACGATCAAAAAATTTTTAGCCCGACGAATAGTTCATCGTCGGGCTTTATTTTTCGAATATCCCATCGCGTTGACTTGTCGCGTCGAAACAGATGCAACGCACTCTCTCACCCAGCGCATTTTCCCCCTACCTCATCCCCGCCCGTGGATTTTGCGAAGTATCCTCTCACCCACTTTTACTCGTTTGTCGAGCGCGGATCAAATTTGGAAGCAGACAAGACCAATTCCTTGAAATCATCCCATGGCGCATTGTCATAGGACTTAATTTCAATGAAGCGTTTGGCTTTTTGTGTGCCGCGCAACAGTTTATGCGGATCAGGCAAAAATGCCCCGTGAATAAATGCCAAACGGACATGATCTTTGTGAATACCGATCTGGCATATCCCTGCGCTGACGATACCCCGCGCCCTTCATGAAAATAACTCAAGCCTCCCCAGCAGACAACCTCAGTTCCAACACGATCTCCTGCAATTGCGGCGGCGTGTACTTGAGGAAACTTTCGATATGATGAATGGGGAGCATGATTTTAGTTCCAAATATTATTTGGTTCGGCGCGTTACTCTCAACCATAAACTTTGAGCAAATCAACCTGTGCCTGTGGAGCAATTACCATCACGTATTCCTGAATATCCTGCAGGTGTTGCGTCACTATCTGCCCATCAATTCCGGGAGGCGCGTAGACGGTAAACAACACATTCCGTGTTCCATCCGTGATCTGCGTGCGCTGGTCGGGACCATACACAATGCTCGAAACAACCCCCATTCCGTCACTTATCATCATATCGCCCGCCTTAAGAACCTGTTCATCCCCTCTCAGTAATGAATAACTTTCAGTCCCTTTTGAAACATCCATTGTGAGAGGCAGGTGCAGGACATCCAAATCATGTCCCGCTGTTAGTAACAAATTCTTCATTTCTGCCATGAACATGGCTTCGACGAGAGCCGACACACTTGGGATCGATTTTCCCTTCCAGACAATTGATTCGAGTTGAAGTTGAACATGATAGGTTTTTTTGAAGCGGCGATAATATGTGTTATACGCCTGCAAGATGGGTAGGTTTGACATCGCCGCGCGATCCCGCCCGGAAAATTGGGAACGCAGTTGTTCCTCTATTTCTGTTTTGCGTTTTTCCAGTTCAGAGTGATGAGCATGGTTGATGACATCGCGCATGATCAATACCCCCGTGTGACCCTCAGGAAAAGTGGACTTCCATGAAGATGTTACTTCAAACATGTGATGTGTCTCCAGTGTTATCGAAAATAATTATGTCACAAAGAGGGGAAAAGATTCAATCATTATGCCATGCGCCCCGCGCAATTTTCCTCCACCTCATTCCCGCCCGCGGATTAATCCACGGGCTATCCCTACGAAGTCCGCTCAAGCGGACTTGCACACGGGTAACACTCATTTCATCGTAGCGAGTGCGGCATCATGCCCAGTGCGGACTAAAGTCCTGCCTCAGTACGTGAAAGCCGCCAAAGGCGGCTCAGCCCGCAGGGTTTCCATGCACTGAGGCAGGGACTGCGTAGCGTCCCGACGAACCCCACCATCGCGTTGACTCATCCCGCCGAAACAGGTGCGATGCACACACTAACCCATTCATTTCGAACTGACAATTCTATTTTTCCAAATACTCTCGCGCGGTCAATAAAAATTCCCGCGCTTCATTAATCATATTGGCCACAATTTCCCTGCTAATATCTGTATCCACATCATAATCCCCAGAAATGCGAGTATCAAAACCCGCTCTCAACCAGCGATGAAATTTTGGGTCGAGTTCTTTTGTTTTCGCAAACTCTTTCCCATACGCCGCAATTACTTGACCATGCTGGCTGAATTGAAAATCTCTTTCATAAAGCAGGGCTTCTGCAACATAGAACATTGCATAATATGCCCGTCCAGCCGCTATCTCCGCTTTGTCCATATCGAGCAAGCCTTCCGCGCCTTCAATGGTGTCTAATGCCTTATCAAGCAATTTACTGGAATGTTCTTTCATGCAGGTAATCCCTCTCGACGAATGTTATAAAGCACAGGTTTATCGGACTGTTTCCACTGTATTTCCTTGATGATAATGCAACTCACTGTCACATCATGTTTAAGCGAAACATCGCTGACATAATCACTGGAACGCCGCCACTCTTTCCAATAGTCCGTGTAATCGTTTAATAAAATCATCACGTCCACATCTGACCCCTGGCGATAATCTCCGCGCGCATAAGACCCATACAAATAGACGGCATTCAACTTATCCCCGTAAATGCGGACAAGTCCTTCCTTCAACTCTTTCATCAGTTTCCTGATACGCGCTGGCACTTTCGTTTTCATGGCTGTATTTTACCTTTATTTACCACCCCGCGCATTCCCCCTCCATCTCATCCCCGCCCGTGGATTAACCCACGGGCTATTCCTGCAATCCCCGCTCAAGCGGACTCGCCCCAGCCGACTTGAGTCGGTTTTTTATTTTGGGTCGCCAATTTGATAACGTTTTATTCCCAGAATCTTGTCCTTGAGATAGTTTTGGATAATTTCATCTTTTGAGAATTCTGTTTCCAATTGAGGCGGCATGATTAATCCAAATCCTGTCATAGATGTGACGCCCAAAGTTCTACTTCGCTTCCAAGGCTCGTTAAATGATTCAAGGTCACTTGGCCAATGAAATTGGACATCATCGGGTTTAATGCCATTATGAATTTTTAGTGCAGAGACAATATTAGAGATGGAGATAGATATAAGTTTTAGCCCCCAAACCATATCTTCGGGATCCCAGTTTCTTGAGTTTCTCCTAATTTGAATGTGCTCTTTAATGTTCCCAATACGATTAATATCATAATAGCTTGTTCCAAATTTGCTTTTTCCCATAAGCATCATGCGTTCTTTAGGAGCAGGTATGCCAGGTGCATCTTGAACACCCATGGCAAATGAAAAACCTCCTGTTTTTATCCTAAGACCATGTTTGATACTGTTATATTCGTTTCCAAAACCATCTTGAAGAAAAATAGTGGCAAATCGTGACCATAATTGTCCGAAACCGCGCTTTATAGTTGACTCTTTCTCTTTATCGTTGAGCACAAGCGCCTCATAGATTACCCCAGAAATTATTTGCCAGTCTAACACTTGAACTTTAAGTAAAGAATTTATTTTTTCATATTTATTGATCTTACGAACTAAATTGTACAACTCACTGTTCTTGTATAAATTCATCCAAGCGGGTATGCAATGAGGTGCTTGTAAAGAAGCAAAAATCAAGGCAAAAAGAGTTTCCAATCCCTGAGAAAATGCTGTGCGTATTGCCAATGCAGCGTATTGATGTATCTCTTCTTTTTCATCTTCGAGTTTCTCGAAATTAACATTAGCAAGATACTCAAAATATTCTGGATCAATATTGTTTAGGAAATCTAAATTAAGCTTCTTTACATCCTGATCCCATAAGCAGAAGGCTCTTTCGTCAACGAGAAATAAACCATATTGAAAGTCTATAGTATCCATAGCTTCCCTGTTCCTGTTTTCTAAGTTTGGGAAATTGACACAAAGATAAAATATTATACCCTTCCCTCCCCACCATAGACTTTCCTCAACCTCCCCATTCATCCAGTTGACCAAAACACCCAAACAGCCTTATAACTATCAAACTAAAAACTATCCAACTAAAGGACTAAACACATGCATTCTGGCGGCTGGTTCGCTTATATTCGTTCTGGGGATGAAAAAGCCCCGAAAGTAACGCGTCAATTATTGGCGCGCGTATTAACGTACGCAAAACCATATTGGTCGCACATCGGCGGCATGTTATTAACCATTCTCGCCAGCGCGGCGCTGAGTGTGGTTTCGCCGTTGATCTTCCGTCAACTAATTGACACGGTTCTCCCCTCCAAATCCATTAACCAATTAACCATTCTCGCTCTTGCTCTTTTGCTTGTGCCGTTGTTGAATGGCGGCATCAGTGTGGTGCAACGCAAACTAAACGCAACCGTCGGCGAGGGCGTAATCTATGATTTGCGCGTGGCGCTCTTTGTCCGTTTGCAGCGTATGAGCCTGCGCTTCTTCACCAACACCAAAGTCGGCGAGTTGATGAGTCGACTCAACAACGATGTGGTCGGCGCGCAGAACGCCATCAGCAATACCATCGTCGGGATTATCACCAATCTGATCGAAGGCGCGGCGATCCTGATCGTCATGCTCACACTTGAATGGAGATTGACCCTCGGCAGTGTCTTTGTCCTGCCGTTGTTCTATTTGATCGCGCGCAGACTCGGTCAACGCTTGCGCACTATCGCCCGCGAAGCCATGGACCTCAACGCGCAGATGAATGCGCACATGAACGAGACTCTCAACATCGGCGGCGCGCTGCTTGTTAAATTATTCGGACGCAGTAACGAAGAGGGCGAAAGATTCAGTCAACGCGCGGCGGGTGTGCGCGACATGGGCATTCAACGCGCTGTCATCGGCTCCTCGTTTTTCGTCATGATCGGTCTGGTCAGTGCAGTGGGCACGGCGCTGGTCTACGGCTTCGGCGGCTGGCTCGTGATTCAAGATAAATTCACTATCGGTACCATCGTGGCTTTCGGTTCGTACCTCGGCACATTGTATGGCGCACTGCAAGGTCTCGCGGGCGCGCCCGTCGAATTTTCAACAAGCATGGTTTCGTTTGAACGTGTCTTCGAGATCATTGATCTGCCGCACGACATCGAAGAGAAAAAAGACGCGCTCGTCCTCAGGGATGCAAAAGGTGAACTCACGTTTGAAGAAATCAATTTCAAATATTCGATCAACGAAAACATCCTGCTCAGCGAAGTCAAACGTTATGGAAGCATGGCGAATGTCACCGCGGTGATGTCTTTGGGAGAAAAAGATAAAAGCAAGGATGGGATGAAGGACGCCGCATCAATCGTCGGGGAGGCTGATGCGAAATCCCAGGCACGAGTGGTCGCTTTGGAAGGAGTCTCCTTTACCGCCGCGCCAGGACAGTTAATCGCGTTAGTCGGCCCTTCCGGTGCTGGCAAAACCACGCTGACCTATCTCATCCCGCGCTTGTATGATCCCACCAGTGGAGTCATCCGCATTGACGGGCATGACCTGTGCGATGTGACGCTCGACTCGCTGGCCGCCACGATCGGCATGGTGACGCAGGAGACGCATCTCTTCCACGATACCATCCGCACGAACCTGACGTACGCGAAAATGGACGCCACGCAAACCGAGATCGAAGCTGCGGCGCGCGCCGCCAACATCCACGACTTTGTGATGGGACTGCCCAACGGCTACGACACCACCGTGGGCGAACGCGGCTATCGCCTGAGCGGCGGCGAAAAACAACGCGTCGCCCTCGCGCGCGTCATCCTCAAGAACCCGCGCATTCTGGTTTTGGACGAAGCCACCAGTTCACTCGACAGCGAATCTGAAGCGTTGATTCAAGACGCCTTGAAACGAGTCATGGCAGGCAGAACATCCATTGTCATCGCTCATAGATTAAGCACAATCCTGGCCGCTGATTTAATTTTGGTTATGGATCGAGGCAGAATCGTCGAAAGAGGCACGCACGATCAACTGCTCGCGACGGGCGGGTTATATAGTCAGTTGTATGAAACGCAGTTTAGAGGGTGACCCCCTCCGTCCTTCGGACACCTCCCCCAAATCCGACATGAAAAGTTTTTATGCCAACCAGTATTTAACTGTCGTATTTGGGGGAGGCAGGAGGGGGTGGGCTAAATATGCTATACTGTCGAAACAAGCAAGGAGAAAAATGACCCAATTAAAATTGGCTTTCTCTGAAATCGAAAAACTTCCCCCCGCCGACCAAAATGAATCCGCGGCATGGATTTTGGAAGAATTACATTCCGAGCGGCGCTGGTCGAAACTGTTTGCCAAATCCAGCGATATGTTATCTCATCTCGCAGATGAAGCCCTCGCGGAACATAAGGCAAAGAAAACCAAAAATCTTAATCCAGAAACTTTATGAACTCTCACATCACAGAAAAATTTCGGAAATAACTTCTCACGGCGAGAGGGTTATATAGTTAGTTGTACGAGACGCAGTTTAGAGGGGAGAGGGCGTGAACCTTATTAGAAAGATCAAATTGAAAAGGAAAGACCTATTTCATTGTGAAGCTGGTCTCTTGTTATCTTGATCGGCTTGCTATAAGTATATCTAAATCTTCTAAATATCTCTTTTTCCATCTTATCTTTGAGCGATCAATATGTCCATTAGCTAGAGAGGCTGCTACGATGTTGAGAACTTCTAAATAGTCTTTACGGTCTATTATTGCTTTTGCTTTAATTGTCCTTGCTAATTCCAAGAGCCTTGAATCAGACAACTCGTATAAATCGCTATGCAAATCATTTACTTCTTTGTCGGATAGAACACCAGGACTCCTCTTCCATTTTATGCCCATATTTGACATTGTTTCTTCGTTAAGTAAGGCAAAATCGAAATTGGAAGGGTCGTCAAAGCTAATTGCTAAAGCCGCAACAACTCTATTAAGATTTGATGTGTCTTGATTAATATGAAAGATTGATAACTCATTTGACTTGGTTCTTAGATCGTCAAGTGCATCAGCCTGCAATTCACTCTCAGAAAGCCATGTCAATTCATCAGTCTTATACCATCTATTCTTTCGAATCTTTCTTAGTAGATACGCCATCTTTGACACCCTCTAGTTGAGTCAAGACTCGTTCCATGTCGTGACGCAATTCCAATATCGATTCTTTTTCTATAGCAGATTTAAGAGGAGGAATACCAAGTTTATCATTTAGAAATGAAAGTCCTAGTAGAGCACCATCACGTATTCGCGCAAAAGGGCTATATAACAAGCATCTTTCTAGTAGCCAAAGACGTTCTCGATAGGTATTTCGATGACGAAGCCTACCAAGAATTCTAAGTGATTCCGATACGACCTCAGTATTTACACTATTTGAAAAATAAAGATCGATAATTACTTCCATTGCTGGCTGTCCGAAGGAAAGAATAAAATCTGAAAGGTTTCGCGAAAATTCGCTTTCCATCCCATCTTCGAAGATTTCTTCTTTGGCATTTGTGAATATTGAAGTTGCTTGCGCAACTAACAATCGTGAGTTTTCGGACTCTATTGTAGAGCTTTCGATGTTCTCCCCATAAGAATTCACGGTACGCGCGTTGAGTAAGACTCTTCCGAAAAGATTAGTAGCTAAATCGGTAGTGCTATTCGAATCTTGAGTGCGTGTGTGACGAGATTCTAAAGGAGTGTTAGGGAGAGCCATTAAGGAATGTCACCTTTTAGAGCAATTTCTTTTGCTAAATCAACTAATTCAAGAAAAACACCAGCTATTTTATTCATCGGAAGGTCATCTTTGTAATCTGCTGATGTATTGATATCCAATTCCAATCTACTAGAAAATGTGTCGGAAGAGGGAAATAATGACACTCGTGCCTCAGGTAAAAGATCAATTCGGGCAAGTCCTTGTTTAGCCACTGACCATTTTGAAAGTCTATTAATCTCTAATTCAGAGATGCTCAATTGACTATTTCGAGTGCGGTTAATTTGGTAAAGAAAATCCGAGGATCCAATCGGATCAAGTTTGACATTTGGTAGAAAATTGGCTATTAATTCATATCCTGATTTTCGGTTATCAACTGGCAATGCAAGAACAACACCAAATGCCAAGCGCCTAAGTGATGGGCTAATCTTAAACCAACGGGACATCAACTCAAGAAAAGAATCTAAACTATCTTGAAATGAACCAATCGTTAGTTCACCACCTTCTTCATTGGGCCTCATTAACCAATCAATTCGATTTGGCTGAATTCCAAGAACAACTTTTCTGCTATTGACAGTGCCTTCGTCTTGTCGGAAACCATCTCTTGCGCGAACAACTGTGTTTTCTGGTTGTTCGCCAATTACATCTTGCCACCAATTTGCCGTGTTAAGTTCTGTGGCAGAACTTGGGAAACAGGTAACACGAAGGCTTTCTGCTTGCCAAGTGGATAGGCCGGTTTTATTTTTAACAATTGGTATTGACATGATCCCTCTCTAATTAGATGATGGGTATGAATATTATAGCACTTGTCAATTCCTGTTTCCAACTAATTTCGGATATCGCATACGAAATTCTGACATGGACATGCGCTCGTGGGGTGGAGGGAGGCAGAGCTGCCCCCACCGTCCTAACGGACACCTCCCCCAAATCTGCACTTGATCTGGGGGAGGATAGTTAGTGAAATTAATTCTTAGTCCGTGCTTCCAACCACTTTTTGAATGACTTCTGACTCTCGCTTGATGAATTCCCCAAAATCAGATTTTCAACGCTGATGTCTTCGTCCAAAGCTGGCCAGTGAATGCCTTCACCGTCGCCAATCAAACGCCAATTGTTGCGCTCGGCGCGAGTCCCATGCAAGAGGCGCGGGAACCACGCCAGTGGGACGGAAACCGTGCGCCCATCGCTTAAATCCCCAATCAGCGCGTCGTCTCAGTCACAGGCGCTTTGCGCCGAAACCATGCGAATTTCAATCGCTAAAGTGTTCATGCCAACTCCTTAACAATCTTTCCTGATATCTTCTCAAAAAGAGGGGGGGAAGTGGGGTGTTTTGTAATCTTAAAGGAGTAAAAAACTATTTCCCTTTCCAATCCGCTTTACGTTTTTCAATGAAGGCTTGCATGCCTTCCTTTTGATCTTCGGTAGAAAACAGCGGATAGAAATTGCGCTTCTCGGTTTTAAGTCCTTCGGTGAGGGAGGTTTCGAAGGCGGCATTGACCGCGTCCTTTCCCATGCGGACAGCCAGCGGCGCGCGCGAGGCGATTTCTTCAGCGAATGCAACAGCGGCCTCGAGGCAGCCATCCACAGGAACAACGCGGTTCGCCAATCCAAAATGAAGCGCTTCGGCGGCAGTCAGCGTGCGGTTATTGATGACCATTTCCATGGCAAGCTGTTTGCCAAGCAAACGCGCAAGGCGCTGTGTGCCGCCCGCGCCGGGGATGATGCCAATGGTGATTTCAGGCTGACCAAACTTAGCGGACTCGGATGCAATCACCATGTCACATGAAAGCACAAACTCGCATCCGCCGCCCAGTGCCCAGCCTGATACTGCCGCGATGACAGGTTTCTTTATCCCGCGGATTCGATCCCATAATTCCACACGCCCTTCCGTGATCATTTGAAACGGGGAAGCCTCCGCCATTTCTTTAATATCTGCGCCTGCGGCAAAGGCTTTTTCATTGCCTGTAACGATGATCGCGCCGATATGATTATCCTTATCAAATGCCTCGAGTGCGTCAAAAAGTTCAGTGAGCATGGCAGTATTAAACGCATTCATCGCCTGTGGACGATTTAATTGCACGATGCCCACTCGCCCGCGAGTTTCTGTTATAACTGTTGTGTAAGCCATTTTGCCTCCAAATATGTTGGGCATTGAGACCGCCCACAGCGCAAATTATAAAGGATGATAGGCATTGCTGTATAATTTCGTGAAAGTTTTTTCGTGCATTATAAAAACCCCGAATGGAGAAAATTAATATGAACTTTTTACTTGTATCCCACTCAACCATGCGCTGGCTGGTCCTGCTCGTGGCTGTTATTGCCGCAGTCAAGTTTGCGATTGGCTGGCTGCGCGGCGGCGAATTCAAGGGCATGGACCGCGGTCTTGCGGCTGGTTTTGGCGGATTATTGGATCTGCAAGCCACACTCGGACTCATCCTGCTGATCTGGGCAGGCCTCACAGGCGCCGGTTTTCCCATGGTTCGTATTGAGCACGCCAGCACCATGGTCCTCGCCGTCGTCGTGGGTCACCTGCCCGCGCGTTGGAAGAAAGCAGAAGATCAGATCCGCTTTCGCAATACATTGTTCTGCATCCTCGGCGCGCTTTTGCTGGTCTATGTTGGGGTGATGCGTCTACCTGGCGGGTGGAACAGGTAACAGTCAAGAATGAAGCGGGCAGGTTCACCACCCATTTTTTGTTTCTCAGAAAATATTAATCCATGATAAACTTCAGCAATGTTCAGGCTGGAACGTTGATACACTTGGAGAAGAGATGGAAAACAAGTTATATGTAGGCAACCTGCCTTACGCCGCAACTGAAGATGATCTCAAGGTTCACTTCAGCCAGGCTGGAAACGTCACCTCTGTTGCATTGATCATAGACCGCGCAACGGGGCGCGCCAAAGGATTTGGTTTCGTCGAAATGGAAACCAACGATGAAGCGCAAAAGGCCATCAGCATGTTCAATGGACAGGATTTCATGGGCCGCGCAATTACCGTCAATGTTGCCAAGCCTCGTGAAGAACGCCCTCAACGTAATTTCGGAGATCGAAATCGCGGCGACGGCGGCGGACGGAACCGTTATTAGAAAAATATCCAGCCCTGAACATAGAAGAAGAAACAAATAGCCCCGCGCTTGCGGGGCTGTTATTATTGAGGCATGAAACGAATCTCCTGCTGGGTCCCATTCTTTTTGCAAGCGTTCCTACTGCACTGACATTCATTGAATATGATTTTTTGATCAGCCTCGACTGGCTTCCCATCAACGACCAAACTTTTGACTGTCCCAGCGGGCTCGCGCTCGGAGGCGCGTATGACGTTATCGGCGCGCATCGCGGCAGGGAAAAAACATTTGTGCAGATCATCGCCGCGGAAGACATTGACGCTTTTGCCGTACATCCTCATGTTGTTTGGTTATTTGCATCCATATTATAATTTCAACTCTGGAATATATTTCATAAAAAAGGTTTTTTGATGAGACAATTCAACCGATGGACGATCCTGCTAGGTATTTTGGTCACATTTGCCGGATTGGCTTTGCTGGCATATATGGGTTTTTATAACCGTTACTGGGGCGATGACTGGTGTTATAACCGTGATTTCAAAGACCTCGGAGTATGGAAAACGGTGAACACTTACTTTCTTACCGGCGAACAGGCTCATCGGGGGTATTCAACTAATCGCTACACCTTAACGCTGTTTTCCGGCCTGTTTTACCTGGCAGGCGTGTTTGGCACACAAATCATGGCAACTTTGATTATTATGTTATGGCTTGCGGGCATGTTCTGGGTCATATCCAATTTTTCCAAAATGAACGGAGCCATACCCAAAAGCGTGATCTTATTGGGCAGCGCCATGCTGTTGTATTTCAACCTTTACATTTCCACACAACGCTTCCAGGTTCTATACTGGCAGGCGGGAGTGCATTATAGCTTCACTCTAATTACGGCGGTTTACCTGCTTGGCATCATCACATCTCAAATGGCTGGGGGACAGGAAAGTAAATTTTTCAAAGTCTTGATTGCTCCATTAGCTTTTTTGGGAGGAGGGCTTTCTGAAATAGGCAGCGTGTATTTATTGGCAGGCATCACGTTAACGTTGATGGTATTCTGGTATTTAAAACGAAAACAGGTTGACTGGGCTGTAAGAACGTTTCCCACAGTATTGATGGCCTTTGTTTTTCTTATGTTGGCAATGATAGCCTTGATAGTTTCCCCATCCAATTCCCGTTATGGGGATATGTCGGCGAAGCCTACCAACTTATTATTGGTACCCTTTCTTTCCTTCAGATATGCGGCTAACTTCATAATCCAGTCCTTCAAGAGCCTGCCTGTTCCTCACGTGGTGCTTATATTTTTCTTTGCATGTCTTGCCATGGCAGCTCGTTTCAAACTGGCTGAGACATTGCAGGTGAGTATATGGAAAACAACAATGATCGCATCGCTGACATTGATCGTTGTCTGGTTATTGATTTCAGCAATACAGGCTCCCAGCGTTCGTTTTTACAGCACTCCTCCCGACCCACGTGGACAGTCGCTTTCAAGGTTTACCATGCTGGCAGGAATGGCCGTAATTGCATGGCATTATGGACAGTATTTCCACGCTCGCTTGCCCAAAAAATGGCTGCATATCCTTGCATTAGCCGGGATTCTGGCCAGCATTGCATATACTGCGCGCCTTATCAAAACGAATTACTCGGAACTGCCCGGGTTTATACATCGCGCAGAACTATGGGACCAACGGGATGCAGACATCAAAGAAGCCAAAGCGCAGGGACTGCAATTGGTTGAAGTGATCGTTATTGATATGCAGGGAATAGGTGTGCAGGATATTATGAGATCAAGGGATATGGAGAAAGAATCTGTTATCACTTGTGGGAGTGAGTATTACGGCGTTGAGGCGATCAAGGCCATAAGCCCATAGGGAAAGGAGAAATACATTATTTCAATAATTTTAGAACGACGGATAAATAAGGTTTGTCTGTCGTTTTTGTTGTAAAACTCTCGTTTCTTGTTTTCGGAAAATGCAGGTAAAATTATATATTATTTTCGGTAGGCAGGTAATTACGAGCCCATAGGGTGAGGCAATTTCCCTCATCGCAATGACGGAAATGGAAATACCATGCAAGCCTGCGAGCTGACTGAACACAATTATCACACACGGAGGATGAGGTCTATTACGTGGTGAGCGGCAAGGCTCAGATCAAAGCCGCAGACGAGGACCGCAACTGGCAGGCTGGCTCGATTGAGGAAGAGTTGAAGGTGTTGGTGTTCTTCGCGCCAGCAGAGTATTCGAACAGGCAATGATATAATGACGGAAAATAACCGTCATTTGACGGTAAATAGCCGTCGAGAGGATTTGCTCCATGATCGAAGTGCTTCTAGGTTCAAAAAATGCTGAACGGGTGTTGATCTATATTTTGGCGCGCGAGGAAGGATATGCGCGTGAGATCGCCAGTTTCTATGAAGCGGATTTGAAGTCCATTCAAATGCAGTTGGATAAGTTCGAGAAGAGCGATGTTTTGGTCAGCCGTGAAGTGGGACGCACGCGCCCGTATGCCTTCAATCCACGTTATCCATTCTTGAATGAGTTGAAAAAATTACTGAAAAAAGCGCTTTCGTTTTATCCCCAGGAAGAGCAGAATGAATTATTGATGAACGGGCACAGACCACGGGCGCGGGGTAAAACTTTATGAAGCATATCAAGAAAATGAGCTAGGTTGAATCAGGCATAAAATAAATAAATAACGACGGTGGAGCAAAACAATGGCTTATTATCTGAATATCTTTTCCCCCGAAACTTATGAAACTTTTTCAAAGTCTGATATGAGTTTGTCAGGCTTTCGAGAAAGACAGATTCATGCCGCAGAACGAATTCATCCTGGTGACAAATTTATTTGCTATATGACTAAGTTTTCAAGATGGATTGGAATTCTTGATGTTACAAAAGATTATATTATTGACGAATCCCCGCTTTACTATCAAGAAAATGATCCCTTTGTTGTTCGGTTTGGTGTAAAGCCGACGATATGGCTAAATAAAGAACACACAATTCCAATCCGTGAAGATGAAGTCTGGAACACCTTATCCTTAACTAAAGGATATCAAAAGCATTCATCATTATGGACAGGAAGATTTCGAGCAAGTTTGATTGAGATTCCAGAAAAGGATGGGAAATTTTTGGAAAGCCTTTTGGTTACCCAACAAACGCAACAAAGGGTTTATGAAATTGACGAACATGAATATCGAAAGTTCTTAAAGCCAAGAGTACATCGCAGCGACAAAGTTGTAACTGTTGCAATTCCAGAAGAAAATACTGAACCCGAACAACAACAAGAAGTCACAGATTTTGTTGTTCGGGAATCTATCAAGTATCAGGCTGTACTGGCTAAAATTGGCGAGAAAATGGGATTCAGTATCTGGTTGCCTAAAAATGACCGTTCCAGGGTTTTACAGGAATGGAAACCAGATGGCAACACTTTGCTTAATACTTTACCTTTGAATTACGATGAAGCGACGATACGGACAATTGAACAGATAGATGTTCTTTGGTTGAGGAAGCGTTCTATTGTGCGTGCTTTTGAAGTCGAACACACTACATCTGTTTATTCTGGAATTCTCCGCATGGCTGACTTGTTGGCTTTACAGCCAAACATGGATATTAAGTTGCACATCGTTGCTCCTTCAAGTAGAAAAGATAAAGTTTTTCAAGAATTACAGAGACCCGTTTTTTCGTTACTTGAAAAAGGGGCACTCTCTGAACTTTGTACTTACATTTCATATGATAGTTTAGATGAATTGGTAAAACAAAAATTGTTATCACATTTATCGGATACAGTTTTGGCGGAATATGAAGAAGAAGTAGAGTAAACCAAAACAAAGCCCCCAAAATTTCTCGGGAGATTTGTTTTATTGATTACTGACCACTGATTACAGAAGGGTTTATTTATGCGACAACTACGCAACACTCCATTTCATGAACGAACGTCCGCGTTGTGCCAGCCGCAGAATTGGCGCAAGTGGGCGGGATATTTCGTCGTCGGGTCGTATGAACATACGATTGACCGCGAGTATTGGGCCATCCGCAATGCGGCGGCGCTGATTGATGTGACGCCTTTGATGAAGTACATCATCAAGGGACGCGACGCAGCGCGCCTGTTGGACCGCGTCACCACGCGCGATATCCAGAAGTTGAAAGTGGGACAGGTCTATTACACGGGCTGGTGTGATGACGAAGGCAAGATGATTGACGATGGCACTGTCTCGCGTCTTGATGAAACAACTTTCCGCATGACGGCGGCGGAGCCGAATCTGCGCTGGTTGATGATGAACGCGGTCGGACTCGACGTGCAGATCGAAGAACAAACCGAGGGCGTGGCGTCGCTCAGTTTGCAGGGACCCAACTCAAGGTCCGTT
Source organism: Anaerolineales bacterium (assembly GCA_030680795.1). Classification (GTDB taxonomy): domain Bacteria; phylum Chloroflexota; class Anaerolineae; order Anaerolineales; family Villigracilaceae; genus Villigracilis. Next base: position 5,031 of record JAUXUL010000009.1, on the reverse strand, counting down.
TTGAAGCGCGTCTGCGAAACTGATATCGAAGGGCTGAAGTATTTCCGTCTGATGAAGAATATACTCGGAGGAGTCGAAGTCACGATCTCGCGCACGGGCTATACGGGCGATCTCGGTTATGAGATTTGGATGAACGCAAAGGACGCGTTGAAGGTCTGGGACGCGTTGATGGAAGCGGGCCACGATTATGGGATCACGCCCGTTGGAATTCTCGCACTCGATATGGCGCGCGTCGAAGCGGGGCTGTTCATGCTTGAAGTGGATTACACATCCGCGAGTCATGCGTGGATTGAAGCGCAGAAGTCGTCGCCGTTTGAGTTGGGACTCGATTGGACGGTTGCGCTCGACAAGCCAGGTTATTTTGTCGGTCGCCGTGCGTTGGAACGTGAGAAGAAGGAAGGCTCGGCGTGGAAGTTGGTGGGCATTGAAATTGATTGGGTGGGCATGGAGCAGTTGTATGCCGAAGTGGGATTGCCTCCGCAAATCCCTGGCTCGGCGATCCGTGCCAGTATGCCCATCATGGTTGGTAATGTGCAGGTGGGCTACGCATCTACTGCATCATGGTCGCCGCTGTTGAAGAAGTACATCGCGCTCGCGCATTTGCAGAAGCCGTATTACGAACTCGGCACCGATGTAAGAATGGAAATCACCGTCGAACATCAACGCAAGCACGCGCCCGCGAAAGTGGTCAAGCTGCCGTTCTATGAGCCTGAGTGGAAGAAGAAGTAGAGCAACTATGAGCAATAATAAAAAGCTCGGCGATTACTGGAAAAATAATCTTACTTTCGGCATTCAGCGAACGTGGGAATGGTTGGGAGTAAGAGGAATAATTATTGATGTCGTAATTTCTCTGATTGCAGGATTGTTGATTGCTCAAAATACAGAAAATCGTTTGAATGTCGCACAAACAGCTGGAGTAACAATTGTTATTGCATTGGGAATTTATATTTTATTGGTTCTGATTTCAGTTATCTTTATTGTGCCTTATCAAGAAAATCTGAGATTGGAAAAGATCATCGCCAATTACAAGAAGAAAGGAAAAGAGCCTCCTGAACTTCAAAAACTGGCTGAATTGCGCACAGAAGGTGTGGAATTAAGAAACTTTGGAGCAGGGCTTACTGACTCTAATGTTCTTTCAAAGTGGATAAATGACTATACAGTTTGGGATAAGACAGTCATAAAGACACTTGGCAAGCTTTCAAAGGCACAAGCAGGATGGTTTACAACTCTCGATAGAATGCCGTTACATGCATTTCGAAATGTCATAAACGGCGAGCATAGTCGTTACTTAAATATCTTTGAAGAAAAACTCAAAAGATTAGATACAGTTTTGAGATCATATCTTAATCTTTCTTAGGGATAAGGATTTATCTATGACAACAAACAATTACGACGCAATCATCATCGGCGGCGGGCACAACGGACTTGTGGCTGGCGCATACCTCGCAAGAGCAGGTAAAAAAGTCGTTGTGCTCGAGCGCAGGCATCTCGTCGGCGGGGCGACGATCACCGAGGAGATCATCCCTGGGTTCCAGTTCACGGAGTTCTCGTATGTGGTCAGTTTGTTGCGACCAGAGATCATCCGTGATTTGAAACTTCCACAGCACGGATTAAAGATCCTGCCGCTGCCGAGCACCTTCACACCCATGGACAACGGCGATTACATCGCAGGCTGGGACGATCACGATACCACCCGCCGCGAAATTTATCGTCACTCGCCAAAGGATGCCGAAGCTTATGACGAATATGGTCGCCGCATGGCGCGCCTTGCGAAAGCCATCAAACCCATTTTGAGCATGTTGCCTCCTGACCCGACCTCGTTGAGTCCAAAAGATTTAATGGGCTTGCTTAAGCTCGGGCAGTTCGCTTCGACACTCACTGAAAAGGAATTGTATGGTCTCGCCAAAATTATGACCCAGTCCGCGGCGGATATGCTCGAAGAATGGTTCGAGACCGACGCGCTCTTGGGAACAAAATCCGCCAGCGGAATCATCGGCACGTTCCTAGGTCCGCGCTCACCAAGCACCGCGTATGTGTTGCTCCATCACTACATGGGCGAAATTGACGGCGCGTTCCGTGCGTGGGGATTTGCCAAAGGCGGCACAGGCGGAATCGCTGAAGCCATCGCGAGTTCGGCGCGCGCGTTTGGGGCCGAGATCAAACTCAACGCAACCGCGAGGCAGGTCATCGTCAAAGGTGGACGCGCTGTCGGAGTCGCTCTCGAAAATGGCGATGAGATTTATGCGAAGGCAGTCCTTTCATCCGCTGATCCGTTCGTCACATTCTTGAAACTGGTTGAATCAAAATATCTCCCCGATGATCTGATTCATTCCATTAATAAATTCCGCACGCGTGGTTCTTCGGGCAAGGTCAACATCGCGTTGAGCGAACTTCCTGAATTCACCGCGCTACCCGACTCAAATGTTTTGCATCGCGGCGCGGTCTCCATCAGTCCGAGCATTGATTACATCGAGCGCGCCTACGACGATGCAAAGTATGGCCACTTTGCGAAAGAGCCATATGTTGACATGATCTTCCCCTCGATGATCGATCCCGACATGGCGCCTCCAGGCAAACACGTCATGTCATGTTTCGTGCAATACGCGCCGTATGATATCGAAGGCGGCTGGGACGATGCCAAGCGCGAAGCATTCGGCGAGTCGGTCATCGCCACCATCGAACGCTACGCGCCGAACATCCGCCGCGCCATCATCGGCAAACAAGTCCTCACGCCAGCCGACACTGAGCGCATCACGGGCATCACAGGCGGCAACATCTTCCATGGCGAACTGCTGTTGCATCAACTCTTCTTCATGCGCCCCGCCACTAAATGGTCTGGCTTCCGCACGCCCATCAATGGCTATTATCTCGCTGGCTCGGGCGCGCATCCTGGCGGCGGCATCATGGGCGCGCCTGGTAAATTCGCCGCAGAACTTGCATTGAAGGATGGAATTTAATGGACACCTACGATTACATCATCATCGGCGCGGGGCACAACGGTTTGGTGGCCGCGGCGTATCTTGCTAAGAAAGGCAAAAAGGTTATCGTCCTTGAACGACGGGACATCGTCGGCGGGCAGGTCATCACTGAGTCTTTTGGGGATGGCTTCACCGTGGATTCTCTCCATGCCGGCGGGACTCTGCGCCCTGACATTATCAAAGACTTGAAACTCGCCTCATTCGGACTTGGGATTGATTCTGTCCGAAAACCTTTCATCTCCCTCCAAGAAGATTCCAACCACCTCGTCCTCGATCCCGATCCTGCCAAAGCGGCAGAGTCTATCAAACGCTTCTCCGAAAAAGACGCAGCAAACTGGAAACCCTTCCTCGATTTCATGGACAAAGCCTCGCGCTTTATTCATCTTGCCAATGAGACCATCATGCCGCGTTTGCCAAAGAACTTCAGTTTCAACGAGGGCTTGGGACTCGCCGAAATCGGTCTTGATCTGCGCTTGATGGGCGGGGTGGATATGATGCGGGTCATCCGCGGCATCCCCATGACCGCCGAAGAATTCGCGGACGAATGGTTCGAGTCGGATGTGGTCAAAGCCGCAGTCGCATCGCTTGGCATTCATGGATTCACTCTCGGCGTGATGGGCGCAGGCACAGGTTATACGCTCATGCACAACTGGGCGAATCGCGGCGGCATGTCGCATGTCTCTGTGCAAGGCGGAGTTGGAAAAATTAGTGAGGCGCTTGGGAGTGCAGTGAAATCCTTCGGCGGTGAAATTCGCATGGGGGCGGAAGTAAAACATATACAAGTAGACACGTACACATGTAAGGGTGTTGTGTTGAAGAATGGCGAAGAGATTTCCGCAAGCAATATCATCTCCGCCGCTGACCCGAAACATACACTTCTCACTCTCGTTGGCGCAATGAATCTCCCGCCTGAATTTGTGTGGAACGTCCAATCCATCAAAATGCGCGGATCGGTCGCCAAAGTGCATTTGCTGACAGATGGCAAACACGGCATTCCCGCTGGGACAGTTGCAGTAGCCCCGTCCATCAAATATTTAGAGAAAGCCTATGACGCCGCCAAGTATCATCAAATCTCCGAAAAGCCCTATCTCGAAGTGACCACTTCCGGCAATGTTGTCAGCGTTCATTTCCAATATGCTGCATATAAGTTAAAAAGTGGTGAGTGGAAAGTGGAAAGTAAGAAAGTTGAGAATGTCGCGATTGACACACTTGCGGAATATTTCCCCGATCTGAAATCGTCAATCGTAAATCGTAAATCTCTCACACCACTCGACCTTGAGCAAACCTACGGTCTCACCGAAGGCGACCTCAACCATGGTCAGATCATGCTCGATCAATTCATGTTCATGCGTCCCATCCCTGGCTGGTCGAATCACAAGACGCCCATGGATAACCTGTATCTCTGCGGAAGCGGAGTCCACGGCGGAGGCGGAGTCAGCGGCGCGGCAGGGAGGAATGTAGTGAAGGTGTTGAAGTAAAAAGGTGAAAGACCAGCGAGTAATCTCGTTGGTCTTTTTGTTATGTTATATTCCCGCTAATGACATTCTTAAAACTACAAACCGCTAAAACAGCCGTCATCATTACCCTGTTACTTGGAGTCATTATCCAGGTTCTGTATAATCCGATTTCGTCCGCCAAACATTCCCTGACAATTTCGAGAGTCCGCGCGGAACTTCCTCAGGCACGCGTCAAATGGGATGCACAGGGAATTACAGACTACACATTCGAGATTCAAGGTGACGCTCGATCCATTTGCCAGCCTTCCGCGGTCATTGAAGTCAGGAACAATGTTGTAGTCAAGGTGGAAACGAAAGACTTCGCATCAGATGATTCCCTCGCTCAGCTTCTTCCGCCCGAAAAATGGGCTGACCCTGATTGGGGCGAAGAAGTCTTCCTGTGCAGTTACGTCCACTTTACGATGCCGCAGATCTTCGACCTGCTCGAAGAAAGTTTCCAAAACTAACAGTCCTCCGTCATCCAAGCGGAGTTTGATCCAGATTATGGATTCTTGACCAACTAAAGTTATGGCATCTATGTTGGATTCGGACTGCTG
>JAUXUL010000035.1 GCA_030680795.1 Anaerolineales bacterium | reverse complement strand
CAATGGCGCGGGTGATGCCTTGACTCACTTTGGTGGGATTTGATTCCGCCGCAAGCGCCAGCATGGCCTGGAAGGTTTTCGGGTCGGTGCTGTAGCGTCTGCGTTCTTGAAGCCCGGTCTCTTGTGTTAATGTTGTCTGTCGCGGAGGGGAAACCGCTCCGGAAGGGATGGCAAAACGCTGAGGTAATGTCAGCAGGATTGGGTAAGCCGCCATGTAAGCGAGCCGCACAATCCCTGAGTAATTGCCGCCCATTTGGAAGAGCAAATGACCCGTGTGGCCTAGAAAGCCAAGAAAGAGCAAAATGATCCCGTACCACATCCCATCGGGTTTGCGGATGAACAGGATTGCCATGCCGGCCAGCGCCAGAAATAATGAACCGATCTGCCAGACCCGATCATCAACCGTTTGGTTGTAACTGAGCAATGCGATTTGCGGCTGCCAAGTGAGCAGACTTAATCCCAACGCAGCCAGTACGAATAGACTCAACAAGGCTGCCGCCGCATCCGCTGTGCGGTTTGGTTCTGGAAAGGCATATAACCATGTGATCCAAATAATGCCAAATATAATGAAGGCGCGGTCCATTGGCGGCAGGACTGCTTTCGGGTCAATGATCTGTTGCCAGCCAAGCCCGCTAAATAGGAACATGACGATTTGCGCAGAAAGCAAAATACCAAGTCCCACAAAAGCGCGCTTTGCCTGTGGAAACTCACTTGCCCGCCAATGGTTTAATGCCGATTGAAGGGCGCTCGCAACCGCGAAGACCAGCACAATGTAGTAAATCAAATCCCCGGGCGGAACGGTTAGCTGAGTAAAAATTAGAGTGGTGAATGCGTTCATGCAATCATGATTATACTGCTAGTTCAAAAAATATGGCGCATGCACGTATAATTGCCGATGCGATGTCCAATAAAAAATGGTTCCACCTTCTCATAATTACGGTATTGCTTGCCGCGGTCTTTCTGCCCATTCTTTTCACGGGATATTCCACCATTGATCGAGCAGAAGCCGAATTTGCCGCGAAAAATTATTCGAGCGCTGCACAACAGTATCAACAAGCCGTGCGCCTCCTGCCCTGGCGCAGCGACCTTTGGGAAAAGGCGGGTATTTCTGCGTTTGCCAACGGAAATTTTTCCGACGCGATCAACTTTCTAATCCGCGCCCCCAAACTTTCCGAGCAAGGCTGGGTTGTATTGGGACATTCCTGCGTCAACACAAACGATCTTCCTTCTGCCTTGCGCGCCTATCAACAAGGCTTGCAATTTTACGATTCGGCTTATTTATACGCAGGGCTTGCCTTCATTTTTCGCGAACAAAAAGACTGGCTGGCTGAAAGTGACGCGCTCAAAAATCAACTCCGCCTGGATATAAGCGACGCTTATACCCACTACCGACTTGGTCTCCTTCTGACAGTCCTTGAGCCAGAACAGGCATTTTCTGAATTGATGCTCGCCTCAGCTCTTAATCCCGAAATTGACTCTGCTGTGCAGACATTGCGCGCCGCTTTGAATCTATCTACCATCCAACCCGATGAATCACAGCAGATGCTGACGATCGGACGCGGGCTCGGTCTTGTGCAGGAATGGGACTTATCCATTGCCGCTTTCGAGAAAGCGACTCAAATCAACGCTGAAAATGCCGAGGCGTGGGCCTGGCTTGGCGAAGCGAAACAGCAAATCGGTCAGGATGGAAGCGTGGACCTTGATCTGGCGTTGTCTTTGGATCATACGTCCGCTGTCATCCGCGCTTTGCGCGCATTGCATTGGAATCGTCAGGAAAAATACGACCAAATGCTGGCGGAATATTTGCTTGCGGCGAGTTACGACCCGGCCAACCCTGCATGGCAGGCATCGCTTGGCGATGCCTATTTCAAACTTGGAGATCTCGCCTCCGCGTTGCCAGCGTACCAGCGGGCGACAGAACTTGCGCCAAATGAAGCGACATACTGGCGTTTGCTGGCGGTTTTTTGTGCTGAGAATGGCATTTGCGTGGAAGATGTGGGATTGCCCGCCGCGCAAAAGGCGGTGAGACTTGCGCCCAATAATCCGTTTGCATTGGATGCGTTGGGCTGGTCTTATCTCTCATCTGGCAGGTACGCCATTGCTGAGCAAACCTTATCCGATGTGGTTGCGCGTTTCCCGGATCATTTTCCTGCACACATCCATCTTGCCACGACATATCTGGCGCAAGGTAAGCGTGCCGCCGCGTTTAATTTATTAACGTACGTGCGTGACGCGGATCAAACTGGCATACATCGCGAGACAGCGGAAAAATTATTGGAAAAGTATTTTCCATAACCCCTCATGATAAAATCACACCCATGAAACCTATTAAATTATCCGTACTGCTAATGGTTGTTCTGTCCCTTGCTTGTTCCACGTCAACGATCATCCCGACTCCGCGGGCGTCCATTGCGGCGCCTGGCACTGTGCTGTTTCAGGATGATTTTTCGAGCCCCGCCTCAGGCTGGGAGCGCATGCTGGCTGACGAAGGCATCATGGATTACGACGCAGGCGGATACCGCATTCTCGTTAATTCATTGCAGACAAATTTTTGGTCAACACCGCATCAGGATTTTTCAGATGTACGCATGGAGGTGGATACCGGCAAGCTGGCGGGTCCTGATGAGAATCGCATCGGCTTGATCTGCCGATCCAATGGCAATGATTATTACTTCTTCATCATTTCAAGTGACGGCTATTTTGGCATGGGTCTTTATTCAGGCGGGCAGGCTGTTTTGTTGGGTCAGGGTGAAATGCAGTCTTCTTCAAATATTAATAAAGGACTTGCCGTCAATCACTTGCGCGCTGATTGCGCGGGTAATACTCTCACGTTTTATGTAAATGGCTTTCAGATTGCACAGGCACAGGACTCCACATTGACCACGGGCGATGTTGGCCTTTTAGCAGGCACATTCGCCACGCCCGGTGTGGATATTGTCTTCGATAATTTTGTGGTGTTAATGCCGTAACTCTGGAGTCCGACGGCTTGCCGTCGGCGGACAGCAAGCTGTCCGATTCCAAATTGATTATGAAAATCTTTCTCGATACCATCGGTTGCAGGCTCAACCAAAGCGAAATAGAAAGCATGGCACGGGAGTTCCGCGCTGTGGGACATGAGATCGTTGCCACTGCTGAACATGCTGAAATGGCTGTGGTTAATACGTGCGCGGTCACCATGCAAGCCGCTTCGGATTCGCGCAGCAGGATCCGCAGCATAGCGCGCGCAGGCGTGAATGAAATTGTCGCCACAGGCTGCTGGACGACTCTCCAGCCAAAAGAGGCCGCCGCGCTTCCAAATGTTTTGCGCGTCGTCACTAATGACCGAAAAGATTTATTGGTTGCAGACACCTTAAACCTTGAACCTTCAACTTTTGATCTTGAACCCATTGATCGTTCGCTTCTGCCTGGCTTGCATCGCCGCACGCGCGCCTTCATCAAAGTGCAGGATGGCTGTGACAATCATTGCACGTTTTGCGTCACCACAATTGCGCGCGGCCAGGGGCGTTCCCGTCCGCTGGCAGATGTGATCGCTGACATCAACTCCGCGCTGGCGGGCGGCTCAAAAGAAATTGTATTAACCGGCGTGCATCTTGGCTCGTGGGGGCAGGACATTTCGACTGAGCTCAATGCAGGCATTTCGACTTACCCTACAGGCATGATGTCGCTCAATACGGGTTTTCATTTGCGCGATTTGGTCAGGGCTGTCTTGCGCGAAACGGATACAAAGCGGTTAAGACTTTCCTCCCTCGAGCCCTGGGATTTGGATGCAGATTTCTTTTCCCTTTGGACAGGTTCCCGCCTTATGCCGCACCTGCACCTGCCTCTGCAATCTGGCAGTGAATCCACGCTGAAGCGGATGGGGCGCAAGACAAGGCCTGGTTCATTCCGAGAGTTGGTTGCTGCCGCAAGAGAGGTAATGCCTGATGTTGCCATCACGACGGATATCATTACTGGCTTCCCTGGTGAAACAGAAGATGAATTTTCAGAGACTCTTGACTTCGTAAAAGAAATCAAATTCACGGGTGGGCATATCTTTTCGTATTCGCCGCGTCCAGCTACAGGGGCGGCAAGGATGAAGGGGCAGGTCAAGCCTGAGTTAAGAAAGAAGCGCAATCACATCCTGCAGGAGGCGATAGAAGAGTCTGCGAAATCCTATCGCGAAAAATTTGTCGGGCAAAGGATGTCCGTTTTATGGGAATCCACAACAGGATTTGGCGAGTACGGCTGGCGCATGGAAGGATGGACGGGAAATTATTTGCGTGTCAGCGCCATTGCGCCTGCGCCGCGTTGGAATGAAGTCGATGAAGTCGAGTTGACTGATTTGGATGGAGAGAAGTTGAAGGGTGTGATTTGTAATTCGTAAGTTACGAATGTCACTATTTGAAACGGGGGAGAAATTGTATAATACATGTGCAATCTTTCACATTAAAATTCACAAAGGAGCAAACTAATGACGGCTGAATTAATTGACGGTAAGTTGATCGCCCAGCAGGTGCGTGACGAAGTTGCAGCGAAAGTGACAAAACGCGTGGCGGCGGGTAAATCCAAGCCGACGCTGGCAGCCGTGCTCGTTGGCGAGCGCGTGGACTCTGCGACCTATGTCAGAGCGAAGGGTAAAGCTTGCGAGGAGTTGGGTATGGGTTCGGTCAGCCATCACCTGCCTGCGGATATTTCCCAGTTAGAATTGGAAAAAGTTATCACAAGTTTGAATGCAGATAAAACAGTGCATGGTATTCTCGTTCAATTACCCTTGCCCGACCACTTGAACGAAGAACGTGTGCTTCAACTGATAAGCATCGAAAAAGATGTGGATGGCTTTTCGCCGTTGAACATCGGTCGTTTGGCGCAAAAGGGACGTGAGCCATTGTTCGTGCCATGCACACCGTATGGTTGCATTTATTTGCTCGAAAAAGCAGGCGTGAAAATCGAGGGCGCGAATGCAGTTGTGCTGGGACGCTCGAACATTGTGGGCATGCCTGCGGCTTTGTTGTTGATTGGCAAGAACGCCACCGTGACCGTTTGTCACTCACGTACGAAAGATATCGCGGCTGTCGTCCGTGAAGCGGATATTCTGATCGCCGCGATCGGCAAGACAGAATTCGTGCGCGGTGACTGGGTCAAGCCTGGCGCGGCAATCATTGACGTGGGTATCAACTCCAAGCCAGATGCAACGAAGAAGAGTGGTTATCGCCTGGTGGGTGATGTCAACTTTGATGAAGCGCGGGAAGTCGCTGGCTTTATCACTCCAGTTCCCGGTGGTGTCGGTCCGATGACGATTGCAATGCTGATGAACAATACGTATCGGGCGGCGGAGATTCAAGAACCATAGGCAGTGAATAGTGAATAGAAAATAGTGGGATGTCTAAAAAGGGACAGCCCATTGTTTTTTTTCCTGAAAAGCAGTGAAACAGGTTATGGCCTGATAAATAGCCCCAGGTGATTAGCAACTGCGCGTTCCTTGCCCGTTTTGTTCATGTCAATGGGGGAGTTCAATACGCGGGCTTTTCCGTCAAATCCCCTGATCGTCATGGTGGACGATCCCCCGCCGTCCATGTTTACACCGGTGTGCACGCCGTATGAGATGAGCAGTTCCGCCAATTCCGGGAAAGTGACGCCTTCGCTGTATCCTGGCTGCCGTCCATCCATGACCATTAAGGTTAGCCAGCGGGCGGTTTTATTTATCCCAATCGCAGTGCGGGGATTGGGCGCATTTGCGGCGAGATTATTAACGACCAGACCGCCATTCACGACAATGCGGTCACCTGAGACTGCATTGAAAACATTGCCTTGTTCCTTGTTTATGGTCACCTGGTTGCGAGGCCCGATATAGATAACAGGCTGCGCAGTCTTTTTGGGTGAGTATATTTTTCCACGGGATGCGGCATAGTCGCTAATGCGAACTGGGTCGCCGCCATTCGGACAATATGTAGCCGGATCGTGAGAGGCGTCCAGATAGCTGTAATAGCCGCCATTGATGGCAACGTGCAGTTTGAATTCTTCAAGGAATTTGGATGTGACACGTGTGCACAGAATATTGCCTTTGTTTGGAGAAGGCGTGACTAGGAATTCCAATTTGGGGTTTTGAAGGTCAATTGCGATGACGTGTACAACATTTGGGCGCGGCGAGGTCAGGTCTTTTCGCAGGTAGGTGATACCGGGAAATAAACTTTGCCTGATGGAGGCGGGATGTCCATGGCCTAGTGGAACGAGGTAACTTTTGGAGCACCAGCCTGTCAATCCATCGAGCCGTTGGATCTGAACCCAATCCGGGTTGCTTGTGTCGTCCAAAGCGGGGATGGTATCGTTTTTCAAGACGGTCCCCACTGATTTGCTGGATGTGCTGGGTGATTCGCATACATTGAGAGTCGCGGTATTGATGCGATACCAGTTTTTGTCACTATGATCTGGAACGGGCGTGGTCGCCGGTGGTTCCTCTAGTACAGGTGTTTTTACGTTTTGGAGATATTCACTTGGACTCCAGCCTGTTAAAGTGCCATCGGTGTTTTGGATTTTTAACCATGAACCATCGCTGGAGGCGCCGATCTTTTCCACCAATTCACCAATCGTAACGAGACCAAGCGCTTCATAATCCAAGCCGGGTTCTTGGCGGACTTTGAGCGATGATGCAGTAACTCGATACCAGTTCGTATCTTCTTCATCCAGTTCCGGCTCAAGTGTTGGGGTTGGTGTGGTCGCAGGGGCGCTGGTTTTTTGCAGAAATTTACTGGAACACCAGCCGGTTAAGCTTCCGTCTGGTTTGCGAATGTTTAGCCAGGCCCGATCTGAATTTTCTCCGATCACCTCAACGACTTCGTTGCGGAGAATGCTCCCGATCTGTTCGAAGGTTGTCCCAGGTCCCTTGCGTACTCTGAGTGATGTGGCGGTGACGCGATACCAATTGACTGATGGCGTTGGTTCAAGCACACCGGCTTTGACTCTTTTCAGGTAGGGGCTGAAACTCCAGCCAGCCAAACTTCCGTCTCCTTTGCGAATGTTCAACCAGTAGCGGTCAGAAGTTGCGTCAAGCTCTTCAACAACCTCATTGAGGAAAATTCTGCCGACCAGGTCCTGGGTAAAGCCCGGACCAGATCGGACTTTCAGCGAGGGAGCTGTCACCTTAAAATATTTGCTGACCGGGACAGATATTGGTGAGGGGGCATCACTGAGACCAAATCTTTGACGGAAAGCCTTCAGGTTGCCGTTAAAATAATTCAGGTCAATATTTTTACTTTCCACGCCGTAGAGGCTTCCATCACCCTTGCTTGTGAATTGCCAGAACGTCCAGTCTGTCCATGGTTTTGGGAAAAGCGGTTTGGTTACACCATAATTCGCGATCCACAATGGATACTGCTTGAAATAATCCAAAGATGCGGCGGGGATTCTCGCCGATAATGTATTTTCAACCCAATAGTAATAGGCAGTGTAGATGGCTACTTCTTTTCCAGAGGCAAGTTCTTTGAGACGTTCAATAAATGTGTACCAGTGTTTCCAGCCTTTGAATGAGCCGCCGTAATTGTCTTCAAAATCTGCGAATAAGGGCAGTTCGCCAAAATCCCCGTTTAAGAGTGATATCCATAAATCTGCTTGTTGCTTTGGGTCTGCACGGCTGTCGTAAAACCAGTAGGAGCCGCGCGGCAAGCCGGCCAGTTTTGCTTCGCGCCAATTTAGTTTAAAATCCCTATCTGCCCAGAGATTTTGACCGGCGCGAATGACCACATAGCCGGCATTGGCGCGCATTTTTGAGAATTCTATACCTTGCGGGGTTTGGGGGTCGTCCTGGTAAAAACTAACATCGGGTCCGATAACGTTTGCCATAATAATCTCCTTCTTGTTAGTTAACTAAAAGTCATCTCAAAACTCACCGTCATTCTCCCGAAGGACACACCGCACTGGTGTAGCAAGTGTCGGGACGACGGAAAAGAGTGTGTTAAATCATTGGGAGAAGTGCCATATAAATTATACAACGATTTTTTATAGGGCGTTTTCAAAATGGGTGATGACTGGGATTAAGCCCGGCCTGCCTTCAATTGCAAGCACATCAATCTGCCAGTGGTCAATTTCATGTTCGGCAGTGTAGTGTTGGGCCGCGTTGAACATGTGTTCGCGCTTGCGTGTAGTGATGTTGTGCTCGGGAAATAAATTTTGGCTTGATGTCAGTGTTTTGACTTCAACAAATATGATGAGGTCACCCTTTTTTGCGATGATGTCTATTTCACCATAAGGTGTGCGGACGTTGCGTGCAAGGATTTTGTGATCATGTTCCGCAAGCCATTTTGCGGCAATGTCTTCGCCCCATGCGCCGATCTTCTGGTTGTGCTTGGTCATGAATTGAATTGTTCCACAAATCCACGCAGGCGGGTGCGCCAAGTGCTTTTCCGAGGCCTGGACTCTGTGACCAATGTTTCGTATTGTTTAAGCATGACCCTCGTGGTGTTTTCAATGGCATAGGCGGAAGATGCCTTGCGGGCTGAGTTGCTCATTTGAGCACGCAGGTTCAGGTCCAGGCAGAGGCGGGTGAGTTTGGCAGTAAAGGCTGGCAGGTCATGAGTCGCAAGAAAGCCTGTGACTCCGTCTTCTACTATGTCTCCCACACCGACTGAATCAATGCCCATGATGGGAAGTCCTGCGCCCATGGCTTCGATGACGGAGAGGGGGTGGACTTCGGTGACGGATGCGGTGACGAAGATGTTGCACATGGCGAGGTATGCAGGAAGTTGATCGTATGAAACCCTGCCTGTGAGGCGCACGCGTTGATCAAGTATTAACTCACCGGCGAGGAAGCGGATCTCATCCTCGAATTGTCTAACACCGCTGCCAATTAAAAGGAGGTGTACATTTGGAATGGCTTGTGCGATACCTGTGAAGGATTCAAGCAGGAATGGCAGATTCTTTTCAAGCGCAATGCGGCCGGAGTAAACGAGCAGGATATCATCTTCTTTATAACCAAAATTTGCGCGTTGAAGCGGTGTGGCGGAGTGGAAGTTTTTTAAGTCCACGCCGTTTGGCAAAACTTCAATTGGGACACCCACGTTGAGTTGGCGCAGGATTTTTTCCATGCCTGCGGAGGGTGTGATGACGAGCTCCACTGCTCTGCAGAAAGTGGGCATGTAGGCTTGCAGGAGTCCCTGACTGACTTCCTCAGGCATCCTGGGCAGGTAGGCATGCGCGTATAGATCGTAGCGGGTGTGGTTGGTATATACAACAGGGATTTGCAGCGGGCGGCAATATCGTAAGGCGAGGCGCCCGCTTAAGAAAGGATGATGCACATGGACAATATCCATGCTTTGCAGTAATTTTTTTGCAGCGCGCGAATAGCGCATGGATAGATAAAAGCCGGTATCCGCCAGAGGCAGGCCGCGGCTGCGGATGACGCGAGGTTCTCCATCCTTATAATCCATGTCTCCAAAAGTGAAAACAAAGACATCATGTCCCGCCATTTCGAGATAGCGTTTATTGGTTTCCACATAATTGGTTATCCCGCTGATGTACGGTTTGTAACTATCAACCATCATTCCTATTCGCATATGGATATGCTAAGACATGCGAGGATGAATGTCAAGGAGGAGAGAAGGAGAGGATTGAGCGTGGTAGGATGAAAATCCTTTACCAGGGAGAGACCCTTCTCTGTCGCTCACGTCCTCCCGACACTCCCTGGCACTGCCCGCCACATCGGCTTCGCTTCGCGACGCGATGCGAAGGGCAAGTGTGCGCCGTACGCCAGTGCGGTGTGTCCTTCGGGAGGGTGATATTATTGAGATGACTTGGAATATCGGGTAGCGACTATCGCTTATAATCCTGCGCATGTTCTCTTTCCACATTACAGCCAGGAACAATTGCGCTCGTACTGGCATCTTCACTACGCCTCACGGCGATTTACAAACTCCCGTCTTCGCGCCTGTCGGTACGCAGGCTACTGTCAAAACCCTCACGCCTGAACATCTCAAAGATATCAACGTCTCGCTTGTACTGTCCAACACCTATCATCTCTACTTGCGCCCGGGCGACGAACTCGTGCGCGATATGGGCGGATTGCACAAATTTATGCAATGGCACAATCCCATGTTGACCGATTCGGGCGGCTTCCAGGTTTTCTCGCTTTCAAAGACGCGCAAAATTGACGATGACGGCGTGACCTTCAAGAGTCACATTGACGGTTCCACACATCGCTTCACGCCCGAGAAGTCCATTCAAATTCAAGAGAACCTCGGCGCAGACATCATCATGGCGTTCGACGAATGCTCCGACCCTAATGACGCGGCTTATTCCAAGGTTGCCATGCAGCGGACTCATTGCTGGGCAGAACGTTCCGTCAAAGCACAGACGCGCGATGATCAGGCTTTATTCGGGATCATACAAGGCGGCATCAACGCGGACCTGCGGGCTGAGTCTGCTAAATTTATCTCTTCTCTCGATATGCCCGGCATCGCCATTGGCGGACTCTCGGTGGGAGAGACCAAACAGGAAATGAACGACACGTTGGATGTGGTCACGCCGTTATTGCCAGAAAATAAACCACGCTATCTAATGGGCGTTGGCACGCCCGAAGATTTGATTAACGGCGTGCTGCGCGGCATTGATATTTTTGATTGTGTCCTGCCAACTCGTTTAGCGCGTCATCATTCAGCCTTCTCGCTCGAAGGACGTTTGAACATGATGAACGCGTCTTTTGCAAGAGATGAACGTCCATTGGATGAAACTTGTGATTGCTACACTTGCAAGATTTTCACACGGGCATATATTCGTCATTTAGTCGTAGCAAAGGAGTTGCTTGCGGGAACACTACTGTCAATCCACAATTTACGCGCGTTGATACGGCTGATGGAGCAAATACGGATTTACATTGCAGATGGCTCGTTTGAATCTCGCGCGCCTGGGTTGTTAGATCAATGGGCGAATAATGCAAAACGTTTGGTTAATGGTTGATGGATCATGGAGAATGGTTAATGGAGGAGTATGATGACTGTGATGAATCTTGATAAACTGGAAGTGTGGGTGAGGGCAAAGGATTTCGCTTTGGCAGTTTACAAGTAAGTTGTACCTCACTTTCCTGCTGATGAAAAGTGGAACTTAACCCAGCAATTGAAACGAGCCGCGCAAAGTATCCCTGCAAATATTGCCGAAGGTCACGGGCGATATCATTTATAGCGCTTACCTCAAACGCTCCAAACAGGGCGAAAAAGAATTCCCATCAGGGTATACTGTCCGTGAAGAATCCGAGCCTTACCTCTTCGATACTCCAGATGAAGATGGCCAAAACCATTAGCCATTAACCATTCCCCATTAACCACACACCATGACACTCCTCCACGCCTTTCTGCTCGGCATCGTTCAGGGTTTGACCGAGTTCATCCCCGTTTCGTCTACGGCGCATTTGTTAATTATCAGCAGCCTGCTTGGACTCCCTTCCGATGCAAGAACCTTTTCTTTTAATGTCATTATTCAATTAGGGACAGTTCTTGCGCTGGTCGCTTTTTTTTGGAAGGATATTTGGCTGATCACCCGGGCATTTTCCCTTGGCATTAAACATAAAAAGCCTTTTGAGAACCTGCATGCGCGTCTTGGCTGGCTGGTCATTGTAGCGACCCTTCCTGCTTTAATTGCAGGGTTTATCCTGAAAGATATTGTCGAAACCATGTCAGAAGATCCGCTCAACCTGGCAGGGATTCGCTTGCTTGTCACGGCTGTTTTATTGACTGCGGTGGAATATTTTGACAAACGCACGCGCTCGCTAGAATCCGCCACATGGGTGGACGCCCTGTCTGTGGGATTGTTTCAGGTGCTGGCGATTTTCCCCGGCGCCTCCCGCTCAGGCGCCACGATTGCCGGCGGCATGCTGCGCGGCTTTGACCGTCCCTCGGCGGCTCGCTTCGCCTTCCTGATGTCTGCGCCGATCTTATTGGCGGCAGGTATTTACGAATCTGTGAATGTGGTCGCAATGGACGGTACATCAGTGTTTCTGCCCCACCTTATTACAGGGTTTGTCACTGCGGCAGTGGTGGGTTGGCTGACGATCAAATGGTTGTTGGCTTATCTCGGAAAACACTCATTGTATGTTTTTGCTTTGTATTGTGCCGTTCTTGGTATTTTTCTATTGATTTCCCGTTTCTTATAATGTGTGAATTCAACTGGTAAGTGCAACAGATGAATGACAGAACACCTCAAAGGGTGTTTTGAAACGAAGGGTTTTTCGTGGTCTGAAATTCAGCCTTGCCATAGCCTGTTCAATCTCTTTCTTGGAAACTGATTGGAAGTCA
>JAUXUL010000019.1 GCA_030680795.1 Anaerolineales bacterium | reverse complement strand
ACCATACTCGCAAACGGGCTCTTTCGCACCATTGGGTGATCGGTCTCGCTGTCTGTACATGATGACATATTTTATGCCAGATTGTTTCTTTCGCTTTGAACAGCGATTTCTCTTCGCTGTGGTTTTACTCGCAATGACATGATTTTATGGTTACCATCTGATTTCAACGGGCGTGCCAATCTCCGCCCAATCATAGAGCAATTGCGATTCGTACGCGCCCAGTACCACGCATCCATATGAGATCGGTACGCCGAGATAGCCCGCCCACAGTTGTCCGCCGTTCGACAAAATTGGCAGGGCATGAATGCCATTTTGTAAACCGCCAGCCCAGTAAATGCCAAGCCAGTTTGGCATCCAGATATTCCATGTGGCGCCATAGGCATTTGGAATTTTGTTCAACACACTAAAGTTTCCAGCGCGCGTGGCATTGTTCATCCCAGTGGAGGAGACAAAGCTAAACACAAGCACATCGCCTTCATAGACATACATATGCTGTTCAGAGATGTCGACGAGGATGTATTTGTTCCCGCCATAGGTAAGCGGCACTTCGGCGTATGTGTTGTCCTGTGCCATCGGCGCAACATACTGGCTGGTAGGTGTATCCAATACGATTTCAGCCTGTGCCATCGGCTCAGGAGTGACGGTTGGCGTTTGAGTGGGCAGCAAGGTTGCTGTTGGCAGTGCAGTGTAAGTGGGTTTTGCGATCTCTGCAAAAGCAAAGGAACGAGCATGCGTGGAAGTGAAAACTGCCTCATCCAATCCCAGCGCCGGGGTTGATGTCGCCGTCCATGCCGCGATGCCGATCATTGTGATGATCAGGGTCACGATCATTACTGAATAAAGCGGATTTCTTTGCGCAGGAGGAGTGGATTTGCTCATGGTGCAAAGGTGGGCAGCGCCGTTGGCAGTACACTTTCATTCGTGATGAAGCATAAAATGCCTTGTGTAACTCCTTCAGCGACCCTGTCCGCTTGTTTGGTGAGGATTTCACGGTCCAAATTCAGAAACCCGGTTTCAATAATGGCAGTAATCGTATTCGGGTCAATTTCAGAAAAGGCATGATACTCGCGCATATCGGATGTGATACTACCGGCGTGATAGGTCATGCCTGTGATCTGCTGGTAACGGTCTGTCAGACAAGCCGTCAGGCGTTGGGCGCGGTTCACATCGCGGGTCTCAAGCGAAGCCGCCACTTTGAAACCTGTCGCTTCATCATTAACATATTCGCATGAATCATTATGAATGGAAACCAGTGCCACTGCGCGATAACCGTTCAAGCGTGTGTCAAACTCATTGAGCAGATCCACCTGGTAGCCTCTTGCAACCAGGTTTCTTTGTACAAGGCTGGCAATCTCCAGATTTATATCCACTTCTTTAAGATCCACTTGCCCGTTCCCGTCCAAACAGACCGCGCCTGAATCGTTACCTGTGTGACCGGCAACAATGCCAATGCGCAGCTGCGGCTGGGATGTGGTCACAGCATTCGGTCCAGGATGAGGCGTGAGCATCAAACGCAGCTGCTCCTGCAAATTGCTCGCAAACAGACTGTTCGGAGTCCATGCAGTAAAAAGTGTCGCAAGCAAAATTGCAATACCCAGCGTGGATGTGAACGCATTCACCGTGCGCGGTCTTCTGGCAGGTCGTGAGGCAGGGCGTCCTTTTGAAGATTCCATATTCTATATAATATTACCTAAAAAATAAACACGCAAGTAGCACAATTGACCACTTGCACGTGTGCTGGCAAACAATTTATGCTTTATATTTATGAGTCTACTGCAAAAACGCAAAGAAAATCTGAAATACGGTTTGAAAACCTTGGAAATTTTGCCGTCAAATAGCGCACGCTGCGCAGTCTCTTTGCGACTTTGAATCTTAGCGGCTTTGCGTTATGCTGTTGACCTTTTTGAAGTGTAGTCATTTATGAGCCAGGGCAAGTAAATTTTGCATGGGCTTCAAATTTGAAATTGGCAGCGTCAGATTTTTTACGCGGGTATGTTCATATTGAAATACTTTTGAGTTTGGTAAAAGCGAATTTGCGCGCTGGCTGAATTCTTCATGTGAGATATAACCCGCTAGAAAAATCTCCATGCCATACACCCAAATGTTGCCCCATTCCAACGGCGAAATAATGTGCGCTTCGTTTATCGCGTTACAACGGATCCCAACCCGCGCATCAGGCACATGGTGGACATGCACACTTGACAGCGAATAAAAGGATTCATCCACTACGACTTTTGTTTTTGGCGGGAGACTGACAGTGCAGCGCTTCAACTCCCGACCTTCATCCTGCCCGTTGATTTCGATCAGCAGTTCCTGCTCTGAATCAGACTTCAAGGTCAGCGCGCCAAGCGGATTCCAATTCAACGGCTTGCGCCACACCTCAGGCATGGCACTCACAAGATAATGCGGTTGTTTTGTTTCGATTGCTTTTTTTAAGTCCGCCTGTGAGGCAGCGATCAAGCCAGATATAAAAGCAAATAGGTACAGGTCGTTGTATGAATGTCCATCGCCCGCATGTTGATCCGAAGGGACCAGCGCGGGCGCGTTCAACAACACAGCTGGGTTGCGGCGCATCTCTGCAATTTGTGCGCGGTGCGAGATCAGATAGGATTTGAGGTCACATCTGCGCCCGCCCAAAGTGACGTCGTATCGGTCATGATCTGTGAATGGGGTTGCGGCTTTTACTTCAAAGGGAATATTCTGCTGGGAAAGATAACGCCGAAAGGCGAGCTCCACTGCCACATTTGCCACGACACGGCGTAATCCAGCGTAGGGCGAACTGCCTGCGCGGTCGAAGGCATAGGTCAATGAACGAAGGGCGTATGCAATGCCGCCTTCGGTCAGGTCAGGTGTGTAGGGCAGGCGGATGAGGTCGGAGGTAGTGAGCATAGTTAATAGTAACCAGTAATTGGTAATTGGTGTTTATTCATTCCTAAACTGCAAACAATAATGATGAAACGTATTGCTGACCCAGGCGCTTCCCAATCCATAGGGCGCGAGGGACTGGTTATCCTGCAGCCAGATCTTTTCATCCTTCAGAGTGTAGGTTTGGCCGAGTTCGCGGGCGATGTCCCATGCGAGCGGATAGACCCTGCCGCCCTTCTTGACGTTCTTTACGATTATTGTAAGGTAGGCTTTTTCACGAAGCAAGGGTTTTAAGCCGGCATAAATTTTTACAAGCCTTGCGAGAAATTCCTCGTATTCGTGGATGTTGCCCAGGTCGTTTGGATCTTCTGAATAAACGACATCCAGCTCCTCATCTTCGCGGCGTTTCTTTTGGTTGACAGCGCCTTTGGCATGGAGCATGTCCCAGTAGGGAGGCGAGGTTAATACATAGTCAAAGGTCAAAGGTCTGCCCTGGGCAATGTCGAAGGGTTGAAGGTCAATTGCATTTACGGCGTCGGCATTAATGATCTCAGACTTTAGACTTTCGACTTTTTGACCTAATATAGCGCGTTCTTCTTGGATTAATTGATTTGCAATCTGTGTGTATTTGGGATTCAATTCGATGCCGTAAGAGTTGCGCCCGGCGCGCAGGGCAGCGATGAGAGTGGAACCTGTGCCTGCCATTGGATCGAGCACGGTTTTGCCGGTTTTGGTGAAGAACTCAATGAATTCCTGCGCCAGCGTTTCAGGGTACTTGGCGGGATGCACAAGCGCGTCCTTTTTGCGTTTCGGCGGGTTGTGAATGAACCATGACTTTTGAAATTTCAGCCAGGTCTTTGGGTCGAGGTCGTTGAGTTTGTTTTTGTTCATTGATAACATATTAACTCACATTACGCAGTGTCATTCTGAGCGAAGCGAAGAATCTCTGAGATTATCGTAGAGACCCTTCGCTATCGCTCAGGGTGACATGCCTAAAAGTGTTAAAGTGCGTAAGGTGAGCTATTAACATAAAGGGCACAAAGTGACACAAAGGTTTTTTGTAGTGATAATCGTAAATTGGTGGTCTCGATACGTGGCGCCTCGGCGCCACTACTCGACCACCAATCGTAAATCAAAAATCGTAAATTATGGCATTGGCGTTGCTGTCGGTGGGATGTAGTCCACGCTTTGGATGCTGAGATCGGAGAATGATACGACAGCGGCGGTATTGCCAGCGGAGCGGACAAATACGCCAAGTGTGCCGCTTGGGAAGCTGGGATCAATGACGCTGAATTGAAATCGTCCATTTAAAAACAGGCGCATTTCCTTGCCAACTGCCCACACGCCAATGCGGACTTCGCCTGGCGCGCCGGGAGGGACATCACCGCTTGCAAGAGGTTGTTGTAAAACAAGCCGCGTCCCGCCGCTGATTCGTTCTGCGCGGACGGTGCCATTGCAGGCTAATGCGAAACGATAATAGTTTATTGTACTGGCACGGACAAGCAATCCATAGTTATCTTCGCCGCGGCACAGGCTTGGGCGGGCTGTGATCTCGGCATAATAATTATTCGGCACGACCGCCTGCCTGAGGCTGGGGATGAACACCTGGCTTTGGACGGAGAGGGTCAGTCGGTTATTTTTTATGTCTGCGCTGGCTTGGTTGGATGAGGAAATGTTCCAAAGCGAGGGGTCGGAAAAATCGTCGCTGAGGATTTCATCCCCAACTCCGGGGCGCATCTCCGGGGTGGGAGGCTGGGTGGATAAAACTTGCAGGGTGGGAGTGGCCGAAGCGGGGAACCAGTTTATGGTCGCGGTGGGAAGCGGGGTTTCCGTCGGCGTGGGGGCGATGGGCGTGGCGAGGAATGCATCCAATGGGGAGCAGGATGTCAAAATCCATGTCATTGCGAGGAGCGAATGGAATGAGCAACGAAGCAATCTCCTAATAAGTTTGGGGTTGCTTCGTCGGGGAGAGCGCCCTCCTCGCAACGACATAGTGGATGAAAAAATAATACGCATTTGGTGACATCAATTCTTTCAATGTGTCGTAAAATTACAAAGTAACGCGTAATTTACCAGGCAAAATTTATCTTTGTTGCTTCCAAGTTTCAATACATTTGGCAATTTAAGCTACAGCGATAAGTGACTTCATTCTAGCATATCAGGAGTAAACCATGAGCGAAAAGCAAGTGCTGGTAACGGGTGCGTGTGGTGAAATTGGTCAGGCGCTTGTGCAGGAATTATCGAAGCGGGGCGGGTATCGAATAGTTACAGCGGATATGATGCCGCTGCCGGATTCGATCAAAAATCTTGCGGGGGAGCATGTGCAGGGTGATCTTGTTTATAAGATAAAAACTTTTTACGATTACGATTTTGATATTATCTTTCATCTTGCGGCTTCGCTTTCATCCAAAGCGGAGGTGGCCACGGAAGAGGCGCATCGCATCAATGTGGAAGGCACGATGCAGTTGTTGATGCTGGCGGCCTATCGTTCTGAAAAATATAAAAAGGCGGTCAAGTTTTTATTCCCAAGCTCGATTGCGGCCTATGGCATGCCAGGCCTTGATGCAAAGAAAAATGCGGGACCAGTGAAGGAGGAGGATTGGGATAACCCGCACACGATGTATGGATGCAATAAATTGTATTGCGAAAAACTGGGGATGTATTACAGCAGGTTCTACGGCCAAAAACATTTGGATGAAAAACCCCCGGTCATGCTGGACTTTCGAGCGCTGCGCTTCCCGGGCTTGATCAGCGCCTTTACATTGCCCAGCAGCGGCACAAGCGACTATGGTCCCGAGATGTTGCACGCGGCGGCGCAGGGCAAACCTTACTCCTGCTTCGTGCGCGCGGATACGAAAATCTCCTTCATGGCCATGCCCGATGCGATCAAGTCTCTTTTAATGATCATGGATGTGCCGCGCGAAAAATTGACTGCCAACGTGTATAACGTGGCGGCCTTTGCCATCACAGCGGATGAATTTCGTCAGCGGGCGGTGAAGGCTTTCCCCAATGCCAAGATCACCTTTAAGCCAAACCCGCGCCGTCAAGGCATTGTGGATTCCTGGCCCGAAGACGTGAACGACTCCCGCGCCCGTACCGAATGGGATTGGAAACCCGATTACGATACGGATCGCTTCTTCGATGATTACTTTTTGCCGGAGATACGGAAGAGGTATGGGAAGTGAAGTAAAAAGCATATTAATCTTTGGCTACCGATTGCCTATCTTAATTTAGGCGTTTTCCCCTTAAGGGGACTTAGACGGCTTGGAATCCATAAGCTATTAGACGGTATAATGGCTGCTAAACAGATAGTTTCGGACAGAAGCGGCGGCCCATACTACCGCAGTTTTTATTTTCTCTCCTCCCGCCGCATCAATCCTTAATTCGTTAGACAGGGTCACATCGTTTATTCAACCTAAATGCTAGTGCACGGCGAGGAGAAATGCAATGTTCTCACAGGATTTGATTCAGTCAGCTTATACCAAGATATTGGAGACCTTCATCAATACAGGTCGTGCCCCTCATTACTCCGAAATGGCATCTATGTTTGGCTTAATACCAGATCGCGCTCGAGAATTACAACGCGAGACTGTTGCCGCGTCCCCAGTGGGCGGATGCTGGATGAGCCATGATACCGATTACATCGAATCCTGGGCGCCATTCTCCAATGTCCCTACACATAACCTGATTTCAGTGGACGGAGTTCAGAAATGGTATGGGCAGTGAGGGCTTGAATCGCTAGCCGTGCGCTGGCTGTTTCCGGGACAAGAAGTCCGCATTGAAACCCGATGTCTTGACTCTGGAGAATCGATCGTTATTCGGCTTCGGGACGAGCATATCTTGGAAGTTGATCCGCCGACAACTGTCGGGTACATGATGTCCCCCTTTACAAATTGGCGAGAAGGCACAAAACCGTTCAACTGAAGTCGTATGAATCTCTTCCGGTCGGAGGAGCATGTAAAACAGTGGTCGTTATACTCTCGGGCAGAAGAAGACTACATCATGTCAGTGTCTGATTGGGGAGAAGTATTTAGCGGTCCTCTGTTCCAGCAACGTTTGGCAGAAGACTACCTACTGCGAGCTGATGAATATGTGACAGAGTATCACCGAGCGCTCAAGGACAAGGGGAAAATCAGCGCCTTCTGGCAATATCCATTCATTGCCGGTCTTGATGTAGTGAAGCTATCCCGCTACACCATCGTTGGAAGTTATACACGCTTTGAAGAAACAGTGCTGAATGAACTGAAAGATGCCAGACAGAAAATTGTTTCAGGGATAAAGCAACCAAGTGGAAAAAGAGAGAATCATTTGATTTGGGCCGCGCCGGGAAGCGGTAAATCATTTTTTGTTCAGCAAATCGCCGAGATGCTATCAGATGCCTGCACTTACGTAGAATTAAATCTGGGAAAAGTGAGCGAAGAGGATTTCAGAACACAATGGCGTGGGATCGTGGCTATGAACAGCCCATGTTTATGCCTCATCGATGAAGTCGACTCCCAACCCGATGCGACTTGGCCTTATGAAGTCCTGTTGCCTTATCTAGACGAAGTGACCGACAACCAGAAGAACGTTGTGGTTGTGATGGCTGGCAGTTCAGGGTACAGCCTTGCAGGATTGAAGGAACGCATCGGTGCTAGACCTAAGGGCAAGGACTTGCTCAGCCGAATTCCGACAGAAAACGAATGTGTCATTGCTCCGATGAGTTTCGGTGATCGCATCCTGGTAGTACTAAGTCAATTTGCGCGGGCGGGGAGGAAAACAGGGCGTGATATCCGCGCAGTGGAGAAACTCGGCTTGTACTATATAGCACTCAGTTCAAAGTTAAGCAATGCTCGTCAATTGTATGAATTCACTCTTCGTGCGGTTGAACGCGGCCCACACAATGATGATCGTGTCAAATATGATCAACTCTTCATGTCGGGGGATCCAGAGAATAAACGGTTTTGGTTGGAAGTTTCTCCCGTATCGAAAGATCTTGTAAATCACTATGTAAAGATTGAAGATTGAACTTCGGCATCTGAACCACCCACACGAACAGAATAATGAAGTAATTGTTCATGTATTTTTGTAAGGTCACGACATGCCGTAACCTTACCACATTAAACCCACCGCCTTCTCGACCTCATCCAATATCTTTGCAGACTTCACCAAGGCCTTCATCTTGTTATGGTCGTTATACAAAGGCCTGTCCACTTCGAGATGGTCTACATGTTTACGAATCATTTCTCGTGCCACACGCTTCGCAGACAAGCATTATTCTGGCTTTGAGTTTTTTCTACTCTCAATCTGAATCCACGCCCGCCCAGTTGCTTAAGTAAGCCGAGTGCAAAACGTTGTCGCCCAATTACCAAAATCTGCATTTACCCAAATAGGCACACTTAATAATGGCTTCAAGTAAATCCTACCTGGAATCATTACCCAAAAAGCGAATGGGAGCAGGATGTTTGTTTTTTGACGAACACGGTTGTGTCATGTTGGTAAAGCCAACTTACAAGCCTAATTGGGAAATTCCTGGGGGAGTTGTGGAACTCAACGAGTCTCCAAAACAATGTTGTCAGCGTGAAGTGCGAGAAGAAATAGGGCTAGAGCGAAAAATAGGCGACTTACTTGTTGTTGATTACAATAGTCAAACAGACAATAAAACTGAATCGCTGATGTTTATATTTAATGGTGGCACACTTACTTTGTCAGAAATAGAATCTGTTCAAATTCGTGGTGATGAATTAAGTGAATTTCGTTTTTTCACTATAGAAACCTTGCCAAAAGAAATGACAGGCACTTTGCGAAATCGAGTTTTGGCGGCTTGGCAACAGGCGAAAAAAGGTAATGGTGTTTATTTCGAAAATCAAGAGCAAATTTAGTTGCTTTAATAGCAAAAAATGGGCTACCGATGAGTAGCAGTTGGCAAGGGCTAAAAAATATTCCGATATAAAAGGCTTTGGAAAACTGCGGATTTTCCAAAGCCTTTTATATTGCACGATGATCGGTTATTTCAAACCAGAGGCAACGCTCCGCCACCCCAAAAGGAACGGCTGGAACGGCAGATCAAGTCCACGGATGGTGGGATTGATAAATTAGTCTATGAGTTGTCCCCTAAAGAGGATAATATAATGGGTTGACGGAAGAGGAAGTCAGGATTGTGGAAGGGTAATGCAAGATATAATCTTCAGGAGGCGTTATGAAATTTCGTTTTGAATGGGATCTCGAAAAAGCCGAAATCAACCTGAAAAAACATGGGGTTGATTTTGAAGAAGCAAGTACAATATTTGAAGATCCACAATTCATCAGTTTTTTGGATGAAGAACATTCTGTGGGAGAAGAACGCTATATCACAATTGGGCTATCCATAAAGAGCAGACTCTTAATGGCTGCGCATACAGAACGTGAAGACCGAATCCGAATCATTAGCGCAAGAAAGGCAGCGAAAAATGAAGAAAAATTCTACAACGAAGCGGGATGATTATGAATTGAGAGATGAATATGACCTCTCAAAAATGACAATTTTGCCAAAGGGACGTTTTGATCCCAAACGCAGAATTGGGTCAAATGTCGTTGTCCTTGACCCTGAAATTGCAAAGGCATTTCCAAACGATGAGGCGGTCAACGAAGCATTACGATTAATATTGAAAGCGACCAAAATTCCGCAGGCAACAACCGCATCACGATAAGTCCGCCTTGCTGGTCGAGTCCATGCCGGCATTGCACAAGAGCCTTGCCTCTGCGCAAAGTTCCCCTTAAAACAAAAGAGACTGTTTTTTCAACAGCCTCTTTTTATTTTCTTGTATACCCCTGTACTTTGCCTACTTGTCTACCTTTTTCCCCTCACGCCTCGCTCGCAACCAGCCGTTCATACTATATTTCACCACAAGACAAATCACGAGAATTCCAGCGCAAACTATACTTGAGAGCCAAGAGACAAAAGATAACAGCCTGACCTGACGTGGCAGGGGATGAAAACCAGACAAGGTGATGGTACTGAGGCACTCTCAGAAGAAATGGAGAGCAACGGGTCTGCCACACCTAAATCCAGGCGTCATCCCTTGACTCTACCAGCGGACGGCTGGGAGTCTGCGCGATTTACAAGCATTTTTCTGGCTTCGAGTTTTTTCTGCTCTCAAACCGAGTCCACGCTTGTACTGAGCCTGTCGAAGTGCCCGCCCACAAGCCGCTACGCAATCCATTAGGCGGCTTTCCTTGCCCAATGAAAACATTTTGCACCAAGTTCACATTTGTGATAACATAGGGCTATGCGGACAGTGGATTTCTATCACCTTCCTAACAGCAATTACCCTGTCGAAGCATTTCTCGATTCTTTGACTGGCAAGCAAGCACAAAAAGTTCTATGGGTTTTGCAGTTGATTGAAGAGTTGGATATAGTTCCTCGTCAGTATTTCAAGAAACTGGTTGATAGCGAAGATATCTGGGAAGTCCGTATACAATTTGGGAATGATATTTTCAGATTGTTGGGTTTTTTCGATGGTGGTAATTTGTTGATCCTGACAAATGGTTTCGCCAAGAAAACACAAAAGACGCCCTCACAGGAAATTACGCTTGCGATTCGCCGTAAGGAAGAATATTTAGCAAGGAGAAAAAAGTCATGAGCGATGTAAAACGGTATATTCAAAAACGCGCCAAACGCGATTCGGAGTTTGCACAAAACTATGAGGCAGGTTATGCTGATTTCAAGATTGGCGTTATTTTACGTCAGGCAAGAGAATCAGCAGGTTTAACTCAAGAGGAAGTGGCTCGAAAATTACGAACTAAGAAATCTGCTATTTCACGCATTGAAAATCATGCTGACGATGTACGTTTGTCCACTTTGCGGCGTTACGCAGACGCAGTTGGCGCTAATCTTCAAATTAAGTTAGCCCATTCGCAGGGAATCTAAAGAGAAAATTGCACCCACACAGCGTGCAGTCCGCTTCGCGCAAGCATTTTTCCGGCTTCGAGTCGTTGTGAGGACTGATGGTTGAGTAGGGCGAGCGCTTTTCTCGCCCATACCGAAACCCAGCCCGACACACTTGCGCCGTACGCCACATCGTCCCCGAACTTGTATACCTGTGTACTTTGTCTACTTGTCTACCTTTTCCCCTCA
Organism: Anaerolineales bacterium; assembly: GCA_030680795.1. Taxonomy (GTDB): domain Bacteria; phylum Chloroflexota; class Anaerolineae; order Anaerolineales; family Villigracilaceae; genus Villigracilis. Next base: position 72,355 of record JAUXUL010000019.1, on the reverse strand, counting down.
CGCCTCGCTCTCAACCACCCATTCAAACTATATTTCACCACGCGCTCATTGCCTTCGAATAATTTCTTCAAGTTGGGACGCAATGCCCAGATGAGCAACATCTCTGCGCCAACAGCGTACCAAACGTCCATCCAGGGCATCAGTTCCTGTGAGGCGCGGACAGCGAAGATGATGATCGCAAAAAACGCCACAGCCATTGTGGTGATGGATGCAATACCAAGTGTGAAAAAGGTCAACATACCTAGGGGCAGGATGATCAGGATCGAGGCGGGCCAAAGTCCCATGGCGCCGCCGACGGAGGGCGCTCCGCCCGCGCCGCCGCGCAAGCGAATGAGTTTTCCATTTTCGTCACGCTCGGGCAAAAAGATCGAATGGTTATGCCCAAGGATCGCGGCCAGCGGGGCGAGCACATGCACCCAGTGGTGAGCGGGTGTGACGAGTTGAGCAACCCACACGGCTCCCGCGCCTTTCAATATATCCAGCATGGCCGTCCCGAATCCCGCCCAAAACCCTGCGGCGCGCATGGCATTCGTTCCGCCGGTACGTCCGCTTTCCACCTCGCGAATATCTTTTCCCGTTTTTAGTTTAACGATCAACAATCCAAATGGGATCGAGCCAAACACATATGCCAAAACGATCACGCCAAGGTTGATTACAGTCTGCATCAAAACTCCTCCGTAGAATAATGTCATTGCGAGTGGCGCCGAGGCGCCACGAAGCAATCCCCAACATTAGTAGTGTAGTGATGAAAACACAGAAACTTTAAGATGGTTGCTTGCTATACGACCTGCAAAGGCACTTCAAGAAAACCGCCATTTTCGATCCAAAAACCGCGGGCGCGCCACATACTGTCCACGCGCGCGAGGATGATGTGGATAACTGCATAGGCGGCCTCCGCGATGTCGGTCGGCGAAACAGTTTCAGGTCCGGTTGGATGCGAGTGAAAGATGCCGAGCAAATCCATTTGATTGGCTTCGATCCATTCAAAGGCATGCAGCTGCTCGATGGGATCCATCACGTATCGTTGCGGACTGTGAGCCTGATTCGTCACCTCCAGCACTGCTTCCACTTTTGAATCGCGCCCTGCCAAAAGTCCGCATGATTCCAGCGGCGCATGGAAATCAACGTAGGCGATCATCTTTTGAAGGTGTTCTTTTGAAAGGGTCAGGGGTTGCATTGCTATAAAAAGATTGCAGAGATCCACGCCAGCCCCATGATGATGACAGGCCCAACCACTGCGCGGCGCAGGGGAATATCTTCTGCAAGGTTGACAGACAACATCGTCAGCGCATAAAGCGGACCCGTTAGCGCGAGTCCGAATTGAATGGGGGTGAGCGGCCAGTAATGCAAGCCCGCGCCGATCTGCGCGCAAATCAAGCCAATGCCGATTGCCCATGGAAAATCCCAACGATCTGTGCCGTCAAGGTGCAGGATGCGAAGACTGATCAACCCGGCAGCCAGAAAGATCGCTGGCACCAACACGAACATGCGCGCGCCTGAAAAACGAAGGGATGTGGCAAGGATGAGGAATAGGGCATAAGCCAGCGCCGTGAGTCCTGCGCGTGCCAGCGCATAGGTTGGTGTGGAGGGATCAATGGTGATGTATTCCGCCATAAAAACAGTCACGAGCAAAACTGCGCCGAATGCAAACCCCGCCCACCAGGCCCTGCCATCCGGCAGGAGAGCCAGCGGCGCGCCGACCACAAAAGTTGTAAGAGTGGGGAGCATCAGATGCTCAAAGTTTGTTTTTTTCTCAAGCGTGGGATGAGTGCGGGTCAGCCAGTCCATCCCTGCGGCTGTCAGCGCGGCGGCGAGAAGGGTCATGAATGTGCCAAGGGTGAGGGGAAAGGCAAAGTAGAAACCGGGCAATGAAAGGATCAGGTTGAGGCGGGGCGATTGGATCAGCCTCGTCAGTGCAAAGGTCAGTAAAACAGATGCGATCAAAACACCAATACGATCTGCGAAAGGCAGGCTGGAACGGTTCGCTTGCATGAAAAGATTGTACCTGTGTGGGCGCATGAACGCAAGCAGGGGTATGGTAGAATCGAAATGTTATGGAAGTTCCACGAATAGCAAATCTCCCGCCGCCGCCAGGCATTATTAATTCCATCAAAGCAGGCTTTGACATAATCGCCTCGCACATTACCGCGATTCTGATACCGCTCTTGTTAAACCTGTTCTTGTGGCTGGGTCCGCGCCTGCGAATGGACGCCCTGTTCAACTCGGTCAAGAACGATGTGGTGGCAATCTGGCAGAGAGGCGGCGTGCCAGCTCAGGATATTCAAAGCGTTCTGGATTTGTACAAAAGCACGATTCCACACATTAATCTGTTCTGGATTTTACGCACGCTTCCGATCGGGATCTCAAGCCTGCTTTTGCCCCAAGATGCATCTGCCACACCTTTGGGTGACCCTGCCATTTTGCAGGTGAGTGGCTTGAGTTTTCCAGCCTGGATCTTCCTGCTCATACTGCTCGGTTGGATCGGCGGCGGACTTTATTTCCGCAGTGTGGCATGGATTGCTGTGCCAAACACGGACGAACCCGGCATACGCATTTCCAGCGCCATTATGCAGACCATTCTTATTTCGATTTTTTGCATCATGTTTTTGATGCTGGTCGGTTTGCCGCTTTTCCTGGTCTTGTTTTTGGTACTTCAGTGGAACGCATTTCTGGCGAATTTGTTCGTTTTGTTTCTCAGCCTGGCCTCCATGTGGGTGATCGTGCCGTTATTTTTCTGGCCGCATGGAGTTTTCGTGAAGAAGCAGAATGTCATCACATCCATCATCAGCAGTATCCAACTGACACGCTTCACACTTCCCACGAGCAGTATGTTCGTGCTGGCGGTCTTCCTGCTTTCTTTTGGTTTGAACTATTTGTGGAACATTCCCCCGGAAGATTCGTGGATGACCCTGATTGGCATCTTTGGTCATTCGTTTGTCACAACTGCCTTACTGGCTGGCAGTTTCATTTATTATCGCGATATGAGTGTCTGGCTGCAAAGTGTGATCGAAAAATTGCGCCCGAACAATGCGGTCAAACAGGCTTAAATATTCATGACTCCCTGAGCGGAGAGAAGGGTCTCTACTCTATACGTAGAGATTCTCACCGCACTGGCGCGCGGCGCAAGTGTCGCTTCGCTCAGAATGACACAACTGAAAGAATCAATCGTCGGAGATTGTTATGGCTGAAAAAGAGAAGAAAATTAATTATGACGTAAGCTCCATTCAAGCCCTTGAAGGGATTGAGCATGTCCGTAAGCGCCCGGGCATGTATGTGGGTGGTACGGATATTAAAGCGTTACATCATCTTGTTTATGAAGTTGTTGATAATGCCATTGATGAAGCGCTGGCCGGGTACTGTACCGCCATCCATATCACAATCCACGCCGATAGCAGCGTGACGGTTGAGGATAACGGACGCGGCATCCCGGTCGGCCCGCACCCTTCGAAAAAGGATGCGCAGGGACAACCCATGGAAACCGTGGACGTGGTCATGACGGTGATTGGCGCTGGCGGTAAATTCGGCGGCGGCGGTTACAAGGTCTCCGGCGGTTTACATGGCGTGGGTGTCAGCGCCGTGAACGCCCTCTCTGAATGGGTGGTGACCGAGGTCAAACGTGCAGGTAAATTGTGGCAGCAGAAATATCAACGTGGCGTGCCGCAGGGCGCGATTAAGCAAATCGGCAAAGTGAAGGATGAAACAGGCACCAAACTGACCTTCAAATTTGACAAGCAGATTTTCACAGAAGATATCGATTATCGTTTCGACACGCTTGTTCAACGCTTCCGTGAAATGTCGTTTGTTACCCGCGGCGTGACGATTCGCTTCAAGGATGAACGCGCTGACCGTGAAATGACCTTCTACTTTGAAGGCGGTATCACTTCATTTGTACGCTACCTGAACCGAAATCGCCAGGGACTTCACCCTGTTGTGCATGTTGAAAAGGACATCGAAGGCATTGGCATTGAGGCGGCCATCCAATACACGGACTCTTACACGGAATCTGTATACTCATTTGCAAATACGATCAATACGATTGACGGCGGTACACATCTCACCGGTTTGCGTTCGTCATTAACTCGTGTGGTCAACGATTATGCGCGCAAGAATGGATTGCTCAAAGATGCCGACCCGAACTTCTCCGGCGACGATACCCGCGAAGGTTTGACCGCGATCGTTTCCATCAAGCATCCGGATCCGCAGTTTGAATCACAGACAAAAGTTAAGTTGATGAATCCCGAAGCGCAGACCTATGTCACGCAGGCGGTGGCGGAAGCCTTCGGCACTTTCCTGGATGAGAATCCACAAGCGGCCAAGGCCATTATTTCCAAATGTCTCACCTCTGCCCGCGCGCGTGATGCGGCACGTAAGGCGCGCGATCTTGTTATCCGCAAATCGGCGCTTGAGTCACTGACCCTGCCCGGCAAACTGGCTGATTGCTCAGAACGCGATTCATCCAAGACCGAGCTTTATATTGTGGAAGGTGATTCCGCTGGTGGCTCAGCCAAACAGGGGCGTGACCGGCACTTCCAGGCAATTCTTCCTTTGCGCGGTAAGATCTTAAATACGGAACGCGCCCGCCTTGATAAAATTCTAGGAAATAACGAAGTCAGGTCGCTTATCTCTGCGCTGGGTGTGGGCATAGGCGATAACTTTGATCTCGAAGGCCTGCGCTACGGGCGTATCATTATCATGACCGATGCTGACGTGGACGGCAGTCATATCCGCACTTTACTGCTCACGTTCTTCTTTCGTTATATGCCGCAATTGATCGATGGCGGTCATCTATATATTGCGCAGCCCCCGCTGTATCGCATTGCTTACAAGAACCAGGTCAAGTATGTATACAGCGATAAGGAAAAAGACAAGGCCGTGAAAGACCTTGGCGATAAGGCCAACCTGCAGCGCTACAAAGGTCTTGGTGAAATGAACCCCGACCAATTGTGGGAGACGACCATGAATCCCACCAATCGTACGCTGCTCCAGGTGGCTGTGGAAGACGCCGCCGAAGCCGACCGCACCTTCGACATGCTGATGGGCGATGCCGTAGACCCGCGCAAGAAATTTATCCAAACTCATGCGAAGAGTGTCAGAAACCTGGACATTTAGTCAATCATTTTTCAACCTTGAGAGACTACGGAATTCCGTAGTCTCTCTTATTAACCTTTCTTCTTTGTCATGATAGCACCCAACACCGATGGTGGGGTTGAAATGTAAAGCTCTGGCGAAGGCTGCTCAAAGCCCAGCCCGGGACAGAGATTGCCGCCGTGCAGGAAATTTTTGGGGAAAATATTCCCGTTGCTGGCGGTTATACAATGGGCAGGTCACCTCTGTTGATACGGCAGCGCCGAAATTCCTGAATCAGCATATTGTCGTGATCATTTTCGGCGAATCAGAATAGAAATAAATAAATATTGATCGAGAAGAATCATAATAGGCTGATGATTGCAGTACAATGGACTGGCGGTAATAGTCTGATAGTTTTTGTTGAAAGGAAGAAGGCTTGTCCGGAGCCTGTCGAAGGAATGAAAAAAATATTCTTGATACTTACAATTTTGATTCTCACATCCTGTTCCATTCCTGTGGATGCGCCTCCGCCTCCCACCGCACTGCCATCTGCTACTCCCCAACCGACCTTGATCGCATCCCCAACGATCACCCCCATCCCTGCACTGACACAGCCCCCTGTCCCCTTAGACTCATCCTCGCCGACAATTGCCCCCTCATTTTGTAATGACCCGCGCGGACCTGAACTGATTACATCCTTGCGAAATGCCATCCAGACAAAGAACGGAGGCTTGCTAGCAGCTCTCGTCTCGCCAACCATTGGAGTGGACGTGCGTTACTACCGCGCCGGCAATATCATCAATTACGATGTCGAACATGCAATATTTGTCTTTGAAACCACCTATCAGGCAGATTGGGGCTTGTCCTTTGGCAGCGGCGAGCCTACCATTGGCGCATTCAAAGAGATCGTTGAGCCGTCTTTGCAACAGGTCTTTACACCAAATGCTGTGATTGTTTGTAATCAACTCAAAACAGGCGGCGCAACCTACATTCCCGCATGGCCATATCCAAATATGGACTATTACTCCGTTTATTTTCCTGGCACAGATCAATACGGCGGTTTGGACTGGCAGACCTGGGTGGTGGGAATGTCACCCGTCGCAGACAAAATATACATGACTGTGCTTGCCCATTATGTGTGGGAGCCTTAAAAAACTCTTCGTCCTCCCGAAGGACATCGGGACGATGTGAGCGCAGCCACACGCACTTACCCGAGTGTGGCACATTCGAAGGACGTGGCGTTCAAGATATTCAGTAAGGCTACGTAAGCTGTTGCTAAATCCATGAGTTGCTTGTCGCGATTATCGAACATAGGTAATTTCTCATTTGTTAGTCCCCGCTTTTTATTGGGATAAGAATTTCCAACATCTTTCTCGTTGCCTCGGTGACCTCATTTACCGCCCTTTGAAACACTTCATCGTTTGCTTTTGATGGCTTTCGATACCCGCTGACCTTCCTTACATATTGCAATGCGGCTTCGTAAATTTCCTGTTCTGTTACAGGATGATCCATGTTACGCAGGGGTTTGATGCTTCGGCACATATTGATTCACTCCAATTTCAATTCACTCAATAAAGTTTTACGGTTTCGGCAAATCCAATAACAACACTTCTGCCAATAATTTCGAGTTCACATTCCGATCCATCTTCTCCAGCGCGGATTCGAAATTGCTGACCACATGCCGCGTTGTGGATAGATCCAAGTGCGCGGCGAGGAATTCGATCTCCATGTTGAGATCAACATTCGTGAGTGGAGTCCCGGCCTGCGCCACGCGCAGCATCACATCGCGCCAATAGGAAAGCCAGATCAAAATTGTCTGGCGCATCACATCTTTATTTTCCGAGAGTTTCCTGGCGTACGCGAATTTTTCCACGCGCGAAGCGGATAACAAAGTTTGCACATCATTCAAACGTTCTTCCCGTTTTTCAAGGATCGTATCATCGTCCACCAATCTGCGCGCATAACCGGGACGTCCGCCCGAAATGTGAGCGAGCAAACGGGCGCGTTCCGCATCCACCCCGCGCTCGATCAGATCCGCTTCGATGACGCTGATCGGCAGCGGGCGTAATCGCAATATCTCACAACGTGAAATAATGGTGGGCAGAAGTTGTTCGGGGTTATCCGCAGTCAATAATAAGATCGCGTGCGCGGGTGCTTCCTCCAATGTTTTGAGCAGTGCATTGGACGATTCTTCCGAGGCTTGTTGAAATCGCAGGAATACTATTGCACGATAAATGGATTGGTAAGGTTTTAGGTGGATTGTTTTTTGCAAATCACGAATTTGCTTAATGCGAATTTCACCATTAAGAGCAGGGATTAATTCTTTGCGATCATCAGGATCGATGATAGTAGGCTCGACAATATTCAGGTCTGGATGCTGCATGGCTTCGATCTGTTTGCAGTCGCGGCATGTTCCGCCGCAGGGGATGCCGGGCGCGAGTGGCTGGGTGCAGTTCAATGCCTGGGCGAGGCGTAAAGCCAAAGTCCGCCGGCCCAGGCCGGGAGGTCCGCAGAAAAGATACGCATGGCGCACATCCCCGCGTGCGGCGTGCTGGCGGAGCATATCCACTGCCCATTCGTGTCCGAGTAAGTTCCAGTTATCAGTCATTCGGGTAAGTATCAGGTGTCAGGTGCGAGGTGTCAAGTGTCGGGTGATTCGTGATGTGTAAAACGTGAATCATAAATCGTCAATCGTGGTCTCGGTACGCCCTATAAATATATTCGGGCTACTCGACCACTAATCGAAAATCTCTAATTACCAATTACCGATCTCTACTCCTGCCCGGCCCGCAACCTTAAATATGATTCGTATCGTTCAGGGTGAATTTTGCCTGCCTCCAATGCAGCCAGCACGGCGCAGCCCGGCTCGTGGATATGCGTGCAATCGCTGAATTGGCAATGCGGAACAAGGTCGCGCAGCTCTGGAAAATACGCATCCATTTCCACGGCTTCGGTATCCCATAATGCCAGAGATTTCCAGCCTGGCGTATCCGCCACATATCCGCCGCCCTCCAAGGGGAACATTTGGCGTGTAACCGTGGTATGCCGGCCCTTGTTCATCACCGAGCTGAGTTCATTTACCGCCAGCCCAAGCCCGGGTTGAAGCGCGTTCAACAAACTTGATTTTCCCACACCGCTTGGACCAGCCAGCGCAGAGATTTTATTTTTCAACACGTTACGTAATTCGTCCAACCCCTTGTCCATTTTTGCTGAAGTGTAGATCACGCGATAGCCGATCTCTTCATAAATATTGAACAGCTCTCTTGCATTTTCCACAAGATCAGTTTTATTTGCGATGATCACCGCAGGGATCTTTTGTTTTTCAGTGATCAAAAGAAAACGATCCAACATTCTAAATTTTGGATTCGGATTCGCGCACGCGAAGACAAATACGGCCTGATCGGCATTCGCCAGCAAAACTTGTTGATACACCCCTTGAGGCCGCGGGTCCAACCTGACGATGGACTGCTTGCGCTCTTCGACGTTTTCCACGACCCCGCTGCCATCCTCCAAAACCGTAATGCTGACATGGTCGCCAAGTGCGGCAATGTCACCTTTGGCTCTGCCTCGCTTTAATTTTCCACGCAATTGACAGATAACAAGACCCTGCCCGGTTTCCACTGTAAAGAAACCGGATTGGGCCTTGATGATCAAACCTTGTTTGGTGATCTCGCTTGTCAAATATTCACCTTAATTATCTGCCGGTGCAGGGATGCCAAATGGAGTGGGCGTGGGAAGCGGTTGTCCAATTTGACCGAAATCATAGGAGATCCTTCCCGGATTTCCAAAATAATATGTTTCCACCATGTAGCGGAAGATCGGCACGGCATACTCGGAACCCTGCCCGATATTCTCGACGATCACAGCAATGGCAATATCAGGCTTGCCTCTCGCTTCTTCATTCAAGGTATAGCCCGCAAACCATGCGTGGGGCAAACCGCTGCCGGATTCGGCGGTTCCTGTTTTGCCAGCCGTGTCAAATTGTATGCCGCGAATGTTAAAGCGCGCCGTGCCTAGACTGAAATTCGTCACCATGAACAAGGCTTCCTGCAGGGTTTCAAGGTTCTCGCTTCGCAAGGGAAGCGTGCCATTCGCTTCCGGGCGAAAGACAAGTTTCGGGTCGCCATCAACGGGTTGGATCCTTTCGACGATCTGCGGACGGTACAAGGTCCCGCCGTTTGCGATTGCTGCCATGAATCTCGCCACCTGCAAAGGCGTGACCTGCACATCACCCTGTCCGATGGCTTGGTTGACAGCCTCTATGGGGCCGGCTGGGTCTATTATTTGTCCGTTGAGTTCAGGGACTTGCTCAATGCCGGTGGGAGAGCCAAGCCCAAATGCGCGTGCCATGTTGGCAATATCAGTACCACGGTCCCAGTTCGTGAATAAATCCCAGCCAATCTCCCAGAAATACGGGTTGCACGAACGCATCAAGCCTTCCTGCAAGGTGAGCACGCCGGATGGTGTAGTGGTTGACGTGTTACAGGCTTCGCCCCGAGCAATGGCTTGCTGGCAGTATTCATATGTCCAGTCGTATAAGGGGCGATCCAGTCTCTGGAATTCGTACTGGCAGTCGTAGGTGGTGTCCTTCAAGTACAGTCCGCTTTCGAGTGCGGCAGAGAATGTAATGATCTTGAATACCGAACCGAGCGGGTACTGTCCCTGTGTGGCGCGGTTGAGAAGCGGATCGTTCGGGCTGTTCAGCAATTCGCCCAACCCGAGGGCATTGTTTGGGTTTTCAGGTTCAAAATAATTGGGGTCAAAATCCGGGCTGGAAGCCATGGCAATCACGCGTCCGGTATCCGCTTCCATCACGACGATGGCGCCGCGGAAGAACTCAATTGCCGACTGGGCATAAGCTTGCATGTTGCTGTCAATGGTGAGGTAGAGTGAGTCTGCAGGTTGTGGGCTGCTCTGCCCAAGCGTAGAAATGATCTGTCCGTCAGGTGCCACAACGTGCAGGGTGCCACCATGCTGCCCGGCCAGGTAATCTTCCGCCCATTTTTCGATGCCAGATTGTCCCACCTTTTCGCCGCCGTTATAACCCAGGCGGCGATATTGATTCAGTTGTTCTGGGGTAATAAATTGGGTAAAACCAACCGCCTGTGGAGCGAGGCCTGTATCGAAATAATATCTGGAATTGTAGTCAGCAACCACGAGTCCGCCGGGATTGATGGAGAGTAATCTCTGAGCTTCGGCGCGAGTCCCTTCGCACATGGGCAGGTACCAGCCTGGTCCGGAGGCGTCTATCTCGTCTTCAATGTCCAGAGGATCCAATCCGCATAGCAGGCCTAATTCCGTTGTCAGGGTTCCGCGCAGGTCCGGGTCGATCTGATCAGTTTGGATGCCGAAGGCGAACGCGCCTGATTGTGAAACGATGGGCAGACCTTCACGATCATAAATGTCGCCGCGGGCAGGGACGCTATAATCCATGGCAAGTTGGTTGCCTCCCGCGAGTTCGGGCAGGATCAAGCTGTCATCCCATTGCACTTTCCAGCCGCCATTTTCATTCGCAAGGCGCATGATCAGGCTCCGTTGAATATCGCCGGCCAGGACGGTTTTATAGGTAATGCTGTAGCCAACCTCGGCATTGTGAGGACCAAGTTGGGATGACATGATCGAGAAATCAATGTTGGATGCGCTCATGAAGTTCAAGGCATCATTCCAGCGTTTGGAAAAATCTTCGAGCGTAACTGCATCGCGGCTGGACTGTGCCAGCAGGGCATACATACTTTCGTAATCATCCTTTTGTAAGGCTTGGAGAAATGCTGTAACTACCCCCTGCGCATCCGGCGCGGGAGTGATGCGAGCCTGCGCTGTCGGCAGCGGCGTGGGGGTGGCAAAAATGTTGGTAAATGGATTGCTATCCCCGTTGGAAACACAAGCGGAGAGAAATATAACGATCAGAATTATATTAATCCAGCGTAATAGTTTCATTACGTTTCCTTTCAAGGCTAAACTCGTTTCGTCTTTGCGAGCCGCGCTCTTGCTTCTTGCGGCGCGGTAGTCCCCGTCTCTGCGTGGAGATTGCTTCAGGCGGGATAACACCGCCTTCGCAATGACGGATTATTATTTTGCTTCACCACGCAGGATCGCGGGTGAAACCTGACAATGGTAATTCAACAAAGACTGGCAAGCCGAGGGGACATCTGCCGCGGGAGACAGATCAAAATTTTGCAAGGCGCGGACGACATGGCACATCGGTAATCCCATCACTCCGGCATAACATCCGTGCATGGATGCAACTGGATTGAACTCGGGATGTTGGATTGCGTACGCGCCAGCCTTGTCCATTGGGTCGCCAGTTTTGATATAGGCTGTGATCTCTTCATCGGAATAATTCCGCATTGGCACATCTGTGATGGATAGTTCTGTCAGCATCTTTCCATCCCGCAGGCGGTAGAGCGCAATTCCCGTGTAGACCTGATGCGTGCGCCCGCGTAATTGCTTCAACATGCTTTCGGCATCCCGTGTATCGGTTGGTTTGCCGAGAATAGAGTCGCCATCCACCACCGTTGTATCCGAGCCGATGATGATGTTTTCTGCATTTACCTTATCTTTGACCGCCAATACCTTTTCCTGGGCAAGGCGAACCACGTAATCTCCTGACGTTTCATTTGCAAACAGTGTTTCATCCACATCAGCGACGTTTACTTTGAAGGTCCAGTTCCCAAGCGCAAGCAACTGTCTGCGGCGCGGCGAATTGGACGCCAGCACTAAAACTATTTTTTCGTTCACGCGCAAGATTCTAACACAGTCCTTTTTAGCAGCTTAAGTTAGGATAAGTGATGCCATAAAAATTTTCCCTCTGGCATCTTCTCTGATAGAGTTGTAAAATTCACCAAAAATCTGTCTAGTCAATCGGAGGCTCAATGAATGAATTGCAGGAACGTATTTTGAAAGACGGGCAAGCGCTTGGCAATGGAATTTTAAAAGTAGATAGCTTTGTTAATCATCAAGTCGACCCACATCTCATGGATACCTGCGGGCGTGATTTTGCAAAACGCTTTGCAAACGTCGGCGCGACCAAAATCCTGACGGCCGAAATTTCAGGGATTGCGCCGGCGCTGACCACCGCCCTCCACATGGGGCTTCCGGTTGTGTACGCCCGCAAAACCAAACCCATCACCATGCCAGACCAGGTTTATCTGACCCTCGCGCCGTCGCATACCAAAGGCCGCATGGTCGAGTTGATCGTTTCGCCCGAATACCTCGCCAACGACGAAAAAGTCCTCATCATTGATGACTTCCTCGCCAGCGGCCAAACCATTCTTGGTCTCGCCCGCCTGGCCGAAGCGGCTGGCTCAAAAGTTGTCGGCATCGGCGCACTCATTGAGAAAATCTTCGAAGGTGGGCGCGATGCGCTGGCTTCTCTTGGCGTTCCGATAGAATCCATTGCCTGCATCAAATCGCTGGATGACGGTAAAATCGAGTTCGTGGAATAAATTTGCTCTTGCCGCCGTCCTTGGCGGCGAGGACGCCGCCTTGAGCAAATTTTTCAAAAAACTTCTCTGGATTCTTTCCCCGCTTATCGGCTGGATCTTCGCCCACATGAGTTTCCTCATCCCAGTCACGCGCCTCCGTGAGACCCCAAACCTGCTTGCCTTTCATCATCCTTCTCCAGGTTATAAGTTTCATGTGCTGATCATACCGAAGCGTCAAGTTGCATCTCTCGCACAACTTGATCCAGCCGATACCGCCTTCCTCACCGACTTATATTCCACCGTCCAAAGCCTTGTGGAAGAATTTCACCTACAAGCCTATCGTCTTATTGTGAATGGCGGGGAGTATCAAGATTTTCCACATTTGCATTTTCATCTTATATCAGATGTTACAGGTCAAAAGTCAAAGGTCTAAAGTCTGCCTTTGACTTTTGACCTTCGACTTGTAACCTTCAACTTTCAACCCAGGACACAACCTTGACAGAATCAATTGCCATCCTCGATTTCGGCTCCCAATACGCGCAGATCATTGCACGCCGTGTGCGTGAGGCACAAATCTATTGCGAGTTATTTCCCTGGGACGCGCCGCAGGAAAAAATCCTCTCGATCAACCCCAAGGGCTTCATCCTCTCCGGCGGACCAAAATCAGTTTATGAGGAAGGTGCGCCTTATATCCAACAGTTTATTTTGGAATCAGGCTTGCCCATTCTTGGAATCTGTTATGGCATGCAAGCATTGACTCATGTTCTCGGCGGCGAAGTCAGTCCATCAGTTGAGCGTGAATATGGCCCTGCGATCTTGGAGCCGTTAATGCCTTCTATTTTGTCTGTGATTTCGCAGGTGTGGATGTCGCATGGCGACAAGATCACGCGCATGCCCGACGGATTTATTGCATTGGCGAAATCGGGGAACAGTCCTTTTGCGGCCATGGGCGACATGCAAAGAAAATATTTTGGTGTGCAATTTCACCCCGAAGTACATCACACCCCCAATGGGGTTGAGTTACTTAAACATTTCGCAGTTGATATTTGCGGCGCAAAACCGGAATGGACTCCATTGTCCATTATTGATGAAAGTGTAAAAAGAATTAAAGAGCAGGTGGGTAACGCACCCTTCGACAAACCTCAGGGACCCTGCGTGCTTGCAGCGGTCAGCGGCGGCGTGGATTCGACTGTTGCAGCGGCCTTGGTACAGAAAGCCATCGGTGATCAGCTTGTCTGCGTGTTTGTGGATACAGGTTTGCTGCGCGCGAATGAGGGTGAGCAGGTTGCATCCGCTTTTCGCAGCGGGCTTGGCGCGGAGTTGATCACAGTGGAAGCCAGCGCGGATTTCCTCGGCGCGTTGAAGGGAGTCACCGAGCCTGAACAAAAGAGAAGGATCGTCGGAGAGAAATTCATCCGTATTTTTGAGCAGCAGGCAAAGCTAATAGGTCAGCCGAAATTTTTGGTGCAAGGGACGATCTATCCCGATGTGGTTGAGTCCTCTGCGCCTGACCGAAATAAAGCCGAGAAAATAAAAACGCATCATAACGTAGGTGGGCTTCCAGAAGATATGGATTTTGAACTCGTTGAGCCATTACGCTATTTATTCAAGGATGAAGTGAGATTGGTCGGCGAAGCGCTTGGGCTGAATGAAAGCCTCGTTTGGCGGCAGCCGTTTCCAGGTCCCGGCCTGACCGTGCGCTGTCTCGGGGAGTGTACGCCGCAGCGTGTATCCCGTTTGCGGGCGGCGGACTCAATCCTTTTGGATGAATTATCCAAAGCAGGATTTTTAGGGAAGCCCCGTTTCCCACATCTAAATGATAATGAGGAAACGGGGCAGCATGCCCAGACTTCACAGGCTTTTATGGTTTTGCTGCCAGTGAAATCAGTGGGTGTGATGGGCGACCAGCGCACGTATCAGGAGGCGGCGGCAATTCGGGCAGTGACAAGCGAGGACTTTATGACGGCGGATTGGGCACGCCTGCCGCACGAATTATTGGCAAAGATCTCAAATCGAATCGTCAATGAAGTGGACGGAATTAATCGCGTAGTGTATGATATTACGAGTAAACCACCCGCAACGATCGAGTGGGAGTAACGATTTACGATTTGAGATCTTGGTTTGGTGGTCGAGTAGGGCTGGGCGCTTTTCCCAGCCCTACTCGACCACGATTGAGGAGGCATTGTGAACAATTTCAACCTTGGCGAAGTATTGACGACTTCGTGGAAAACCATCTGGACGCTCACTTTCTTGCGACTCACCAACTCACCAGAAGATGCCCCCGTTTTCGTTGAGGGAAATGCGTAAACTTTTTGCTCTGCTCCTCAGCCTGGGTCTTTTGCTTGGCGCTGTGCCTTTTGTTCGCGCGCAGCAAAACCCTGCCACTGCGACTCTCTACCCTGCGGATGCATCTGCTTTTCCAGCAATCTCTGCATTTTTGGATGTCTTCGACGCCCAAAGAATTTTCGCCTCGGGACTTAACCTCGAGGCTGTTACTGTTATCGAAAACGGACAGCCACTCCCAGCCGACTCACTGACTGAAATCGCCATTCCTTTGCAAATTGTTGTCGCCGTCAACCAGGGCACGGCCTTGGATGCACGTAATGCCAACGGCTTCTCACGCTTTCAACGCGTGGCGCAGGTGATCGCGCAATGGGCGCAAAGCCGCCCGTCAAACCTTCCGGATGACCTCAGCCTCGTCAGCCAGGCCGGACCGGTCATTAACCATGCCAACGCAGCGGATTTCATCGTCGGGTTAAACGGCTTCCAGCCTGACATGCGTGTTGCCACGCCCAACCTGCAATCTCTTGCCACCGCCATGGATACTGTCAGCGCGCAGACCCCGCGCCTGGCCATGAAACGCGCCATCCTGTTCATAACTCCGCAAATGGATGAAACCAACCTGGCCGCGCTGCTTGAGCCGTACATCCAGCGCGCAAATGAAAGCGACATCCGCATCTTCGTTTGGTATGTAGATGCGAATACGACATTCACCAACACAAGCGCGGTGGTCTTCAATAACCTTGCCATTCAAACCGGTGCCGCCATGTTCCAGTATTCGGGTGAGGAAAGATTCCCGGACCCCGAAGCTTATTTTTCCCCCCTGCGCAGGACCTACATACTGTCCTACACCTCGCGTGTGAATACTTCGGGCGAACATTCCCTCAGCGTGCAGGTCAACCTGCCCTCGGGGCTATTGACTTCTGCCGAACAGAAATTCAACACTGATGTTCAACCGCCAAACCCGTTCCCGGTTGCGCTGTCCTCACAGATCACGCGGCAGGCTCCGCAGGATGATCCTTTCAATCAGGAAATTCTATTGCCGGCAACACAGGAGATCGAGATCATCATCGAATTTCCCGATGGGCATGTGCGTCCGCTCACACGTACGACCCTGTATGTGGATGGCATGATCATAGATGAGAACACCAGCGAACCATTCAACCTCTTCACCTGGGATCTGAAGGCCTATACAAGCAGTGGCGAGCATCAGATCATGGTGGAGGCTGTGGATGTGCTTGGTTTGAATAAAACAAGCATGCCCGTTCCAGTGATCATCACGCTGATAAAACCGCCAGGCGGACCTGCCGCCTTCCTGGCAAAATACCGCACGACGCTTACATTCGGTTCGATTATCCTGGCGGGACTGGTACTCTTTTTTATCCTGCTAAGCGGACGATTCCGTATCCCTACCCTGCGTGCCGCGCAGGCAGCGCACCGCGCAAGTATTGACCCGCTCACACAGCCGATCCAGGCCAGAGTGGAAGATACCCTGCCAGCCGCCGCGGCCCCTACTTCCCCTGCGGGGAAAACCAAAAAGCGGCGCACCCCGTCAAAGAAAACAGGAGCAGGCTCAAAGTCCAGTGTGGAAGCGCCGGCAGCCCTCTTCCGTATTAATCCAGATGGACAGGCTGCCGCAGTCGCGCCGATCCAATTAATTGAAAAAGAAATCACTTTTGGCACTGACCCTGTGCAATGCAAGCAGATCCTGGATGACCCCTCCATATCATCCATCCATGCGCGGCTCAGACAAACAGATGAGGGCGGCTACCTGCTGTTGGATAACAATTCGATTGCAGGCACGTGGGTAAATTACGAGCCGGTTTTGCGTGAAGGCTATCGGTTGAGGCACGGCGATCTGGTGACCTTCGGCCAATTGACCTATCGTTTTATGCTAAAAGCGCCGCCTGCGGCTTCAGCCCCCAGGATCACGATTCAAAATACGGAAGAATGATCCGCTCCACACTTGCCCACCTGCATGTTGTCACGCTCAGCCACACCGGAATGTCCGGCAAGAACAAAGAAGACCGTTATTCGGTCGCATCGTTCCAGTTGAGCAAGGCTGATTCGCGCCCGTCCGTGTTTGCAATGATTGCGGACCGCATCGGTGGTCATCGCGCCGGAATGGTTGTTGGGGGAATAGATGGACTTTGTCGCTTCTTTCCCCGCTCAGATCTGCTCAAACGCATAAGCCTATTCTCAACCCGGGCTTTTTTCCACCTTCTCCCTGTCCAGCCACAATTCTCGATACTTGCGATTCCAATCAATCAAAAAGCGGACTGCGATCACAAGTCCTGCGCCCAAAGCAACCCAAAAAGCCTCATCGCGGATATTGAAGATCCACAATGCAGGTGCAGCGAAGATGCCCGCAAATACACTCGCCCGTGCAGAGTGACGGATGACCAGCACAAGCAAAATAAGGATTGCAGCGCAGATCAGAAATGCCAATGGGTTTGCAGCCAAAAACGCGCCGCCGGCAGTTGCCAGACCCATCCCGCCGCGAAATTTTGCAAATACGGGCCAGCAATGACCGATCACCGCGAAAGTCGCAGTGATCGCGATCACCCAAACATCATTGGAATCATTGATTGCAAGCCATGTTGGAATATAGCCCTTGCTTATATCCAATATCAAAACCAGCGCGCCCCAGCCAAAGCCAGCCTGACGAATGGTATTTGTCGTTGTGGCATGACCCGAACCACTATCACGCACATCCACGCCTTTGACGAAGCGTGTGATCCAAATTGAAAATGGAAGCGAACCAAGCAGATAGCCGAGCATGGGGAAGATTAAGTTTGCCATGTAGTATGTAACCCCGTTGAATGGAAAAGTTTTTTGGAATTCTTTCGATAATCCTCCTGCGAAAATCAGTTTTGGATACACAGGCTTTGTCAGATTGTAAATTCCCCCTGGGAATCCTTATGCACCCACAGGCTGTGCCCCTATTGCATTCGGGTAGTCTTTCAATTTCAATCTAATGTAAAATCTACAATATGCCTTTATTGTGGATTTCTTTATCCTTTATTGCAGGTATCGTACTTGCCAGCCTGCTCTCCCTTCCCACCTGGGCATGGATTTCGGTTTCTGCCGCCTTCTTTCTTCTTTTTCTCTTTCTTCGTTCCCTCACAACCCGTACTCTGCAACTCACAACTCGTTTCTCATTTCTCACCACCCATCCTCTTTACTTCGCCCTCCCCATCTTCTTTTTCCTCGGCTCCGCCTACTATCAATTCCGCCAGCCGAACATAGATGCCTTCCACATCGCTTTTTACAATGACCGCACTTACGACCTGCTAATTACGGGTTATCTCACGGAATTGCCCGATTACCGTGATCGTTACACCAACCTCAAACTCAAAGTAAAAGCTGTGGATAGCGGCAGCGGCGACCTGCCAGTTTCTGGATCCATCCTCGTGCGTGTCGCAAAAAACCAGGCCTATGAATACGGTCAACACGTGCGTGTGCGCGGACAATTAAAAACCCCGCCTGAAGACGAGCAATTTTCCTACCGTGATTATCTCGCGCGCGAAGGTATTCATTCATACATGTCCATTGCAGAAGTGACCGAGTTGCCGGGCGATGGCGGTAACATCGTCACCGCGCAGATTTACAAACTAAAATCAAAACTGCTGGAAAAGACATACCGTCTTTATCACGATCCTGAAGCCTCGTTGTTCGCAGGCATTTTATTCGGTGTGGATACTGGTCTACCGCGAGAGTTGCAGGATGCCTTCAAGAACACGGGCACGGCGCACATCATTGCCATCTCAGGCTTTAACATCGCCATCATCGCAGGAGTTTTCTTTTCCATTTTCAGAAATATTACGAACGAACGCGCTGGCGCATTGATCGCAGTCATCGGAATTTTCATGTATGCCTTTCTGGTCGGCGGGGATGCGGCGGTGATGCGCGCCGCATTCATGGGCAGCATTTCATTGTTTGCGCGCCAGCTCGGCAGGCGCAACATGGGCTTGAACGCGCTCATGGCGGTTGCGCTCATCATGGCGCTTATCAATCCGCTCGTGCTGTGGGACGTGGGCTTTCAGCTTTCGTTTTTCGCCACACTCGGCTTGATCCTTTACTCCGAACCGTTTTCGAATTTCACGGGTAACCTGATCGCCAAACTTTCAAAACATGATACAAGTACCTTTACGCGCATCATCAACGAAAATGTTATCCTTACTCTGGCGGCTCAACTCACAACCATTCCAATCATGGCCTATCATTTCAAACGCATCTCCCTGATTTCATTCATCGCCAACCCGTTCATCCTGCCTGCGCAGCCCGCAGTGATGATCGTTGGCGGGTTGGCGGTTTTTACCAGCCTCATCATTCAGCCTCTTGGTCAACTGATTGCGTGGATCGCCTGGCCATTCGCCGCATTTACCATCCGCATTGTGGAATTCTTTGACCGTGTGCCAAATGGGACGATCTTTCTTGGGGACGCGTCCATCTGGATTGTGCTCTTCTTCTACATCGCGCTTCTTACCGTGACCTTCAACTGGTCGCGCCTAATGGACTGGTTTCACTCTGCTGCTGGTTCGCTGCGAGCAATCGCATGGACAGCGACTCTGGCGTTCCTGTTCGTTTGCATGGTTGTTTTATGGCGCTCCGCCGCAACCGCTGGCGATGGTCAATTTCACATCACCTTTCTTGAAGTCGGTTCAGCGGATGCAATTCTCATTCAAACGCCTGAAGGCAGGAATATTCTGATCAACGGCGGCGCAAGCGCATCTGAATTATCAGATGAACTCGGCAGAAGGCTTCCGTTTTTCTCGCGCAAATTGGACTGGTTGATCATCGCCTCCACACGGGAGGATCAACTCTCCGCTTTGCCTCGTGTGATCGAAAGGTTTCCGCCTGATCGTGTGTTGTGGAGTGGCAATGTGCAAGCCTCGTTCTCTGCGCGTACCCTGGATGAATATTTCGCGGCGGAGGGCATCCCCGTCAGCCGCGTGGAAGCGGGACAAAGGCTTGAGCTGGGTGATGGCGCATTAATCGAGGTGCAGGCCGCAGGTCCGAGAGGCAGCGTGCTTCTCGTCCAATATGGGAATTTTCGCGCATTGCTTCCCATCGGCGTGAGCGCAGGCATGTACGAGTCGCTCGAATATGGAAATGTGATCGGCGCAGTGGATGTGCTTTTGCTTTCGGATTCTGGATACGCGCCTGCCAACCCGCCAGATATTTTTGAGAATTTGAATCCACAACTGGTTGTCTTAAGCGTTGCCGCAGGCGACCCGGACGGTTTGCCCTCGCAGGCTGTGTTGGATTCTTTGGCTGAATATTCATTATTGCGGACAGACCGCAACGGTTGGATCGAAGTAACAACAGATGGGAATAAAATGCGGGTGGTTGTAGAACGCGGCCAGTGATGACCAGCACAGCGGCGCGCGATTCAGAAAATTGAATCCAAATCTCCGTATCCTCGGCATTGAAATTGACAAGCAGCGGATGGATGCGACCGAGGCGCCGGCTCAAAAAGGGTATAAAATCAATTTGCAGAAGAAATTACTTTCCAGAGGATATATGATCCGGGAACAAAGAAGCCAGCCTGCACGTTATATGAGAAGTCAGGAGAAAGCATGAGATCATCAAAACGAATCCCTTTTGCCGTTTTATTGATTGCAGGCCTCGCATGCATTGTGCCGGATCTTGCAGTGCTCGAGCCAAATGCCATCAGCACAGCCGCCGCGCAGACAGTAATCGCCGGACTTACCCAGAATGCCCCACAAGGAACATTATTGCCTACGTTGGAAGCAGTTCCTACCGTTACATTCACACCTGCGCCACCCACGTTTACGCCAACCGAAACAAGCACCCCAACACAATCACTAACACCAACTTCGGTCTCTACAGCCACTCTTATTGTTCCATTGATAAGCGTTTCGATCCCCACGAACTGTCGTAATGGCCCGGGCAAGGTCTATGTATTGGTGGGTGCTTTATTGGTGGGTGAAACTGCCGAGGTGTATGCCCGTGACCCAACCAATAGATATTGGTATATCCGTAACCCGGATCCAGGTCCTGAATTTTGCTGGGCATGGGGTGAGTACGCCACTTTGACGGGACCGATTTTGTTATTGCCTGTCTATACTCCGCCGCCTACGCCCACACCAACCCTGACGCCGATACCGTCCCCATCTTTCACTGCGGAGTATGCCAGCCTTGATTCATGTGTCGGTTGGTGGGTGGAGATCAAATTAAAGAATACAGGCCCGCTTCCGTTCAAGTCTGTGAAAATCGAGGTGAAAGATAATGTCACCGATATTGAACTCGTTGCTCTTTCAGATGGGTTTACTGACCTTGATGGCTGCCTGAAAACAACAATAAAAGATACGCTCGGTTCAGGAGACACATTTATCATCAGTGCGTCTGCGTATACCTATAACCCGTCCGGGCATAACATCCGTGCGCTGATCACGTTATGTTCCAATACCGGGCAAAAAGGCGCGTGTATAACCAGCAAGATCAATTTCAAGCCATAATCAAGCCATAAAATAATGGCGTAGAAATAAATATCTGCGCCATTATTTATTATTGACTCACCTTACGCAGTGTCATTCTGAGCGAAGCGAAGAATCTCTGAGATTATCGTAGAGACCCTTCCCCTTCACTATCGTTCAGGGTCAGGGTGACATGCCAAAAGTGTTAAAGTGCACAAGGTGAGTTATTGATCAGCTTTTTACTTTAAGTTCCTGATGGACTTGTTGTCGTCGGTGTGGCCGCGCCTTCTTCGAGCGATGTACTTTTAATCTGTGGCCAGGCTTTCCCAGCTTCATTTCCCATTGATTACTTCATCAATGGTCTTGATAACAAGACCATTTTGTTTTTGATCTGCGATGCGGGCTGCAAATTTTGAGAAAGTATCCAGGTCAACCGTATATTGGCTGCATCCATCACAGACACGATGGAACACAAAGATCGCCCAGCCTCCGCCCTCCTGCTCCACAGAGGTAATGTACCTCATCATTTTTGTCACACTTGTGTCGTTCACAATATACGGCATGGCTCTTAATGCATATTTATCTGCAGGAGGAATTGTCTCGGGCCCGCCGCTTACGCCGCGCGCGCTGGCATATCCACAATCAATCACTGCCTGCTTTGCTTCTTCATCGTAATGTCCAAAAGGGTAGGCGAAGGAAGTGACCCTGAAACCATAGTCCATTAAATTTGCGTAGTCCTGGCAGATTTCCTTCTTCAGATCATCCCCGCTTATTTCAGTAAGATTGACATGGTCTAGCGAATGTCCTCCAATTTCGTTGCCATCTTCATATAATCCACGCAGCTGTTCCTCGGTCATATAGCCATCCATTCCTGTAAAACCGCTTACAACATAAAAAGTGGCATGTAAATCATTTTGAGCAAGAATGGAACGCACATCATAATTGTCCGCAGCCCCGTCGTCGAAGGTCAGGCTGACAACCGTGTTTTTGAAGATAGTAACATTTTTGGGAGTCTCTGATATCTGTTGTGTAACAGGCACATTGGAACAGCCAGCCAAAACAATCGAAAATATAATAAATAATATTTTTGGAAATTTCATTCAAGCACCTTTGCAGTTCGCATTATTATTTCTCTTTCACAGGTCACATCTGAATTAAGTTGATTGTAGCGGATTCAATGGAAGATGGCAATCGCCTGAAATTTTATCGCACTTGACGCATAACATCTTTCCCCGTAAGATAAGCCTCGAAATAGAACATACATTCAAAATTCTTAAACACAAAGGACACGAAGGGCACTAAGGAAAACCTTTGTGTACTTCGTGTCCTTTGTGTTTGAAAAAGGACCTTTTATGGAACTCGGTATCGTTAAAAAAATAGACATTGACCAGGAAATGCAGCAATCGTATCTCGATTATGCGATGAGCGTCATCGTGGCGCGCGCCCTGCCCGATGCCCGCGACGGACTCAAACCCGTGCAGCGGCGTATTCTGTATGCGATGTACGACATGGGTATTCGCGCGGATACGGCTTATAAGAAGTCAGCTCGTATCGTCGGTGAAGTGCTTGGTAAATATCATCCGCATGGCGACTCGGCGGTCTACGAAGCCATGGCGCGCATGGCGCAGGATTTTTCCTTGCGCATGCTGCTGGTGGATGGTCAGGGCAACTTCGGTTCAGTGGATGGCGACCCGCCTGCGGCGATGCGTTATACCGAGGCGCGACTTACTTCCGCTGCGCTGGATATTCTGTTTGACCTTAACAAGGGCACAGTTAACTTCGTCCCAAATTTTGACGACACACTTGAAGAGCCGCGCGTTCTGCCCGCCGCGATCCCGAATCTGCTGGTGAACGGCGCAACGGGTATCGCCGTCGGTATGGCGACCTCCATTCCGCCGCATAATCTCGGCGAGATCGTGGATGCGCTCATCTACATGATCGCACGTTGGGAAAAACTCGACGATATTGATGTTGAACAATTAATGAAGTTCGTGCAGGGACCCGATTTCCCAACGGGCGGTCTCATCATTCAAGAGAAGGGTGAAGAGGGGATTGAGTCCGCGTATGGTTCGGGGCGCGGGCGAGTCACCGTGCAGGCCAAGGCGCATGTGGAAGAGATGGAAAGAGGCAAGAGCCGAATCATTGTCTCAGAATTACCGTATCAGGTCAACAAGTCCAGTTTGATCGAGCGCATTGCCGAGTTGGCACGCGATGGTCACCTCGAAGGCTTATCCGATCTGCGCGATGAATCTGATCGGCAGGGAATGCGCATTGTCATCGAGATGACGAAGAATGCCGATCCCGAGATCGTCCTGCGTAATCTTTATAAACGCACGCCCATGCAGACCACCTTCGGTATCAACCTGCTGGCATTGGTCGCCGATGAAAGCGGGCGCAGCGAGCCGCGCACATTAACTCTCAAACAGGCACTGCGCGTCTATGTGGAGCACAGGTTAACTGTCGTAAAGAGGCGCGCTGAATTTGATCTGGATAAAGCCAAAGCGCGCGCGCATATCCTGGAGGGATATTTAATCGCATTAAAGAATCTGGATGAGTTGGTCAATCTCATTCGCTCCGCACCAGACGTTGAAACTGCCCGGCAAAAACTGATGAAGCGTTACAAGCTGACAGAGCTGCAGGCAACCGCCATCCTTGATATGCAATTACGCAGGCTCGCCGCGTTGGAACGCAAGAAGATCGATATCGAATATAAAGAAGTGAACGCTTTGATCAAGGGACTAGCGACTTTATTGAAATCTCCGAAGTTGATGCGCGCTGTAGTGGCGGACGAATTATTGAAAGTGAAAGCTGCGTATGCAGACCGCCGCCGCACGCAGATCGTGAATTTGAAGGAAGGCGCAAAGGCTGGAAAGACGTTGACCGCGCGCGAGTTGCCGCATCAAGCCGTGTGGATCGGCGTGACCGACGATGGGCTGGTCTCGCGTACACATGACGATAAACAACCGAAACACTCAGGCAATGACGCGCCGAGATTCCTGGTGAAGGCTTCCACAACAGACACGATCTATTTCGTGAACAAGCTGGGTAAAGCGGCTGCGGTTGCCGCGCACTTGATTCCCGAAGCGGATAAGTTGAGTCAAGGATCGATGTATTACAAAGTATCGCCATTGACTGAAACGGATCCGCTCGCGGTTTTGTTTTCGTTGCCAGCAGGTAAATCCATTCTAGGCGAAGAAACTTGCGTGTTGACCGCCACGCGCTTCGGCATGGTCAAGAAAAGTCTGGTCACCGAATTGCCCGGACCTTCTTCACAGACGTTTACCTTGGTGCGCGTCAATGAAGGTGACAGGCTTGGTTGGGTTGGATTAACGGATGGCAAAAAGAAGGATATCTTGCTTGCTACATCCAACGGTATGGCAATCCGTTTCAAGGAAGATGATGTGCGTCCGATGGGACTCGTCGCCGCGGGTGTGAATGGAATCAAATTGGATGATAATGATGAAGTGGCTGGCATGGAAGTGCTGCCCGCCGAAGGCGAGATCTTCCTGCTCGCAAGTGACGGCAAAGCCAAGCGCGTTGACGAAAAAGAATTCCCCAGGCAGGGGCGTTACGGCAAAGGCGTGGTCGCATGGGACTTGCCCAATAAGGTCATCCTCACAGCCATTGCAAGCGGAAAACCGAATCACGTTGCCACTGTCCACATGAGCAGGGGCGCGGCAAAATCTGCACGCTTGGATTTAGCGGCTGTGCGTAAACGCGCCTCATCCAAAGGCGACCTGGTCGTGGAAGTAAAACCTGGGGAGACGATCACAGGTCTCACCGTGGGGTGGACGGTGGAGAGGTTTGTGAAGGCCGCGGAGCCGAGGAAAGAAGGAAAGCGCGCCCTGAGCAAGGTCGAAGGGAAGAAGGCGGCGAAGTCTGTCAGTCCTTTGAATAAGGCAACAGCGAAGAAGACTGCAAAAAAGAGCGTTGCTAAGAAAAAGAAGAAGTAGATTTGAACCCTAAAACTTCCGAGTTCTTTAAAAACTCGGAAGTTTTGGGTAATAGACTTTTGTTTGGTTCACTTCTTTTTCTTCGTTTTAATTTTGCGAGATTTCTTTTCCCGCTCTCTGCGTTTCTCGTCAATTTTATGCTTGATGTGTTCGAGTTCTTCTGCTTTTTTTTCTGCTTTATGAGCTCTACTAGCAACTTCTGTCAGGCTCGCTGTAGTTTCAACTAATCTTTTTGATTGAATTTCAAGAATTTCATTTTGCAGTTGTATGACACCCCCTGGTCGGTGTGATGGTTTTAATCTCGTTATTACGGATTCGAGGGATTCTGAATATTTTTCTGATAATAGTGAAGAATATTCTTCTTGTAATTTGCGGGCATCTAATGCAGCTTGGTCAATTAAGCCACCAAAGGCCAAGTTAAGAGTTTTGTTATCAAGCAAGCTTATTCCCAACTGTGTAAATCCTAAAAGCAAAATATCGAAAGCTCGGTTAGCATCTTGTGAATTTGAGGCTGGAGCCAGCGTTGTAGCAAATCGCAAGAAAGCATCAGGTTGCCATGTAATTTTGGTATCGTCAATTGAATTTAACATGGACGTTTGGCTAATAAACCATGCTGGTGATTTTTCATTTAGCTCTGATAGCATGTGATATATACCTAAGCGTTCTTGAGTGACTATTACCATTGCATCTGCTTCTGGACTCGCCTTTTTGTAAAAGTCTGAAAGTATATCTGTTTCGTCCATCAAAGATTGATCTGGGTGAATAATATTTTCCCATGCATCCACAATACTTTGTTGATAATTAACATGTTTTTGCAAATCATCAGGGCTATATCCAGGCCAAATATCTAAAGAATAGACTTCAATTCCAAATTTCCCTAATGCATTTTTAATATCCACTGATTTAGGACTAGTCGAATCGAATATGTTGTAAATATAAGCTTGCCAATCGTTTGGATTACCTCCTGCTCTCCAACGAACAAAACCTTCTAAAAACTGATTGGCTTTTTTATACGGGGATTGACCAATAGCAGCTGCGAGCAAATTATTAGACGATAATCCTTCTTTCCGAATTACATCTTCAGCAAATTGAAAGTGTTTTAAAGTCTCATTAAAGAGTTTCTCAGTTGTAAAGAATCGAACACCTATTTCTCTCAATCGAGAGAATGTATCCCGAAATGTAGCATTAGTTGGTGCTGCTAATGCAAGAATTGGAATTTGCAAATTAGAGTCTACAAGCCAAACAGTTTGTCTGGAATGTTGTAGTCGTTCTTGCGCGGCCTCTCCAAATAGGCCCAATGCATGGTAAGCATAAAACCCTTGTGAGATTCTCCCTAAATACTCCTTTTCAGAGTTTTCTCCTTGTGTAAAAATATCAACAGCAGTAGTTGAGAAAACCTGTCTCCCAAAAATATCATCATATTTTGCAGCAGCCTGATTAATAAATTTAATTATTGAACTTGGAATAGGCGATTGAAAACTTCGATTTTGAGATCGATCAAGCAAGGTTGTAGATAAGCTTAGTCCGCATTCTTTAAAAAAACCAATCAATGAAGATTCAATATAACTAGCGATTTCTAACGCTTGAGAAGATGCTGCTTGAGGGTAATTTCTCATTATTCTAAGCTTTGTAGATTCTAAGAACTGATTTTTTAAGTGTTCATATTGTTTTTGTTCTAATTTTGATGAATTTTCTGCTTCGATGCCTATTGAAAATTTTTCGCCTTTCCGCATCAAAAGTTTTTGTTCAAGTGCTTTTTCGACGATTGCATTTTCAAATGAAATGGCAATTGACATATCTTTTGGCCAACCTGACAAATAAAGAGCATCTTTCAAGCTAAATTCATTAAGTCTTATTAGTTCTGGCACAATAGATTGAATAGCAGCACATATGATGTTAACCCTATAAGCTTCAAAATTATTTTGAGCTGCAATTTTATTGAAAACAAAATATCCTGGTGCCGCCGCATTTGCGCCCAAAGGAGATTTTGAAACTTCTTCTATTTCTCTTTGAATTTGAATTGATGTTCTTGGAAAGACAAATTGGCTAATATTTTCAATGATTCGAACAAGGTTTAGATGTTTTCCATCACGATTATCATATGGAATAACCCTGATACGATATTTTGAGAGATATTCTTGAGCTTCTTGAAAACTAACATCAGGTGCTATCCAGCATATTGGTTGATTTACACCAGCGCCATCTTTTGCAGCTTGTAATAAGTGATTTAAGTGTGGGTCATGTAAAGAATGCCCAATGATAATTACAGGTTGCATTCGAAAGATTGCCGTCATTGTTGTTCGCCAATATTGCCAGTCTGGAGCTTTATCTATGGATTTATAACTGGCTGACGTAAAGATTAACCCATGTGGGGATCTTAAATCTCCATGCAATTTATAAATTGCGTTCGATAATGAAGGGCTTAAAAACGACATATGATCTTCTGAATTTGAATAAGTCAGGTAAGTTTCTCCCAACATAGTTAAGTGGTTTTGAATTTCATCATCGAAGTTTGTAGTTAAGTACACATTAACTGGCCATTTTGCAAGTAATTCGTAAATTCTCCCCGTTCTTTTTTGAGGGCGAAATGATTTTTGGAGGTGAGCTAGAACTTGTTGAGGGACTATCGAATTAAATGCTTGTTCAAACACATCTGGGTAATTTTGTTTCTCGAAAGCTAGCAAAATTTTTGTGAGGGACGTATTCGGTGATTCAGTTTTTATTAATTCGATAGTTTGTTGAGCAAGTAGTTTCCAGTCAGGGAATCCCATTTCAATTGAAGAACCAGATCCCATAAGAAGCCATGCTTTTCCAGACTTTAAATATTCAATTAAGAAAGAATCCATTTTGCCTCCACTTGTTGTAATTGCTAACTTTTTAAATATTCTAGCACAAATATTTTGCCCGATCCCCACGTGCTGACCACGCTGATGGTCAAGGCCATGTTGCCCGTTTGGATAA
The DNA here is from genome assembly GCA_030680795.1 of Anaerolineales bacterium. Classification (GTDB taxonomy): domain Bacteria; phylum Chloroflexota; class Anaerolineae; order Anaerolineales; family Villigracilaceae; genus Villigracilis. Next base: position 44,227 of record JAUXUL010000019.1, on the reverse strand, counting down.
TGTCCGGGAGGGTTTCAACGTATGGCGTGAAATCGAGGGTGTCGGTCTCTGTCGCTTGGGCGTTTACGATGTAGGTTTTGGGTGAGGTCATGGAGTTGCTCCAAAGATACAGTGTATGATGATGGTATTATACGTTCAAACAGTTATCATTGACTTGACGTGAATATTGAGCGGAGGTAAGATGTAGTCACAAAGGTGACCACATGAAACAGAAACAGCAAAAAACTGAAGAGATCGGCATTCGTGAATTAAAAATACATGTGTCTGAGGTGATACGCGCCGTGAAGGAAAAACGCGCGCGCTACATTGTTACACAACGCGGCGTGCCAGCCGCGCTCATCATTCCGTTGGATGCCGTCGTCCCGCAGCAATCTGCGGATGAAGTGTGGGAACGATTGATGAATTTGGGTAAAGAGATCGGCCAGGGCTGGCAGAACGAAAAGAGCGCAGCTGAAATTCTTTCAGAAATGCGGCGGTAAAGATGACCGTCACGATTGATGCGAGTGTATTTGTCAGCGCGTTTACGCCTACAGAGTCCGCACACCAGGTCAGCAACGCGTTTATGATGAATGTGCGCGAGAAATCTATTCCAATCATCGTGCCCGTTCTTGTTCTCCCTGAAATATCTGCGGCTATTGCGCGTGGACAAGGAAAACCGGAACTTGGGATCGCGTTCGCAAACGAATTGAAAAAAATCCCCAACATTACTTTCATTGACTTGGATTCAAGTCTCGCCGATCTCGCCGTTGAAGTCGCTGCGAAACATCGCTTGCGCGGCAGTGACGCGGTTTATGTGGCGGTCTCTTTGCGCTTTGGCACAGAGTTGGTCACATTAGATAGAGAACAATTGGAGAGGCTGCCAAAGGTTCTATCTGTACACACACTGTAAATTCAAAATATAGGGAATCAAAGAGAGTAGTCGACATAAAATCCGCTACTCGCTTTATTTTATCCACCTCCCCCCATATCCACTATGAGAACTTCGGATTTACTTCTTCGTGTTCCTAGCCATACTGGCAGGGCAAGCGTATCTAAATTAGGGCGAATATGGTTGTCTCGGATGATAAAACTACCAGAGGCGGTAGCCATGCCAAACGACTTCAAGCCGCTTGGAAAGAAAACTATCTCCTTAAAGTATTCGCTTCAGGCAATTGGATGCGAATGCTCTAGACCATTTCAAATGGCAGAAAAACATTTACAGGATAAAATATAAAGCTCATCGTATCAATCGCTTTCAATAATTTGACAGGCAAGATAACACAATGTCAGCCATCCTCGTAAGTAAAACAAAAATCATCCCTCCCCGCCGCCGAGCGGAATTACTAACGCGCAAGCGGCTGTTGGATGTTCTGTTCGAGTCTCTTGATAAAAAGTTGATCCTGGTCTCTGCACCCGCTGGTTATGGAAAGACTTCCCTTCTCATTGATCTGGCAGATCAAAGTGAATTGCCGTGCTGCTGGCTGGCTCTTGATGAAATGGATCGTGAACCCCAGCGTTTCATTGCGTATTTGATCGCGGCCATGGCGGAACGTTTTCCTAAATTCGGAAGCCAATCCGCATCCATGCTCGCCAGTTTAACCTCGCTCGAGCAGGATATGGAGAGGCTGCTGGTCACGCTGGTCAATGAGACTTATGAACAGATCCATGAGCATTTTATTCTGGTGCTCGATGATTTTCATTTGATAGATGATGTTCAGCCCATTCAAGCCTTCCTGAATCGATTCATTCAGCTCGTGGATGAAAACTGTCACCTGATCATTTCTTCACGGACTCTGACGAGTCTGTCTGACCTTCCCTTAATGGTGGCGCGTGAACAGGTCAGTGGTTTAAGTTTTTCCGATCTTGCCTTTCACGTGGATGAGATCCAGGCCTTGCTGGCCCAGAACAACAACCTGCGAATTTCAGATGATGAAGCCAGGCAAATGATCGAAGAAACCGAAGGCTGGATCACCGGCTTGCAGTTTACTGGCATGGGTACGTTTTCTGGAGATTTAATAAGGCCTGCGTCGAATGCTGGCGTTGGCTTGTCTGACTTTCTCGGTCAACAGGTGCTTGATCGCCAGCCTCCAGACCTGCGTGATTTCCTGTTACGCACAGCCATGCTGGAAGAGTTCGATGCGACTCTTTGTGAGGCTGTACTAGCCCCGTTGTATGCAGAGCCGCAAAACTGGCAAAGTTTGATCAGTGCTGTTGTACAAAATATTCTTTTTGTTTTGCCGGTGGGCACGGATGGAAAGTGGTTACGCTATCATCATCTCTTCCGCGACTTTCTACGAACGCGCTTTGAACAGGAGCGCCCTGAAGAGATCAAGCCGATCTTATCCCGCATGGGGCGGGCCTATGAAGACCTGGGTGAATGGGAAAAAGCAAACTACATTTATAAGCAATTGAATAATAATGATGTTCTCGCAGAGATGATCGAGCGCGCATCCACGCCCATGTTACAACGTGCCATGCTTACTCTTGAGTCTTGGTTAAATGATTTGCCTCCATCTTTATTGAAGACGCGCCCCGGATTACTTTCAATTCGAGGTGCTATTGTATATATGAAAGGAAACTTGCATGAGGGACTGAGTCTGCTGGATCAGGCTGTACAGGTATTTCGTTTGGAAAAGAACGTATCAGGTTTGACCTTGACCCTGGTAAGGCGGGGAATAGTGTATCGCTTTCTCGGTGATTATGATGCGTCACTGCGTGATGCCGAGGAAGTCATTGAATTGACGGAAGCCAAAGATGATTTGCAAATGATTTATGCTGAAGCATTGCGGGTCAAAGGCTTGGCTTTATATCGCCTAGGGCAGACACGCCAGTCGGTAGAGTTTCTAGAGCACTCATTAAATTTGTATATTCACTTGAATGATACATCCAGCATACCGATACTGTTTATGGAAACTGGCATGGTATATCGTGCAATTGGAAACTATACAGAGGCTGGTACTGCTTACGAGAAGGCGCTTCAAATTTGGCGGCAGGAGGGAAATCTATCCTGGCAGGCCAATTTGTTAAACAATTTAGGCGTCCTGCGCCATTTTCAAGGTGAGTATGAGAAGGCTGCCCTGGCTTTTGAGGAGGGCTTGATATGTGCCCAGCGCAGTGGCTATACTCGGTTGGAAGCCTTTATTGCCGTTGGTTTGGGAGATTTGTATGCTGAGTTGGAGGACTTCAATATTGCGCAGAGTAATTATCAACATGCAGAAGAAGTCGTTCAAGGGATGGACAATCGGTTTATTCTTTTTTATCTGATAATGGCACAGGTTAACCTTGCTTTGCTGAAAAAAAATGCTGTGGAAGCGCATAAATTGGTAACAGATGCGTCTGTAATGCTTCAATCCAGTGATGATTCAATTTACGAAAAGGGTTTGTTCCACTTGGGACTTGGACGTCTTTCTCTTTTGGAAGGAACCCCCTCGAATGCAGTTAGCCTGTTGAAAGAAGCCGAGCATTGCTTCTCGGAAGATGGACGAAAATCGGAATGTGACTCCAGCCGTATCTGGCTGGCGGCGGCTTATTATCAAACAAAAGAATACGCAACTGCTAGACAAATGATGAAGACCATATTGGGTGGACGCGGCCTGGTTGCCGATGCCGTGCTCGTGGCAGTTCACCAAGCACATGATTGGTTGGATGGCTTGGAAAGAGACCCCGAAGTCGGGCGTGTTGTTGGCGACCTGCTTACGCGCGCTGGCCACCTCGCAGGAAAAATGCCAGCTACCAGAAGGCAGTTGCATCGCATGGCACATGTTGTACAGATACCCAATGCCCACATAATTATCCAGGCGCTTGGGCAGGCATCTGTTAGTGTAGGTGGAAAGTTATTAACCCTTTCAGATTGGCAAACACAATCTGTGCGTGACCTGTTCTTTTACTTTCTAACCAGTCAAAAGCCCCTTACCAAAGAGCAGGTCGGGGAAACTCTTTGGCTGGAGGTGGATGACCCTCAAAAATTAAAATTGCGATTCAAGAATGAGATCTATCGTTTACGCAGGGCGGTCGGTCAGGAGGTCATAACCTATGAAGATGTTTTTTACAGTTTCAATCGTGCTTTGGACTTCGAATACGATGTCGAAGCATTTGAATCGTTTCTGTCGCGGGCTAAATCAACAACCAATCCTACAGAGCAGATCGAGTTTTATCAAAAAGCAGTTGATCTTGTGCATGGTCCTTTTTTGGAAGATATTTATTCCGACTGGGCCATGTTTGAACGTGAACGCTTAGGTCAAACCTACCTTGCGGCTCTCCTAGCTCTAACCGGGCTTTTTCAACAACAAGCCCAGCCAGAACAGGCGCTTGTTACTTGTCAGCGTGCTCTGGATTATGATCCTGCGTTTGAGTCAGCCTATTCTCAGTCCATGCAGATCTATCACCGCCTGGGCGACCGTGCCTCTGTCATACGGATCTATCAAGCTTGCGAGGAAACCATACAGCGCCAGCTTGGTTTGCCTCCCTCTAAAGAAACAGAAGAACTATATCGTCGCTTGATCGCATAGAAGAAAATAACATGTCGCTCTCCCGAAGGACACATCGCACTCCCGAAAAGACGTCGGGACGATTTGGCGTACGGCGCAAGTGTCGCGACGATGTGAGGGAGCGTTCCCTTCGACACGGTGAGCCGCGAAGCGAGTCGAACCGTCAGAGCAGGCTTCGCGACCGAAAAGCCTCGTGTTTTCAGGGAGACATTTTTGAGATGATTAGTAAAAACAGCCCTGCCAGGGGCTGTTTTTACTTTAATTTTGAAGCCTGTTTTGAAGCCTGGGGGGTAGTAATATTATGTCAGGAAGTTAAACCATACCCCAAAAAAGGATGTTCTCCATGAAAAACAAACTTGCCCTCCTCGCTTTATCCGTTCAGAAGATCAACCGCCAACATGTGCAATTGGTCTTTGTGCTCGTCGCCCTTGCCATGCTTGTCCTCGGCACTGGCGCACCAGAAGCTGGCGGCGGTGTTGGTCGATAATTGATTCTACTATTGGCCCTTGTGGCTGGGCTGTTGGTCGGATTGGCGTTGGCGCGCTGGCGCGGGCATCCATACCAGGGGCCCGAACTCGGGCATCTTTGGCTGGTATTCGTCGCCTTCCTGCCGCAGTTCGTCGTTATTTATCTACCGATGGCCCGCGAAACCTTTCCCGAATGGTTGGTTTCTGGTGGCCTGCTGGCCTCCCAGATCCTGTTACTCGTGTTCGCCTGGCTCAACCGCCGCATCCCGGGCATGCCCATCCTGATTTGCGGGGTGGCGCTTAACCTGGCAGTTATGGCGGCTAACAGCGGCTTCATGCCGATCAGCCCGCAGACGGCAAGCCGTCTGGTTTCCGAAGATATATTGCTGGATATTCAACCCGGCAGCCGCATCGGCGCGAAAGACATTCTTCTACGCCCGCAGGATACCCGCTTCGAGTGGCTGGCGGATCGATTCCTCCCCCCGGCCTGGTCCCCGTATCAAGTGGCATTCAGCCTCGGTGACGTCTTGATTGCCTTTGGCGCGTTCTGGTTGCTTGCCAAACCAGAATCATCCATTCAACTTATGAAAAGAGGTATACCCCTATGATCGCTCCCATGACGTACCAAAATATTTTACCCATGAATCTCACTTCACGATCGAACATTTCCCCTGGAATTAGCAAGGTATTTGCCGCGGCAGTTGTCAACGGACAATTTCGCTCCACGCTGCTGCAGGATCCTCAAATAGCCATCCAAAGCGGCTATTTAGGGGAAACATTCTCGCTAAACAAAGAGGAAAAGGATCTGATCATTTCCATTCGTGCCGATTCCCTGGCTGATCTGGCCAAGCAGGTCAATCGCTCCTTAAGCAATAATTATTGATCCGCGCAGGGCCAGAAAGCTAAAAGCCCTCTTGTTTACCCCATTGACAACCCAGCCCAAGCCGCTCGATAACGATGCGGCTTGAATCTACGACATTTTGTCTGAGCATACTAAAATGATCACAGAACTTTCCTTGCAAAACTTACCCGATTCCGATCAAAGACTGGATGCGATATTTCATGCTTTTAGTGATCTATTGTTTATTCTGGATTCCGACGGAACCATTCTGGATTACCGAACCGGTGACACGTCACGCTTGTTTACCGCTCCAGGAAAATTTTTGCGCAGGAAAATGCAGGATGTCCTGCCTCCAGAGGCAGGCAGAAAGTTCGAAGATGCATTAAGCAGGCTTGGTAATGGAAGCAAACCCGTTACTTTGGAGTACTTTCTTCCCACTCCATCCGGTACATGCTGGTATGAAGCACGCCTGGAGTCGCTTTCAAATGGACAAAGCATCGCGCTTGTGCGGGATATTACGAAATATAAAATGTCGGAGATAAAAATAAAACGGCAGTTTGATCAATTGGCCGGACTGCGAGCCATTGACTTGGCCATTACCTCTGATTTGGACCTAACCCCGACATTGTCCGTGATCCTTGACCAGGTCCGCGCGCAGTTGAATATTGATGCCGCTTGTATATTGTTATTCGACCCGCTCACACAACTGCTTGAATTTGCGGCAGGGGCGGGGTTTAAAACCTCGGCATTGCAGCATACCCGTCTGCACGTTGGTGAGGAGTATGCTGGAAAGGCAGTTTTGGAACGGAGAGCAGTTCATATCCCCAATTTGAATTCCCGTCAGACAGCCTTTCTAAGATCCCCTTTTTTGGTCCGGGAAAATTTCATCGCTTATTATGCCGTTCCTTTGATCGCAAAAGGAAATGCAGTCGGTGTGCTTGAAATATTTCACCGCGCGTTGCTCGAGGCGGATGAGGAATGGCTGACTTACATGGAGACGCTTGCCGGTCAGGCCGCCATCGCGATTGATAATGCCATGCTGTTCAAGAATTTACAGTTGTCCAATCAAGAGTTGACTTTGGCTTATGATAAGACGATCGAGGGCTGGTCTCGCGCGCTAGACCTGCGTGATAAAGAGACGGAAGGCCATACCCGCCGAGTCACTGCCATGACCTACAAACTGGCAGGCAAAATGGGCATCAAACAGCCCGAGCTTACCCATATTTGTCGCGGCGCAATGCTGCACGATATTGGAAAAGTAGCAATTCAAGATAACATCCTGCTCAAGGCTGGGGCGCTGGATGATGAAGAATGGATCACGATGCGCCGCCATCCCATGATTGCGGTGGAACTCCTTACATCCATTAATTATCTTGCGCCTGCGTTGGATATCCCCCGTTCGCATCACGAAAAATGGAATGGCCTGGGCTATCCAGATGGCCTTTCAGGCGAATCCATCCCTCTCGCTGCACGTCTCTTCGCTATTGTTGACGTTTACGATGCCCTTACCTCAGACCGCCCCTATCGGCCCGCCTGGTCACAGGCAGAAGCGCTTGATTACATCCTCGAACAATCCGGCGCGCATTTTGACCCATCCATCGTACCCGTATTTATCGGTATGGTTTCAAAATAATTGTTTCGCTTTCCGGCGTATCTTTGGTCGCGAGGGGAAACAGATACGGATTGGGGCAGGGATTGGGGATGCACGCTGAGAAAGACTCGGCGTGCATTTTTTAAACTCTTCTCGCATAAATAACATAACCTCAAAATTTTCAACTCATCATAGTTTACAGTTGCATTTAATTTTTCATGCACGGGTTTCAACATATCTGAACCCAATTCTTCGAATGCAGTGAAAACTTTTTTCTGTTCGTCAGGCGAAAGTTTTGAGAAGGCGATCAATTCCTGCGCAGTCCGCAGCGGGTTGCCGGCCATGATGAAACGCGCCATGTGATTCAGAATCGTATCTGCGGTTACGCCATAACGCGCCATTAAAGCCTCAATGCTTTCGCCGGTGTTATACGCCTCGCCCACCGCCACATATCGCCGTCCCGCATCCTTATCTGCCGCGCGCATCGGCGCATTATATTTTTCTTCGATCTTATTTTCCTTGCAATACTCCTTGATGATCGCCAGAAAATCCGCTCCATAACGTTCGTACTTCACCCTGCCCATCCCGCTCATATTGAGCAGGCCGTCTTTTGTCTGTGGAAAATATGCTGCCATTTGCGCCAGCGTCTTGTCTGAAAAAATTACATAAGGCGGGACTCTGGCAGCATCAGCCAATTCTTTTCTTTTATTCCGAAGCAGGTTGAACAACGACTTATCATATTCGGATTCAGGCGATGACTTGACTCGCGTGCCTGATCGTTCACTCCTCTTCGCCTCATTTATGCGACCCTTTACCTGTTCCCGCGACTTTTATCGGTTTAATTTCCGACATTGCGATATTCCAAATAACGTTTCCACAAACTATAAACTTCGTTGGGCAGGGCCAGGCTGTCCAGTTCCAGCGCGATCTCATTGAGACTCAACTTGCGAATATCCTCCGCGCGCCCGTATGTGAGCGTTTGCTTTAATAGCCAACGCCGTTGAAATGGATCGTCCAGTTGAAGGCGATCTGTGCTCCAAACAATGTAACGGGGGACGCTTGTTATCATGTCAGTTCCTGTAAATTGATTGCATCATTTCTCGCATTGCGGCGGCTTGAAGGGTTCGTAACTAAAAGTGGTTTTGAGAGACGAATTCGCCGCTGGGCGAGGATTGCCGAAATGAAAAACAGAGTCTTGCGCGTTATCTTACTAGATGATGACGAGACTGTTCATACATGCCTTATTTGATCGGAGTTTTAAGGAGTAAGCCATGCGAATTAAATACTTTGAAGACACAGATACCACGCTTTTTTAATTTTCCAGCCAACCACCTGTTGAAACCCAGGAATTAAACGAAAACATTAACAAATTTCAAATTCCCCATACAACCTCCCATGCTATAATCCCTTTCTTGAAAGGGAACATATGCTTAAGAACTTCGTAAAACTATTCGGTGGCGATCCCAATAAAAAAACAATCGAACAGTACAGTGCTCTCGCGGAGCAGGTCAATGCGCTCGAGGTGGAATTCGAGGCTTTGAGCGACCAGGCTTTGCGCGCGAAGACGGATGAATTCAAAGTACGAGTTGCCCAGGCGGTGGCGGGTTTAAACCCCCTGCCAGCCGGGGGGCAGGGGGGCGACGACGGACGCCGCAAATATGAACAGGACATCCTGGATGAAATCATGCCCGAAGCCTTCGCGGTGGTGCGTGAGGTTTCAAAGCGTACGCTCGGACTGCGTACTTATGATGTGCAGACGATAGGCGGCGCGGCCTTGCATAGAGGTCAGATCGCGGAGATGCGCACAGGCGAGGGCAAGACTCTCGTTTCAACCCTGCCCATTTATCTAAACGCGCTTACGGGGCGTGGCGTGCATTTGATCACGGTCAATGATTATCTGGCGCGGCGTGATGCGCGTTGGATGGCTCCAATTTTCGACGCGCTTGGTATTTCGGTCGGTGTCTTACAAATGGCCTCAGCCACCGAGAATGGCAAGAAAGCTTTTATTGTTGACTTTGAAAAAGAATCGCCGCATGAGGACCAACGTCACCTGCGTTTGGTGGACCGGGTCGAAGCCTACGCGGCGGATGTCACCTATGGCACGAACTCTGAATTCGGTTTTGATTATCTGCGCGATAATATGGCCATGCGGCTTGAGTCACGCGTGCAGCGCGGTCATTACTATGCCATTGTGGATGAAGTTGATAACGTATTAATAGATGAAGCCCGCACGCCGCTGATCATCTCCGGGCCTGCTTCCGGCGACCTTGAATGGTATGGGAAAATGGCTTTGGTTGTGAAGCAGCTCAAGGTCGAAGATTATGAAGCGGATGAAAAGAATCGCAGCATCTCATTGACCGAAGTTGGCATCAGCCGCGTCGAATCCATATTGGGCACGCCGCTTCTCGATCCGGATAGACCCGAGGATTTAACTCCCGAACAGGCGCGTCTGACTGGTTATCTTGAACAGGCTTTGCGCGCGCAATATCTCTTTCATCGCAATAAGGATTATCTTGTGCAGGGCGGCAAGGTTGTCATCGTGGATGAGTTTACGGGGCGGCTGATGCCCGGGCGAAGATGGAGCGATGGTTTGCATCAGGCGGTCGAAGCCAAGGAGGGCGTCAAGGTCGAACCTGAGAACGTGACCTACGCCACCATCACCCTGCAAAATTATTTCCGCATGTATCAAAAGCTGGCTGGCATGACCGGTACCGCGCTGACCGAAGCGGAAGAGTTCAATAAAATCTATAAACTCGAAGTTGCGCCCATCCCGCCGAATTTGGAATATCAAACCTATGGCGCGGGCGCCGCGCTGACGGAGATCAAAACAAAGGATGAAGATGGTTATACCTATTCATACTTTGCGCGTAATGAACCCTCTCCCGCTTCTGGGAGCCCCACAGGGGTGCTTCGCAAAGGGCAGAGTGAGGGTCCTACTCCGCTTTTTTATAGACGAAAAGATTATCCCGATGTGATCTACCGCACGGTGGAATCCAAACTGCGCGCCATCGTGACCGAGATCATACGTTTTCACGCGCTCGGACGCCCGATGCTGGTGGGCACCACTTCAGTTGAATCCTCTGACCGCCTATCGAATCGACTCAAGGCCGAGCCTGTTCGCCGCTTAATGCAGTTGACTCTCGTCCGTGACGCCTACCTGCGCGCCAACAATTTGGAAGAAGACGGCCGCCTCATTGCAGACCTCGTTCCTTTCAACGAACCTATTGAAAAGATCAACGCTGACGCATTGCGAAAATTCATCCAGCCGCATGGGGTGGCAAATATCAGTTTGGATGATGCCGATAATTTAAAAACCCTGCTCGACCTCTTGCGTTTGCCCGATGAAACCAGCGGCCGCTTGAAGACGATATTACAAGGCGGAGTGACTCATCATGTATTGAACGCGCGCAAGCATACCGAAGAATCGCAGATCATCGCGGGCGCGGGAGCCTTCGGCGCAGTGACGATTGCCACGAATATGGCCGGCCGTGGTGTCGATATCAAACTTGGCGGCGAGATCGCGGAGGAAGTCATTTCGGCGGTGCATCGTGTTTTGCGAAAAGCCGGTTTCAATGATCCATTTGACCTGACTCTCGAAGAACGCCGCCAGGCTTTGCTTAAAGTTGATCCTGCGAACTTTAGTATTTACGCTGCGGAAGTCCAACTCTTTCTGCAATATTTCGAGGACATGGAACGCGTGAAGGAATTGGGCGGATTGCATGTCATCGGTTCGGAGCGTCACGAAGCCCGCCGAATTGATAACCAGTTGCGCGGCCGCGCCGCCCGTCAGGGTGACCCTGGTTCTTCACGCTTCTATCTTTCGCTGCAAGATGACCTTATGCGTTTGTTCGGCGGCGAGCAGGTCAGTGGGATGATGGAACGTCTCAAGGTGGATGATTCGCTTCCATTGGAAGTGCGCCTGGTCAGCAATATCATCGAAGGTTCGCAGACCCGTGTGGAAGGTGCGAACTTCGATGTCCGCAAGCATTTGCTTGAGTATGACGATGTGCTTAACAAGCAGCGCACGCAAATCTACGGTCAACGTGACCGCATCTTCGTCAAAGAAGATTTAAGTGATGATATAGCGGACATGTTACAAAATGAAGTCACCAAGCGTGTGGACATTGGCCTTGCCGACGAAGAAGGCCCATGGAAATTGATCGCGTGGCTGGAACAAGTCCAGCCGCCGTTTGAAACTCAGGATGGATTATTTCCATCATATGGATTTAAGTTAATACTTGATGCATTAACTCTGGAGTCCGACAGCTTGCTGTCGGAAACGCAGGAGCAAGCTCCTGCACTCCAGAAACGCGCAACTTTGGACATTATTTCTAGAGCCATTCAAGCCGAGGGAGAGCATAACCTGCGCGCGATTGAATCGTTGATCGAGAAAACGCGCGAGGCTTTTGAAGCGCAGACAAGCGAGCGCGATGACACCCTCGATGCCTATTTTGAAGGCTTGCGCGACCTCGAAGAGACTCCGCGTCCGCAGAAAATTGTGGAGGAGATCACCGGGCTTGTCCATTTGCCGTTGAAACTTAATAACGAAATGATGCGCGCTCTGGGCGATGACCCTGAGAGCGTGAAGGAAGATATTCAGGAAATGGTCGCGGGACAATTGACCATGCTCAATGCCACGCGTCTGATCGGTGCGATCCAGAACCGCGTGGGCGAACAGTTGCCGTGGCCGAATCCACTCCCTGCGGATTGGGACGATCTCACGGATGTTATTTTGCATACCGCCCGGGAAGGTTTTACCCGCAAGGGCGAGCGGCTCAATGTGCAGATCGAACGCGACATGGATATTTTGCTTCAACGCGAGTCTGCCGAATCGGATGCGGGGAAACTGCGTTTGTTGTTGACCCTCTCGCAAGGCGCGCGTGCCTCTTTTGACCAGAAAACGCACAAGCAGGTCAAGCAATTGTTCATGCGCTTTTCCTATGTTTTCCTGGCCGCGCAATTACTGGATGGCCGTGAAGCGCAGGATCTGGTCGAAGATATTATGAATCATCTTGAGACCGCAGAGGAGACTTTGCGCGCCACGTGGGGTCAAAGCGAGTTTGCCCGTTTGAACCAGAACGCCACGCGCTTTGCTGATTTTGGGCCTGCGGCTCGAATCGCTTTCGGGGAGAGTCGCCTCAACGAGACAGTCTCAGCTATCAGTGAGTCTAATCGCGCGATTTTGGTTGAATCCATTGGAAAATATGTCCTCAACGAAGTCCATCGTCAATTATTATTGGGCGCATTCAGCGAGTTGTGGGTGGAATACCTGACCAAGATCGAAGCCTTGCGCGTTTCCATCGGACTGGAAGCTTACGCCCAACGTGACCCGCTGGTACAATACAAAGGCCGCGCGTCTGAAATGTTTGCGCAACTGCTTGAGGATGTGCGCGGATTGGTGATTGGCCGCGCGTTTGCGGCAAGACCGCGCAGGGTGGAGATCGCTCCAATTGAGACCGCAGAGGCAGTACATGTGCCGAATAAAACTTCGGTACAAATTGGCGGTAAAAAAAAGAAAAGGAAGCGTCACTGAATCAGCAATCTTAATATGAATAATGTCGCTCCCATGGAGTGACCGGGACGATGCGAGGCGCTCCTGCTTTTAGCCGTAGCAATCCCCGTAAATTAAAACAAACCTCCATCTCATCAGAGATTGCTTCGGGCGAAAAAGCATCGCCCTCGCAATGACATAAAGTCGTTAACCCCACCACACAGAATCAAGGATATCAAAGGCGCTCCTTTATATTCTTCGCAAGTTGTTGTGAGAATGTAGGGACAGATCTTGTGCCTGTCCAGTGGATAGGCATAAAGCCTATCCCTACGAAATCCTCATCACCAAAGGAGTATCCTATGCAAGACCTATTTAAATCACGCGATGTATTGAAAGTGGGAAACAAACAATACATCATCTTTCGCCTCGACGCGCTGGAGAAGGCTGGGTTAACCAAACTTAGCAAATTACCTTTTTCCATTCGCGTTGTCCTTGAAGCGGCCCTCCGTCAATGCAATGACAAGGAAATAACGCAGGCTGATGTGAATAACATCGCTGCGTGGAGCCCCAAAGGCGCGCGACCCGGCATTCCATTTTTGCCTGCGCGTGTTGTTATGCAGGATTTCACGGGCGTGCCAGCCATCGTTGACCTCGCATCCATGCGCGCCGCAGTTGCCCGCTTGGGCGGCGACCCGAAGAAGATCAATCCGCTTGTGCCAGTTGACCTGGTTATTGACCATTCGGTGCAAGTTGATTTCTTCGCCACAGCCGATGCGCTCAATCGCAACACCGAAGTTGAATTCCAGCGCAATCGTGAACGTTATGAATTTTTGAAATGGGGACAAAAAGCATTTAGCAATTTCCGCGTGGTGCCGCCGATGACAGGCATTGTGCATCAGGTCAACCTTGAATATCTTGCTGAAGTCGTGATGGTTAAGCAGACCTCCGAGCTCTCCAAAAACTCGGAGGTCTTGGCTTTCCCCGACACCCTCGTCGGCACAGATTCACACACCACCATGATCAACGGCCTCGGCGTCGTTGGTTGGGGCGTGGGCGGTATTGAAGCCGAAGCCGTCATGCTCGGTCAGCCGATGGACATGCTGCTTCCTGATGTGATCGGTTTCAAACTTTATGGCAAACTCAGCGAAGGCGTCACAGCCACTGACCTCGTGCTGACTGTCACGCAAATGCTGCGCAAGAAAGGCGTGGTTGATAAATTCATCGAGTTCTTTGGCAAGGGGCTGGACAACATGTCTCTGACGGACCGCGCCACGATTGCGAACATGGCTCCTGAATATGGCGCCACCATGGGATATTTTCCTGTGGATGAAGAGACGCTTCGCTACATGCGTCTAACGGGTCGCTCCGAAGAGACGATTGCCCTCACCGAAGCATACATGCGCGCGCAGGGATTATTCCGCGACGCGAACAGCCCCGAACCTGAATATACAGACACGCTCGAGTTGGACCTCGGGTCTGTCCTGCCCTCTTTGGCAGGCCCCAAGCGTCCGCAGGATCGCGTGGCGCTCTCCGATATGAAGGATACATTCCGAAAGGCGTTGACCGCGCCTGTAAAAGATCGCGGCTATGAACTCTCTGGCGAGGCCTTGAATCGCGAAGCCACCTTCGGCACCAACGGCGGCTCACAAAAAATTAAGCATGGCGCGGTTGTGATCGCGGCGATTACCTCCTGCACGAATACATCCAATCCCTCTGTAATGATCGCGGCGGGACTGGTCGCAAAGAAGGCTGTTGAAAAAGGCTTGAACGTGAAGCCGTATGTCAAAACATCTCTCGCGCCGGGCTCGCTGGTTGTGACTGAATATCTTAAGCAGGCAGGCTTGATCGAGCCGCTTTCCAAACTTGGGTTCAATGTCATTGCCTATGGTTGCACAACTTGTATTGGTAACTCTGGCCCATTGCCCGGTGAAGTTGCCAAGGCTGTCACAGGTTCTGACCTTGTCTCGGTGGCGGTTATTTCAGGCAATCGCAACTTTGAAGGCCGCGTACATCCGCTCGTGAAAGCGAATTACCTTGCTTCTCCGCCTTTGGTAGTTGCATACGCCCTCGCCGGCACAGTGGACATTGACATGAACAACGAACCGCTTGGCACAGACAAAAACAATCAGCCTGTCTATCTCAAGGATCTGTGGCCCAGCCAGCAGGAGATCAGCGAAGCGATTGAGGCGAATGTCAAGGCTGAGATGTTCAAGGCGAAATATGCGGATGTGTTCTCTGGTTCCGATATGTGGAAAGAGATCAAAGTAAAAGAAGGCGATTTGTTCGAGTGGAATGATGACTCAACGTACATTCATCATCCGCCATACTTCCAGACTTTGACTCTCGATAGCCCCTCCATTCAAACGATCAAAGATGCGCGCGTGCTGGGTGTGTTTGGCAACTCGATTACAACCGATCACATTTCTCCTGCGGGCAACATCGCCGCGGATTCTCCTGCGGGCAAGTTCCTGCAAGAGCGCGGCGTTCAGCCAAAGGACTTCAATCAATACGGCACGCGCCGCGGCAATGACCTGGTCATGGCGCGCGGTACGTTCGCGAATATCCGCTTGAAGAATGTGATGGTTGCTCCGAAGGAAGGTAACTGGACGAAGTACTTCGGGACGGTCCCCAAAGGGGATTCTATGGACGGTGGACGGAAGACCGTGGATGACGGTCTACGATCTACGGTCTACGGTCAAGCGATGTCTATTTTTGATGCAGCAATGAAATATAAAGAGGCTGGCATACCAACGATTGTATTGGCAGGAAAAGAATATGGTACAGGCTCCAGCCGTGACTGGGCCGCGAAGGGTCCGATGTTGCAGGGCGTGAAAGCCGTCATTGCTGAGTCATTCGAGCGTATTCATCGCTCAAACCTCGTAGGTATGGGCGTGCTTCCGCTGAGATTCACTCAGGGACAAAATGCCGAGTCCCTCGGCCTGGATGGAAGCGAAGTGTTCGACATCGAAGGTGTCGGTGACCAGATCAAACCCCAAAGTGAAGTCACGGTTAAGGCAAAGAAGCCAGACGGCAAGGTGATCGAGTTCATAACCACAGCGCTGCTGAACACGGATGTCGAAGTCAATTACTATCGCAACGGCGGCATCCTACATACGGTGCTGAGAAATTTGGTGAAGTAAATAAGAACTAAAGTGACAGTCATCTTGAAGATGACTGTCACTTTTTAATCGGGTATACTTCGCTTCGCTTACAGGGCAAAAACCATCCCTTTGTAGTAGATTTTTAAAGAAACTAACTTTTAAAAGCAGTATGACTGACCATATCCGTAACTTCTGTATCATCGCCCATGTTGACCATGGCAAATCCACGCTTGCAGACCGCCTGCTTCAATTAACAGGCGCCATCTCCGAGCGCGACATGACCGAGCAGGCGCTTGACACTATGGACCTCGAACGTGAAAAAGGCGTCACCATTAAGTCCTCCGCTGTCCGCATGTTTTACACTGCGCAGGACAATCAAAGATATGAGATGAATTTGATTGACACGCCCGGGCACGTGGATTTCGGCTACGAAGTCAGCCGCGCGCTCAAAGCCTGCGAAGGCGCAATTTTAGTGGTGGATGCGACTCAGGGAATCGAAGCCCAGACATTGGCAAACCTTTATCAGGCGCTCGATGCCGACCTGACGCTTGTTCCTGTGATCAATAAAATTGACCTCCCCTCAGCCCGTCCCGACGAAGTGGCTGAAGATGTAGGCGTCCTACTTGGGGTCGATCCCGATTCGGTCATTCGCATATCGGCAAAAGAAGGCTTGAACGTGGAGCAAGTCCTGGAGGCGATTGTCCAGCGTGTGCCGCCTCCCAAGGATGTGGATGACCAACCTGTCCGCGCGCTGATCTTTGACGCGCATTATGATTCGTATAAAGGCGTAGTTGCATATGTCCGTATCATGGAAGGCAGGATCAAATCCACGGATGTGTTGCGTATGCTCGCCACAAAATTGGATCTGCGTCCCGTTGAAATTGGTATCTTTGTGCCGGGCATGCAGCCCGTTCAAACTCTCGGCTCTGGTGAAGTGGGTTATATCGCCACTGGATTCAAGACCGTGCACGAATGCCGCGTGGGCGACACGATCACGCTTGCATCCGCACCTGCCCTTGAACCTTTGCCGGGTTATCGCACACCCAAACCGATGGTCTTTGCGGGCATCTATCCCGTTGAAGCGGATGATTACACCACCTTGCGCGAGTCGCTCGATAAACTGCAATTGAATGACGCTTCATTGACATTCCAGCCTGAAACTTCACAGGCGCTGGGGTTTGGATTCCGCGCGGGTTTCCTCGGCTTGTTCCACATGGAAATTATTCAGGAACGCATCGAACGTGAATATGACCTGGATGTGCTTTTCACTGCGCCCTCTGTCGAATACGAAGTATTGATGATCGGCGATCAAGTTGTGAAAGTTGACTCGCCTGCCAAATTGCCCGACCCAAGCAAGATCGCCGAAGTGCGCGAACCATGGATGAATATCGAGATCATCACGCCCATTGATTATTATGGCCCCATCATGGAGTTGGTCACCAGACGGCGCGGCATTTTCAAGCAACAGGAGTATCCCGCGCCTCATCGCGTGCAGCTCGATTTTGAAATTCCGCTTTCTGAAATCATTATCGACTTCTTTGATTCTTTGAAGTCACGCACCAAAGGCTATGCCTCGCTCGATTATCAGTTCCTCGAATATCGTGCCGACAAATTGCAGAAGCTCGAGATCCTCGTCAATGGCGAACCTGTGGATGCGCTTGCGGCAATTGTCCACGAGAAGGATGCGTTTCACAAGGGACAGCGTCTCATCACCAAACTCAAGGAATTGATCCCGCGTCAGTTATTTGATGTGGCTGTGCAAGCTTCTGCTGGCGGACGTATCATTTCGCGCGCAAATGTCAAAGCCACGCGTAAAGATGTTCTCGCAAAATGTTATGGCGGTGACATCTCCCGTAAGAAGAAATTGCTTGAGAAACAGAAGAAGGGAAAGAAACGTATGAAGATGGTCGGCAGCGTGGAAATTCCGCAGGACGCATTCATGGCTGTCTTGAAATTGGATGATGATTAAAGAGCAGTGAGAAGTGAACAGTAATCGGTGAGTAGTAATCAGTACAGACGCAAATCGTAAATCGTCAATCACAAATCGTAAATCAAACCATGTCTCAATTCCTGAAAAACTCAAAACGCTGGCTGCCCGGCGCCCTGATCAGTATCGCTTTGATCGCGGCGATTTTATGTTTCGTAGACTTCGGCACAATGCTGGATTCGATCCGCGCGGCGGATTTTCGTATCCTTGCGATCGCGATGGCTTTATCCTTTGTGTGGCTTTTGGTGCGCGCAAAGATCTGGCAGACTTTATTGCGCGATAAACCTGTCTATCGTGAGGTGTTGTTTGCAACGGGGGAGGGATATTTGCTCAACAATATTTTGCCCTTCCGTCTCGGTGAACTTGGACGCGCGTTCCTGCTCAGCCGAAAATCGGGAATGCAATTTGGCGAGATTTTACCCACGATCTTTATTGAGCGCTCTGTTGACCTGGCCTTCTCCGCCGCGATCTTCCTTGCTGCTCTGCCCTTCGTGGTTGGCACCGCAGGCTCGGAGCGCATCGGCATTATCGTGGGCGTGCTCGTAGTGATCGGGCTGGCGGTGATGTATATCCTTGCCCGCAACAATCAATGGGCCTTGGATCTATTTCACAAGCTCAGCGCGCGCTGGCCTGCTTTGCAAAAAACCGGTGGCAGTTTCCTCGAGTCATTTTTTACTGGACTCGGCGTGCTGACCAATGGCTGGTTGTTTGTGCGTTTCCTGTTTTGGATGACCCTCGATTGGGCGATTGCCCTGCTTGCTTATTATTTGATGATACTGGCCTACTTCCCACAGGCACAATGGACTTGGGGACTTTTCATCCTCGGCGCGGCGGCCTTTGGCGGTGCGGTTCCATCCCTGCCCGGGGCTGTTGGCACCTTCGAGGGGGCGGTTGCCGGCGCCTTGACATTGTTGACGAACGACCAATCCACGGCGCTGGCGGTGGCGTTGACCGCGCGTTTTTATAATTACCTGAACAGCGGCGTGATCGGCGGCATTGGTCTATTGCGCGAAGGCCAAACGCTTTCCGGGATTTATCAGGAATTGATGGCATTTAGGAAAAATGAAGAATAATACAATAATATCATTGCGAGGGCGCACTTGCACTTTGCCCGAAGCAATCCCCAACTAATGAGGAGTTTGCTTTGGGCGAAATAGCATCGACCTCGCAATGACAAGTGGAGTCATTATGAAAAAGAATTATCTGATCACTGGCGGCGCGGGGTTTATCGGTTCAAATTATGTTCATCGTTTGCTGAAACGTGGTGAGAAAGTAAGCATCTATGATAATTTCTCGCGCGCGGGTGCGCCTCGCAACCTTGAATGGTTGAAGCAGGGATTTGGGGAAAAGGCTTTCGATGTGATTGTTGGGGATGTCCGCGATGCCGATAGGATCGCTGCAGCAGGCCAGGGCGCGGATGTGATTGTGCATTTGGCGGGTCAGGTCGCAGTGACGACTTCCGTGATTAATCCACGAGATGATTTTGAATCCAATGCGTTGGGCACATTCAATGTGCTCGAGGCTGCGCGGCTTTCGGGAAGAAATCCGATCTTTATTTATGCATCCACCAATAAAGTGTACGGTGGCATGGACGATGTGGAGTTGACCGAAGAAGCGACGCGCTGGCATTACAAGGATTTGGTAAATGGCTGTCCCGAATCACAGCCATTGGATTTCCACTCGCCGTATGGATGCAGCAAGGGAACAGGCGATCAGTATGTACGTGATTATGCGCGGATGTACCATCTGCCGACAGTTGTATTTCGACAATCCTGTATTTATGGCCCCCGCCAATTTGGTGTTGAAGACCAGGGCTGGGTGGCCTGGTTTATCATCGCGGCAGTGATGCAGCGGCCGATTACGATCTATGGTGATGGAAAACAAGTGCGCGATATTTTGCACGTCGAGGATTTGATGAATGCCTATGACCTTGCGATTGAAAAAAATGATATTGCGTGCGGACAGGTATACAACCTGGGCGGCGGACCCGGGAACGTGATGTCTGTCTGGGCGGAGTTTGGTCCGAGGCTTGAGAAATTAATTGGCGACAGGATCGAAGTGGCACGCGATGATTGGCGCCCCGGTGACCAGCGCGTGTTTTATGCAGATGTTACAAAAGCTGAGAAAGAATTGGGATGGAGACCAAAGATCAGTGTGGATGCAGGTGTGCAGATGCTGTTCGAGTGGGTGAAGGATAATAAAAGTTTGTTTTAAATCAAAGAACCGCCGATCTCTCGGCGGTTCTTTTTTGCGGGCAATTACATACTTCCGAAATATTTCTTCCAGAAGAACATGACGACCATTCCAAGAATGACCGGGCCGAGGAAGGCAGCGAAGGCTGTAAAGAAGCCTGTCAGGTATCCGCCGACGACGGGGAAGACGCCCAAAGAACCGGCAGCCGCAGTGACGATCAGGAATCGCAAGCCGAAGTTCATCAATTCGGATGAATCGAAATAGAACAGGCCGACCAGCAGCCCGATCGCTGCGAAGACCATCGCCAAGATCGCGTTCTGGAAGCCTAACGTGCCTGCCACGCTTGCGACGAGGATGCCTGCCACATACAGCCACTTCCACAGAGCGCCCATATCATTGCTTGACGATGCGGACTTTGATTGTGTTTTCTTTGTTGCCATTGTTATTCTCTCCTTGTTTATACAAATGGATTTGTACGTACACTTAATGGGTTAACCCCCGAGAAGGGAACAAAGTTTCTGTATTTTTCTTCCCAAAAATAAGTCTATACATCTTCCCGCGTTATAATACGCATTGCCTTATCAAGATCATGACCGTGCTCACATCTTATCGCCGCACACAAGCGGACTGATGATCTGCACGGAGCGCCTCGCACGGCCTTTCGTCAAACGGGGTCAACAAGTCACCGGATTTGGGGGAATAGGTTTTCGATGTAATTGTTGGGGACCTGCACGATGCCGATAGAATTACCGAAGCAGGCGTGCAAATGTTGTTCGATTGGGTGAAGAAGAACAAAGGTTTGTTTTAACTTTATACTAGGAGTGACCATGCAGGAATTCTTTATTACCCTGGCGGGGATGTTTATCCAGTCTGTTCCCAATTTTATGGTTGCGCTTTTAATTTTGGCGACAACTTACTACCTTGCAAACCTGTCAAGCCGTCTTTTGAAAAGCGTACTGGTTCGACAGAACGCCGAACCCGGCGTATCCCATCTCCTTTCCCGAATTTTGAAGTGGGTGATAATTGCCTTTGGGTTGATCGCCGCTTTGCAGAGATTCTTCGATGTCACTGCTTTTCTGACGGGTTTGGGCATTATCGGCTTTACGGTCGGTTTTGCGCTTCAGAACATCATGCAAAATTTTGTTTCGGGGATCATCCTGCTTATCCAACAGCCTTTCAGGATGGGGGACAATGTGAGTGTTGCAGGAAATGAAGGAACAGTTTTGAAAATTGGCTTGCGTACCACCGAAATGAAAACATTCGATGGACGTATCGTTTTCCTGCCCAATGCAGAGGTGCTTTCCCAGCCGATCATCAACTACACCCGCGCCGTTCTGCGCCGCGTGGAACTGCCGATCGGCGTATCCTATGATGCAAATCATGAAACTGTCCGCAAAGCTATTCTGGAGGAAATAAAAAGCGTTCCGGGCTATCTAGGCACGCCTGATCCGCTTGTTCTATTTCACACCTTTGGAGATTCATCCATTGACCTGAATGTATTATTTTGGGTGGATACCACGATCAGCTCTCACATCGTTGCAAAGGATGTTGCATTGACAAGGATCAAACAGGCGTTTAAGAGGAAGAACATTGAGATCCCATATCCCACCTGGAGTGTTCGGATGCATGAGGGTAAGCAGGGCCAGCGTGGAAGTAAATGAAAATACTGACAGTGCTCACCTATTATCGTCCGCACACCAGCGGACTCACCATCTATGCTGAACGCCTCGCGCGTGCATTTGTCAAACGTGGTCATCAAGTTACTATTATGACCACGCAATATGATCCGTCCCTTTCTCGCGAAGAGGTGATGGATGGCGTGAAAGTCATTCGTGTGCCGGTTGCAGCGCGAGTCAGCAAGGGTGTGCTTGCGCCAACTTTTGGACTCGTGGCTACAAAACTTGTCTGGCAGCATGATGTCGTGCAACTGCATCTCCCGCAATTTGATGCGCCCGGCGTTGCCCTCCGCGCGCGTCTTTTTGGCAAGCCCGCTGTGCTCACCTATCATTGCGATCTGCTCCTGCCGCCCGGCGCGTTCAACCGCTTTGTTAATCTTGTTGTCAAGTTTCAAAACAACATGGCGGGACTATTGGCAAATCATATTGTGACCTACACACAGGACTATGCCGACCATTCATCCTACCTCTCACGCTACGCTTCAAAACTGACCCCGATCCTGCCACCCGTCGAATTGCCTGTTCCTACGCCTCAGGCTGTTCCCGCTTTCGCTGAGAAGCATCGTACCCAAGAACGCAGACCTGTCATTGGTATGGTCACACGTTTTGCTGCTGAAAAGGGAGTTGAGATTTTGCTTGAGGCTTTACCTGCGATCTTAATAAAATATCCCAACGCACAGGTCTTGTATGCAGGACAATACCAAAATGTCATGGGAGAGCAGGCGTATTTTGACCGCTTGAACCCTCAAATTCACGAGTATGAAAATTCTGGACATTGGACATTTCTTGGCAATCTTGACCCTGTTCAACTGGCTGCATTATATCCAAACTTGGATGTGTTGACCGTGCCATCACTCAACTCCACCGAAGCGTTTGGACTTGTGCAGATCGAAGCGATGATGAACGGCGTGCCGAGCGTGCCATCCGCCTTGCCGGGCGTGCGGCAACCTGTCACCATGCATGGGATGGGCGCAGTCTCTGAAATCGGCAACTCCGCAAGCCTCGCCAGAGCTATTTTGGCTGTGTTGGATGAACCCGAAAAATATCGGGGAGATATTGAGTCTATTAAGAAAACATACGATCCCGATTCAATCGCTCAGGAATATGAAAAGTTGTTTGAGAAGTTAAAAAAATAAGTACAAAGGACACGAAGAACACATAGGTCTATTTTATTAGAAGCCTTTGCGTTCTTTGCGATGAAAAATGTCAACTGTCAATCGTCAATCAGAAATCAGAAATCAGAAATCGAAGGATTTCCTCTTCCTCCAATTGCGTGACCTGCCCTACTTCCGCGCGTTTTTGCGCGCGATTGAATCTTCCTATTATCAGGATCTGCCTATGCCTTCGCCTGTATATGATGTGGGCTGCGGCGACGGTCATTTCACCTCATTGACCTTCGATATTAAACTGGATGTGGGGCTTGACCCCTGGCATGCCCCCATTCATGAAGCGAAAAAAATTGGCGCATATAAATCTTTGGTGGAGGCAGATGGCGCGCTTTCTCCTTTTCCATCAAATCATTTTGCCAGCGGATTGAGCAACTCGGTTTTAGAGCATATCCCACATATTGACGCGGTGCTTGCGGAGACTGCGCGTGTATTAAAACCCAATGCGCCGTTTTATTTCTGTGTGCCGAATACTCGTTACTTGAGCGAGCTATCCATCTCAAAATTGTTGGGCAAAGGTTATACCGAATGGTTTCGCAAGGTCTCGCGCGTTTCTCATGCGGATGAACCGGATGTGTGGCAAGCCCGCCTCGAACGCGCAGGATTCATGCTCGAACGCTGGTGGCATTATTTTTCGCCCGCCGCGATGCGCGTGTTAGAATGGGGACATTATTTCGGCGTCCCCTCGGCCGTTGCGCGTGTACTTACGGGTCGTTGGATCATCTCACGCACAAAATGGAATCTGGCTTTGACAGAAAAGTATGTCAGGAAATACGCCTCGCCAGAACCAGTTGAGAATGGGACGTTCACTTTTTATATTGCTAAAAAGAGACCGTAGACGATAGACCGTTGACCGTCCACTGTCCACCGTCCACTGTCTAAACCATGTCCTTCGACGAAAAATACTTTTCCACGCACACGTATGCAAATATCACCTTCGCCAAATACAGCATGTATTGGTGGTCGAACCGATTCTTCGCCACGCTTGCAAGGCGGTATGGGCGGCGCGGATCGCGTCTGCTTGAGGTGGGATCAGGCCTGGGGCATTTGGTCGGGCAGTTATCAGATACGTTCGAAGCATATGGCATGGACTTGAATCACTGGGCGGTGAAAAAATCCCAAGAGGCGGCCGGGCGGGCATTTCTGCAGACAGCCGGCGCACAGCAATTACCATTTACCAATCACTCTTTCAATGTGGTCATCATCAAGCACATCGTTGAGCATTTGCCCGACCCTGCCAAAGCGATTCAAGAAATTGGACGTGTGACTGAAAAAGATGGCATCCTGATTTTTGACACGCCGAATCTTGGCTCACTGCTCAAGCCCTGGAAAGGGGACAAATGGATCGGCTATCAGGACCCGACCCATATATCTTTGAAGCAACCACAGGAATGGCTTGATTTGATCCGGAGCGCCGGCTTCAGGCCACTGAAAGTTTTTTCAGATGGTTTCTGGGATGTGCCATATATCCGTTTTGTGCCTAACTTGTTACAGAAATTAATTTTCGGCTCACTCGGCGGATTGCAAGCCGTTACTGGTTTTGTCTTTTTGCCGATAAGGTGGGGGGAAAGCATGATTGTTGTTGCGAGGAAGAAGTAAAAAGCAGAGAATAGAGAATAGAGTTCAGGCTTTATTCCTAATAACTATTCTCTATTCTCTAATTCACTAGTCTCTATTTATGACCAGCCCTCAAACTCCCCCCGAACAGGAACCGACGGTTCTCGATCTTTATAAGACTGTTACAAAAGACTGGGCTTCATTCTTTAATTTCATGCGCTCATTGTGGGATGCCAGAAGACGCGCGGAGATCAATCATGCGCTTACGCAGGAAGTTGCTCAGCCTATTATTGAAGAAGAGATCATGGAGCCGTCGCGCGCGAGTCATTTTCCCTGGCGTTCGCTTGTGGCTTTGGTCTTTGCGCTTGCCGCGCAGGCCTCCATTGAGCCTCCGAATCGACAAACGGCATTCGCACTGGCTTTGTATCTCATGGCCGCGGGAGCGGTGGTTTGGGCCTATTTCAAAGATGGATGGCACTTGCCTGCTTTGCCTGCAATTAGGCAAACTCCCGATGATCTTTCCACTCGTCTTGTTCCTTTAATTATTTCAGTTATTCTTGCATTGATCGCCTTTGCAAATTTTGGCGATGGTTTGTTTACACTCACCAACACGATCCTATGGATGTTTTCCATTGGACTTTTGGTTTATGGGTTATGGCTGAAAACACCAAAGTTTAAAACAGATGTGGATGCAGAAACGCGGCGCAGGAAAATAATTTGGAATGTGCTTGTATTTGCAGTGTTCGGCTTGTCCGTTTTTTATCGCCTTTATAAAATTGATATTCTGCCTGTTGAGCCGTTCAGCGACCATGCTGAAAAAATATTGGATGTGTACGACATCACGCAGGGTAAAACATCCATCTTTTTTGAACGCAACACAGGGCGCGAAGCCTTTCAAATGTACTGGACCCTGCTGGTTGCCAATGTTTTCAGCACGGGTCTTTCCTTCCTCAGCTTAAAACTCGGCACGACTTTACTTGGCATTCTTACACTCCCATATATTTATTTGCTGGGAAAAGAATTTGGCAATCAACGCGTGGGACTCTTTGCGCTTTTCTTTTTTGGGATCGCCTATTGGCCGAACGTCATCTCGCGTATTGGACTGCGCTTTCCGCTTTATGCGCTCTTCGCCGCGCCGACGCTTCTTTACCTGACTCGCGGCCTGCGTACTCGTAACCGAAACGATTTCCTGCTCTCAGGCATTTTCCTCGGACTCGGTTTGCATGGTTACAGCCCATTCCGTATTGTGCCGCTCCTTGTGCTGGTTGCACTTGTCATTTTTATTCTGCACACCAAATCAAAAGCGGCGCGCCGGCAGGCTGTCTGGTGGTTCGCCATCATCGTAGTTGTTTCGTTGTTCGTGTTCCTGCCCTTGTTCCGCTATTGGCTTGAGCAGCCTGCGATGTTCGGCCATCGCGCTTTCTCGCGTTTGAGCGGTGTGGAGGTGGAATTACCTGGTCCTGCATGGCAAATATTCCTCTCGAATTTATATAAAGGCTTGTTGATGTTCAATTGGGATAATGGCGAGATCTGGGTTAATTCCATACCGCATCGCCCCGCATTGGACGTGGTGACAGGCGCGTTGTTCGTGCTGGGAGTCGTTTTGCTGGTCGTGCGTTACATCCGCCAGCGCGATTGGCGTGACTTGTTCCTGTTGATATCCATTCCCATGTTGATCATGCCGTCAGTCCTTTCACTGGCTTTCCCCGGTGAGAACCCGGCTTTGAACCGCGCCGGGGGTGCGGCGGTGGCGGCAATCCTCGTCAGCGCGCTGGCGCTTGAAGGGTTGGTGGCAGGCTTCGGCGCGGCGCGAAGCGGGAAGCGGGTCTTCATCGCCTTTGCTTTAACGGGACTGCTGTTCGTCACATCCGCCTACAATAATTATGACCTTGTCTTCAATAAGTTCGATACGAATTTCAGGTTGGGCGCGTGGAATACATCCGAGATGGGACAGGTGATCAGCCAGTTCCGCGAAAAATATGGCCAGACGGATACGGTCTGGATCGTGCCGTTCCCACATTGGGTGGATACGCGTTTGCCCGGTGTGTGGGCGGGCATCCCAAATCGCGATTTTGCATTGTGGCCCGAAAACTTTGTCGAAACCTTGAATGTCACTGCGCCAAAGATGATCATCTTTTGGAATGCGGACCTTGAAACTGAGAATGCTCTTAAAGAACTCTACCCAAATGGCGTCTTGAACCGCTATACTTCGGCGACGCTTGGGAAAGATTTTATGATCTTTATGGTTGAGAAATGATCGTCATAGCGAGGAGGGTGCTCTTCCCGACGAAGCAATCCCCAACACATATGGGAGATTGCTTCGGGCCGCGAAAACATGCGGAACAAGAGCGCCCACGCAATGACGTGAGGTGATATGAGCGAAAAACATACCTGGCTGTATGACTTTCTTTTTATCCTCGTCCTGCTGATGGCGGGCTATTTGCGATTGGCAGGTTTCAATTGGGGCGAGGGCTATCACCAGCATCCGGACGAGTTGTTTTTGACAGGTGTTGTAAATAATTTACGCGCACAGGCTTGTGATGACCCGCTCATCCCGGTGGATAGTTGCCCGGAAGATCAGAGGCATTGGTTGAGCATTAGTGAATATTTTGACACCGACACATCCACGCTCAGCCCGTATAACCGAGGAAATGCTTTCTTTGTGTATGGCAACCTGCCAATGAGCTTGATCCGTTATGGCATGGAATTGACGGGCAACGATGATTTCGGCAATTCAAAATTCTTTGCGCGGCAGGTATCGGCACTGGCAGATTTATTCACAATATTTTTACTTTATTTAATTGTTTCAAGTTTGTATGGGCGCAAGGTTGGCTTGTTTGCCGCGGCATTCTCGTCACTGACCGTGATGCAGATCCAGCAATCCCATTTTTTCACAACAGACCTCTTCACCAACCTGTTCATGTTTTTGGCGCTGGCGTTTGCGGTTAAGATCGTGGGGCAAGAGGAGAATAGAGAACAGAGATTAGAGATTAGGGATCAGGAATTAGGAGACCAACTTAATCTCCACGCGAAGCATCCAATCTCCACTTACCAATTACGGTTTACTAAATTCATCCGTAACCCGCTTTTCCTCTTCACCCTCGGCTTTGGCGTTGCGCTGGGCATGGCGATGGCATCCAAGATCAATGCGGCGGCGCTGGCGATTACCTTGCCGGGCGCTTTTTTTGTCCGCTATCTTATTCATGATCGCAAAAAAACACTGAACACTGAATACTGGTCACTGATTACTGGTCTTCTGATCACTGGTGGAATTGCAACCATCCTTTCCTTCCGCATCTTCCAGCCCTATGCGTTTGACGGTTTGGGACTTAATCCACATTGGGTTGCGAACATAAGCGAAGTGCGGGCGCAGGCCTCCGGCCAAGCCGACCTGCCCTGGAATTTGCAATGGGCGCGCCGTTCACATTTATATTCATTTACGAACCTAACTCTCTGGGGGCTTGGGCTTCCGCTTGGGTTGCTTGCCTGGGCCGGATTCCTGCTGATGGGCTTGCGCATCTTCAAAGGCGAATACAAGCATCTATTATTATGGAGTTGGACTGCGTTCTACTTCCTCTGGCAGTCGCTTCAATTCAACCCGACCATGCGGTATCAATTACCGATCTACCCGCTGTTGTGCATGATGGCGGCCTGGTTTGTGTTCGAGGTTTCGAAATCACAAATTACGAATTACGCATTACGCATTACGGGCGCGTCGGTGTTGGTCGCGACGGCCGTCTGGGCTTTTGCCTTTCAAAGTATTTATCTGCGTGATGAAACCCGCATGGCGGCTTCGCGCTGGATTTATCAAAACGCGCCGGGCCCCGTCAATCTGCAGATTGAAACTGCGGATGAGGATGTCTACAATCAGCCATTGCCCATCCCAACCGACCTTATCATTTCAGCGGATGCACCTTACAACCTGACTTTTATGCCCAATCGCGATGGACAGATTTCAGAGGTCTCCCTCGGACATGCACGCGACACCGTCCCCGCCGCCATTGTGCTGACTCTCTCCTCCGCCTCCGAACCGGACCGTGTGCTTGCGCGCGCCTCCGAACTGCTGGATTCAACACTGACGAATGATCCGCGCGGTCCATCGTTCTCTTTGACCTTTGACCGCCTTGTACCGGTCAGCAAAGGTCAGCTATATATTTTGAAGATCGAAACATTGGGAAGCGGACTCACACTCAGCGGCTCCAACCTCGCCAATGAAACCGATTATGACTGGGGACTACCCTTCCGCATAGATAATTATGATCCCTTTGGCGGTATCTATCGCGGTGACTTGATTCTGCAAGTGTACTGGCCGGACGATGCCAATAAACTCACCCGCATTGTGGATACGCTCTCCCAGGCGGATTACATCATCATCCCCACCAATCATCAGTACGCGCAGATCACGCGCCTGCCCGAAAGATATCCGCTGACGACTTTGTATTACCGCGAACTGCTCGGTTGTCCTTCCAATGAGAATATCATCGAATGTTATCGTGTGGCTCAGCCCGGCCATTATGAAAGCAACCTGGGCTTTGAATTGGTGCAGGTCTTTGAATCTTATCCATCATTGGGTTTGCTGGTCATTAACGACCAAGCCGCAGAAGAGGCTTTCACTTTCTACGATCATCCAAAAGTGTTGATCTTTAAAAAGATGGATGATTTTAGTTCGGCAAAAGTCCAAAGTATTCTTGGCACAGTAGACTTGACGAATGTGGTCAATCTCACGCCCAGGCAGGCCAGCGATTACAAAGATTTGATGCTACCCGATATCCGTCTCGCCCAGCAGCTCGCGGGCGGCACATGGTCTCAGCTGTTTGATTACGATTGGATCCAAAATAAACATCCGATTGTCGGCGTGCTGCTTTGGTATTCATTTATTTTTGTATTGGGTCTCTCTGCTTATCCCATCGTTCGTTTGGCATTGCCGGGGTTGAAACAGTACGCCTATCCCTTAGGCAGAATTGTCGGGTTGGTCCTGCTTGCATGGCTGGCCTGGATGGGCGGTTCAGTGGGACTGCCGTATACGCGAGTCTCCATCAGCGTGGCCTTTATTATTGTCGTTGTGGCAGGACTCGGCTTGTGGGCGAAGCGCAGAGATCAGTTCAAGGACGAGTGGAATGCTGATCGCAGATTCTTCGTGATGGTGGAGATTCTCTTTCTTGTCTTCTTCCTGATCGATCTGCTAATCCGCCTCGGCAATTCGGATATGTGGCATCCGGCCAAGGGCGGCGAGCGGCCGATGGATTTTTCGTATTTCAATGCGGTGTTGAAAAGCACGAGTTTCCCGCCTTATGACCCCTGGTATGCGGGCGGATATATCAATTATTACTATTACGGTTTTGTGCTGGCTGGCACGCCGGTCAAATTGCTCGGCATTGTGCCTTCGATTGCATACAACTTTATTTTACCGACCTGGTTTGCATTGATCGCCGTGGGCGCGTTTGCGATTGGGTTTAATTTGGTTGAAGGGTATAAGTTGAAAATTGCAGACGATCAACCTTCAACCCTTCGACAGGCTCAGGGCAACGCCTTCAACCTTCAACTTGTAAGTGGTTTGGCCGCTTCTTTCATGACCATTTTGCTGGGCAACCTCGGCACGATTCGTTTACTTTTCAATAGCTTCCAGCGCATCGCCGCGCCGGGTGGACTTGTGCCAGTGGATACGGTCTTCTTCCAAAAATGGATCTGGGCGATCCAGGGATTGTTCATGTCGTTTAGCGGCGCCTTACTGCCGATCGGCCGCGGCGACTGGTATTGGTTCCCAAGTCGTGTCATCCCCGCGCCAAACGATGTTGAGCCGATCACGGAGTTTCCGCTGTTCACTTTCCTGTATAGTGACATGCACGCGCATATGCTGGTGATGCCGATTACCCTGTTCATCATTGCCTGGTCGGTGTCATTCATCAAATCGCGCACACAGTTAACCCGCTCTGAATGGGTTGCTGTGTTTGGCATCGGCGCGTTGATGATTGGTGCATTGAAGCCGACGAACACATGGGATTTATATACTTACTTCCCGCTCGCCGCAATTGCAGTGGCTTATACCTTCTACCGAAACCCCCTCTCCCTCATCTCCAACCCTTCCCCCGAGGGGGGAAGGGGGTCATCCCTCTCCCTCCGGGACAGGCTAGGTGAGGGCTGGCTTTGGCGCGCCATCGTTGCCGTGGGCGCAGTTGCCTTTTTATATATCATCGGTTCCCTTTTGTATGCGCCATTTAGCTATTGGTACGGTCAGAGTTACGGAGCCATTGACCCGTGGAAGGGTTCACATACGCCCATTTCATCCTATTTGACGCAATGGGGCTTGTTCCTCTTTATCATTGTGGCCTGGCTGGCGTGGGAAACGCGCGAGTGGATGGCGTCCACCCCGGTTTCGCGTTTGGGTAAACTACGTGTTTATGTGGTTGTCTTGGAAGTTTCGCTGGCCGTCTTGATTGCCCTACTGGTCTTCTTTGCCGTGGAGGGCATCCGCATTGGCTGGCTGGCATTACCTCTCGCCGTCTGGGCAGGGATTCTCATCCTATGCCCGGACATGCCCGATGTCAAACGCGCTGTGTTGTTGATGATCGGCACAGCATTGACGCTAACTCTGGCAGTCGAAGTGGTTGTGCTGGTTGGCGACATTGGCCGTATGAACACAGTTTTCAAATTATATTTGCAGGCATGGATGCTGCTGGCTGTCAGCGCCGCCGCATCCCTTGGCTGGCTGTTGAATGTCTTTCCCTTCTGGCGCTGGCGCTGGCGCACTATTTTCCAGTCAGGTGTTACCATTTTAATGACGGGCGCTTTTATGTTCACCATTACGGCCACAAGCGACAAGATCAGTGACCGTATGGACTTGAGTACCCATCGCACGCTCGATAGCCTAGAGTATATGAAATATTCTTCTTATGCAGATTTTGGGCGCAATTTTTCTTTGGAAGAGGATTATTATGCAATCCGTTGGATGCAGGAAAACATTGAAGGTTCGCCTGTGATCGTGGAAGCTGCCCCAGCTGGCGTGCAGTACAGATGGCACTCGCGCTTTACGATTTACACCGGCCTGCCCGGCGTAGTTGGCTGGCAGTATCACCAACAGCAACAACGTGTCTTATTTTCAAATCAAGTCGTCCAACGTGGTGTGGAAGTGGACAGCTTCTATACTTCTCCCGATAAAGATGCGGCAGTGAATTTCATACGCAAGTACAGAGTGCGTTATATTGTTGTTGGGCAGTTGGAGCTAGCCAAATATACACCGCTTGATCCGAGCATCCCCAGCGGCCTGTTAAAATTTAATGACTTCAATGGCATTCTTTGGAAGGAAATGTATCGTTACGGCGACACAGTTATCTACGAGGTGCTGGAATGATCCTACACATTACCTCAAAACAAGAATGGCTTGAAGCTCAACAACGCGGCGAATATCTCGCGCCAAGTTTAGATACCGAAGGCTTCATCCACTGTTCCACTGAAAGGCAGGTTCTACCTGTGGCGAATGCTTTTTATCGCGGACGGTATGATCTGGTGTTGTTAAAACTCGACGAAGCAAAACTCAAGCCCGAGCTTAAGTGGGAAGCGCCAGCGGGATCTCCCGCCGCGGGCATTCCCGAATCCGATTTATTTCCGCATATCTTTGGTCCGATCAACTTAACCGCCGTCGCCTCCGTGCTGGACTTTGAGCCTGACTCTGCAACTGGAACATTCTCTCTTCCTTCATTGATCACTGATCACTGATAAAATGACCGCCTTTCTCACCTGGTACCTTTTCCTCACGCTCCTCGGCTGGCTTACCTTTCCGCTGGCCTTTTATCTTTTCCCCGCGCTATCAGATCGAGGCTACACCCTCGCGCGCGCCGCAGGCTTGTTGATCTGGGGATATGTTTTCTGGCTATTGGCATCACTCGGCATTGCCCAAAATGACATGGGCGGAATATTACTTGCCCTTGTGTTCATCATTGGGCTAAGCATTTTTTCAATCTTAAATCTTAAATCGGATATCGGAAATTTTCTGCGATCCAACAAATCCCTCATCATCACAACTGAAATATTATTTTTCGCTGCATTCGCATTTCTTGCCTTCGTCCGTTCCGCTAACCCCGAATTGACCAGCACCGAAAAACCGATGGAACTGGCTTTCATCAACGGTATTTTGCGCTCGCCGACTTTTCCGCCACAGGACCCCTGGCTTTCCGGTTATGCCATTTCCTATTATTACTTCGGTTATGTGATGACTGCCTTGCTTGCGCGCATCTCTGGCATCAATGGAAGCGCCGCGCACAACCTGATGACCTCGCTCATCTTTGCCCTCGGCGCAATCGGTTCGTATGGAATTTTATTTAACCTGCTTTCAAAGGACCGTGGACCGTGGACCGAAGACCGTAATGCGAATGATGACAATGGAGAAACATCCATCCACCGTCCACCGCCCGCAGGGACCGTCCACGGTCTCGCTCTCCTCGCCCCTCTCTTCCTGCTGCTCATCTCCAACTTTGAAGCCCTGCTTGAAGTCCTGCATCGCCGCGGATTGTTCTGGATAAAAGACCCTGTCACCGGCGAATTCACCTCTTCCTTTTGGACATGGCTGGATATGAAGGAACTCTCCCAGCCGCCAATGGAACCGCTTGGTTGGATCCCGGATCGTTATCTATGGTGGTGGCGTGCCTCGCGTGTCATCCAGGATTATGACATGACGGGTGGCTTCCGAGAAGTGATTGATGAATTTCCCTTCTTCTCATTCCTGCTCGGTGACTTGCATCCGCATGTGCTGGCGATTCCCTTTGGCTTGCTTGCCATTTCTGTGGCATTGAATCTCTTCCTCGGCGGCTGGCATGGCGAGATCAATTTACCCTGGGGCGTGCGTTTGCACGTCAGCTACGCGGACATTTTATTCTCCGCCCTCGTCATCGGCGGATTGGCCTTCCTCAACACCTGGGACATTCTCGTCGCCGCTACGTTGATCGTTGCTTCCTACGTCATCTGGCGCGCGAATGATGATGGCTGGCGCTGGGAGCGCATCGAGGATTTGTTTTTCTTTTCATTAACGCTCGGTATACTTTCTGTTTTACTTTATTTCCCCTTCTATTTAGGATTCTCATCACAAGCGGGTGGTGTTTTGCCGAACTTTATGTATCCCACCCGCGGCTTTCATTTGTGGGTGATGTGGGGCACTCTGCTCATTCCCATCTTTGCCTATCTTATTTATTACTCTGGAGTGCAGCATCGAGATGCTGCACCTGCACAGTCGGACAGCGAGCTGTCCGACTCCAGAGTTGACTCGAGAGGAAAACCCAACTGGAAACTCGGCTTTTCGCTCGGACTTGGTTTACCTACCTTCTTTTTCCTTCTCACTTTTTTCATCGGTTGGATCGGCTCCTTTGTCGAAAAGGATTTTGCCATGACTTTCCTCGCCTCGCAAGGCATGACAGCAGTAGAATACATCCGCGAGACAACCCTGCGAAGATTAACCTACATTGGAAGTCTCATCACCCTGCTTGCGGTTCTGATTCCATCTCTTTCATTTTTATTTCAAAGAGCATCGACCACAGACGATAGACCGCAGACCACACCGTCCACCGTCTACCGTCCACCGTCCATCGTCATCTTTGTTCTGCTCCTCCTCACCCTCGGTGCCGTCCTCATCCTCGCCCCTGAGTTTGTCTATCTGCGCGATCAATTTGGCTATCGCATCAACACGGTTTTCAAGTTCTACTATCAGGCATGGTTGGTATGGAGTCTGGTTGCCGCGTTTGGGACCGCATATCTGTTTCAAACCTTGCGTAGTGTAAAAGATATTCTCTTCCGTATATTGATCGGTCTCGTGATCTTTGCAGGCTTGTTGTATCCAACCTTTGGCTTGCTGACAAAAACCAACAACTTCAAACCCGTCTTCGGCTACAGCCTCGATGA
Source organism: Anaerolineales bacterium (assembly GCA_030680795.1). Lineage (GTDB taxonomy): Bacteria > Chloroflexota > Anaerolineae > Anaerolineales > Villigracilaceae > Villigracilis. Next base: position 9,806 of record JAUXUL010000019.1, on the reverse strand, counting down.
CTTTGAGCGCGTCAAACGCGAAAATCCGGATGAAGCCGCCGCAATTGAGTTCCTACATACCGTGCCGAATGGTGTCATTGTTGAAGCACAAATCATCACTGGAAGTTACACCAACTATGGTCGAATTTCTACATATACTGGTTTGCCTGCTGTATTGGGCTGGCCCGGCCATGAGAGTCAATGGCGTGGCAGTTCTGCGCCGCAAGGCTCCCGTATTGAAGACATCGGAAAACTCTACACCACCGCCCGCTGGGAGGAAGCCCAACTCATCATTAAGCAATACAATATTCGCTACATTTACATCGGAACGCTTGAGCGCGTGTCCATGCCGGTCAATGAAGAGAAATTCCAAACCCATCTCAAGCCTATTTTCCAACAGGGAGGCACGGTCATTTACGAAGCGCCGTGAAGCATAATGGCAGTAAAACAATTTCAGTAAATCACAGATTGAGGAGAGATATGGGTAGGAACAGAAGGAATTGGGGCATAGATTATCTCGACTGTGCGGATCAAGAATTTTGTAAAACGATTCAAACGAAAATGAGTTACCTCGACTCGACGAGGACCGCGATCCATCAGGCGAGAAAAAGTCCAACGCAGAAAAACCCAGGCATTCACAAGAATTAATCCAATGCCCAGTAAAAAGAAACGTAAAGATGGATTTCGAGAAGTGATTGAAGCCTGAACACGACGTAACATACGATAACTGCATTCAATCCCAAAGCGTCTTCGATTTTCCTCGCAGACTTTATCTGGCTTCCAAGCCAACAAAATCAAGATAATAGCCAGCCACTTGCGACGAAGTTTTCCCGATGCGTTTGGCACCAAAGCAGCCTTCATGGCGGTGGTGGCTTGTGTGCCATCGGTAAACGTGTGTTTGGTTGAGTAACTACGCCAGCCACCTCGCCACCCCCAACCCCGCCACTCTTCCGCTCGCAAAACACGCAGTCAGCAAATAGCCTCCCGTCGGCGCTTCCCAATCCAGCATTTCGCCCGCGCAAAAAACTCCGGGCATTTCACGGATCATCAAATCATCATCCAGAGACTCAAACCTCACACCGCCCGCACTGCTAATGGCTTCATCCAGTGGACGCGGCGCGATCAACGGCAGGGGCAACTGCTTGATATAAAATGCAAGCCGTTCCACATTTGCTCCGCTCGCAAAATCATCCTTCGGCACAAACTCGCGCAACAGTCCCGCCTTCACGCCTTTTATCCCAACCGTTTTTTCCAAATGGCTGGTCATCGAACGCGACCCGCGCGGCTTGGATAATTTCTCGATCACCTGCGCTTCGGTTTTATCGGGCGCAAGGTCCAACTGCATGACTGCTTTTCCTTTCGCATAAATTTCATCGCGCATCAACGCCGAAGCCGCGTAAATTAAACTTCCCTCCACGCCTCCTTTTGTGACAATAAACTCACCCTGCTTACGAAACGACTCAAACGACAGCACCACCGACTTGATCGGATGACCATCAAACTTTTCTCGAAAATGTGGACTCCAGTCCACATCGAATCCGCAATTGGATGGTTTCAACGCTTCCACCTTGACCCCAGCCTGTTCCAGCCAATTGACCCATGCCCCATCCGAGCCGAGTCGGCGCCAACTTCCGCCCCCGAGCGCAAGAACGACAGCATCTGCCTTTATGGTTTTGATTTCATCGGGTGTTTCAAACTTAACACTTACCTTGCTCCCGCCGCCGTCCTCGGCGACGAGTTTAATAACCCCATTCCATCTATGCCTCAAATGAAAATTGACTCCTGCCTCACTCAATCGCTTCACCCACGCCCTCAAAAGCGGACTGGCTTTCATCTCCTTTGGAAACACACGTCCCGATGACCCAACGAAAGTTTCGATCCCAAGTCCGCGCGCCCACTCGCGCAGGTTATCTGGCGAAAAATCTTTCAGCCAGGCTTCAACTTGTGCGCGGCGATTTCCATAACGCGAGACAAATTGCTCGAATGGCTCCGAATGTGTCAGGTTTAATCCACTCTTGCCAGCCATTAAAAATTTGCGCCCCAAAGATGACATGGAATCATATATATCCACCTTAACGCCCCGCTGAATTAACACTTCCGCCGCCATCAACCCCGCAGGTCCGCCGCCGATGATTGCAACTGATTTATCCATGCAGTTATTATAAAGAGAAAACTCCTGAATGGGTCAGGAGTTTTCTCTTTCATCTTTCTGCTATCAGCCTTCCACTTTCTACCTTCTGTCTCACCTCTCTACTGAAGTAATCCCGCCCACCACATTCATCTTCAACGTCCACGTACTTCCAATTTGGAATTGCTGGAATTCACTTATCGAGCCCGGCGAATAAGTCTGCTGTCCATCGGAGGTGCTGAAATAGACCGTCAAATCCTCAGAGGCTGACCCTAGTCGTTGGTCACTTGCAAAGCTTGGGTTTTCATATACAGGGAAGAGGTCATTGCCGCTCAAGTCATAAGTTTGGATCGTCTTCCATTCGTCCACCGTGTAACTGCAATATTCATCGGATTCAGTATGACATTCCTGCACGACCTCGGCAAAGCCATTGCCCCGATCAATCGTCTTTTCTTCGCAAACTTCCTGGCTTTCTGTATGGCACGAAACGTTATAAGCATCCGAAGGCGCGCTTCCGCGTTCATTGGAATAATGGACCGCCTGCACCTCCTGCATGGGCACAGATGTCTGCCAGCGCACATCGGTCACGGTCCCCTGCACAGATTTTGAGGGGAATACAAAAAGAAATAGTATCGCCAGACAACATGTTAATAGAAATGCGCCGATGCCGCCGAATAATAACCAATTCGGTTTTTTCTTTTCCGTATCTTTTTGTGAGGCGGCGGCTTTCACTTGCGCAGGTTCAAGCCGCGGCGCTGCGGCTCGCGGCAAGAGCGAACCGCATTTTGAACAGGTGGTTTCACTGCCCGGGTTTTCGGTCCCGCAATTCGTGCAGGTTACAATTTTCGGCGGAGTCGGGGCCGCTTGTAAAATCTGTCCCGCCTGGCGCGCTTTGCCTTCCTTTATATCCCCGCCGCATTGCGAACAAGTCACCGCATTGGCCGGGTTGCGCGTGCCGCAAAATCCGCAGTGAATATCCGCGCCCGCTTTTGCAGCTTGCACAAGTTTTTCATCCGTAACGATCTTTTCATTTGCCGCGCGTTGGAATTTCACATTCTCCGGCTGCGGCGCGCCGCAATTTCCGCAGGTTTTTACCGAACCTGGATTGCGCCCGTCGCAATTCGGGCAGACCCATTCAAGTTGAACAAAACCTTTGCTTTCTCTCCTGGCCATCCTCACTCCTTTGTTTTTTCGAGTGTACAACAAAAAAGATATTTTGTCATTATGTGTCTATTGCGCGAAGCCGTGCCATTTTAAGATTTCATGGATGCGCGCCTCGTGATCCGGGTCAGCATACGGCGATGGATCATTCGCCTCATTCTTTAACGGACGGCTGGTCAATGCGTCGAAAACAGCCGCCGCCCCGTCAGCGAGGTCCTTCGGGTCATAGCCGCCTTCAAGCACAAAGACAATCTTTCCGCTGCAGTATTCCTCAGCCATCTCAACCAGTTTCTTGGACATGTTGTAATATCCTTTTGTGGAAAGCCCCAGCGAAGTGATTGGATCGTTCCAATGCGCGTCAAACCCCGCCGAGACCAGCAACATTTGCGGTTTGAATTTTTGAAGGACGGGTTTGAAGATTTCATCATGGATGCGGGCGAAGGTTTCATCTCCCGCACGCGAATGCAAAGGGACATTGACCAGCCGTCCCCTGGCATGTGGCGCGTCATCAATCCATCCCGTGCCGGGGTAGATTCCCCATTGATGTGTGGAAATAAAACCAGCACGTTCGTCATCCATAAACGCGGCTTGTGTGCCATTGCCGTGATGTGCATCAAAATCGATCACCATCACACGCTCCATTCCATTTGCCAGCGCATCCTGTGCGGCGATGGCGATGTTGTTGAAAATGCAAAACCCCATCGCGCGCTGCGGCTCGGCATGATGCCCAGGCGGGCGGACTATGGCAAAGGCATTCCCTGCATCGCCATTGATCACGGCCCGCATGCAGGTGATGACGCCGCCAGCCGCGAGCATGGCATCCTCAAAGGATGTATTCGTAACATAGGTGGGCGCGTGATCAATGATACCCAGCCCTTGCGTGCAAACTTCCTCAATTGCCCGAATCAGTTGTGGCTCATGCACACGCGCCAGTTCTTCATGCCGCGCGCGGATTGGTTCGATGCGTTCCGCACCAAATGAGGCAAGTTGAGGCTCAAGCACATCCAATCTGCCCGGTCTTTCAGGATGATCGGGATATTCATGATTTCGTGAGGGGACAAATGTGTAAGCGGTTTTCATGCTCAAATTATAGTCTCAAAGAAACCTCCCCCAAATCCGTTTCGTGGGATTTGGGGGAGGGCTGGGTTGGGGGCAAAAAAGGGTCCGCCGCCAGCTAGCATGGGGGGGACATGTTAGGCCTGGCGGCGGTAGACACCTAGATACCGGTAAAAGGGAGGGCAGGTGTCAATGAAGATAATATACATCTATTTCATCCAAAATACATTAAAAGTAAATAAGAAAATGGACTGAGTTGGTCTGAATTAGTGATCTTTATCATGAAATAGTTGCAGCCATTCATCCACTTCACTGGCTGAAAGTTTTTTATCGTCTGCGCTGGTTATTGGTGTGGAGGTCATTGCTGTTTTTACTAGCTTTACAAACTCTTCAGCGGAAACAAATTGCGCCTGATTAACTCGTGCCGCATTTTGTACTTCGTGGTCGGAAGATACCACGACCAGGTTTTTGGCAGATTTGCCCATCTTGTTCAGGCGGTCGCGGATGGCGTTGTCAGCGGTTTGCCCGAGGCGGACGAAATGTGCTCGGACAGTGCCCAGCCTTCGGGTCCCGGCCTGAGACGCAGGCGCTCCATCAAAATAGACTTCCACTTGATGCCGTTTGAGGCGCGCAAATTCCTGCAGGATGGCAACCAGTTCCAATTCATCATCCATGGAATCCAGCCGCAGCCCAAGTTTGGGAATTAGATTATGTCCATCAATCAGATAAGGCATGGGGCGATTTTACCGTTAATAAACTGACGGTTATTTTGAATATGACCGTCAGTTTTATTTACACAGCTTCAACAACTTTTGTCTTCACCTCAAATACGGGCGGATGCTCCAAAGTCTTCTTCACTTTGCACAACTCCGCCGAACGGATGAGTGCCTCGTAGTATTGGGCGGGGAAGCTGGGCGGCACTTGAATTTCAAGATCAATTTTCTCGATCATGCCTGTTATATTTGGGTGATTGCGTTGAATAATGCGAATGCCCTCGGCGGGCAAATTGCGCTGGCGGCAAAAACCAAGCACATAAATGCCGGCGCACGTGCCAATGGAAGCGAGAAATAACTCAAAAGGCGCCGGTGCGGTGTTTGCAGGGGGTTGGTCGGTTGGAACAGTATGCGAGCCGAAGTGCGCATCCACTCTTGACCCGCCGGGAAAATCAATTAGCATCTCCATGAGAAGCCCTCCAAAAAGTGATATTTGTCATATATTTGTGACATCCTGATACATTCAAATATTACCTGCCTGCACCTAGTAAATTTGAAGTCCGTATATAAAATCAGTGCGCCTTGCAAATGGAATATAATGAAAACACTTTTCAAAAGGAGATTCAAATGACAGAAAAGAAAATATCAGACATCTCAATAACACAACAAGGCGGTATTGTCCGCAATTTGCTTAACCAACTCAAACTCATCTTTCGATTAATGGGTGACAGGCGCGTCAATATCTTTGCCAAACTGGTTCCCATTGGAGCGCTGATCTATCTGGTTTCGCCCATTGATGTCATTTCCGTTCCCATCATCGGCGTAGTGGATGATGCCGCGCTGCTCTGGCTCGGTTCGTACATCTTCACCGAACTTTGCCCGCCTGAGGTTGTGGCAGAACACATGCAGGCGCTGGCCGGCAACATGAATGACGGCGACACACACGAAGATATTGTGGATGCGGAAGCCACAGACATAAAAGAAGAATTATAAACATGAGGCGACTTTTTATTTTATTGACTCTGCCAATGCTCGCATGTGGAGGATTGGCAGAAACTGTTTTCCCAACCATCACGCCTCTCACCCATCCGACACCTGCTTCAGCCCCCCAATCAGATTCTCAGCCCCAGCCTGCTACCCCTGCCACGCCGCAGACACAATCCTTTCTTCCCAATGTCAGCGAATTCCCCAACGCAAATAATTACGAGTGGCGTCTCATCGCCAGCGGACTCAACCGTCCTGTGGATGTGCAATCTGCATTGGATGGTTCGGGCAGGTTATTCATCATTGAAAAATACGGCGTCATCCGTGCTTATGAAAACGGTCAACTGCTCGCACAGCCTTTTCTGGATATTAAAGACCGCGTAAATGATGACGGCAACGAAATGGGATTACTCGGCTTAGCCTTTCATCCAGACTATGAACAGAATGGCTTTTTCTACGTCAACTACACAGGTACGGGTGGGAATACTTTTATCTCCCGTTTTCAAGCCAGCGGCAACCTTGCCGATGCTGGCAGTGAATCCATTTTATTGAAGGTTAACCAGCCTTATCCCAACCACAATGGTGGCGCAGTAGTTTTCGGACCGGATGGATATTTGTATCTTGGGCTTGGAGATGGCGGTGCGGGCGGTGACCCACACAAAAACGGACAGGACACCGCCAGCCTGCTCGGCAAAATTTTACGCATTGACGTGAACAGCAGCGACCCGTATAGCATTCCATCTGATAACCCGTTTGGAAATGAAGCCTGGGCTTACGGCTTGCGCAATCCCTGGCGCATCTCCTTTGACCGCGCCACGGGCGACCTATGGATCGGTGATGTGGGTCAGGGTGACTGGGAGGAGATTGATTACCTTCCAGCTGGTTCACCCGGCGGGGCAAACTTCGGCTGGAGCCTCATGGAGGGTAATCATGGCTATGATGGTCAGGCTCGACCAGGCTTGTTGCTCCCCGCCGCAGAATACAGCCATTCCTATGGCGGCTGTTCAGTCACAGGCGGGTATGTCTATCGCGGCGCAATGCCTGAATGGAATGGTATTTACTTGTACGGGGATTATTGCAGTGGCTATGTCTGGGGGTTGATCCTCTCTGATGGTCAGTGGCAGTCTCAACTTCTGTTTGAAGCGGATGTGAAGATCACATCATTCGGTCAGGATGAGTCTGGTGAAATCTATCTGGCAAGCGATGCGGGCGGCGTTTATTTCCTCATAAAAAAATAAAGACTTATCACATCCTCAATTGGCGGTTTGTCATACGAGTGTGTGACGCCTGTCACTGGCGGGACGGGCGTTTTTCTTTTAAACTTGGCATATCAGAGTACGAAGTGCCGCATAATTACTAGATCAGAAATATGATTTTTACCTGAAATTTATCCCAGCAGTTTTAGTAGTTCCACAATAAGCGGCAGGAGGCAGTTGTGGCAGAAAAGATTTGGCGCGTTGAAAAAATCAAATACTGCGAACATATCGGTCATGAAATTTTTATCGAGAACGAAGTAGTTTTTCCTGCCGACCATTTACCCGAACAGCCCCCGCGTATTCTTGCCCATCGCTGCTCCTGCGCCATTGAATGCAATATGATGGAAAAGCCGGCCTGCGCTTTGTGTGGCACGAACCCTGATCTTGACCCTGTGTAATTGAGTAACCGAAAGTTACTCTTCCAAACTCTCTCCTCCCTCTGAGTTGGTCTATTGGCTGCACCGCGTGAGAACGCGGTGCATGCCGTTTAAGCTGTGTTACACCAAATTTGACATCACACGCACCGGTGCCTGATCCCGTTCCCCAGGCTTAATGTTTCGCTGACGGTTTTTGCTTTCGCGCGCATCCATTAGGGTGTGTTTCGGGTGAAATGAAACACATCGTTTACAATTTTGCGCTCTTTTCCCTTCGTAACACTTCGGCAGGCTCAGTGCATCGCCTTTGTGTCACTTCGACAAGGCTTCGACACAGTTGCGCTAGTCACCTACCAGCTCAGTACAAGACTTTGGGTTTGATAAGATATTTCTGTTAAAGTCTCCAGATTCTGACACCCACCCTCCGAAGTCTTTACGGTTGTGCAATTCCATCAACGGGCGTAAAATACTTACAGAGTGCCTCACACATGTCTCACATGCGTAACTAAAGCAGAATTATTTTTTACTCGTAATTTCTTCCAGCAAGTCTAGTAATTTATGCAACAAGCGGCAGGCCACATCGGCAAGGATATGATGTATCACACTGAAGAGAGCGATCTTAATTCTTCTGACAATAACCCGCCCAGTATAGGCGGACAGGACGTATTTAATTTTAGTACCAACATCACGTAGATGCGCGTGCGCCTCTGCGTGATGTCAATTCACGCAAGGAGGCAGCCATGCTGAGCATTTACAAAACCACTGAGCAAGGTCTCGAAAAAATTGAAGTTATCGCGAACGGCGCATGGGTCAATGTGGTCGACCCAACGCACGACGAGATCGAAAAGTTGGTCAATTGGGGGATGGATATGGACTACGTTAATTATTCCCTCGACCAGGACGAAATGGCGCGCATGGAACGTGATGAAGAATACACCTTCATCCTGCTTCGTATTCCGCTTCCCCAGCCTGAAAGCGATGTCCATTATATGACCATGCCGCTTGGCATTATGATTTTGGGAAACAAGATCATCACTGTTTGCCGTTATGAGAGCGACATCCTCAAAGTGCTGGCCAATGGAAAATATCGGTTATTGAAAACAGGCAAGCGTTACCGCCTTGCGCTGTATATCTTCCTTGAAACCTCAGTGCGCTATTTGAATTTATTGCGCGAGATCAATCGCGCTACCGAGCTTGTGGAAGATCAACTGCAAAAATCCACACGCAATCGTGAAGTGCTGGAATTGCTCAAATATCAAAAGAGCCTTACTTATTTCGCCACCGCACTTCGCTCAAATGAAGTGATGATGGAGCGTGTACAAAAGACACAACTATTTAACTATTATGAAGAAGACCAGGACCTGCTCGAAGATGTGCTTACCGAAAATCAGCAAGCCATTCAAATGACAAGCATCGCCACTGAAATTCTTTCAGGCATGATGGATGCCTTCGCTTCCATTATCTCCAACAACCTTAACGGCGTTATGAAAGCATTGGCCGCCCTTACGATCATTCTTAATATGCCTGCCATCGTCGCGGCTTTTTATGGCATGAATGTCAGCCTGCCTGGCGAGAGTAATCCGCTCGCGTTTTTGTTTGTCATTGGCATGTCGCTTACCCTGACAGCGGTGGCAACCATTATTTTCTACAAACGTGATTGGTTCTAAAATATTGGCTCACACATGGAGTATATAAATTGCAAGCCGAATTAATATTGGATGCAAAAGCCGCTCTTGGCGAATGTCCTGCCTGGGATTCAAAAACACAAACTCTTTATTGGGTGAATATTCTTGAGAAACGTGTTTATGCAGGTACTCGAATTCTTACCGATCTGGATGATCTCATCGGATGCCTGGCCCCGTGTAAAAACGGAAATCTCATCCTGGCCCTGAGCGGGGCCGAAGGACGCCTCAGCTTCGCAGACCTCGATCCTGATTCCGGTCAATTAACGGTTCTCGCGTCTTTAGATTCTGAAAACCCTGCCAACCGCCTCAACGATGGAAAATGTGACCCCGCTGGCCGCTTCCTCGCCGGCTCAATGGACATTAATGAGAAGGAGCCAACTGGCGCATTGTATTCGTTTGATGGAAAACTAGTGACGCGCCTGCTCGATGGCATTTGCATTTCCAACGGGCTCGCGTGGAGCCCGGACTAT
>JAUXUL010000008.1 GCA_030680795.1 Anaerolineales bacterium | reverse complement strand
AATCTGGTATCGTTGTTCCTGGGTAAGCTGCCAGTAGGTTCTCATAGTGCTCCTTTGACTTGGTCGTCTGAGAAGCATTATCCTACTCCAGCTTACCTCTCAGCAACCTTCAAAGTTGCACTTGTGAGTTGAATCTACAATGGATGATTAACTTACTTTGAAAAAAATATCTTTCTACCTTCTTTCCTCTTTCATCCTCTTCTCCTGCACCCCCGCAATACAGCCAACCTCCCAAACAGAAGTTGTCTCCGTTTACGCCGACTCCACTGCCGAGCCGTGGATGAGTGAACTGTTTGCCTGCGCCAACGACTTGTCTGTGGTGTTGAATATCAGCGCGCAAGCGCCGGAAATTTATTTGCGGCTGGGCGAGCCCGAGATGCTGGTTTCACCTGCCTATCAAATAGATGAAGAGGAAATTTTGATTGTCACACATCGTGAAAGCCTCTTGCAGAGTCTGTCACTTGAAGAGGCGCAGGCTTTGTTCGCAGGGCAGGGGGATGCTTCTGTGCAGGTGTGGGTGTATTCGTCAGATGCGGATATGCAAATTTTGTTTGATCAGCTTGTGATGAAGGGCAGAAGCGTCACTTCCTTTGCGAGGCTGGCTGTCAGCCCGCAGGAAATGTCGGACGTGTTGAATTCGGATTCCAGTGTAGTTGGAATCCTGCCTCGGCGCTCGAAAATGGGAAATGTCCGCGAGGTGTATTCAGCGGGGATGGCACCAGTCTTGGCAATTATAAAAGATGAGCCGCGCGGGGTGGTGAGTGAGTTGATTGGCTGTTTGCAAAGCGACTAAAATCGTTTCCAAATCCGCCTTTTGCAACAAATTGCACAAAGGCGGTAAAATCAAGTTAATATTATGGATAACACACTAATTGAATTAATGAACGTATCGAAAACCTATTCCACTGCGGCAGGGGATTTCACGGCGTTAAAGAATATCAACCTCAAGGTCAATGCGGGCGAGTTCGTTGGAATTGTTGGAAAATCTGGTGCGGGAAAATCCACTTTGTTGAACATGATCAACGGCGTGGATCAACTCACCAGTGGTGTAGTGATCGTGCATGATGGCGGTGAAAAAATTTCCGTGCATGAAATGAGCGAAGACGGGCGCGCACTCTGGCGCGGCAGGAAGATGGGCGTGGTCTATCAGTCCTTTCAACTTTTACCCATGCTCACGTTGATCGAAAATATCACACTCCCGCTCGACTTCTCCGATAATTTCAAACCGCGCGAGTCCAAAGCACGCGCCATGCAGTTGCTGGAACTGGTTGAGTTGGAAGGACATGCCAATAAACTACCCGCCTTCATTTCCGGCGGACAGCAGCAGCGAGTTGCAATTGCGCGCGCGCTTGCCAATGATCCATCCATCCTTGTCGCGGATGAACCGACTGGCAGCCTTGATTCCATCACCGCCGATCATATCTTCGATGTCTTTGAACAGCTTGTTTCCAACCAGGGAAAAACCATCATCATGGTTACTCATGATTCAAGTCTTGCAGGTCGATTCTCGCGCAATTTAAGGATCACAGATGGGGAATTGGCGGATGAAGACGACTCTGCTGAATCAAAAGTTGACAAAACCATGCGGAGGCGCAAGAAATGAAACCGCCTTATTCCAACCCTTCGACTACATTCAGGGCGAGCCCGACAACCGATTCTGTCCGAAAGACACCATCCGAATCTGATGCCATGATAAAACTAAATGGCGTTATCAAACGCTTCTCCAACGCGGCCGGGGAGTTCACGGTCCTCAAAGGCGTGGACTTAAAGATCAAGCGCGGCGAGTTCGTTTCCATCGTAGGAAAATCTGGAAGTGGCAAATCCACTTTGTTGAACATGATCACAGGCATTGACCATCCCAGTGATGGTCAGGTGGTTGTGAACGACATGGATATTTACGCGACATTCACCGAGAGTCAGCGCTCGAAATGGCGCGGCAGGAATTTGGGGATCGTCTTCCAGTTCTTCCAGTTATTGCCCATGCTCACGCTTCTCGAAAATGTAATGCTGCCAATGGATTATGTGGACATGTATGATTTCGACTTGCGTCCTGAGCGAGCCATGGAATTGCTGAAGCTGGTGGGCCTGGAAAAATTTGCCGATAAATTACCCGTGCTTGTTTCCACAGGCCAGCAGCAGCTTGCGGCGATTGCACGCGCCATGGCTTGTGACCCTCCCTTGCTCGTGACAGATGAGCCGACGGGCAATCTGGATACCCGTTCCGCCGATACGATCATCCAGTTGTTTGAAACTTTCGTTTCGCAAGGCAAGACCATCGTCCTGGTGACGCATGACCCATCCGTAACCTCGCGCACCCATCGCAATGTCATCATTTCCGATGGCGAGTTAATTGATGAAACTATCGCCAAAGCCTTGCCGCAGTTGAGGCATCGTCACATGCTGGAGTTCACGAAACTGGTTGAGGAGCGTGTTTACCAGCCGCACGAGACCATCATTCCTCGCGATCAGCATGTGGATTATTTCTTCATGATCCGCAAAGGCGAGGTGGAGGTCGTTTTGCAGGAGAAAAAGCGTCGTCCTGACGGTTCGTCTCTCGCGCACCGTGTCGAAGGGAAGGATCACATCGTTTCGCGTTTGAGCGAGAATGAGTTCTTTGGTGAAATGGAATTATTGCGCGGCGGCAAGGCGATTGCAAATGTGCGGGTGGGGAATAAGCCTGTGGAAGCGCTGGCGTTGCCGCGCGCCGACTTTATCCGCGTGATGAATGAATCGCCGATCACTGCCGAAGCGCTGGGGAAGATCGTCCAAAAGCGCTTGGAAGCGCATCAGATTGCGGATAATAGAAGGTGATGCAAATGATGCGACCAAGATGGATTAAAGTTTTTCACGATCTATGGGATAACAAGGCGCGCACCCTGCTGGTGGTTTTTTCCATCGCGGTGGGTGTATTTTCCATTGGTGTGATCGCGGGTGCGTATCAGATCATTTCGAATGATATGAGTATTTCATACGCGGCAAATCAACCTGCCAATGTTGAACTTCGTACCATAGGCTTCAATCAGGATGTCCTAGGCTCCATTCAAAATACGCACGGCGTGCTGGATGTTGAAGCCCGCCGTGTGTTCAACATGCGGGTTCGTGTGGCTGGCACGGAAAAATGGACAACGCTGGACATGGTGGCTTTTGAAGATTTTGAAGCCAACACTGTTAACTTGCTGATTGCTCTGCAAGGGGATGCTATCCCGAAGAAGCGTGAAGTAGTGCTTGAACGCGATGCTTTGAACCATATTGATGTGCAAGTGGCAGATGTGCTTGAATTCCAATTGCAGGATGGTTCCACCAAGACCATGCCCGTCGTTGGTATAGTGCAGGATACCGCCATGGGCGCAGGTGATTTCCTGGCATCTCCGTATGCCTATATCACCATGAGTTCCTTGCAGTATCTTCGCCAGCCAGCGTTATATAACCGCGCGTACGTCACCGTGGAAGCCGGCGGCGATGATATTCGCCATATCCGTGTGATCGGCGCAGACTTAAAAGACAAGTTGGAAAAGAACGGCACGCGAGTAATCCGCACGCGTTTCTCGGAAACGTATGAACATCCATTGGCAAGCACGGTTAATGCCATCCTGGGTATTTTGATGGCGTTGGGTATCTTGATCGTCTTCCTCTCCAGTTCATTAATTGCAAATACATTAAGCGCCCTGTTGAACCAGCATCTGCGTCATATCGGCGTGATCAAGCTGGTGGGCGGGCGCAGGCGGCAGGTTTTCGTGATGTATCTTGTGTTGATCATGTCCTTTGCGGCGCTGGCTTTGCTGATGGCCGTGCCGCTGGGCGGGCAGGGCGCATACGGGCTGGCACTCTTTATTTCGAGCGAGTTGAATTTCAATATTCTCGGCTATCGCATTGTGCCGACGGCCTTGCTGATTCAGGTTGCGGTGGGGCTGCTGGTCCCGCTCATTGCAGGGCTTTCGCCTGTCATCAGCGGTTCACGGATCACGGTTTTACGAGCCCTCAGCGGAGACTTGACTGGGGATGAGAGTCAGCCGCAAGGTCAGCAACAGACCCGCGTTTCATGGTTCGACTGGATGCTGATTCGGCTTACAAGAATGCTGGCCTTACGCGGGATCCATTTCCCGCGTCCGTTCATCATTTCCTTGAGAAATACATTTCGCCGCCGCGGGCGTTTGATCCTGACCCTCTTCACATTGACAATGGGCGGGGCGATCTTTATTGCGGTTTTCAATGTCCGCGCGACTTTGCATGATTATATCGATTCGATTGGGAAATATTTTGTGGCAGATGTGACACTTGATTTTGATCAGCCGTATCGTTTGCGCGAGATCGAGCAAATGGTCATGCAGGTGGATGGCGTTGCGGGCATGGAAGGCTGGCAGTTTGTCAGTGGTGAATTGCTGGATGCAAATGGCGAAGTGCTGGAGAATATCAACATCTTTGGCCCGCCTGCGGATAGCGTGCTGATCGAGCCGCTGCTCGTGAAGGGACGCTGGATCCGCGCCGAGGATGTACGTAAACTGGCGTTGAGCGAGGCTGCTTATGGTTATTTCCCAAATATCAAACCCGGAGATCATGTCACCTTAAAGATTGATGGACGCGCAGAAGATTGGGAAGTGGTGGGCATCTTCAAGTTTGTGGATCGTGAAGGTGTGCTGGCCTACGCGCCGTATGAATATATTTCGAAAATGAACAATCTTGCGAACCGTTCGTATTCCTTCCGTTTGATCACTGAAAACCACGAAAGGTCGTATCAGAATGCGAAAGCGGAAGAGTTGGATAAGTTCTTCCGCGAGCGAGGTTTCAAAGTGCGCGTGGCGCAGGCCGGACGCGCTACGCTCGATACGGCGGTGGAGAGTTTGGATACGTTGGTGATGTTTCTGCTCATTATGGCGATTCTGACTGCAGTGGTTGGCGCAATGGGGTTGACTGGCACGATGGGCATGAATGTGCTGGAACGCACCCGCGAGATCGGCATTACGCGCGCCATCGGCGCAGATGACCGCGCCGTAATGCAGACTGTGATCAGTGAGGGATTTGTGATCGGTGCGATCTCCTATGTGCTGGCGATCATATTATCCATTCCGTTTACATATTTGCTTTCAACGATCGTAAGCTTGGCGGTATTTGAAACGCCGATTGATGTGGTTTATACTTTTATGGGATATGTGATCTGGTTTGGGTTGGTATTAGTGCTCTCGGTGGTCGCATCCATTCTGCCGGCGCGCAACGCGGCCAGGTTGACTATTCGTGAAGTATTGGCGTATGAATAAGTTCGTAAATCGGAATTTGTAATTTGTAAGTTCGTAAATCGTAAATCGTAAATCGAAAAAGGTTCCCTATGAAAAAAAATATTTTGAGTTTCGTTACATTGTTCGCAATTCTCGCGCTCTTCCTTTCGGCGTGTGGCAATGCTCCGCAGGCAACCCCTGCGCCTGCCGAAGTTGGAACGCCTGATACAGTTATAGCGGAGGGTAGGCTTGAACCAGTCCGCGCAACAAATCTGGCCTTTCAGGCGCGCGGGGTGGTGGAGCAAGTGTTGGTGAAAGCGGGAGATACCGTCAGCGAGGGGGAAGTCCTCGCGCGCCTCGCAAATGCGGGCGCGGCCGAGGCGCAGCTTGTCATCGCCCGGAATGCCTATGATCTGCTGCTCCGCAATGAGAGCGGAGAGCGCGCCAGACTCTGGCAGGCTTACATGGAGGCGCAAATTATCCGCGCACAGTCTGAGAAAAAATGGGATGATTTGAATGTCAACGCAATTGATGACCGTATTGAAGACATTCAGGCTGACGTTGAAGATCGCAAGGCGGACCTGAAAGACGCTCAGGAAAAATTCGATAAATACAAGGATCTCGATCAGGATAATTCAAAACGCAAAATTGCCGAGGATGATCTTGATCAGGCACAGGATGGTTTGAACCAGACGATCCGTGATCTTGAAAAAGAGATGCGTGACCGCGACATGGTGCGCGCCGCGTATGAGGCCGCGCTTGCTGCAGAAACTGAAGCGAAATATCAATATGAAATAAGTTTGGATGGACCGAACGCCGATCAGCTTGCATCGGCAAAAGCCAACCTGGATGCGGCCAAAGATGCGCTTTCAAACTATGTCCTCGCAGCGCCTTTTGCCGGCCTGGTGGCTGATGTAAATGTGAAAGCTGGCGAGCAGGTCGGCATTGAAACCCGCGTTGTGAGCATTGCAGATTTCAGCGCGTGGGTGGCGGAAACGACCGACGTCACGGAGCTTGAGGTCGTGAAACTGGCTGAAGGACAAAAAGTGATCATCCGTCCAGATGCCTGGTCAGACCTGCAATTGAAAGGCACTGTGGTTGAGATCAGCAACACGTACACCCAACTCGGCGGCGATATTCTTTACACCGTCCGCATTCGGGTGGACGAAAACGATGCCCGCCTGCGCTGGGGCATGACGGTCGAAATCGTATTTTTAGAACAATTGAGTGATTGAAATTAATCACAAAAAATGCAATAATGATAACGCTCCGATAAAGAGCCAAACCGGGAAAACCCGGTGGCGCAAAGCCCTGAATCTAACGCTGAACTGAGCCAGGATTACCAGGGTTGCCGATAAAAGCAAAACCGTCCAAAGACGGCGGCGCAAAGTCAGAGCGTCTAAAACCAGCGAAGTAGCTGGTCAGGACCGACCGACTGCCGATAGCAAAATCAGGGAAACCTGATGACGCAAAGTCGTGGGTCTGTAATCACAAAATTATTTTTTCGTGATCATGATTGCCAGACTACCGAAGAGCAAATCCTTTCACATGGATGACCGAAGGTTGGGTTATCCATGTTTGATTTTGAAGCGCTTCTCTCCTTAATTGATAATTGGGAGGTGGTTTATTGTTATAATCTCCGCTATGAGTAATATCCAACGTCCCCTCGACCCGGAATCCAAGCCCGATGACCGCGTAGATAACGCCTTGCGTCCTGAGAGAATGAAAGACTTGATTGGGCAGGATCAGGTCAAGGAGAATTTATCCATTCTCATTGCGGCGGCGCGCAAACGCGGCGAAGCGCTTGATCACGTTTTATTTTATGGGCCGCCGGGGTTAGGGAAAACGACTCTCGCACACGTGCTTGCCAATGAGATGGATGTCAACGTCAAAGTGACGGCGGGACCTGTGATCGAACGCGCAGGTGACCTGGCCGCCATCCTGACCAACTTGCGCGCGGGTGATGTGCTCTTCATTGACGAAGTCCATCGCCTGGGCCGGGCCGTGGAGGAGGTTCTTTATCCCGCCATGGAAGATTTTGCGCTCGATATCGTCATTGGTAAAGGACCTTCAGCACGTTCCATTCGCTTGAAATTGCCGCGCTTTACCATTGTCGGCGCCACGACCCGACTGGCTCTTGTAACCGCTCCATTGCGGGCAAGATTCGGCGCTGTCTATCGTTTGGATTATTACGATCTCAATGCAATGCAGGCAATTGTCACACGGGCCGCGGGGATGTTGAAAGTGGAAGCCGAAAAAGACGGCATCATAGAAATGGCAAGTCGCGCCCGTGGGACTCCGCGTGTTGCATTGCGCTTATTACGCCGCGTGCGGGATTTTGCCCAAGTCCGCGCAGATGGTGTCATCACAAAAAACGTCGCCAAAGAAGCACTGGATCTCTTGCAAGTTGACTCGCTTGGCCTCGATGACGTAGACCGCCGCGTGCTAAAAACCATCATCGAAAAATACAGTGGCGGCCCGGTCGGCTTGAACACCATCGCCGCGTCCATCAGCGAAGAACAAGATACCATCATGGATGTGGTCGAGCCATATCTCTTGCAACTCGGCTTTCTTGATCGCACACCGCAAGGACGCGTCGCCACCAAGTCTGCGTATGATCATTTGGGATTTGTTTACACGGAGAATGGACAGGCGAGGTTGCTTTAGCGTCAAAGGTCGAAGGTCGAAAGTCTTTTGACCTTTGACCTTCAACTTTTGACTTTTATCATGGAAAACATTGCCCGTACCTTAATGCTCGCTGGAATTGCATTATTCCTTATTGGCGGGGGAGTGTATCTTGTCGCAAAATTTGGAATCCCTCTTGGAAGATTGCCCGGGGACATTCGTGTTGAAGGGGAGAACGGCACATTTTATTTCCCCGTCACGAGTTCGATTTTGGTTTCGGTCATTCTTACTATCATTCTAAATATAATCTATCGATTCTTGAACAAATAAAATTTTGAACACAATTGAAAACATCCTTTTTCAACTACGACCTTCCTGAATCCTCCATCGCGCAGACTCCTGCCGCGCCGCGCGATTCCTCGCGTTTGCTTGTGCTTCATCGCGACACAGGCATAATAGAACATAAAATATTTCATGACATACTTGATTATCTGAAACCAAATGATCTATTAGTTTTGAATCGCACGCGTGTTATCCCTGCCAGAATCTTCGCTAAAAAAGAGACAAGCGGCCGCGTGGAATTACTCCTTCTCCGACGCCGCGATGAGTTAACCTGGGAAGCTTTGGTGGGCGGCAAGGGCTTGCGCGTAGGCAAGTTGGTGTATGTGGAGAATGGACCTCGGGCTGAGATCATAGAAACCCTTGAAGGCTCTGAACGATTGATAAAATTCTCCGAACCCATCGAGCCGTATTTTTCAATAGTAGGCAATCTTCCTCTTCCGCCATATATTCATGAAAAATTGAGCGATCCCGAACGTTATCAAACCGTCTACTCGCGTGATGTCGGTTCTGCCGCCGCGCCTACTGCGGGATTACATTTCACAAGGCAATTATTGGATGAGTTAATAGAAAAAGGAGTGAAAATTGCCTATGTCACCTTGCATGTTGGACTGGATACTTTCGCACCTGTTACAGAAGCGAATCCTGAAGAGCATAAGATCCATACCGAATGGTGTGAACTCCCTCAAGAAACTGCGGACTTAATTAATCAAACAAAACAAAACGGCGGACGAGTCATTGCAGTTGGTACGACTTCTGTGAGGACATTGGAAAGTGCCGCCAATTACCAATTACCAATTACAAATCTCCAATCTCCACGCAAAGCGTCCAATCTCGAATTTCAGCCCTTCATTGGCCCTACATCCCTCTTCATCCTGCCTGGCTATCAATTCAAAGTTGTGGATGCGCTGATCACGAATTTCCATTTGCCCAAGTCCACGCTGATTATGCTGGTCAGCGCGTTTGCAGGGCGTGAGAGAATTTTGTCTGCCTATGAAATTGCTATCAAAGAAGGCTATCGTTTTTATTCTTTTGGGGATGCGATGTTTATTGCGTGATGCGTAATCCGTAATTTACGCATCACGCATCACGGATTACGCTATGACCCTCGATCAACTAAACACCGAAATCATCTCCTGCCGTAAATGTCCGCGCCTCGTGGAGTGGCGCGAGGAAATTGCGCGCGTTAAACGCAAGGCATATAAACATGAAGAGTACTGGGGCAAGCCTGTCCCTGGGTTTGGTGACCCGAAAGCGCGTGTGCTTGTGGTGGGACTTGCTCCCGGAGCACATGGCTCGAACAGGACTGGGCGTCAATTCACAGGCGATGCCTCGGGTTGGTTTCTCTTTCCAGCGTTGCATCGCGCCCGGTTTGCGAATCAGGCCGAGGCGGAGTCCAGAAGCGATGGCCTTGTCCTCAAGGATATATATATCACCGCGTCAGGTCGCTGCGCACCGCCGAATAATAAGCCCAGTCCGGCGGAGTTGAATAATTGCCAGCCGTATCTTGAGAGGGAATTGGAAATCCTAAATCCAAAGGTGATTGTGTGCCTGGGTCGGATCGCATTTGAGAGAATTCTTAGAATATATTCCGCCCGCAGTGCGGTATATAAATTTGCTCACGGCGCGTCTTATCGGCTGGCGAATGGCGTTTGGGTGTTGTGTTCGTATCATCCGAGCCGGCAGAATACATCCACGGGAAAATTAACTGCAGGGATGTTTGATGCGATCTGGCTGGCAGCAAAACAATTTGTAGATAGGAATTGATCTCTTGAAGGAAACAATGCGGTCATGACCCGCATGAGGAAGGCCCATAGAATTTTCGCAGCCTGTAATAAATAACTCACCCTAACACCCAATCGTGATTCCCTGAGCCTTTCGACTTCGCTCAAGATAAACTCCGCGCAGGGTCTCAACCGCCGAAATACGAGATGCTTCGCTTCGCTCAGCATGACACCGCGTAAGGTGAGTAAATAATTAGGAAAATTAATGAAATCAAATTTGATCACCCCCGGCGAACTCGCGCCCGATTTTGAGCTTGAAGATACAATCGGCAATCGCGTGCGCCTCACAAGTTTTCGCGGAAGCAAATCCATTGTGCTTGCGTTCCTGCGCGGATTCATGTGACCGCATTGCCGCGCGCAGTTGGCGCGCATGCGCGATCACTATACTGATTTCACGTCACGCGGCGCGGAGATCTTGGCTGTTGGTCCCAATGACATGGACTCTTTCAAGAAATATTGGGAAAAAGAAAATATCCCATTTATCGGTCTGCCAGACCTCGATCACGTTACCGCGAGGATATATCGCCAGGAAGTGAATCTTTTCAAACTGGGACGCATGCCTCTGAATTGCATCGTGGATGCCGAAGGCCGCATCCGATATGTACAGTACGGTTCATCCATGTCCGATACTCCCGATAATGAAACCTTCTTAAATGTAATAGATCAAATTAACGAATCATCCACTTAACATGACTTTGGGACGCATTGCCTTTCTCGGTTCCGGGGAGACATCCCTTGCGGGTGGACGCATCTTCGAAAATCTTGCCCGCCTCCTCCCCAGCCCGTTGCGGATTGCCATACTGGAAACGCCAGCTGGCTTTGAGTTAAACGCCTCCCTGGTTGCAGGGCGTGTGGCGGAGTTCCTCCAGACCCGCTTGCAGAACTACAAACCGACAGTTGATCTCATCCCTGCCCGCAAGCAAGGGACAGAGTTCAGCCCCGATAACCCCGAAATCATAAAACCTTTGTTGCAAGCAAATATGATCTTTATGGGGCCCGGTAGTCCCAGCTATCTTGCTCGTCAGTTACGCGGCACACTAGCCTGGGATGTCATCCGTGCGCGGCACAGGCTGGGCGCAACTTTGGTCTTCGTTTCCGCTGCAGCCATTTCCGTCGGCGAATGGGTTTTGCCTGTTTATGAAATTTACAAAGTGGGCGAGGATGTGCATGTAAAAGAGGGGTTACGTTTATTTTCCGATTTTGGAATGCATGTCTCTTTCATTCCGCACTGGAATAATGCCGAAGGCGGCCTGGATCTGGATACAAGCCGCTGTTTCATGGGCATGGAACGTTTTGAGCAATGGCGCAAACTAACCCCAGCGCAAAATATTATCGTCGGGCTGGATGAACATTCCGGCGTCATCATGGATTGTGAAAAAGGCAGTTGTGCTGTGCATGGTCTAGGTTCGGTCTCTATTTTGAAAAGCGACAGCCTGGAAATCCATCCCGCTGGCGCAAGTTTTTCATTCAGTGAACTTGGCAATTACAGCCCGCCCGAACCAATTGAAAAAGGGATCGATCCCAAAACATGGGAGATGGCGCTCAATTCAATAAATAGTGAACCCGAAGCAGAAACGCCATCAGACGAAGTATTATCCCTGCTGGAACAACGCGAGCAAGCGCGTGTCAATAAAAATTTTACAGAGTCAGACCGCCTGCGTGACATGATCACCGCGCTTGGGTGGAGGGTGAAAGATACAAAAGAAGGGCAGCAATTGGTGAAATCGTAATGATTGTAGTGGCGGATCGCGATCCGCCACTACATGTATTGTCTGACAAAATGCGATAAAATATCCGCGCAAGATTTCACAAGGAGATAATATGCGCGCGGTAGACATCATCAGCAAAAAACGCGACAAAAAACAATTAACAACCGCAGAGATCGAATTCTTCGTGCGTGGCTTTACGAATGCGGACATTCCGGATTATCAAGCCTCCGCTTTTGCAATGGCAGTCATGCTCAACGGCATGACGCCTTCAGAAACCGCTGACCTTACGCTTGCCATGGCACACTCCGGGCAGGTGCTTGACCTTTCCAAAGTAGTTGATATTGCGGTGGACAAACACTCCTCAGGCGGTGTAGGCGATAAGACCAGCATCTCCGTCCTGCCGATGGTTGCGGCATGTGGGCTGCCAGTCGGCAAGATGTCAGGCCGCGGACTTGGCTTTAGCGGCGGCACACTCGATAAATTGGAATCCATACCTGGTTATCGAGTCGATTTGACCACTGAGGAATTCAAAAAACAATTAAAAGAAAAAGGCATCGTACTGTCGGGTCAATCTTTGGACCTCGCGCCTGCGGACGGTAAAATGTATGCACTACGCGACGTGACAGGAACTGTGCCTTCCATTCCCCTGATTGCCTCCTCGATCATGTGTAAAAAGATTGCCGCTGGTGCGCAAGCCATAGTGCTGGATGTGAAAACCGGTTTGGGCGCATTTATGCAAACTTTGGACGAGGCCCGCGAACTCGCTGATTTAATGGTGGCTATCGGCCGTTTGGCGGGGCGTAAAACTGTTGCCCTTCTTTCGGATATGAATCAACCCTTGGGTGCGGCGGTTGGAAATGCCCTCGAAGTGATAGAAGCAATTGAAACCCTGTGCGGCGGCGGTCCCGCCGATTTCCGCGAGCATTGTTTGCATGTCGCCGCGCATGTGCTGGTATTAGGGCAGCGTGCAAAAGACCTCACTGAAGGCCACGGCATGGCGGAAAAGTCCATTGAGGATGGCAGTGCGTTGGAAAAATTACGCGTGCTGGTGCAGGCACAAGGCGGCGACGTTTCCTATGTGGACGATGTCTCAAAATTTGAGCGAGCAAAATTTGTGGAAGTGGTGAATACCCCTCGAAATGGTTTCATTTTCGAGGTCCATGCCAGGATCGTAGGCGAAGCGTCGGTGGCCTTGGGGGCTGGAAGGGCGAAAAAAGGCGATCCTGTGGATCATGCCGTTGGGTTCGTCATCCACAAAAAAGTGGGGGATAAGGTTCAGAAAGGCGAGCCGTTGTTTGAGATCCACGCGAATGACGAAGTGAAATTGGTTGAGGCGCGCAAGGTGTTGCTATCTGCTCATCAGCTTGTTGATGAATCTGTCCCGCCATTACCGCTGTTTTACGAGTAAAATAGCGTAAAGCCTTGCGATTTTTCAAAGAATCGGGCATACTTAGTACAGGAAAACGGTTATGGCAAAAGTCTCGTTGAGAATTTACACTCGTGAAATAGAAAGCCTCATCGAAAAAGGACGTACGGATGAGGCGATTGCTCACTGTCGTCACATCCTGGAAACATTCCCAAAACACCTTGAAACCTATCGCTTGTTGGGCAAGGCTTATCTTGAGTCACGGCGTTATAAAGAAGCGGTTGATATATTAGGTCGTGTGCTTATGTGTGTGCCCGATGATTTTGTTGCACACGTCAGCTTGAGCATTATCCGCGATGAAGAGGACAAATTGGATGATGCCATCTGGCATATGGAACGTGCCTCTGAAGTTCAGCCCTCGAATGCCGCCATTCAAGGTGAACTACGAAGATTGTATGGTCGTCGCGATGGAATGGAACCGCCCAAAATCCGTATGACCCGCGGCGCACTTGCGCACATGTACGTTCAGGGCGAGTTGTATCCGCAAGCCATTTCAGAGATCCGCGCCGTGCTTGCAAAGGATCCCCAGCGCACCGATATGCAGATTTTGCTGGCAACTTCCTTTCTCAAAAGCGGGCAAGCATCGGCGGCTTCTGATCTTTGCAATCAACTACTTAAAGATTTCCCATATTGCTATGATGCGAATCGTATCATGGTAGATTTATTACCCGCAATTGGCGGCGTTTCTGAAAATACCCAAGTCTATCGAATGCGAGTCGGCGAGTTGGACCCTTACGCAGCGTTCGTAAAAGGCTCGGTCTTTCAAAGCAATGAAGTTCCCGATGCCGCAGTGAATTTGGAAAGACTTGAATATTCTGGCGATGAATTTTCAGCAGGGCAGGAGTGGAGTTCCTCGCTTGGTATTGGGTTTGATTCATCTGCCGCCCCCGCGCTTGAGGCAGCCTCTTCTGATGATCAACCAGACTGGCTGAAGTTTGGCGGATTTACAGACGAAACGCCTCAATTTGAGTCCGCACCTGCAGCATCTCTGCAGGGGGTATCATCCCCGCCGCAGAGGGCTTTTTCCTCCGAGGCAAAAGATGATCTCCCGGATTTTCTCCGCGATGCAGGCTGGGGTGAAGCCAATA
This sequence comes from Anaerolineales bacterium, assembly GCA_030680795.1. Classification (GTDB taxonomy): domain Bacteria; phylum Chloroflexota; class Anaerolineae; order Anaerolineales; family Villigracilaceae; genus Villigracilis. The sequence goes on along the minus strand of JAUXUL010000008.1, from coordinate 78,185 downwards.
CCCTCGAACAGCCCTCATCCATTTTTGACGAAGATACCTCGGAAAAGATTGTCCCTGCCGATCTACCAGACTGGCTTAAAGGACAGGCCCCTGTCTCTGATCACTTGGATCCTATCTCCGAAACTCGCCCTGATGCTGTCCAACCTGTGGAAACTCCTAAATGGGCAACCAGTGAGCTCCGCAAAATACAGCCTGAATTGTCCGATACCTCGCAAGACCAGCCACCGAGCCCCTCTCCCGATTGGCTAAGTGGACTCGACGGTGCAAAGGCATCGGATGATTCCGCGCAACCTGTCGCCCTATCTGGCGAGTCGGACGGCATTGAAAACACCCAGGCAAGCGCGAAATCTGCAGATATCCCTGATTGGCTGCGTGACATTGAATCGAAAAATGAATTTTCTCCCTCCAATGATACTCTCGATGCATTAGCCCATGAACAGGATGACGCAGTGGCATGGCTCGAATCCCTGGCCGCCAAACAGGGTGCCAAACCTAAAGAACTTGTTACAGACCCCGGCCAAGGCAATGAAAACCCATCGGAATGGGAGGCACCAGCGCAGAACATTGATCGGCAGACTCCTGTCAAACAGCCTTTTGCGCAGGAACAGGATGATGCGGTGGCATGGCTTGAATCTCTGGCTGTCAAGCATGGAGCCAAACCTGAAGAACTCGTGACCGACCCGAGCAAACGCAGTGAAATCCCGCCCGCATGGGTGCAACGGGCCCAGTCTATTGGAGAGACTCAACCTGTTCCTTCTCAAGAACCCTCCAAATCCAATTGGATTGCAGATGCTCAAAATATTGGTGAAGAGTTCTTTGCCGAATTTGAAAAAGCATCCACTGCCCCGCCCGCAAGTGATGATACTGGGATGTGGCTTAGAAACCTTGATCAAAATGAAAAACAGGAAGAACTAACTGAAGGAAAAAAACTCCAACGCCGTGATATGACTGATTGGTTAAGTGATACTCAGCAGTCGATCAATGCCGGCGATCAGTCCGCATTTTCTGAACAACAGCCGGCTGTACAAGGATCCGGCCCGCCCAATTGGATCAACCCAATCGATGAAAAGACTCCTGCACAGGAAAAATCCTTCGCAGATCAAGACCTGAACAATCAAGATCTTTCCAACTGGCTCAGCAGTTTGGATGATGAACCCGGCCTCGATATTGACCCTGAATTGATACGAGCATCTGCAAGGCCGCCTTTCCCTGACACGTACGAAAAACAGATTGGAATACAACCTCCCAATTCCGCTCTGCCTGACAAGCTAGATGGTAGGGATGCTAAACAGGATGCAGAAGATGAATCGTGGAAGGAACTCATCGCCTCAACCCCGACCGAAGCGCCTGCACCTGACACCCTGACGACAGAATTTCCCGGCCCGCTGCAAAGTAAGCTCGAAAAAATTAGTGCACCTGAGCAAGCCGGTGACGATGACACAGCGCCGTGGTTGCATCGTGAACACTGGGAAACGGAAGCAACTCCGCTTGAGCCCAAGCCCACCTCGCCTTCCGACTGGCATCCTTTGGAAGAAAAATCCGTCGAAGCGCCAAAGCCAAAGCAGGCAATACACGCTCCCAAACCGAAACCAAAGACGCATTCATCACAATCGCGCACACATCCGACCATGAAGTTTTCCTTTTCTCCAGAACCGATCGAACCTATTATCGCTCCTTCGGCAGTGAAGAAATCTGGTATATCAGCCTCCCAGTCTAAAGCTGATGGGCCGAGCAATGTCGATGCGTTGGATCAGGCTAAGGATAAGTTGGATCGAGGCGATATACCCGCCGCATTGGATCATTACAGGAAACTCATCAAGAAGGGCAAGCATCTTGAAGAAACCATCCGCGATTTGACAGATTCGATCTATCGATACCCTGTAGAAGTTGGCATCTGGCAGACGCTGGGGGATGCCTACATGCGCGCGAACCGCTTGATGGAAGCGCTTGAGTCTTATAACAAAGCCGAAGAGTTAATTCGTTAATACTTGATAATACGTCCTTGAAAGAAGCATTTTTCGCGGCGAAGCAATTCCCAAATTATGAAGGAGATTGCTGCGTCTTTAGGGTTGCTAAGAATCCATTCTCCGACTACGCCGCCAATGGACGACGACTCGCTTTCGAGACGGTGAGCCGCGACACTTGCCCTGCACGCCAGTGCAGGTGAGCGAACCGAACCCCCGGGACAGGTTTTCGTCCGAACGAAGCGTTGCCCTGCGACCGAAGGGAGTGTCGAAGGGTCGAAGTTCCCTGCACACAAAAGGGTTCTTAGTCTCGACAAGGTTTCGACAGGCTCAACCTACCAGCTCGACAACCATTGAGATGAATAGCAGCTCTTTTTTGCTGTGGCAATACTCGCAATAACATTAAATTTTTATATTCTGGAGGAAATCAGTGGAGAGAACGCTCGTACTTGTAAAACCTGACGGTGTGCAACGCGGTTTGATTGGTGAAGTGATTGCCCGCTTTGAACGCCGCGGACTTCGCCTTGTTGGCGCGAAATTTATTCAGGTCAGCCAAACATTGGCTGAAACGCATTATGCCGAACACAATGGCAAACCATTTTATAACGGCTTGATCTCGTACATCACTTCCGCGCCTGTGATGGCGATGGTTTGGGAAGGTCCTAACGCTGTTGCCGCCGTACGCCAGACTGTTGGATCCACCAAGCCTGTCGAATCCGCTCCAGGCAGCATCCGCCATGACTATGCCCTTGAAGTAGGGCGCAACCTCATCCACGCTTCGGACAAACCCGAAACCGGTGAAAGCGAAGTTGCACTCTGGTTTAAGCATGAAGAACTCGTGGATTGGAAACGTGCTGTAGATGTGTGGGTGTTTGAGAAGTAATCTATATATGCTAAAATAAGGTAAACCGTTGTATAGTATGCTTGTTAGGGGGTGTATTGTTTCTTCCGCTGAATAAGGAGAAATTGCTATGATAAGATCACCATGGTTCACAGCAACATTGATACTTGTGCTTGCAGCATTGGCCTGTAGCATCCCCGGCATGACCGGTGTCGATACTGGCGTGGTGGAAACGCAGGTGGCATTGGGCATTCAGCAAACGGGTATGGCAATCCAACAGATGACGCTGGCGGCTCCAACCCTCCCGCCGCCAGCTGAGGCTTATACCCTGGCGCCCGACGAGGAGGTTGTCGCCACCACTTCAGCCCCGGTCGATATGGGCGCGCGTATCAAGGCATCAAATATTCTCATCTATGAGGATATCGTGGGAGATCCGTCATTATTACCGATTGTCACCAATACAATAAATTACATGAATTTCTCGGGCGGTAAGATCGTGAATGCAGGGGATGGCTTGGGCAGATTCAAGGAACATGCCAATTCTGCAACCAAATGGGATTTAATGATCGTCGCATCAGAGGTACGCTCAGTATTCACCGGCGAGATGTTCGAGATGATGTATGACCATATCAATAGCGGCGGGGCGGTCATCATCGAAGTCTGGGATTTGGATAGTTTCGCGAATGGCAAGATCGCTCCGATATTAAGTAAGTGCGGCGTCAGTTTTCACCGGGATTGGTGGCGTGATAAAAAGGGTTGGGATCCGTTCAGTTATTCGATCTACTGGCTGGATAAATTTCACCCCCTGCTTTCCACGCCCAACACTGTGCCGGCGCCCTCCTATCCCTATCCTACGTGGTTTGGCGATGCCGGCGACCTGCTGAAATTGGGATCGGGCGGGGATGCCGTGCTGGTGGGTGGCCTCCATCTCGACCGCAAATCGGATTATGGCGTGCTGGCATCATGCATGGGCGGGCGTATGGTTATTCAAACCTTCTCATCTCACGATTACAAATGGGATATCATACAGCCACTATGGGAGAATTACATCACCGACACCCTGACCAAACATTACGAATATGCTCCGTGAGCCTGGCAGGCATGAAACCTTAACCGCTGCCAGATGTATTTGGTGTGCGTGATGCGTAATTTGTAATAATCATCCCGCTGACTTCAAAAGTCTGCGGGATGATTTTCTTATTGTAGTCTCAGCAATACCTTTCCATCTTCCCATAATTCTTCGAGTTGATAGAAATCGCGCTGGTCTGGAGAGAAGAGGTGGACGATGACATCGCCATAGTCCACGACGACCCAGCCGTCGCGGGGGTTGCCTTGTTTTTTGCCTTTCTTGCGGTGCTTTTTGCGCATGTCATCCAGCGAGGCATTGGCGAGGGCGTCTATCATACGGTCGCTGGTGCCGGTGCAGATGATGAAATAATCGGTAAATGAGACGATGTCTTTCAGGTCTAGCAGGACGATGTCTTCTCCCTTTTTATCTTCGAGAGAGTTTACGATATCGCGTGCAAGTTCGAGTGCGTTCAGATTTCACCTCAGTGGGTGTCACTCTGAGCCTTAGGCGAAGAGTCTCTTTTCCCTGGGTAGAGATGCTCCGCTTTGCTCAGCCTGACATGATATTTATTAGTCTTTATTCAGTGGCGCAGAAAATAATTTTGTATAGACCGAGCCGCTGGAGTGCAGTTCGCTTTGATAAAGGTGGATGGAGTCTATTCGGGCTGAGCCAATATTGCCAATTTGAATACTGTCCAATCCGTTGCGGATCTTTGTCAGGTCCGCTGTGTCAATGTTCTGCCGGACACGTCCGATGGTGAGATGAGGGGTGAAGGGGTGTACTTCCTTTTCGTAGCCCAGGCGGGATGTGCCTGCTTCAATGTTTCTTTGCAGGGAAGCGAGGACTGTCGGGGCGTGGATGCCTGCCCAAAGGATGCGAGGCCGCTTCGAGTTTGGGTAAGAGCCGATACCGCCGATTTGCATGTCGAACTGTGGATGCGACTCAGTTGTGCGGGTGAGGAGTTGCTTGAGGAAGTCCAAGTGGGTGTTGGCAATATTCCCAATGAATTTTAAGGTCAAATGCATGTTTTGTGTGGGAACCCAGCGGATGAGGTTAGCTCCCAATGTCTGGCGCAGGCGAAAAGTTTGTTTTCCGATTGCATCTTGAATGGATTGTGGCAGTTCGATGGCGATGAAGGCGCGCAGAAGGTTCATGCGATATATATCTCTTTACAATACTTTTTTCGCAGCTTGTTTTTGATCGAGAAAATCCACAGGCTTGCTGAGGAAAACCGATGCGTCTGCTGCGAGCCCGGAGATATCCAGAAACATAAGGTCGAGGATGATCAAATCTGGTTTTTCCTGTATGATGAACGGTATGGCGGGGGCGCTGGAGAACATTTTAATAATGCTGAAGCCGTTGACGCTCATCATTTCCGCGAACATTTCGGCGGCATCCGGTTCATCTTCGATGATCATACTGTTTTGAGTGCATCAGTCATTATTTTATACTCGGCGCTAAAAATAGCATAAAGCAGATAAATTGGCAAGGGGTCGTTATTTGTGGGGGTGGGCGTCAGAATCTCGAGGCATTAACAGAAATGCCTTTTCAAACACCAAGTACACGAAAGTCATGAAGGGGAAAGGAGCACAAAATTGTAATTTTTTCCCCCCCCCTTTTTTTGTCTACACTTCGGCAGGCTCAGTCCATCGCATTCGTGTTTACAGGTTTTCCAAAAAATTGAAGCCCACTCTTATTTTGGTTATGGTTTTGTAAGAATTCATGCTGCATGACAGTCTATTGTGCATAGTGGTGATTGGAGGAACAATGACAGAGTTGGATGCTTTTCGCGCAGAGAAGGATGATTTCTTTGGTAGTCATCCGCAAAGCCCGCTGACCCGTGAACAAAAGAAGGATTTTCAAGGATTGCAGTATTTCGCTGAAAATGATTCGCTGCGCCTTGAAGTGACGGTGGATGAATTCCCGAACAAGGAAAAATTTGAAATGCAGACTTCAACGGGGGATGCGCAAGCCTATGAAAAGTTTGGAAAGTTTAATTTTGTTGTGGAGGGGAATGAAGTTGAGTTGACGATCTACCAAAGGGGGCATGGATTTTTCCTGCCGTTCGTGGATGCCCTGGCGGGCAAAGAGACCTACACGGCCGGGCGCTATCTGGAGCCTGAGCCATTAGCGGGCGGTCATTTTATCGTGGATTTCAACGTCGCTTATAACCCTTATTGTGCGTACAATGAGATATGGTCATGTCCGATCACGCCGGCTGAAAATCGGTTGAAAGTGGCGATTCGCGCGGGGGAGAAATTGTTCCTTGCGTAAATAAAAAAGATGACGGGTTTATCGCCCGTCATCTTTTTTATTTTTATTTTGTATTTTCCAGCACTGCCAGAAGCGCTTCGTATTCTTCGCAGCAGTCTGGGCACATATCCAGGTGTTCGCGGATGAGAGGCGTGATCTTGTCTGCATCTTTGGTCTGGATTTCGGTTTCGACGAATTCATCCAGGCGGGCGAACATTTCACTGCAGGATAGTTCATCCTCCCGCGCCTTTTCAAGGACGCTTAAAAACTTGAGCACAACTTCATCCTCAAGTTTTTGTCCGGGCGCGAATGTATTTTGAATGTGTAGAAATAAAGTTTTTATGTTCATTCTACAGGTTGAGACGATTAACGAAATATTAATCTTACTTTTGCTCGAAGGCGGTTAATAGGTCTTGCGGAGTGAGGTCTTCGAGGGCTAGGCGTCTTTTCAGCCGCAGACGGGCATCGTGCAGGAGTTTGTAGAGCGCATTGCGGTTGGTCTTCATGCGTTTGGCGGCTTCTTCCATGGGGACATCCTGCAAGCCGAGCAGGACGAGCGCCTCGCGTTGTTTGGGGGTCAGCTCCTCCTCCAGAATGCGGCGGACGCGGACGAGCATGTCGGCGCGTTCTGCTGAGGTTTCGGGAGATGCCTTGGGATCAGCAAGCAGGCCGGGGGGAGGCGGAGCGTCTTCGTTCTCCGTCAACTCGTCGAGGGAGGCATCCCTCCATCTTTTTCGGCGAAGTTCGGTCAGTGCGATCCGAATGGCGATCTTGTGTACCCAGGTGGTGAAGAGACTGCGGCCTTCAAATGTATCCAGTTGGTCGAGCACGCGCAGAAGGGTTTCCTGTGTCACTTCTTCGACAAGGGGCTCAAAGAGCGGGTTATCCGAAGATAGCCAGCGGGAAAGCGCGTAGGGCAATCCTTTTTGGATGATCGCGCGCAGATCATTTAATGCTTCTGCATGGGTACTGCCTGAGTCTCGCAATTCTGCAAGCCAGGCTTCGTTCGTGCGTCCACTCCGTTGCGCTGCGGGATGATGTGTTGTCATGATGGCTGATTATAAGTTAAAACTGCCTCTGAATTCCAATTGGATTAGGGGCATGTGTGGGAAATAAAAGAAACCATCTTTCGACAGTTTCTTTGTGGGCGCGGGGGGACTCGAACCCTCGACCTCATGTGTGTGATACATGCACTCTAACCAGCTGAGCTACGCGCCCGGGGAAGCAATTGAGATTATAGTATATGCTTTTTGCTTTGGCAAGTCATTTATGGCGGGGGAAGATAACTCCAGGGGTTGACCTTCGAACCGGCCATCAATTCAAAATGCAGGTGCGCGCCGGAAGAACGCCCGGTCGAACCGATTGCCCCAATGCCTTCACCCTGTCCCACGCTTTGCCCACATCCGCGATAGACGGCGCTTAAGTGGGCGTATAAAGATTGAAAGCCATTGCCATGATCGATCATGATCATATTACCATAGCCGTAGTCGTTCCAACCTGAATACACCACTACGCCCGCGTCTGCTGCATAAACGCCTTCGCCTTCATTGCCTGCAAAATCAACCCCAAAGTGATTGGTCTCTGGAGAGAAATCGAAACCTGATAGATAACGTTTGTTGGTGGGGTAGACGTAAGTTCCGTATCCCACAGCGCCGCCGCTGACCGGGTCGCAGGCACCCGCTCCCATTACGCGCGCAGAGGCGGGGTTTTCGCGTGTCACGCCAAGCGGCGCGCTCCAGCTTACGAATTCCCTTTTTCCATTGGGGATGATCAACCAGGTGCCAGTCTTAATATTTGCATTGTTATAGTCGCCAATTGTGTTCGGGTCAATATAGTTGCCTGGGTATTCGATAATGTCTGCGGCTGTCACGCCGTAGAATTCAGCCCAGCTTCCAAACGTCAGCCCGCCAAGCCATTCCCAGTACACACCATCCACAGGCAGAATGTTCAATTCCTGGCCTGGCCTCAACGAGTGCGGGTTATCCTGCAAAATATTGTAATTGCCCCATAAAATGGTTTGTGGTTCAAGCCCAAATTTTTCAGCAATGCCAAAGACCGTGTCGCCTTCCTGTACGCTGTAGATGGATATTTCCTGCCGCGGGCGGGATGGAATATTTGTATGGATTTGCGCGGAGCGCGGGATGCCGTCAACGATGGGGATATCCAAAGCGGGGACCGAGCCAATATCCACAACAGCGGTCGCGGCGGGACCTGAAGCCTGCGCCGTGTTTCCTGAGAGCGGATTCCGCGTCTGACGGTTAAATGCCTGCACAAGCACGATCACAATGACAATCGCCATGATTGAAAACAGGTTTGCTCCGATCCGCATGAGCGACTCGCCAAGCCCCATTCCCACAAGGTTGTCCATCCAGCGCGTGAGAAAACCGCGTTGTCTTAAGGGTGTGTCCGTACTTTTTCCCTGGCCTTTATGATTACCAGCCTCAGCAGGGTTGGGTGCGTCTTCTTTGAAATCGTTTTGCATGGTTTTCATCATAACATGGGTAAAAAATCAGCGTCAAGCGAGACAGAGAAACGCTTATTTTGCCTTAAGCAGATGATTGCCCCGTACGCAGGAATAACAGGCGTACAAATGCAATTCCAAGCAGGCAAACCACACCGCCTGTTATTATGGCGGTTTGAACGCTCCAGGTTTGTGCCATCCAGCCGATCATAATGCTCCCAAAAGGCGCCACGCCCTGTAATGCCCAGAAATAGATGCTGAACACACGTCCGCGCAATTCATTTGGCACGCGCATTTGGATCATGATGTTCATGCTGATCAATTGCGCCACTGTTCCCCAGCCAATCAATGCCAGCAAAACCAATGCAACAGGGGTGTTCAAGGTCATGCCTAGGATAATCACTGGAAAAATAAAAGCGATTTGCCCCCACAATAAGATTTTGTTTTTATTTGTAGAGCTAAGATAAGCCATCATGAAGGCGGCGATCACTGCGCCTACGCCTTGCGCCATATATAAACTGCTGGTGCGGGCGGCAATCAATGCTTCCGTATCGAATGCGGTCTTTAATACATCGCGCGCGAGAGCAGGGATTTGTTGGAGCAGTGGAATACCGAAAAACCCCAGCAAGGCAGACATGAGAACGGCAGATAGGACGGCCGCATCTTGACGGATGTAGAGTAGTCCCTCTTTGAATTCGCTGCTCATGTTTTGTTGTTTATGCGCCTCATGCTTGACCTTGAAACTGGTGCGCGCAAAGAACAGACCGATGATCACGAACACAAAACTAACCCCATTCGCCAGAAAAACGCTCCCCTCGCTGCCTGTTGAGGCAATCAGCCATGCTGCCCCAAGCGGACCAAGCACCCGACCCAGATTGAATACGGTGGTTTGCAGGGCAATTGCACTCGGTAATGACTCCCGCCCTGCCAGTTCGATCAGCATGGACTGACGCGCAGTTACCTCCACTGCCACGGCGGAACCGTAGAAGAATGCCAATGTAACCATATGCCAAATTTGAATTTGATCTGTAAAAGTGAGATATGCCAGCCCGAACCCCTGGATGGACATCATGGCTTGAAATAAGATCACTGTTTTACGTTTGTCCCAGCGTTCCACCAGCACGCCGGCGGGCAATGCAAATAACAACGTAGGCAGGGTATTTGCGAATCCGATCAGGCCCAGATCCAGCGGGCGGCCTGAAATGCGATATGCCAGATAGGGCAGGGCCGTGGCTTGCATCCACGTGCCGATAACGGAGAGGAATTGACCGATCAGGAACAGGACATAATCACGCGAGGCCAGCGCCGGGAAGTGACTGATCAGCCAGTTTTTTGGGGTTTGCATTTTTTTAATTTCTTGTACTGTGACATTTATGTCGCAGTTTGCCAATATCAGTACTTCACGAAAAACCCTGGAATCGTGATCTAGATCAAGACAAAGGCACGACACATTCGGGGCGGTCATTTTCAGGTTTGTTGACCAATGTTGTAGACAAGGTGGCGTTCATTTTCTTAACTTTCTTGCATCGCCGTCCCGCATGGTTATGCCGATGGCATCCAAATGTTCCAGCAAGGCTTGTATGTATTTCCTGGTTGTGTCCAGCATATTGCGCACTTCGGCAAGCGTGATCTGCCCTTTTTGTTGGATTGCTGTTTTGATCTCTTCAACCATTTCCTCATAATCTTTTTTGCGAAAGATGACGTCCTGCGAGACTGGGATCAGCTCGCCCATTTCGATCAGAGCATTGATGACTTCCTCGCCGACCTGCGCCTGACATTCCTTGACGCTGGGCGTGGCGTACGGAGTCTTCTCAAACTTTCGCATCAATTCCTCGACCTGAGCCTGCTGGCTGGCCTCAAACTTGATCTCATGTCCGCTGCGGGATATTGCTCCCCTCATATCCATTAGTACATTTGATTCCACGAGTTTCTTTATTGCTACGTTGAAAATGCGCGTCGTGAGTTTGAGCCTGCTTTTCAATTCCTCGCGTGGAATGCCGCGCCTTAATGGAAATTGTTCGTGAAAGGTGTTGAGAATATTTTCAACGTGTCCGCGCAGTTCGTTCCAGTGAGGGAGCGCGATGATAAGCAGGTCACTTATGAGGGTGGGGTCGCCATTCTCGAGAGTAATCAGGGAATTGGTAATTAGTAATTCTTTCAAGGCAGATTCGGCGGTTGTAGACTCAAGCCTTGAACGGCTTATAATTTCTTTGATGCTCGCCGCGTTCAAAGCCAGCGCGGCTTCGAATAATATATTTGCTGGAGAGCCTTGCATGAGAGACTCAAATGACTTGAGTATGCTTTCGTCAAAGCGTTTGTGCCGGCCTTTGGGTTGATGGTCGATCACCATGCCGCCGCCGAGCGTTTCACTGGGTGATGGGCGGCGCAGGATGTAACGATCTCCGCGCACAGTAACGAGCGGCTCGCGCAGTTCAAGCTGAATCCAACCTTCATTGCCTGTGTTGAGTTCCTCTATGCCGAGCAAGCGGATTGTTGCCATGGTCTCACTCGCGCCGACAAAGAATTTCACTTCGTCGCCATGTTTGATGGGTGAGGCCGCATCCTTGAGCAATCGAAACCGCGCATCAATTCTGCGTGTGGCTTGATATTGATTTGGACGAGTCACCACTTGCCCGCGGCGGATCAAGCCCATATCTACCCCTGAAATGTTCACTGCTGTCCGTGATCCTGGCAGGGCTTTTTCTTCTTTCTTCTTATGCGTTTGAAGCCCTCGAATTCTTCCCGTCATTCCGCCCGGCAAAATTTCCACTTCATCGCCAATGGCGAGATGACCGTCGCTGAGGGTGCCTGTTACGACGGTGCCGAATCCGCTCATGCTGAAGACGCGGTCAATCGGCAGGCGCGGACGGTTGAGGTCGAGGCGTGCGGGTTTATCCTGTAATAATTTTTCTAGTGAGGAAATTAATTCCTTGAGTCCCGTTTTATTTTTGGCAGAGACTCTGACAATTTGGGCGTCTTTGAGGACGGTGTTGCTCACAGCTAAGTGAATGTCTTTTTCCAGCAGATCAAGCCACCCTGGGTCTGAAGCGAGGTCTGTTTTTGTCAGGACGATCAACCCAGCGGGGATCTGTAATAAATCCAGAATTTCCAAATGTTCTTTTGTCTGCGGCATCACGCCTTCATTGGCGGCAACGACGAGCAGCGCGGCGTCAATTCCGCTGATGCCTGAAAGCATGTTCTCAATGAAATCGCGGTGACCAGGCACATCCACAATGCCGACCTCTTCACCGTTGGGAAGGGTGAGCCAGCCGAAGCCGAGTTCGATGGTCATTTCGCGGGCTTGTTCTTCTTTGAGGCGGTCGGGGTGTGTGCCGGTGAGCGCTTCTATCAATGTGGACTTGCCGTGATCTACGTGGCCTGCAGTACCGATAACTCTCATAGCTCTATTTAACCACAAATACAAATAAACATGAAAATAAAAAGAGGAGACCGTTGCGATCTCCACTTTCTAATTACTGATCACTGATTACTTCTTTGTCTTTTTGCCATGCCCCATGATGCGTTGGTAGGATGTCATCCATTCGTGGACTACATTCATCATTTCCTGTAATTGCTTTTCTGTTGTGTCAGTAGTTTGATGCATTTGGTCTTGCAAAACCTGGGCGGCTTCGTTCAACGCAGTAATGAGCTCTTCTGTTTTTTGTACATCCTTCCGAATATCCCGAAAGGATTCCTCGGAGGAAAGACTGTATCCTGTCCAGCGTTTTTGGTCATCTGTCTTGAAGCTGACCCATTCCTGCCGCAGGCGGTCTTCAGTGAGGCGCTGCATTTCTGTCACTTCATTGATGCGGCGTTCAAGTTTTGTATTGAGTTCAAGATAAGTTTCCTGCGCCTTTTTTGCGCCGCGCAGGGCTTCATCCAGTTTTTGAACGTGAGTATCAATGTTTTCGGCTTCCTTCTGGAAGGCATCATATTTTTGCCTCCATTCCATCCAGGCACGGTCACGGTCGACCTGTGCTATGGCTTGTTTTTCGAGAAAGGAAGTTTGTGCCTGCTTGCGTTCCAATTCGGATGCAAACAGTTCGGTAAAGCGGTTTTCGATATTGCGGATGCCGTTGGCGTTGAGCGCTGATATTCCACGGCTCTCATCTATCCGTTTGCGGAGGGAAGTCAATTCACCTTGAATGTCTACAACCCGTTTCAGATCGTTCTTGCGGGATTCTTCAGATACTTTCAAGGCATGTTGAACATCCTCGTTGGAACGCGCGGCGTCTTCAATGCGTGATTTAAGGTCGGTCTGATTATTCAAGATGCGCTGGATTTCATCGGCGCGCCCCTTGAGTTGTTTTTTTATTTCAGCCAAAGCGCCGCTGGTTATTAATTGGCCTTTGTTGATTTCGGCGAGTTCTGCCTGCGTCTTTTTCACAGAATTGCGTTCCTTGCGCATATTCGCTTTTTCATTCTCCTCGATCAGTTTGACAAAATCGGCGCGTTGTTTTATCAGCATGGCTTCGAACTGTTCCGCGCGTTTTGTAGCAGGGGCAATCTCTGTAACCTGCTTGCCGAGTGTTTTGAGCTGCTGGGATACGGCTTTGACCGATGTTTCAAATGAAATCAAACGTTCGCTCAACTCAGAGATCGAATCCTTGCTGCCGCGTTGTTGTTTTTCCAGCCAATTGAGACGGTTGACGATTTGTTCGAATTCCATGCTGCTCTCCGATAATGGTTGGGAAATTAAGTGAATTAATTGATGATACTCACCGTCCCACAGGCTTACTTCAAAAACAGGCTTAAATTTTGGAAACCTGTGGGACGTTCTGCATAGGGTGAGTGAATTAAATTATAGCACGCCAGCATGGGATGTTTACGGGACTAGGTGTTCGAACAAGGACGGCAGGTTGGCAAGAAGTGGATGCAAAGCTTGCGGGAATATTCCCAGAATGAAAAGCCCGATCACGCCCAGCCCGAGCATGGTCACTTGCACCCAGGATTCGTTCACACTCCATTTTTTATCCTCATTTGCCATGACGAAAACGGCAAGAGTGCGGATGGCGGCAACCAGCAGTCCAAGCATTCCAAAAAAGACCCAAAAGGAAGTGACGAGAGATTGACCTGCCAACGCCTGCCAGATTGCCAGACGGGGCGGGAATCCCGCCAGCAGGGGGAATCCAGTCATGGAGAGGTGTGCGAGAATAAGTGCGGCAACTGCCACAGGGTAACTACGCGCCAGTCCCTGCAACTCGTTGAAGCGTAATGAATAAGCTTTGCGTTTAATGATCGAAAGCGCCAGCGCCCAAATGGTCAATTCCAGGCCGCGCGGTATGAGCGTGAGGAAGGTGATAGTGACGATCTCCGAAGACCTTAATCCCATAACGAGGATCAATAACCCGGTCTCTGCGATGGCGGCGTAGCCCAGTATGCGCCCAATGTGGCGTTGCAGGGATGCAAATATGCCGCCGCTTGCCACCATCAAGACGCCCGCAAATTGGATGGCGTTGGAAAGTTGTGATGAAGTCCGCAGCCAGGCGTAGCGGTCCAGAAAGCCGAGAGCGAAGATGACTGTGAAAGTGGGTAATGCCCAGAGCAGGAATCCGGTTACGTAGGGCGATGATTCCTCCATCAACATGGGTATCCAATTGTAGAGCGGGAAGACAGCCAGCAGGAAGGCAAATCCCAAACCAAGCATTGTGCCTGCTTGTGTCGTGGTGCTCAGATCGCCGGGGCTGGCTTCCACACCGGCAAGCATCCATCCTGAGAAGAGAATGAAAGGCATGGCAAGCGTTTGATAGATGAGAAAGCGAACCGCGCCGCGCCCGGGCTTTTGATAAGGAGGCACGAGCAATGGAATGGCCAGCATGGCCGCCATTTCGAGCAACAGCGCCGCATATAGAAACGGCTCGACTGCGATGGATGCAGTTAATAATGCAATAATCATTAATCCGAGGGAGGCGAAGCGGTTGGAAGTCCCTGAGGCTTCCGTGCCTAGGAACCATAATGCTGACAGTCCATAAACGATGGCAAGCAAGGGGCCGTCTGCTGTGTTGAGTTCAAAACTGCGCCCAAAGAATTGAATGGATGGCGCAATTTTTAATGAGATCAAACCAAGCAGGAGCGCGGTGTCAATGGGGAAGACCAGGGCAGCCAGCGCCAAAATACCAGCCGTGACTCCGCCAATCAGCGCCGAGAAGCGTTCGCGTAAAAAGAATAAGATAAAGACCCCCATAATGAATGGAATCGCTATCCATAAAATCGGGGCGCTCATATTTCTTCCTCTGTTTCAAGGGGAGACGACCCGGCGATCAGGAGATAGGAGCCGCTGATTCCAAGCCCTAAATTTATAATTGCAAGAAATCCGGTCACGAGGATCGAGCTTTCCACTGCTGCGTATAGAACTTCAAACCCCGCTAACATGGTAAGAAGGCCAAGCGTCACGCGCAGCAGATCAGATGTTACGCCGAGGTGTACAACGCCTGCCCCGACCAAAAGTATGCCTCCGGCGATTACCGGCAATCCCAATCCAGGGATGGCTGCTTCGATGCGCGGTGTGGAACCTGCTGTGATCAGTGCGACAATGCCCATCAGGATGGCCGTGAACCATTGCCCGCGCGGCCAGAAGGCGTCTTCTTCGTGTTCTAAATTGGTTAAACCCAGACGTGTCATGCCGAGGGCGGCGACCACCATCCAGCCGGCGATCAATTTTGCAGAACCCATTGCGAAGGGCAGATGACGGGTCACCAGCCAGAAAGCCGCGAGGTATTGCAGGGCCAGTGCTCCGAGACTCACGCGCCAGTCTCTATTAATAAGGATGGTGGTGGTAGTTGCAAGGATCAACCCTACAGCGATCCATGAGACGATGTCTGTGATCATGTTATGGAGTTCCCTGTGCAAGTAATGAAACGAATAAGACCAGGAAGAGCAATGTCCACATGATGCCGCCTTCGCCTTCGAGCGTTACAGTGATGGCTTGACTGATCCTTTCAAGTACGCGGTATAGCGACCCTAGCCCCTCAACCATGTCGTTCAAGCGTGAGGTAGTGGAGGCTGTGACCCAGTGGGCGCGGATGGGGTTGAGGATGCGAAAACGCGGTGTCGCCCAAACCAGCCCAAAGGTCAGGAGGGAAGCGATGACGGCTTGCAGCCAGGCGCCGACCTGGTAGGCCCCGTCCCAGCCGATCCATCCCAATAGGAATTGAAGAGTAATGAGCAGGATAATTCCAGATGGATAGACAGTGCGCGTCCAGCCTGGCTGCGCATCGAGTGTGTCACGCCCCGCGGGGCGGAGGGCATGGCGGATAAATCCTGCGATGACCAGGGCTTGCGCGATGATGACGAACGGAATGAAGAATCCCAAACTGCCAAGCCAGGCGCTGGCTGTCAATGAAAAAGGTAAAGAGGAAAGACTCCATGCGCCGAGCAGCATGATGCGGTTTAACCAGACATGTTGAACGGATGCAAGGAAGAGACCCCCGCCAACGAGGAGCAATGCGCATCCCCAGGCAACAGCCCCGAGTGGATTACCGCTCAGCGAGGCAATCACAGAAAGTGAAGCGAGACTGATGATCCAATAAGGACGGCCAATTAATTCATCAGGTGCACGTAACCACATCCAGCCGCCATAGATCGCGGCCATCGTTGCAAGCATCAGCAGGAATGGTGTGGCTAAGGAGTTCAACCCTCCGGCAGGAATGCGCCCTAACAAGATCAGGCTGGATGCCGCAGAAATTAAGCGCAGCACTGTTCCAAAACCGCGCCTCAAGATGGATTCAGATGAATAAGGCAAATGTAATGGAAGCACACCCAGCCGTAAGCCTGCCGCGACTACCAGGTATAAGCC
This sequence comes from Anaerolineales bacterium, assembly GCA_030680795.1. Taxonomy (GTDB): domain Bacteria; phylum Chloroflexota; class Anaerolineae; order Anaerolineales; family Villigracilaceae; genus Villigracilis. The sequence continues at coordinate 61,802 of JAUXUL010000008.1, read as the reverse complement.
CGACGCTGCCGACATGGATTGGAAATCAAATGCGCTTCCTTCCGCAATACTGACAATGGTGGCCCACAACAATACACCGATTCCCGAGGCGCGCATTGAAAAAGATATCACAACTTTTTCGTTATTCGCAGATCCATCCACAGAGCCCAGCTGGGTTAATAATTCGGTGATATCCAATGCCGCCCACACCAATAAAAGGGTGAGCGGGTTATTTGCCGTAACAGCCAGAACGCCAAGCCCGCCCAGCGCAAGTGTCCCGACCCAGGCGAAGGAATTTACGAAGACCGGCCTGGTTACCGTGGTCAACAACATGGACAGGGTCAAGGCAGTAATGCCAAACGCAAAGGGCCATGATATACCATCTGCCCGAAACAGGATCGGCGATGCAAATAACGTGACCGGCTGCCATGCAGGCAGTACAAAGTCAAAAGGCGTTTGCGCCAGCCAGATGAAGACACTGACCAGCGCCAGCATTGCGCCCCCGACCGCCACCAGCCACGTGTAACGCGCATTGGGTTGTACCACGCGCAGTACAATCAATGTCAGCGCAGTGACAAAAAGTAAAAGGCAGGAGATCAAGATCAACATGGGAGAATGCAATTGTATCAGTTTTATCCCTGAGGGGCTTTGCCCCTTTAACTCCTTTTGCTTTTGGTACAATCACCATCATGACTTTTCAACGACACAGACTCATTGGATATAAAATAATATACTGGACATTGATCAGCCTACTCAGTGCTTCATGTGCCGTCCCTGCCTCAACGCCTGCACCGATGCCTGCCCTTGTTTTCCCAAACATTCTTCCAACGCTGACGCCATTCCAGCCCGCCCCTGAAAATTCTCCGGGTATTTACTTTACGATCACAACCCCGCAGCCCGCACCGACCTATACGCCCTATCCAACAAAATATGTTGTTGTTGAGAATCTTTCTGCATTCGTTCAACTTTCTCCTTCCCCGGAGATCAACCCACTTGTTATCAACAATCCATTGACAGGCTTACCAGTCAATGACCCGTCCTTGCTGCAGCGCAGGCCGCTTGCAATTAAGATTGGCAATTCGCCGGATTATGTCCGCCCGCAATCCGGGTTGACCCTGGCGGATGTAGTCTATGAATATTACATTGAATGGGGCGATACGCGTTTTATTGCAGTCTTTTACAGCAACGATTCATCTCGTGTGGGGCCTGTGCGTTCAGGCAGGTTCTTGGATGAGCACATTTCCCGCATGTATCATGCCTTCCTGATGTTCAAAGGAGCTGATCCGCGTGAACTGAACTATTTGCAGGGAACCGACATCAGCCAATTCCTCATTACCGTGGGAATTGGCTCCTGCCCGCCCTATTTTATTGGTCCGTATAAACGCGAATCCTATAATAATGTGTTTTTCAATTCAACAAAATGGCCGGCCTGTGCTGAAAAAAAGGGCCTGGATAATTCGCCGCAAATCATCAGTGGTGGATTTTTTACTGCGGACGTGCCTGAGAGCCAATTGCAGGCAACGCGGATATATTCTTTCTACTCGGTTTATAGCTATAACTATTGGGAATATGATTCCGCCACGAATAACTACATCCGCTATTCGGAAGCGAATGACATGATAAAGGGAAAGCCCGAAGCGTACGCTCCGCTTTCAGATGCGCAGACGGGATTGCCAGTCACTGCCGCAAACGTGGTTGTTTTGTTCGTCCCGCATATTTTTGCAAATCCTAATAACGCGGAAGACGAGGTATTCCACATTGATTTAGTTGACTTTGGAAATGCGATTGTCTTCCGCGATGGAGTGGTGTTACCCGCTTATTGGAATCGGATTGAACGAGACCAACCGATCACGCTAACCTATCTGGATGGAGCCCCGATCTATCTGAGCCCGGGACGCACCTTTTATCAGGTTATGGGTACAACCTCCACTTACACACAGGATGGAACGAACTGGCGTTTTGTGTTCCAAACCCCATAAGACATGAGATAATGGTTAATATATTGAAATCCCTGCTTTAACCGGAGTTTCCCATGACCTTTGATCCTGTTTTTATCAGCAGTTTAACCCTCGTGTTGACCGCATTCGGCGGCGCATTTCTGGCCGCGTTGTGGATCAGCCTGGTGGTGTGGACGTATCGTGACATCCGCGCGCGTGCGAGAGACCCGTTGGTGAAAACACTGGCGGCTTTGCTTGTGGCGATCATGAATTTGCCAGGTGTGTTAGTTTATCTCATCTTGCGTCCACCGCGTACCTTGGAGGAGGAATATCAACGCACGCTGGAAGAGGAAGCCTTGCTTCAAGCGCTGGAAGACCTGCCGCTTTGCCCGGGCTGTGAACGACGTGTCAAAGAAGACTGGCAGGTTTGCCCGAATTGTCATACCAAGTTAAAGAAGACCTGCCATAACTGCTCGAAGTTCATGGAATTATCCTGGAACCTCTGCCCGTATTGCGGCACACCTGCGCCGGGCATGCGGTTGGAATCCACCAGCATGGATGAGGCTTTGCGCGGCATGAAGATGAATGAAGATACCGGTGATGTAAAGGTTGAATAAGTATTAACATGAAAATTGAATCGATTACCCTCCAGCATGTTTCAATGCCTTTGATCGCGCCCTTTGAAACCTCCTTTGGGCGCGAGACCGATCGGCAGTGTGTCATAATTAAAATTCATTCCGAGGGACTTGCCGGGTATGGCGAGTGTGTCGCCACCCGTGACCCGGGCTATAACTACGAAACGACTGGCACGTCCATGCACATTCTCAAGGATTTTATTGCCCCGTCAATTCTTGGCAAAGATGTTAAAGATGCGCTTGATTTCCAGGAACGAGTCGCTGGCATTCGCGGGCATCACCTTGCCAAAGCAGGCCTTGAAATGGCGATCTGGGATCTGCTTGGCAAGCGGGCCGGCAAGTCACTGCGCCAGCTGCTGGGAGGCGTGCGTGAAAAGGTTGAGGTGGGGGTCTCGATCGGGATTCAGGAATCAACTCAAAGCCTGGTACGAAGCGCGGCGGATTTTGTCGAGCAGGGCTATGCGCGCGTGAAGATCAAGATCAAGCCGGGCAGGGATGTCGAGGATACAGCCGCCGTTCGCAGGGAATTTCCAAGCCTGCGCTTGCAAGTGGATGCGAACTCCGCCTATTCAATGGATGACGCGCCGAGACTCAAACCGTTGGACAAATTGAACTTGCTGCTGATCGAACAGCCGTTGTTTGAAGACGATATTTGGGATCATCATAAATTTCAGGCGCAGTTTGAAACGCCGGTTTGTTTGGATGAAAGCATCCTCACGCCGCGTCATGCGCGCTATGCCATTGAAATGATGGCCTGCAGGATCATCAACATCAAAGCTGGCAGATTGGGCGGCTTGAGTCAGGGCGTGATGGTGCATGACCTGTGCCAGGGGCATCAGATGCCCGTTTGGTGCGGTGGCATGTTGGAGACCGGCATAGGGCGCGCGTCGAACCTCGCACTGGCCTCACTGCCCAACTTTGTCTTACCCGGTGATGTCTCTGCCTCGGATCGTTATTATGCGCGCGATATTACCAACGAACGCTTTGTGTTGAATTCAGACTCAACCATTGACGTGCCCCACGCCGCAGGCCTGGGCGTGACGATTGATGAAGAGGCGCTGAAGTCCTTTTCATTGGCTCAAATAACTTTATAGTATCCTCTGGAGTCCATCAGCTCGCTGATGGATATGATTTCTAAAGCATGACGCAATTTGCTTCGTGCTTTTATTTTGAAGCGGTATTGAGATTTTCATGAAACAAACTTTTATATATCTAATTTGCATGTTCATTCTTGCGGCTTGCTTCCCTGCAACGGCTGTGCCGATTGAGACAGCAGCTTTGCCAGAGCCGACTCGAACTGTCACAACTACGCCCATGCCCGCTGCTTTGTGGGTCAGCCCTGCTGTGCCAAATGATTTGCGCCTCATCGCGCAATCAAGGGATATTCCACTTGTTGATGATTCCGCGCTCGCCACGCAAAAACTGGATCTATCCGAGTCAGGCGCATTGTGGATTTATGCCCTGGTTGCGCCGTTTCCCACAGTAACAGATGACGTGGCTTACGAGGATTTGATCTCCGCCTGGAACGGCGCCTCTTCCGGACCGTTGGCTGGGCGCGGTTTACTAATGGCTGAATCCACTCTGGAGGCGTTTACTGCCCTGTGGGGTGAACCAGCAGCGGGCGTGGCGCGAAGCATTCCATCAGATGAGTTGTTGGATCTTGCATGGCTGGAAATGTCTGATTGGGCGGTCATCCCGTTCGAGGAGATCAATCCAAAGTGGAAGGTGTTGAGCCTGGATGGTCAATCTCCCCTTCACAAGGATTTTGATACGGAGTTATATCCGCTCAAAATAAATTTTGGATTGTCAGATAGTGAATCATTTGCATTGCCTGAATCGAATCGGGATGCTTCAAAATTGGCCACAGTCGTTTTAACAGGCGTCACGGCATTGGTACGCGCCACTGCATTTACCATGGAAACAAAAGGCGTGACGCGCCCCGGCGAGTTGATCCATGATTGGTTGTACAACGCGGATGTGACGCATATCAGCAATGAAGTGGCTTTCGATAAGCGCTGTCCGTACCCCACGCCCGGGTACACCAATTTCATTTTGTGCAGTGACCCGAAATATTTTGAATTGCTGAAATATGTCGGGACGGATATTGTCGAATTGACGGGCGATCACTTTACAGATCGCGGCACTCAAGCCATGCTGGATACATTGGAGATCTACAAGCAAAACAACCTGCCGTATTACGGCGGCGGCGCAAATGCAGAAGAAGCGCGCCTGCCTGTCTTGATGGAAGTCAACGGCAATAAACTCGCGTTCATGGGCTGCAACGGCAAGAAGTCGTATGTTTTTGTAAAGGCAACGGCGACCTCGCCCGGCGCGGCGGATTGTGATTATGACTTTTTTACAAAGCAGATCAATGAGTTAAAGGCGCAGGGATATATGGTCATCTTCACTTTTCAGCATGAAGAGTGTTATCACTCCGGCCCGTGTTATGCGCATGGTGAGGATTTTCGCAGCATGGCGGATGCGGGCGCGGTAGTTGTGAGCGGCAGTCAGGCACATTTTCCACATTTGATGGAGTTTCGCGGCGATTCCTTCATCCATTACGGCTTGGGCAATCTTTTCTTTGACCAGATGATGTACATCCTCCCTGACGGCAGTGTCATAGATGGAACCCGCCGCGAGTTTATAGACCGCCATGTCTTTTATGATGGTCGTTACCTCGGCGTGGAACTGCTGACAGCGATGCTGGAGGATTTTTCACGTCCACGTCCGATGAATGAGCGCGAGCGGACTGCCTTCCTCTCGAATTATTTCTATTTCAGCGGCTGGGTTCCACTTCTGCCAACACCCATTCCTCAACCTACTGTCACACTCACGCCGATTGTGTTGCCGTAAATTTACAACCTTTTTACATCCACGCCACACCGACTTAACCTGCCTCCCCTAAAATTTCATCGTAACCTATAAGGAGGCTTACGATGAAAAACATATTCAAAAAATTGGTATTGGCGGTTGTAACCGCTGCCCTGGTTTTCGCGGCATTCCCTGTGACCAGCGCTTTTGCCGCAGACGATCCACCCCCTGCAAAAGGTGAGTTGACGACGGAAAGATTGGAACGGATTTGGGCGCGTCAGTTGCGGATGTATGAACGTCTTGGCAAGGCGTTTGAAGATACTGACGCTCATATTGCCAAATTTCAGGAAAGGATCGACAAAGCCGCTGAAAATGGCAAGGACGTCTCTGCCTTGCAGGCTGCCCTGGACGCTTATGAATCCGCATTGAAAGCCGCGAAACCGACATACAACAGCATTAACGGCATTGTCACTTCACACCAGGGCTTTGACGAGAACGGCAAGGTGACGGATGCCGAACAGGCAAAATCCACAGTCGAGCAAATGCGCACGAAGATGCAGGAGATCAAATCCACGGTGGGTGATTCATTCAAGGCTTTGCGTGAGGCCTTGAAAGCATTCCGTGAAGCAAATAAACCTGCTGAGGTGCCGAAAGAACGCGAAAGATAATTCCTAAACACAGACAGGCGCAGATAGTCCGTGCCTGTCTGTGTTTTAATGAATGGTTTCCTCAAAAACTTTCAATTTGACAGATAAAAAAAGTTTAGTAATTTATGCAACAAGCGGTAAAATAGAAATTCCAATAATGCGCTGTCAAACGATTGATTTGCGCATTTACATTATTAGAATGAGGTAAACATGAAAAAGAAAGTCATCCAAACCGATAAAGCCCCCAGGGCCATTGGTCCATATTCTCAAGCCATCCGTACTGAATCGATGATTTACACGGCCGGACAGATCGGTCTTGAGCCCGACACAGGGGAGTTGGTTGCAGGCGGTGTTGAAGAGCAAACGCGGCAAGTACTCAACAACCTCCGCAGCGTATTGGAAGCGGCCGGTTCCAGCCTTGAGCATGTCGTTAAGACGACCGTCTTTCTTAAAGACATGAATGACTTCCCCAAAATGAATTCGATCTATGCCGGATACTTTGGCGAAAACCCGCCTGCGCGTAGTACGGTTGCCGTTGCCGCTTTGCCCAAAGGCGGTTTGGTTGAAATTGAAGCCGTCGCATTAATGGCCTGAACCATGTCGTCTGAATTGATCCTGCTGGTTGATGACGAACCCTCCATTATTCAACTTGCGCGGATGTATTTCGAGCGCGAGGGCTTTCGCGTGCAGGGAATTTCAGATGGTGAATCCGCGCTTGCAGCAGTTGCAAAACACCATCCTGCCTTGATCGTGTTGGATGTGATGCTCCCAAAACTGGATGGTTTTGAAGTTTGCAAAAAATTGCGCGCCAGCGGAGATCAAACCCCGATCATCATGTTGACCGCGCGGGATGAGGATATTGATAAGATACTCGGCCTGGAACTCGGCGCGGATGACTACCTCACCAAGCCTTTCAATCCGCGTGAATTGGTTGCGCGCGTCAAAGCCATTTTACGCAGGGGCGATAACAAGATGCATGGGGATGGCAAAGCGGTACAGCGCGGCGATTTGACCATTGACCCTGTCACACGGGAAGCCCGCCTCGCTTCGCATACCCTCGACCTGCGTACCCAGGAATTTGACCTTTTACTCACCCTGGCAGAACAACCCGGGCGGGTGTTTACCCGCGAACAATTACTACAACTAGCCTGGGGATTTGATTATTACGGTCAAACCCGCACTGTTGATGTGCATATTGCCCACCTCCGCAAGAAACTGGACGGCGGGAGTGTTAAGATAGAAACAGTGACAGGTGTTGGGTATAAACTGGTAACATAATGTCATTGCGAGGGCGCTCTTGCGCTTAGCCTGAAGCAATCTCCCTTAACGACACTGAGATTGCTTCGCCACCAATGTACAAGAACGGCGGCTCGCAATGACACAATTTCTTCTCCCCATGTTTTCCTCCCTTCGCTCCCGTCTCTGGTTAAGTTATGCACTCATCATTGTTACAGCCTTAGGTGTTGTGGCGATGATTATGTTTGTGTCCCTGATCCGCAATCCCATCCTTTATCGTCAAACTCTGGAACGGTTGCGGGCCGTGCAGGCAGTTGTTATGGAGCGTGGGAATGCGCCGCAATCCCAGTCTATTTCCACAACGGCAGTAAGAGCCTCGCATACTTTTAACGTCCGAATTTTGTTGTATTCCCAGGATAGACAAATTATTTTGGATACATACGCTGACAGGGAAGTTGTGCTCCCCTTCCCCGAAAGAAGAATTTTGACTCGCAATACGATACCCCTTGCGCGCGATGAAAACGGTGCATCCTGGCTTTATACGGTTGAGAAACTGCCAGACGGTTCCTTTTTGATGGTGGCAGCTCCACGTCCGCGTATATCAATTTTGAATGTTTTTAGAGAGGAATTTTTGCCTCTCATCCTGCAAGGCGGCCTGATCGCACTGTTGCTTTCGCTTGTGGTTGCTTTCTTTTTTGCGCGCTGGATCGCAGATCCGCTGCAAAAAGTAGTGCTGGTGGCGCGTCTGCTACCCTCAGAGGAGATCAAGCCTGTTGAAACGAGCGGCCCGCACGAGGTCCAGGAATTGACGCGGGCCTTCAATGCCATGATTGCGCGCATGCAGGCGGGTCAAAAGTCACAGCGCGAATTTGTGGCGAATGTCTCGCATGAATTGAAAACGCCGCTCACTTCCGTCCAGGGATTCGCCCAGGCGATCCTGGATGGCACAGCCGATGCGAACGAATCGCGCCAGCAAGCCGCGCAGGTGATCTATACCGAGTCGGGGCGGATGCACCGCATGGTGCTGGATTTGCTTGATCTTGCGCGGCTGGACGCAGGCACAGCAGATATCACAATGACACCTGTGAATATGCCCGCTTTGTTAAATGCTATTGCAGAAAAATTTTCACCGCAATTGCAGAGGACGGGTGTGAATATTGAAGTGAATGTTCCATCAAATTTGCCAGCCGTGCCTGCGGATGGTGACCGCATGGCGCAGGTCTTTACCAACCTGGTGGATAATGCGCTTAAGTTCACTCCGCGCGCAGGGTTGATCTCGTTGCGGGCTTCGGTTGAAAATAATGAAATGCTCATCTCGGTTATTGATACAGGTGCAGGGATTCCAGAGGAGAGCCAAGCGCAGATCTTTGAACGGTTTTATCAGGCTGACCCTGCCCGCAGGGGCGGCGAGAAACATGGTGCAGGCCTGGGGCTGGCGATTGCATATGAAATTGTGCAGGCTCATGGTGGTAGAATTAGCGTCCGCAGCAGGTTGGGGGAGGGAACAACCTTTGATGTTTTTTTGCCTCTTGTTCCCAGATCTGCGGATGCAATTACTCTTCGTAAATAATTACCTTCCCGCCGCCTTTCTTTTGGCTGCGAATCCATGCCTAAATCACAAGAATGACCATCTTGCCTTTTGTCTCCATCATTGTTCCGTGCTACAACGAGCAAGCCACGATCCGCCATTTGTTGGATTCCATTCTCGCGCAGACTTATGCGCGTGAGCAGATGGAATTGATCATCTCTGATGGCTTGTCCACGGACCGTACGCGGGAGGTGATCGCTGCATTCCAAAAGGAGCATGCCGATCTGGTTGTGCGCGTGGTTGAGAATTCGGTGCGGACGATTCCCTCGGGATTGAATCAGGCCATTCGTGAGTCAAGAGGCGAGATCATTATCCGTTTGGATGCGCATTCCATGCCCATTCCTGAATATGTGGAGCGTTGCGTCTCGGCTCATCAATCAGGCAAAGGGGATAACGTGGGCGGTGTGTGGGAGATCCGTGCGAGCGCTGAAACCTGGGTGGCTGAATCTATTTCCTTTGCGGCGGCGCATCCTTTGGGAGTGGGGGACGCGCTGTATCGCCTCAATGCAAAAGCGGGCGCAGTGGATACTGTGCCTTTTGGTTCCTTCAGCCGTGCGTTGATCGATAAGATTGGCGGCTTTGATGAAACCTTGCTCGCGAATGAAGATTACGAGTTCAACACACGCGTGCGTGAATCAGGCGGAACGGTCTGGCTGGAGCCGTCCATTCGCTGTATTTATTTTTCGCGCAGTACATTTGGAAAACTTGCACTCCAATACTGGCGTTACGGTTATTGGAAATTTAAAATGCTCAGGCGTTATCCGCACACTTTGCGCTGGCGGCAGGCTTTACCGCCTGTCTTCGTGTTCAGTTTGATTGTCTTGATTGTGTTATCCTTCTGGGTTGTGTTGATGCGGTCTGTACTCGCGGCGCAGGTATTCATTTATTTTGCTTCGCTGAGTTTGGCTGGTTTGAAACTGGCAATTAAGAAACGGAAAGGCTTTCTTCTTTTGGGGTTGCCGCTTGCGATCTCAACTATGCATTTAGCCTGGGGTGCGGGTTTTTTGTGGAGCGGCATCATAAATTTGTTTAATAAAAATGGCTGATATCTATCGTCCTTCTTTACGTTTAAGACCAAGCGAGCAGCGTACCATTTTGATGGTGGGAGATTTTATTGCATCTGTTAGCGCCATGGGCGGCGCAATTTATTTTTGGTATCAGTATTCTCTTTATAAACTGATCGAAAGCGGGATAGCGCCAGGCCGAGCCGAACGCCTTCTCACAATCGAAGTTCCACTTTGGTTTTACCTGCTTCCTCTTGTCTGGCTTTTGTTGATGGTGGAATCATACGACCCGCACTCCGCGGCAAATTGGAGGAAGACACTGCGCGGAATTGCGGTGGCGCCGATCGTTGGTTTACTGGCGTATTCCCTGCTCTTTACGATCAATCTCGACCCGAACTCTCTCCCGCGTATTGCAGTTGGCGCATTCCTTGTCATCGCCTCGATCTTAACTCTGGGCTGGCGCGCCATCTATATTCGACTCTACACCTCGTCAGGGTTAATGCGCCGTGTGCTGATCGTGGGCGCGGGCAAGGCAGGTCACTCCCTGGCGGATATTTATCGCAAACTCAGCCCGCCGCCTTTTCTTTTGCTTGGATTCATAGATGATGATTTAATAAAGAAGAGCAAATCCTATTATGGTTTTGCTGTGCTTGGAACCAGCGAGCACCTTTTGGACCTTGTGGAAGATTATCGCGTTTCAGATATTGTGGTGGCGATAAACGGCGAGATCAAGGGCGAAACTTTTCAAACCATCCTGGATACGCAGGAGCGCGGTGTGGAAGTATCACGCATGCCGATTATGTATGAAGAGTTGACCCAGCGCGTGCCGATTGAGCATCTCGAGTCGGACTGGGTCATCCGCTCTTTTGTGGATCAGGTGCGAGTCAGCGGCATGTATGAACTTTCCAAGAGGTTGATGGATATTTTGGGCGGCGCTTTTGGATGTCTGATCTTCGCTTTTATTTTCCCATTCATATCGCTTGCCATCCTCTTGGAAAGCGGATTCCCGATCTTCTATTCCCAACCCAGGCTTGGCAGGGGAGGCAAGGTTTTTAGAATTCTCAAGTTCCGCACCATGAAGCAAAACGCAGAGGAGTATGGCGAAGTTAAAATAGCCGTGGATAATGATCCGCGTGTGACTCGAGTCGGTAATTTTTTGCGGCACACACGCCTGGATGAAATGCCTCAATTTTTGAGTGTCTTGCGCGGCGAGATCAGCCTGGTAGGTCCGCGCGCTGAACGTCCTGAATTGGTGGCTGAGTATCAAAAGAAAATTCCGTTTTACCGTGCGCGTCTGCTTGTAAAACCCGGCCTCACGGGCTGGGCGCAGATCAATTATGGATACGTTGCCACTGTAAGAGAGACCGTTGTAAAACTTGAATACGACCTGTATTATATTAAGCATCGTACCCTTAGCCTGGATTTCAATACTGTCCTGCGTACGATTGGTACGGTCTTAAGAAGGACAGGCAGATAAATGAAATATTTGGTGACAGGCGGCGCAGGGTTTATTGGATCTCATGTTGCGTCTACTCTGCTGCAGGGAGGCGGCCAGGTTCGCGTATTAGATAACTTCTCATCAGGCAAACGTGAGAATTTGAAAGATTTGGATATTGAAATTCTCGAAGGTGATCTGCGTGATGTATCCAAAGTTACGCAGGCTGTCAAAGGTGTCGAGATCATCTTCCATGAAGCGGCGTTCGTCTCCGTTCCTGAATCGATGGAAAAGCCGCAGGAATGTTTTGATGTGAACATTACAGGCACATCTTTATTGTTTGACGCGGCGCGCAAGGCAGGCGTCAGGCGCGTTGTGATCGCATCCAGCGCGGCAGTCTATGGTGACTCGGATGCCATGCCCCTCGTAGAAGAAACCCCGCTTCGTCAGCTATCGCCTTATGCCATCTCAAAACGAGTGGCTGAAATGTACGCTGAATTATTCACCCATCAATTCGGACTGGAAGTGGCTGCTTTGCGGTATTTCAATGTCTATGGCCCGCGCCAGCGACCCGACTCCATGTATGCCGCGGCAGTGCCGATCTTCATCCGCCGTATGCTGGACAATAAACCGATCACGATCTTCGGTGACGGCGGCCAGACTCGTGACCTCGTCAATGTTCGTGACGTGGTGCAGGCGAATTTGCTCGCATCCGAACATCCCGCCGCAGCGGGGCAGATCTTCAACGTCTGCACTGGTGTCGAGACTCGGCTGCTTGACCTGGTTGACATTCTTTATGAAATCTTTCCCGATGCTCCCAAACCTATTCACGCCGAACCGCGTACAGGCGATATCTATCGTTCCCTTGGCGCACCAGGGAAAATAATGGATGTCCTCGGCTTCAAACCTCAAGTCAATTTGGCCGAAGGTGTGAAAGAAGCGGTGAAAGAGATGCGTGGTGGTTAATCTATGCACGGGTTTGCAAATACCTAAGTGCGTAAACATATTCTGCGCAATTCATATTACGTTTTAAATTTCTTTCATCCTTTGCAATTCATCACTCACCCTTTCAAATGTCATCCAGCTCTCACATTCGTAACCGCTTTGTCTTAATTGGCGATATAGCCCTCATCATCGTATCGGTGCTGGGTAGTTTTGCCCTGCGCCTGGATGTTAAAGAGCTGCCGTTTTATTTCCCTGCCGCCCTTGTAATGTGCGCAGTCGCATTACTCGTTAAAATCACGGTTTATTATTATTTCGGTTTGTATCGCCGCTTGTGGGTCTATGCGAGCACCAGCGAACTTCGCTTGATCACAGTTGCTGTGACGGCTGCTTCCGTCTTGACCTCTGGCGTGATGCTTTTACTCATCAGTTTTGGATGGATTCAACCCGGCATGCCTCGCTCCGCGCTCGGCATTGACTGGCTCCTGTCACTTGTCCTGATCGGCGGCTCACGCTTTGCTTTGCGCATCCTCGCAGAGCAGAACACTCCGTCACGCAAGGGAAAAGCCAGGCGCGCTCTCATCATTGGCGCTGGAGATGCGGGCGCGCTGGTTGTACGCGAATTGCAAAAATCGTCCCAGTTGAATCTGGTTCCCGTCGGCTTTCTCGATGACGACCCTGCCAAGCAGAATCATCAGATCTACGGCGTCTCTGTCATCGGCAGGGTAAATAAACTTGCGGATGTTCTCGATAATCAGCAGGTGGACGAAGTCATCATCGCCATTCCATCCGCGCCCGGGCGTATCATTCGTTCGGTTAACGACGCTTGCCGGCAAAAAGGAATCTCCTCGCGTACCATGCCGGGTATGTATGAACTGATTGGCGGCAAGGTCAGCGTCAATCGATTGCGGGAAGTGGATATCACCGACCTGCTGCGCCGCGAGCCCGTCACAATTGATGATCATTTGGTGGGTTCGATCCTGGGCGGCAAACGCGTCCTGGTCACGGGCGCAGGTGGTTCCATCGGACGTGAGATTTGCCATCAGGTGGCGCGCTGGTCACCAGCGGAGCTTATCTTGCTCGGGCATGGGGAGAACAGCATTTTTGAATCGCTGCTCGAACTCAATGAAGATATGCCTTCCCTGTCCGTTCATCCTGTCATTGCCGATGTGCGCGATGCGAGCCGCATCGGCGAGATGTTTAAACTGCACCAGCCGCAGGTGGTCTTTCATGCCGCCGCACATAAGCATGTCCCTTTGATGGAAGTGAATGTCGCAGAGGCGGTCACGAACAATATCCTCGGCACGAGAAATATCGTCGAAACAGCGAACAGGTATGGGGTCGAAAGACTCGTGCTCATTTCCACAGATAAAGCCGTTCGTCCCGTCAGCATCATGGGCGCCACCAAGCGCCTTGCGGAGATGATCGTCCTCGATACCGCTCAGCGCACGAAGCGCGCGTATTCGGTGGTTCGTTTTGGAAATGTGCTCGGCAGCCGTGGCAGCGTGGTGCCGCTTTTCAAAAATCAAATTGCGCGCGGTGGACCCGTCACGGTCACACATCCTGAAATGCATCGTTATTTTATGACCATTCCCGAAGCGGTGCATCTTGTATTGCAAGCCGCTTCGATGGGGCAGGGCGGTGAAGTATTCATGCTCAATATGGGTCAGCAAGTTCGCATTCTTGATCTTGCCGAAGACCTGATAAAACTTTCTGGTTTGGAACCGCATCGTGATATCGATATTGCCTTTACAGGGATTCGTCCAGGAGAAAAACTAAGGGAAGACCTTTGGGAGGAAGGCATGCGATTCAAGCCGACGCAGCATGCGGAAATTTTTCGCGCCGCTGAGGAGGAAAAAGTGGATGGCGAAGCCCTTGACCGTGTCGTTGAAGAACTTACGCAATTTGCGCTTCACTCCGAGACCGATGATCTCATTCGCGCACTCAATGATTTTCTCCCCTCCAGTTCCATTCGCTCCACTCTGCCACCTGATATGACATCCGTGCTTTGATGGTGATCTAGATCATGTCACAAATTTCCCTCGCAGGTTGGAATGAATTTTTAGAGCATCATCCCAACGCACATTTACTTCAGATGGGCGAATGGGGCGAACTTAAAGCAGGCTTTGGATGGAAACCCGTGCGCTTCATGCTAAACAACGAAGTTGGTGCACAAATCCTCTTCCGCCGCCTGCCCTTGGGCTTGACTCTCGGCTACATGCCAAAACCCGTGGATGGTGGACAGTGGAAAGTGAACGATGGAGAGTTTTGGAAGGCGGTGGATTCGATTTGTAAAAAGAATCATGCCATCTTCCTCAAAGTTGAGCCCGACGCCTGGACTGAAGAATTTCATCTTCGACTTTCAACCTTCAAACCTTCACCTCATAACATCCAGCCTCCCTGTACAATTATCGTTTCCACCAAAGAGGATGAAGAACAAATTCTTGCACGCATGAAACCAAAATGCCGCTACAACATCCGCCTTGCTGAAAAAAAAGGGGTGACAGTTCGTAAATGGGAGGATATCCATGCCTTCCATGAAATGATGGCCGTCACAGGCGGGCGAGATAACTTCGGCGTGCATTCACTGGAATACTATCAACGCGCATACAACTTGTTCCATCCAAAAGGGACATGTGAGTTATTGGTCGCTGAATACGAAGGCAAACCTCTCGCTGCGTTGATGGTCTTTGCAAATGGCAAACGCGCGTGGTATGTCTATGGCGCATCGAATGACCAGGAACGCAATCGCATGCCGACCTATCTCTTGCAATGGGAAGCCATCCGCTGGGCAAAAGCGCGCGGCTGTGACGAATACGATCTCTGGGGCGTCCCCGACGAAAACGAAGAAACACTCGAAGCCAATTTCGAAACCCGCCACGACGGACTCTGGGGCGTCTACCGCTTCAAACGAGGCTTCGGCGGACAGTTGAAACGCGCCGCGCAAGCATTGGACCGCGTCTGTAATCCGTTGTTGTATTGGGCTTATACTTGGTATGTAAATAGAGCAGGTAATCATGGCTGAAATTGAGTATGTTGAGGAAAATTATTTAACAGCGCGTGAATTTTTGTATGCCATTTTGCCTACGGAGAAATATTTTCAAGGTGATATATTAACTCCTACTTGGCTATTTAGGGGACAAGGACAGGATTGGAAATTAGTACCTTCGCTTTTCCGTAAAGATAAAAATGGAGAAGTTAAAATTAAATCTATGACAAGGCACAATATAGACTCTTATAAGGATTTGCTTGTAGTTGAGAAAAATTTTCTGCTTGACTTTTTTTCTATTGCCGATAAACGCGGTTTTCCGATTCCTGACGATTCCCAAGAATTGCGTTCCAATCTCAATGACGCTAGAATGGATCACTATGTTGTTAATAAGTATCCAGTAGAATGGATTACATTAGGAAAGGTTTTGTCTTTAACCGCTTTAGCACAGCATTACGGTGTGCCAACTCGATTGTTAGATTGGACTCTGTCTTCCTTGTGCGCAGCTTATTTCGCCGCCGAAGGTGGAATTAAACGTGAAAATAATGGAAAAAACAGCGACAATGAATCCCCAATTGTAGTTTGGGGTTTTTATTATCCATGGTTTGGTCTTCGGACATCCATGGTGAAAAATTCATACTCATTAAGAGGTATTACCGCTCCAGGGGCAAGCAATCCAAACTTAAAGGCGCAACAGGGGGTGTTTACATTAGTGCATCCCGATTACACTAACGAAAGAGATGGTGATTTTTTACCATTTGACGTAATCTTGGAGAAAATAGCTTCCAGTTCTCGAAGCCGAGATGTTAGTAGCTGTAAACTCCTAAAGTTTACATTGCCAGTAACTAAGGCGGGTGATTTGCTTCGTTTGTTAGCTCAATTGGATGTTTCACCATCATCAATTTATCCTGGCTATCATAGTATTGTTGCTGACATTCAAAATAGAAAAAGT
Organism: Anaerolineales bacterium; assembly: GCA_030680795.1. Classification (GTDB taxonomy): domain Bacteria; phylum Chloroflexota; class Anaerolineae; order Anaerolineales; family Villigracilaceae; genus Villigracilis. The sequence continues at coordinate 45,647 of JAUXUL010000008.1, read as the reverse complement.
TGGGGAGTTCCTTAACTATAATGAGCTCATCTGTTTGGAATTCAATTATTTCAAACTTACCCAACCCGCACTTCCTCCAAACCTATGAGTGGGAACAGGTTAAGGCGAAGTACGGTTGGACTCCGTTCTACGCCATCTGGACGGATGACGGAAAATTTCACATTTCTCAAACCACTGACAACTGGTCACTGAAAACTGAAAACTGTCAGGCTGCGTGCCTCGTGCTCAAGAAGCAAATCATCAGCCGCGGATTCGCCGCTCGGCTGTCCATTCTCTATACGCCGAAAGGTCCGCTATTGGATTGGAAGGACACAGCCTTGCGGACTCGTGTGCTGAATGACCTACAATCGTTCGCTAAAAAACAGGGCGCCATCCTCCTAAAAATTGACCCCGATGTGGTGTTGGGACGCGGAGTCTCTCACAGCGAGGGAGACGTCACAGAAAACAACGGGCAGACTGTGAGGTCCGATTTGAAGCGCAGGGGTTGGGTCTATTCGTCGGATCAGATCCAATTTAGGAATACAGTCCTCGTTGACTTGATTGCAACCGAGGATGAGATCCTCATGCGCATGAAACCGAAGACGCGCTACAACATCCGCCTCGCAGAGAAAAAAGGCGTGGGCGTGCGCGCTGGCACAGTTGACGATCTGCCCATGCTCTATAAAATGTATGCCGAAACCTCGGTGCGTGACGGTTTTGTGATCCGCGATGAAAATTATTACATGGGCGTTTGGAAATTGTTTATGTCCAACCTTGAAACTTGGAAACTTTCAAACCTTCCAGCCTGCGTCCCATTAATCGCCGAAGTGGACGGCGAACCTGTGGCTGCGATTTTCCTGTATATGTTTGCTGGGCGTGCGTATTATGTGTATGGCATGTCACGCATTCTTAATCGTGAAAAGATGCCGACCTATCTTTTGCAATGGGAAGCCATGAAGCGTGCAAAAGCAAATGGCTGCAGCGCCTATGACCTGTGGGGCGCGCCTGAGACCTTTGACGAAAGCGACTCGATGTGGGGGGTCTACCGCTTCAAGGAAGGTTTGGGCGGTGAAGTGGTACGGACTCTCGGCGCATATGATTTTGTTCCAAATAAACTCTGGTATAAACTATACACCGAAGTCATGCCGCGTGTGTTGGATATGATGCGGTTACGCGGGAAACAAAAGACGAAGCAGGGATTAAGTGCGTAATCCGTGTTGCGTAATTCGTAATTGTGATTACGCTGGGAGGCTTCTTACGGATCACGGATTACGGATCACGAAAATTAAGGAGGTGTGCCATGAAAGCAAATGCCCGATTACATTTCGCCCATCTGCCAACCCCAATTGAAGAACTGCCGCGCCTGACCGAAGCCCTTAGCGGGCCTCGCATCCTCATCAAACGCGATGACCAGACAGGGCTTGCCTTCGGGGGGAATAAAACCCGCAAGTTGGAATTCCTTGTAGCGGAAGCGCGCGAGCAGGGCGCGAAGACGCTTATCTCTGCGGGCGCGATTCAATCGAATCATTGCCGCCAGACAGTCGCCGCCGCGGCGCGATTTGGCTTTGATTGCACGCTCGTCCTAACAGGCGAGAAACCGAAACAAGCATCCGCAAACTTTCTACTTGACCAACTCTTCGGCGCGGAAATAATTACCGTGGCAGACCGCAAAGACCGCGACCGCATTTTGCAGGAAACTTTTGATAATGCCGTTGCGGCGGGAAGGAAACCCTATCTGGTACCCTACGGCGGATCAAGCCCAACGGGCTCGCTGGGATATATATTCGCTATGGAAGAATTTATGAATCAAAACATGAAAGTGGATTGGATCGTCTTCGGCACATCCTCAGGCGGCACGCACGCGGGACTTGTCCTGGGTCAACGTATGTTTGCTTTCAAAGGCAAGGTGTTGGGAATTAGCATTGACGAGCCCGAAGAGAAATTAAAATCCCATGTTTCTGAATTGGCTTCACAAGCCAGTGAAAAACTTGGTGAAAGAATCAATTTCACGCGTGATGATGTCCTTGCAAATGAAGATTATTGTCAGGCGGGTTATGGGGTCTTTGGGGCAGGGGAGCGGGAAGCAATTCATCTATTTGCCAACAAGGAAGGCTTGTTGCTCGACCCCGTCTACACAGGCCGCGCCGCTGCTGGGATGATTGATCTGATCCGCAAGGGATTCTTCACGAAGGATGAAACCGTATTATTCTGGCATACAGGTGGTCAACCCGCTTTGTTTGCGGATAAATACTCAAATTCTCTTTTATAAATAAATCTGATTGACTCCATACGTTCTTCGGAAAATACACTTCGACAGACTCAGTATACTGCTCGGGACCACTCGACCACCGAGTTTCTTTTTATAGTTAGTTCTTCATCCAAACTTTGCGTCCCAATGTCAGCACTGCAATTCCAACCCAGGCGATGTTCAAGCCTGCGGATGGATACGCCCGCAAATAAAAAGTGTTGATGATGAGCAAAGTCCCTGCGACGATATTTAATCCTTGGTACCACCACGAATCGCCCTCCACTTTTTTCGAGGAGACCAATCCATAGGCAATGAGAAAAAGTATCGTTCCAGCCCAGCCGAGGATATCAATAATAATTCTTTCCATAGTTTACCTTAAAGTGACTGTCATCTGATAATCTCCACGCTCATGCCAACTTTGATTTCACCTTCATTCAGTGGAATGACGTTCATGCCAAACATCGCTCCGCCTTTTTGCTTGCGATAGGTGCTTAATGTCTTAAGCGGCTCTTTGTTTTGCTCAAGGGTTTCTTTGTCAATCGTCGTCACTACGCAACGCGCACACGGTTTGACGAGGCCCATTTCAATCTCACCGATCCTGACGCGCTTCCATGTGTCTTCTGCGAAGGGTTCACAATTTTTCAGGATAATGTTTGGGCGGAATCGATTCATTGGTAATGGATTATCCAGCTTCGAGTTTAGGTCTTGAAGCGATTCTTCTGAAATGATCAGGATCGGGTAGTCGTCTGCGAATCCAGTGTGGTCATCTGCGTTGACGGCATAACCTGGGTTGAGTATGCGTTGAATTCCATCAGCGATATGCACGAGGCGAACCGATCTGCCGAGCCAATCAGAAAACCATCCCGCGGCTTCATCGCCCTGATCAATGGCGCTGACGCCTTTGCTTTTCCAAATATTGACAGGCGTGGGCGTGCCTGATTTTTGAATCCCAAATTGGATCGAATTAAAATTAGGCGCGGAGAGCGTAACCGAATCGTTTTTCAACGCGGGGGTGATGAGCGCAAGTTTTGGATATTCGCGTTGGGTGAGAAATTCACCTTCGGGCGTGACGGCCATCATGCGGCGGTCGTGCTCAAGACCCATGCGTTGGACGTTGGATGTTTGAACATCGAATCCGCGGCAGGCTTTGATGGGATAGTATGTGAGGGAGGATATTGTGATCATATCAATTCTTCGTAGATGATTTTTGAGATTTGCGCCATGCAGGCGTGCGCTTCGTTTTCGTTATCTTCGGGGAATCCGTGCGTAAAAAGCGAGATGGCGTATGGCTTGCGGTCCTGCGGATGCGGAAAGACAATGCCTGTGTCGTGAAAGAATGAACCCGTCCAACCAGTTTTGTGCGCCACTTTAACCGAGCCAGGCAGTAACGCAGGAATGCTTTCGTTGAATTCCTGACCGAGCATTATCTGGATCATTTTATCGCAGGCTTCTTTTGAAACAACTTTTCCTTCCGTGATCAAGCGCATCATGGTTGTTGAGCTGCGAGCGCTGGCTGAATTATTGAGATTCAGTTGAAATGCTTTTTTGTCTTCCAATCCGCGAATGACCGTCATGTCTCGAATGCCAAGTTCTTTAATAAAAGCATTCACGCGCGCAGCACCAACTTTTTCGATTAACAGGTTGGTGGCGAGGTTACTGCTAAGCACGATCATCAAACGCATTAATTCACGGATGCTTTCTGTTTCTCCAATGCGCTTGTACAAAGTCGTTTCTGAATCATCGGCAACTTCAAGCGAGAAACCGCTTTCATCCACGAGGCTTTTGAACGAATTGAAAATTTTCAAATGCTCATCAAACGAAAGCAAACCTTCATGCGCCTGACGGAACACTTCCATCATCACTGGTACTTTCATCGTGCTGGCAGGGTGCATGATCTCATCGGCGTGGATGAGAAGTTCCTTTTGCGTTTGCAGGTCATACACCGCTATGGATACTGATATGTCTTTGAATTGCGAGATAAAAGATTCGAGTTGAAACATCGGCCGCAATTTTACCGTATTGCGCCTCGTGGGTGTAATTTGAGAGAGAGTGATTATTCTTGCCCCCGTAATGTATGTAGAGTTATCCGCCTTCGTATTTAAATGAGACCTTGATCTTGGCACGATAAGCCGTGATCTTGCCATCATCCAGAACCATATCCAATTCAACGACTTCAGCCACGCGCAGATCCCGCAGGGATTGCGACGCGCGTTCCACTGCCGCGGCCGCGGCCTTCTCCCATGACTCCGTACTCGTGCCGATCAACTCGATCACTTTATAAACATTGTCTGCCATGGTAATTCTCCTTTTTGAATTTAAGATTGCTTAAATACTATACAACATTTCTTCGAGCTACACAACAGATTTCATTCTCACATCCACAGCCACCACGCCCCTGCTCAACACCCGCAACGGATTAATCTCGATCTCTTCCACTTCGGGGTGTTCATAGGCGAGGCAGGATAATTTGATCAATACATCAATGACAGACTCCTCGTCAACGGGCGGGATGCTGCGGAAGCCTTTTAACTTTCTCCCAGCCCATGTTTTACGGATCATTTCCCGCGCCTCAGCCTGATTCAGCGGTGCTAGGGCAAACGCTACATCCTTGAGTCCTTCCACCTCGATGCCGCCTGAGCCGAACATCATCAATGCGCCAAACAGCGGATCTCGCACCGCGCCGATGATGACTTCCTGCCCCTCAGGGATTTGACGCTGCACATGCACACCTTCGATCCTTGCATCAGGCTTCAAAGATTTGATGTGTTTCATCATTTGCGCGTAGCCATTCTGGAGAGAGAGCATATCTTTGATGTTGAGCAACACACCGCCCACATCCGACTTATGCAAAATATCAGGTGACGCGATCTTCATCACAACAGGGAAGCCGAGTTCGTTTGCAATGAACGCTGCTTCGTCTGCATTGCGAGCGAGTTTGATTGGAGTGGTTTGGATTCCATAAGCAGTGAGGAGCTGTTCAACACTATTATCTTTTGGTTCCGAGACCTTTAAGGTCTCTGAGACCTTTAGGGTCTGTTTTCTTTCAAGATATTCTGCACGTTTTGCCAAAGCGCCCAAAGCCGATGCCGCTCTTTCGGGAAATGGGTACGTTGGAACGTTTGAACGTTGAAACATTTTTCTGGCTTCTTCAACAAGCGTAGATCCCATCAACGCAATCGCAACGGGTTTCCCTCTGCTCAATGCGGCGTCCCCGCCGCCGAGGACGGCGGCTTGCGCAGAGATGATCTCAATCAATTTCTCTGCGACTTCTTCTGTTTTGAACATCGGCGGCGGAGGGAGTATCACCATCACGCCGTTCACGTTTTCATCTTCGAGCAAAATTTTCAGGCAGGTTGCGTATGCCTCAGGCGATGCGGAGGCGAGCATATCTACTGGGTTGTGGACACTGGCAGAGGGGGGCAGGTAGGAAGATAATGCTTTCAGTGTAAACTCATTCAATTTGGCGAGAAGCAGACCGTTCATTGCGAGTGAATCGGCGGCGATGACGCCAGGTCCGCCTGCGTTGGTTAATATTGCCATGTTTTTTCCGCGAGGCAGTGGACAATTCTCCAACGCCCGCGCCCAGTCAAACATCTGTTCGGCGGTGTCGGCGCGAAAAACGCCAGCCTTCGCAAAAGCCACGTCGAATGCCACCTCGGAGCCAGCCAGCGCGCCCGTGTGGGATGCCGCGGCTTTTTGTCCCGATTCGGAGCGACCGACTTTCAACGCAATGACAGGTTTATGTTTTGTGACCTCGCGCGCCGCCTGCACGAAATGGACCCCATCCGAAACGCTTTCCATATAAAGCACGATGACGCGCGTGTGCTCATCCTTCGCAACTTCGGGCAGCATATCCGTCTCGTTGACATCCGCCTGATTGCCGAGGCTGACGATCTGCGAAAAACCGAAACCCTGCCCGCGCGCCCAATCAATGATCGCCGCGCAGAATGCGCCTGAGTGCGAGACAAAAGCGATGCCGCCCTGTTCGGGCATGGGCGGCTGGAGAAATGTCGTATCGAGCGGGAGATGCGTATCGAGCGTGCCGATGCAATTTGGCCCAAGCAAGCGGACGCCATGGCTGCGCGCAACTTCAACGCACAGCAGTTCAAGCGCCGCGCCCTGCGCGCCCACTTCGCGAAATCCAGATGAGACAATGACCGCGGCTTTGATGCCACGCTTCCCACAATCTTCAATTGTCTGCGGTGTGGACTGGGTCGGCACGATGATGATTGCAAGGTCTACGGGATCGGGCACGTCGCTCAAGTTTGTATATAACGGACGCTCGAACAACTCGCCGCTTTTCTGGCTGACAAAATGGATCGCGCCTTGATATCCGCTGGCGATGAGGTTGCGCGCGACGCCATAACCAAGTTTTTCAGGTGACGTTGATGCGCCGACAACGACGACGCCGCGAGGGCGGAAGAAGGGAGTGAGAGATGAGTCCATGTAGTTATATCTGCCTATTCGCCTAGTTTTCTTCTTTCAAGGTATCCCAAATCACAGTTAAGACCGAATCCGTATTGTTCAGCACTTCTTTGTTCCAGAAGCGTAGGATTTGATAGCCTTTAGATTTTAGAAAAACACTTCTTTCCTTATCATATTCTTTCTGTTCAAGATGTTGACTTCCATCCAGTTCAATGATGAGTTTCTTGCGCGGTGCACAGAAATCTACAATGTAGTTGCCAATGGCATGTTGATTTCTAAAGTGGACATCTCCCATTCGATGCGCACGCAGATGCGCCCAGAGCTTGGCTTCGGCAGGTGTCATTTCGCTATGAAGTTGTTTCGCTCGCCCGAAGAATTTTGGCGTGATGCGTTTATGCAATGAGACCCCCTCCGTCCTTCGGACACCTCCCCCAATTGAAGATCACAATTGGGGGAGAATAAATCTCATGATGTGAAGAAATTAAAATTTTTATAGGTACAGCACATTCCCCTTCCCCCATTCATGGTTTTGAATGGGGGAAGGACGGGAAGGGGGTCAAGAACCCGCAATTACCTCTCTCACCCCTTTCAACATCCCCTCATCATCACACTTGACCAGTTCATCAAACAACCTCAGCACGGACTTGACCGCTTCGCGCCCGCATGTGGCGCGAGCTTGTGCGTATGATTCGGCGGAATGAATTCCTGCCTCAGTTCGTGAAATTTCATGAAATGGACTCGTCGCACCAGCCCGAAGGGCTTCCATGAACTGAGCAGGTGGCTTCAGCCCCGCTCGATCTTCACTTGTTAATGCTTGTTAATGCATTTTACTTGTTAATGCTTGTTAATGCATTTTACCATTTGTCCCAATGCACCACTTTATCCAGTGACATCCGTCCGCCCTTTTTTGGTGGGGCGGATATTTTTTCTTCATCCAACGCGTATCCAAACGACAGCGCGATCCGCAAATGCCATTCAGCGGGGAAGCCTAAAATCTCGCGTGCCTTTTCTGCTTCATAAATGGATGCGGGGCATGAGCCGACTCCCAGCTCCCACGCGGCCAGCTGCATAAATGCTGCGGCCTGACCTGCGTCAAACATGATCTGAAATTTTTCGTTTGGATCGGGTGTCAGGATGGCAATGCACAAAGCCGCGCCTGCGATATGTCCCGCCCACTCGCCGCATTGCGATAATGCCTTTAATGTTTCTTTATCTCGTATCGCAATGAATTGCCATGCTTGATTATTTTTTGAGGACTGCGACCTGCGCCCTGAATTCAAAATAGTTTTCACAACATCATCGGGTAATGACTTATCTAAAAATTTTCTCACGGCGCGTTTGGTGCGGATTGCTTCTGAGATCTTCATCTCCTGCCTCCTTCAATTTCCAACTTTAACCTTCATCATTCATCATTCAGCCTTCATCCCTTTCCACAGTATAATTCATGTCATGGATTCGCAGCAAAACACCTTTCATAATTACCTTGCCTCCACGATCATGCTCATTCTCATCGGCTGGGGCGGGTTGTTCACTGTCCTTTATCTTTCATTACCCTTTGTCTGGGCGCGCTGGGGATTTTTCGTATTCGTGATCATGGCGCTCACAGGCATTGCCTTGCCCATCGTATATTTCCTGCATCGCCGGTTTCCAGCTGAACCACCCTCAGAATCAAATGTCATTGTGCGGCAGGCATTGTGGGTGGGTGTCTACGGCGCAGCGCTGGCCTGGCTTCAACTTGGGCGACTCGTTACCCTTTATGTGATCCTCGGTCTGGCGGGCGGGCTGATCGCGGCGGAGTATTTCATCCGCATTCGCGAAAAAGCAAACCGCCGTCTGCCTGACTTTACAGATGATGACTCTCCGTAACCTTCCCTCCGTGGAACAAATTCTACAAACCAAAACTGCCGCCCATTTAATTGCGAGATTCGGCAGACCTTTGACTCTGGACGCCATCCGCTTTGTTTTGGATGAGACCAGGGCCCGCTTCAAATCTGGAGGGCTAACTGCTCTGCCATTAACAGATTTGATCCTCGCCCAAACAGAATCCAGCTTAACCGCGTGGACAAAACCGACTCTGGTCCAAGTTATCAACGCTTCGGGCGTGATCCTGCATACCAACCTGGGACGCGCCCCCATGAGCAACGCTGCCATCCACGCCATGGACGTGGTTTCACGCGGCTATTCCACGCTTGAATACGACCTTGAAAAAGGCCAGCGCGGCTCACGATTAATTCACGCTGAATCTCTTTTACAAAAATTGACGGGTGCAGAATCAGCGGTCATTGTCAATAACAATGCCGCGGCTGTATTGTTGGTTTTATCGGCATTGGCAAATAAAAAGCGGGTGGTTATTTCCCGCTCTCAACTTGTGGAGATCGGCGGCGGATTCCGCGTGCCTGATGTAATGAAGCAATCAGGCGCAAAACTGGTGGAAGTGGGCACAACCAACAAAGTTCACATATCAGACTATGAAGAAGCCCTGATTGAAGCGGCTGGCCTTGTCATGCACGCACATCGCTCTAATTTCAAACTGGTCGGTTTTACAGAAGAACCTGAGTTGAAGGATATTGTCACAGCCGCGCATGGATTTGAGGTGCCCGTTGTAGATGACCTCGGCTCTGGCGCGTTATACGACACGGCCAAATACGGGCTCACGCATGAACCCACTGTACAGGAGTCCATGCAGGCGGGAGTTGATATTGTTTGCTTCTCCGGTGATAAACTGCTTGGCGGTCCGCAGGCCGGCATCATCATTGGCAGGGCGGATTTGATCGCAAAGATCAAGAAGCATCCACTCGCAAGGGCAGTCCGCGCGGATAAGGCCTGTTTGGCTGGGCTTTCTGCCACGCTCTTGCATTACCTCAAGGACGAAGCGGAGCGTGAAGTGCCGATCGTGAGGATGATGTCCCTGACGCTGAAGCAGGTTCGGGGTCGGGCGGAAGCGTGGGCGGCGGAGTTGGGTCAGGGCGAGGTTGTGGCGGGTGAATCCACAGTCGGCGGCGGATCCCTCCCAGGCGAGTCCATGCCGACCTTTCTACTGTCACTCGAAGTGAGATCTGCAGAAAAGTTTTTACACGGCTTGCGAAAAAATAACCCGCCCGTGATCGCGCGCACGGAAAATGATAAAGTATTGCTCGACCCGCGCACTGTCCTGCCGGAACAGGAAGGCGCGCTGTTAGTTGGGATAAAAAACGTAATCCGCGAGCTTTAACTCGAATTACGCGAATTTTCGAATAAAGCGAATGGGTACTGAGATGTCTGAGATTTATATTGTTGAAAAAGAATTATCATATCTCGTTATGCAAGCAGCGTTTGAGGTGCATAATGCTCTTGGTCCAGGTTTTCCCGAGGCGATTTATGAAGAAGCCATGAACCGTGAACTTGCAAGACGGGGGGTCGATCTGGAACGGCAAAAACGGGTCAAAGTATTTTACAAGGATGAACCGATTGGCGAATTTATCCTTGACAATGTGGCACATGGACGTGTAATTCTTGAATACAAAGCCGTGAGCGAAATTGCAAAAATTTATGAGCAGCAGGCATTATCCTATTTGAAAGCAACAGGTCTTGAATTGGCGATTGTTATCAATTTTGGCGCAGCGCGAGTCCAATCCAGCCGCGTGGTTTATAAAAAAGGAATGGCCAATTTTCCGTCACGCATTCCGCGGCCCCGTAATCCTCTTCAAAACGATTGAAAACATTCGCGCCATTTGTTCATTCGAGACATTCGCGTTAAAGACTTTTGCGTTAAAAAGGAGAAGCAATGAAATCAGAGTTCGATGTCATTATGAAATCCCGCAATTTTGATGCAATTGTTGTGTTTGGGAATGCCGGACATAACCCGCCCATGTATTATTTGACAGGCGGCGGGCACGTCAGCCATGCCACCGTGATCAAAAAACGCGGCGTGCAGGCGGCATATTTCCATAATGACATGGAACGTGATGAAGCCGCCAAAAGTGGGTTGAAGTTGATCCCCTACAGCAAATACGATTACGAAGCGCTTTTGAAAAAAGCGGATGGAAATCTTCTGCTGGCCGGCGCGATGCGCAGTCAATTGATGTTTGCAGAAGTGGGAGTTACGAAGGGACGCGTCGGCCTCTACGGCACGTATGACGTGAGCGCGGTATTTGGGATGTTAGCCTTCCTGCAAAAACTAATGCCTGAAATCGAATTCGTGGGTGAAGCCCGTGAGGATTCTCTTTTTATGCGCGCGATGGAAACAAAGGATGAAAATGAAGTTGCGCGTATCCGCAAAATGGGTCAGGTGACGACATCTGTGGTTAGCAAAGTACGTGAGTATCTTACAGCTTGTGATGTCCGCGCGGATGAAGTCTTATTGAAAGAAGATGGCAGTCCGCTAACTGTGGGGGAGGTGCATTCCAGGATTCGTTTATGGGTTTCGGAGCAGGGCGCGGAATTGCCCTCTGGTTTTATTTTTGCGATCGGACGAGATGCGGGCGTGCCGCATTCCGCAGGCAACCCCACAGATCTAATGAAACTTGGTCAGACTATTGTGTTTGATATTTATCCTGCCGAGGCGGGCGGTGGTTATTATTACGATTTCACGCGCACCTGGAGTTTGGGATATGCCACTCCAGAGGCTCAGGAACTGTACGATCAGGTCAGGGATATTTACGAAAAGTTGATGGATAATTTTGACTTGAACACGCCCTTCAAACATTACCATCAAATGACCTGTGAATATTTTGAATCTAAGGGACACCAGACGCCGCTCAATACAAAAGCGCCCGTGGAGGGCTATGTCCACAGCCTCGGCCACGGTGTTGGATTAAATATTCATGAAAGACCGTTCAGCAGTTTTACCTCGGGAGATGACCAACGGCTTAGGCCCGGTGTGGTGATCACTTCGGAGCCTGGTTTGTATTATCCTGAAAAAGGCATGGGCTTCCGCATCGAAGATACGCTTTGGGTTAACCCAAATGGAACCATTGAAAAACTTGCTGAATATCCATACGATTTTGTTCTGCCAATGAAGAAGTGGAAGAAAGAATAAGAGCTACGGAATGAAGCCTTCAGTCCGCTATTTTGCAGGCAAAGCGAACTGAAGTCCGCGCACTGTCTCTTAACTGATAACTGACAACTGGAACCCAATGACTGACCTCAAACCCGCCCGCATCCTCGCCGTTGAAACCTCCTGCGATGAAACCGCTTGTGCCATTATTGAAAACGGACGCACTCTTCTTTCCTCTGTGGTTGCCTCGCAAATGGAAATCCATGCCCGTTACGGCGGCGTCTTTCCTGAGGTAGCTTCACGCCAGCATGTCTTGAGCATAACACCGGTTGTTGCGCAGGCGCTTGTGCAGGCGCATCTCACGCTTAAAGATATTGACGCGCTGGCCGTCACGCAAGGTCCTGGTTTGGCTGGGTCGTTGGTTGTGGGTATGAACATGGCCAAGGGACTTGCGCTCGGCTCGGGTCTGCCGCTCGTTGGCGTTAATCATCTCGAAGGACACATTTATTCGGCATGGGTTTACGACAGTCCCGTACGGCGGGGCGATGCGGGAGAACCTGTCCCACCTGAGCCGCAATTCCCTTTGATGGCTTTGCTCGTCTCTGGCGGACATACCGAACTGAATCTCATGACCGATCATTTGACGTACAAACGGCTCGGTTCCACACTGGACGATGCGGCTGGTGAAGCTTTCGACAAAGTTGCCCGCCTGTTGGAGCTTGGCTACCCCGGCGGGCCTGCCATTCAAAAAACCGCAGAAGGAGGTGACTCGAATCGATTCCACTTTCCGCGCGCATGGCTCGAAGGCACATGGGATTTTTCATTCAGCGGGTTGAAAACATCTGTATTGTATGAAGTACGCGAATTGCGGAAGAAAAGCATTTCCCTGCCGATCCCCGACCTGGCTGCTTCCTTCCAACAGGCTGTGATAGATGTGCTGTTCAAGAAAACGATCAATGCCGCGCGTGAATTTGGCGCGAAAGAAATCCTGGTCGCGGGCGGAGTCTCTGCCAATCGTCCATTGCGCCAGATATTCAAAGCACAGACGGAATTTCCCGTCCATATTCCCCCGTTATCTTTATGCACGGATAATGCCGCCATGATCGCAGCGGCCGGATACCAGCGCTATGCCCTCGGACATGTCTCCGGGTTGGAGATGGATGTTCTGCCGACCTGGCCGCTTTCATAGGTGGGTGCTGTGTACCTGCCCATACTTATCCCTTAAAATCAAATCGCCGCTGACTTGCCCAAGTCAACGGCGGTTTGATTAAGGGAGAATGTAATTCCAATTATATGTATGGACATAAAAATAACCTGAGCATAATATAAACGTTGGATGAGAATATTTATATGGAGGGAGGTTATTTACTTACAGTTCCTAAGGTGAATTATTCAATGGCCGATAAAAGTTTTGTTAATGATATGGGTCCTTCGCGCAGAACGATGGGGTCGTTCCCTGTGCAATCCACCAATGTGGATGGCACTCCGCCCGACGTCCTGCCGCCATCCAGAATGAGTGGGATGCGCCCGTGGAGTTGGTTGTACACTTCCTGCGCAGTGGAGGGGTTTGTCTGCCCGGAGATGTTTGCTGAAGTCACTGCCATGGGGCCAGCGATGCGTAGTAAAGCGCGGGCATCGGGATGGTCTGGAATGCGGACAGCGACGGTGGCAGTGGCAGAAACGGCTGGTGGGAGAGTCTGCTTCTTGGGGAGAATGCAGGTGAGAGGTCCGGGCCAGAAGCGGGCGGCGAAACGGAGCGCCATGTTTGAGATGTCGTCTGCAACTTTATCGAGGTCGCTCAAATCTCCGATCAAAATGGGAATGGCTTTTTCAACGGGACGATCTTTTGCCTTGTAAATGCTTTCGATGGCAGCATTATCAAATGCAAGCGCGCCGAGTCCGTAGACGGTATCGGTGGGAAAAGCGACCAACCCGCCGGCGCGCAGGATTTTCAGGGCGGAGGGCAGCGCTTCTGAATGATTGGCGGGGAGAACCTTCGTTTTCATTCGGCTTGGTCTTTGGATAATTCCGGCACCATATTCAAAAACAAATCCACTGCTTTTGGGTCAAAGTGTGTTCCAGAAAGCGATTTGATGTGGTTGATTGCTTTCTCATTGGGCCAACCTTGACGATAGGGACGGTCAGAGCGCAGGGCATCCCATACGTCTACAATTGCGAAGAGACGCGCCGCCAGTGGAATTTGCTCGCCTTTCAGACCGCGTGGGTAACCTGTGCCGTCCCATTTTTCGTGGTGACAGTAGGGAATGTCTAAAGCGGGGCGTAAGTACGCAATCGGCAGGAGTAATTCATGCGCAAAAGTGGGATGCTTACGCATGGCAACCCATTCTTCATCCGTAAGTTTATCCGGTTTAAGAAGAATGTGATCTGGCACGCCCATCTTGCCGATGTCATGCAGGAGCGCACCGCGCCGCACGTGTACCAATTCTGCTTCGGTCATGCCGGATGCGCGGGCGAGTTTCAAGGTCAGCGCTGTCACACGTTGGGAATGTCCCTCAGTTTCCTCGTCACGCAGGTCGAGCGCGTTCGACCAACCCTCGATGGTTCTGTCGTACGCGTTTATCAGATCCGTGTTGGAGATTTGCAGGTTTTCAAAGAGTTGCGCGCTGTCAATGGCAATGGCGGCTTGCCCGGCCAACGTCTCTAAGAAGTTGATCCATTCCAATCCTGGGTGGAAAACTGAACGGTGAAAGACCTCCAACACGCCTTTGACTTCGCCTTTGGAGATAAGAGGCAGGGCAAAATAGGCGGCTACGTTTTCCGCCGCCAGAAGTTCAGCTTGTGCGAAGGTGTTCCCGCTCGCGGCGAAATCGGGGTGTTGAATCAAGCGGCGTTCGAGCGCGGCCAGACCGGCCTGGCCCTCCCCTATCCGAAAGCGGGTACGCTCAACAGCCCGACTTCGAAAGCCACATCCGGCGGCGTATTCCAGCATTTGCATGTGCGGGTTGAACAGGAGCACGTCAGCGGCGTCTACTTTCAGTTGGGTGGTGACATGCTTCAAAATGATATCGAGCGTCACGCGCAAATCCATGCTGGCGCTGATGGCCAGGTCTATGTGGTGCAGTGCCTCCATACGGCTCAGTTGCCGCGCGGTCTCTTCGAGCAGGCGCGTGTTGTGGACTGCACCGGCGGCTGAGGAAGCAAACAGGGAAAGGAGGTGCGCATCCGCGTCGAAGAATTGGCGCGTTGAAGAACCCACTTCACTGACACCCAAAACGCCGATCATTTCGCCGTGATAAAGCATGGGCACCTCGAGCACGGCGGCAATCTCAATTCCTTTATATTGCGCGGCGCGACCTTCCCAAACGGTGTAGTTGTCTACAATGAACGGCTCGCGCGTGCGCATCACTACTCCCGCCGCTCCTTCATCCATTTTCAGGCGTGCGCCGATCGGGAGTAGTGAACCATGTTCCACTACAAGTTCCAGTTCATCCGTTGCAGCATCATACAGATAACACAAACCTCGCGGCGCAGAGAGTAGTTTGGTGGCGCGTTCGACAATCGCGATGAGCAACATCTGCAAATCTTGCTGGGAATTGATATCGCGGCTGGTTTCGTACAGCGATGTGAACTCGTCGGCGCGGCGATGAATCTCTTCTTCCGCGCGCTTGCGCTCGGTGATATCCTGCGCTACAACCAGGGACGCGTT
Organism: Anaerolineales bacterium; assembly: GCA_030680795.1. Classification (GTDB taxonomy): domain Bacteria; phylum Chloroflexota; class Anaerolineae; order Anaerolineales; family Villigracilaceae; genus Villigracilis. Next base: position 30,353 of record JAUXUL010000008.1, on the reverse strand, counting down.
GTGTTCACCCATTCGCAGGGTATGGGACGTAATTTCAACGTCAATGATGGTTCCGTCTTTGAGGCGATGACGCCACTCACCAGCATGTTGCAGGGCCGGCCGTTGCTGTGCGAGGTCTTCCATCAAGCGGGGCACATCTTCCACGGGGCGGATGTCGGCGATTGTCATGCGCAGGAATTCTTCGCGCGTGTGTCCGTATTTTTCCACTGCCGAATCATTGACGGCCAGAAATGCGAGCGTTTTCAAATCATAGGCCCACATGGGATGAGGGTTATGCTCAAACAGGAAGCGATATTTTTCTTCGCTCTGATATAGTTCTTCTTCTGCGCGCTTGCGCTCGGTGATATCGCGATAATTGATCACAATTGCCTGCACACTCGGTTCATCGAGCAGGTTGGTAGCTGTGGCTTCGATCCAGCGCCAGGAACCATCGGCATGTAACAGGCGAAAGACACCCTCCTGAATGCTCCCGGCTGTTTGAACAACTTGCGCGTACATGTTGCGGGTCCACGCCTGATCGTCGGGGTGCATGAGCTCGAAGATGTTGCGCCCCACAAACTGATTCGGCGCGTAACCCAGTATGCTGACTGCCGATGGGCTTTCCCACAGCAAGGCGCCATCCGCCGCCAGCAGGGTAATTTGGTCTCGTCCGTTCTCGATCAACGCGCGGAAGCGCTTCTCGCTCGCGCGCAGCGCCTTTTCGGCTTGCTGGCGCTCGGTGACATCGCGCGCCATGCCGCGCACGATTGGAACAGAAACGCCCTCGGTGCGCAGTGTATTGTTATATTCCCAGAAACGCTGTTCGCCGTTGCCGGTCTGGATGTGCATGATTCCGTGCGCCTTTCCCCGGCGCTTAAGGATGGCAATATATGTTTCAAACACTGGACGTGCACTCGGAACAATAATGTCGCGGATGTTCATCTGCTTCAAGGTCTCGACGGGATAGCCCAACATTTTTTCTGCCGATGGATTAAACGAAAGGATTTGCCCGTTCAAGTCGTGGGTACAGATCAGGTCTTGGCTGTTCTCCACCAGATCGCGATAGCGGTCCTCGCTTTCGCGTAAAGCAGCTTCCGCCTGTTTGCGCTCGGTGATGTCCTGCTGGATGGCGATGAAGTGGGTGATTTCGCCCTGTGCATTTCGCAGCGGGGTGATGGTCTGCTGGACGGTGAACAGGCCGCCGTCCGGACGGCGATTGACCATCTCGGCCTGCCAGACCTCGCCGGCGAGGATCGTGTCCCACAGCGTTTTGTAGAACGCGCGGGTGTATTGCCCGGACTTGAGGATCCGCGGCGTGCGGCCCACAGCCTCTTCGAGAGTATAGCCCGTGATCTGGCTGAACGCAGGATTGACCCACTCGATGATGCCCTGCCGGTCGGTGATAAAGACGGCATTGGCGGCTGCGTCCAGCGCGGTGGCTTGCAGCCGCAGTCTATCTTCAGCCCGTTTGCGCAACGAGATGATGTAGATGCCAAAGAAAGCGGCTGCCCCTATTAGCGCAATCCGGACTAACTCCGGCAGTGCCGCCGGGAATGTGAGGTAAGCGTACGGCAGATGCAGAGCGAGGTACCACAGCATAGCCCTCGTCCCGACCGCCGGAGTGAGTTTGTGGGCTACATAGAGAGCCAGCATCACTGCCAGAATGTCGTGCGGCTCGTGCGCAAAAGGGAACAGCGGGCCGGCGACGAAGGGAGCGAAGACGGGGATGATCTCGATCAGGTCCCCGGACGAGATCACTGTCATCGCCAGGAAGGTGGCGGCGATGGGCAGCGCGCGAGCGGTCGACTTTGCGTTGCGGGCAGGCATTTTCGATGTCATACGGTCACCTCAGCATCGAAGGCTACAAAGCCGTCGCTGACCCGCTCGAGGATATTTTCGATTTGCGATGAAGTTGTCAGCTTATTTTTGTGAACGATCATTTTTTCAGGATGCTTGGGCGCGGTTACTTGATGCGTTGTCTGCGCTTTTTGTGTTTTCGATTTCCCCCGCCCGATCAGTTTCGTGGTTTTGCGATCCGCTTTCATGTTTTGATCCTTAAGTCAGAGAAAATGAAGCGATGAAATATATTTATATTATTCAGGAATTATAACAAAATTACAGGTAGAATCTCCGGCAATTCTACGAATGAACTAAATTCATGTCAATCAGAATGGCTGGCGGAACACAATGGCTCAGTCAATCTGACAGGACTTACCCAAAATGCTTTCCCTCGCCACTTCGATAGGGTGAGCTGCAGAGCGAGACTGCAAGTTGCTCTGCAAACGCCGCCGTCCACAGGATGCTTCGCAAGGGACGGCGGCTGGAGCATAAGTTACTGACAAGGCTTCGACAGGCTCAGTCCAAGCCTTTGCGTGCACACAGACTAACTATGAGGGTGCGCTGATTTGAATCTGCGCCCCTCCCCATTTTTTGAAATTATTTTGAAATCATTCGGATGTGTTTCAAGTGAGTTAGATATTCACGAAGAGGAGTGCAATTCGATGGAGAGCAAACGATCTTTGCCCGCGAGGTCTTGATATAAATTAATTGCAGCATTAGGAAAAATTTTCGATGCGAGGTCCATGGTTTGCGCGCCGAGCGACGATTCTATTTCAAGCAGGATCATGCCATGCGGAGCGAGCCAATCAGGTATAAGTTTGAACAAGCGACGATACAGGTCAAATCCGTCGCTTCCGCCATCCAATGCTAGAGTCGGTTCGCGCCCGTAAATAGGAAGGCGGCGCATTGTTTGAGTGGGGATGTAGGGCAGGTTGGCGCAAATTAGGTCGAAGGTTGTAGGTCGAAGGTCTGACTTTTGACCCTTCGACAAGCTCAGGGCATTGCTTTTGACTTTTGACTCTGGCAATAGATCACATTCCACAAAATCAATTTGGTCGATCACATTAAATTTGATTGCATTTCTGCGCCCCACTTCAAGGGCGGCTGGAGAAATATCAGTCCCCAGTATGTGTGCATCTGGCACGTGCCTAGCGATGGAAACAGCGATTGCGCCGGAGCCTGTCCCGATATCGGCAACGGTTCTACGTTCGGGTGAAACATTTAGCCAGGCAATCGCTTTTTCAACGAGTAATTCCGTTTCGGGGCGGGGGATGAGGACATCTTTTGTGATATCGAATTCAAGTCCGTAAAATTCCCATTTCCCCAACACGTAGGGAAGCGGTTCGCCTGCTTTCAATTTTTTTAGCGCATGATCAATTTGATCTTGTTCTTCTTCGGTTAGATCATATTCAAGGTGCGCCAAAACCCATGTGCGCGGCTGATTGAGGATGTGCGCAATCAGAACCTGCGCGTCCAACCGCGGCGTAGCGCTCAATGGAGTTATGCGCGTAATGCTTTCTTCGAGCAGGTCTTTGAGATTCATACAACGTTTAAAGTGACAGTCACCTCGCAGGTGACTGTCACTTGGTATTTATTCATTGTCATCCATACCGGAAGAAGCAAGTTTGTCGGCTTCATCCTGGGTGGAGAGCTGGTCAATGAATTGATCTATCGCGCCGTCCATTACCACGGACAGGTTGTAACTTGAATATCCAATGCGATGATCCGTCACGCGGCTTTGCGGATAATTATACGTGCGAATTTTTTCCGAACGATCACCCGATCCAACCTGCGAACGGCGGTCTGCTTCGAGTTCTGCGCGTCGTTTCTGTTCTTCAATATCATACAGGCGTGCGCGCAGAATGCTCAGGGCGCGTAATTTATTTTGCAATTGCGAGCGTTCATCCTGACAGGTCACGATCATGCCTGTTGGCTTGTGATACAAACGTACCGCGGTGGAGTTCTTCTGCACGTTCTGTCCGCCCGCGCCTGATGAACGATACACTTCAACTTCGATATCGCTTTCGGGAATGTCAACTTCCACATCATCCACTTCTGCAAGCACGGTCACTGTTGCCGTGGATGTATGAATTCGTCCCTGTGATTCTGTGGCCGGCACGCGTTGTACGCGATGCACGCCTGATTCGTATTTCAATTTCGAATACGCACCTTTGCCTTTGAGCTCAAAGATCACTTCCTTGTATCCGCCCACGCCGATGGAGCTCTCAGACATGATCTCGGTTTTCCATTTTTTATTATCGGCATAACGCGTGTACATGCGGAACAGATCGGCGGCAAAGATGGCGGCTTCATCACCGCCTGCGCCTGCGCGAATTTCGAAGATGACATTCCTGTCATCGCGCGGGTCTTTGGGGACGAGCATGCCCCTGATCTCTTTTTCAAGGGCTTCGATCTTTGGACCGAGATCATCCACATCCGTTTTTGCCAGCGCGATCAACTCCGCGTCATTTTCAGAAATGATGAGGGCTTTGGCTTCCTCGAAGCTTTTCTTGGCCTGACGGTATTTACGCACCTTTGCATAGATGGCTTCCAGGTCCACACGCTCTTTGTTGATCTCACTGGCGCGTTGATAGTTACTGCCAACCTCCAGCAGTTCCTGGCCAAGCTGTTCATATTTTTCTTCAATTGCTTGTAATTTGTCGAGCATGTAATTTCCTTATTAACTCACCTTGCGCACTTTCACACTTTTATACGGATGTCGCCCTGAGCGACAACGAAGGATCTCTACGACTATCTCAGAGACCCTTCGCAGTCGCTCAGGGAATCATGCTTGGTGCGTAAGGTGGGTTATGAATGTGGATGGTGGAAAAATTAATTCCTCTGAGAGACGGTCTGAAAACCCAGACCCTAAAGGTTTTTCTGGTAAACCAGCGTTATGTTTTGCAAGAAAAGCCCGTTTAACACGCCTTTTTGATTGCAAAGGAAACCTTTAGGGTCTTTTCGTGGAGTTTCTGAGGGCGCATCATCCAAGATTATGGATTTGATTTGGACTGCTTATTGCAAAATAAAGCACAGCAGTCTGCCGTGCGGATGATCCGATACTATTTCGGATTTAACTAAAAATTCGAAACTGCCGAAAGCACCATCGAAAGGATCAAAATGATCGCAAATATTGCAAACAAAATCTGAGCAGACCTGTTTTGATTTGTTGATTTATTTTCACCGGTTTTTATTGGTTTCTTGTTTTTCGAATTTTTTCCAGCCATCTTTCACTCATTTCATCTTGTGATGAGAAAAGGCCTGTTCAATCACCTTTTCCAGTTCTTCAATTGTAACAGGCTTCATCACATAGCCATCCGCGCCCAATTTCAGGGCTTTATCCACCATTACATCTGCCGCTTCGGAGGAAAGCATGATCACGGGCAGGTCATTCCAAACTTTGCGGCGGCGCAGAAATTCAAGTATGTCCAGCCCTGTGACCTCGGGCATGTTGATATCCAGGATCAACATGTCGGGCCTGCCGCCCGCCAGCAGCGCTTCAGCGGCAGGGCGCGGATTATTGTAATGCTTTGTATTAAAGCCCAGCAGTTTAAGCATCAAACTAATAGCGCGTCTCATTTCGTCATCATCGTCAACGACCCATATTTCTTTCATTTGAAATCTGCTTCCAGTTCTTTCATAAATCCTTCAAAAGTAACTTCCTTGTCAGTTTTCACATGTAATGAAGGGTCTTCACGTGGATGCCAATGCCAGCCTTTTTTGTTATCCGCTCCAAATATGCGACGGTCATCACGGATTTGGGCATAGGCAGTTTTGCCTGTTTCTTGATTGTAGGAAATGTCAACAAAGCTTCCGTCTCTTAAGTATGTCCGTATCTTGATCCAGGTAAAGCTGAAAGTTAAGACCGCCGTACTTATAACAGCAAGGGATTTTGAGCAGATGGATATAATGGATGTTTCAAATTCTTCAACATTCATACGATCCATTGTGAAATTTCCTCTAGAGCGGCGAGATCTGTAATAGTGGCTTCCCACTCAAAATCGTCTTTTTCTACTTCATAGGAAAATGGATCTTCAATCCGGCCGTCATCACAGGCTTTTTCAAACTCGACAAATGTCATATTGTATTTGTTTTCATAGCTTTTAATCTGTTCCTTCGCTTCCTTGGCACGTAATCGCACAAGTTGTTTGATGGCAAGCGACAAAGCGACATCAGGACGGGATTGACCTGTTAATCTTCGTAAAATGTTGTGGGTTCCCTTAGGAAGGACTACTAATTCTGTAACCATACTAACTCCTATTCCAAATGCGCCTTGATACTTTCCGCCGCGCTGCTGGTCATACCTTTTACAATGGCTAACTCTTCAACCGTTGCTTTTCTAATCTTATCCACAGAACCGAAATTTTTCAAGAGGGCCTTCCTTCTCGCAGGCCCAATGCCGGGGATTGATTCCAGCTGGGATGCCAGACCCAGTTTTGAGCGTTTTTTGCGATGCGCGCTAATTCCGTAACGATGGGCTTCATCGCGAATCCGTTGCACAAGATAAAGTCCTTGTGAATGACGCGGCAATAATAAAGGCTGGCTGTTATGTGGAAAGAAAATTTCCTCATCCTGTTTTGCCAGTCCCACCACTGGCACTTTATCGAACAATTCAAACTGCTCCAGGACTTTGACCACGCGGCTTAGCTGACCTTTGCCGCCATCAATAATGATCAAGTCTGGCAGGAAGGAAAAGGACGCATCTTTTTTCGACCCTGGGCCTGCTTCTGTTTCCTGTGAGCCTTTCCACCTGCGGAAGCGGCGCGTGAGCATTTCCTCCATCGAAGCGAAGTCATCAGGTGCGCCAATGCTGGTGCTGTCAATGTTGAATTTGCGATACAGTTTTTTGGCTGGTACACCCTGCTCGAACACGACCATCGCGCCGATCGTTGCCACGCCTTGCGTGTGACTGACATCATAACATTCAATGCGGTTTGGCGGAGTGGGCAAGTTCAATGCTATCTGTACTTCGCCGAGCGCCTGTTCCTGCTTGTGTGCATCCGCCTGCCATTGGGCGCGCAAGGCTTGCAAAGTTTCGGATGCGTTCTCCGCCGCCATCTGCACCAATTCAAGTGGTTGACCCTCCTTCGGCACAAGCAACTCAACCTTTTTACCCCCTCGTTTCGAGCGCAGCCATTGTGAGATGATAATCCTCTCTTCGATCTCCTGCGGCAACATTACCTGCTCTGGAATGTTCGCGGCTTCGGTGTAGAACTGTTTGACGAACTCTGTCATTACTTCCTGGTCGGCTGTATCTTCCGTACCTTCGAGGATGAAATATTCCCGCCCGATCAATTTTCCGCCGCGGATGAAGAATATCTGTACACAGGCTTCACCGTCTGTGCGCGCCATGGCTAACACATCTGAATCTTTGTAATCGGTTGCAAAAACAACTTTCTGTCTTTCAATGATGGAGCCAACAGCTTTCAATTGATCTCGCACTGCGGCGGCTTTCTCGAAACGCATTTCTTCGGAGGCTTTTTGCATCTCGGCTTCAAGGCGCGTCACAATTTCTTCACTGTGTCCGCTAAGAAAATCCATCAGGTCGGAGATCATTTGGCGGTAGCCTGCCTGAGTGGTTGCTCCAATGCAGGGAGCATTGCAAAGTTTTATGTCGAAGTAAAGGCACGCGCGTTTATCCAGTCCCGTGATCTCGCGGTCGCAGGTCAGGTAAGGGAAAATTCTGCGAAGCGCATCCAGAGTTTGATAGACTGCCCACGCGGAGGTATACGGACCAAAATAACGCGAGCCATCTTCGGCCATTTGCCGCGTCACAGTCACTTTGGGATATGGCTCATGCCAGTGGATTTTTATATATGGGTAGCGCTTGTCGTCCTTAAAACGGATATTGTATTTTGGGCGATGCTTCTTGATCAGGTTCATCTCAAGGATGAGCGCCTCAAGTTCCGAGCCAACGACGATCCATTCAATTTCAGCAACCTCGCGGACGAGGCGGCGGGTTTTTACATCGTGGCTTGAATCAGCGTGGAAGTACGAACGCACACGGTTTTTCAGACTGATGGCTTTGCCGATATAAATGATCGTCCCTTCTGCATTGCGATAAATATAACAGCCTGGTTTGGCAGGCAATGTGGCAAGAATGCCCTGTAATTTCTCTGCAATTTCCATTGGTGGCAATTCTAACATGTCCCCTTTTTCAATTCGGATGATTATGCAATAGGTCAGGCTTGTAACCTGACCTTTGTTGAAAACACAGGCTTTGGTGAATGCAAACCCACGCTACGAATACTTATGCAAGAGGTCAATTATAAAATAGCCTCACAAATATTTGTTCAGGGAATTCTCTAACGTACAAAACCCATGTGTAATCTGCGTCCCTTTTTTTAGATGTACGGTGGAGAATCAGGTAACTCAATAATAAAACTTGTGCCATTGCCAACTTCACTCTCAACGCTGATCTCTCCACCGTGAGCCTGGATGAGTTGTTTTGCAATAGCGAGTCCCAATCCGCTGTTGGTGCGGGCTGTGCGGGATTTATCGCCGCGCCAGAACCTGTCAAAGATGAATGGAAGATCATCGGACGGAATTCCCGCGCCTGTATCTTTGACCGTGATCCGTGCGCCTCTCGCTTCGCGTCCGCTGATACCTGATTCCGTTTCGAGAGAAATCGTTCCACCGTTGGGTGTGTGTCTGAGCGCGTTTGAAATCAAGTTCGATAATACTTGATTGAGCCTGTCATAATCGGCTGTGAGCTCTCGCGAAGTGCCAGACATTTTTGTGGTCAGGTGAATGTTAAGGGACGCGGCTTGGGATGAAAAACTTGAAGTGAGATCTTGCAAAAGTTCAGCGAGCATGAAACGGGAAGGGTGAAGCGGAAGTTGTCCCGCTTCGGCGAGGGAGAGAGTCTGCAAGTCGTTCACGAGGCGGGCGAGCAGTTTGGTCTCATCCAATGTGTTGTTGATGTGTTCGGGCGTCGGTTGATAGACGCCGTCAATGATGCCTTCGAGATTACCGTGGATAATATGAAGAGGCGTGCGGAGCTCGTGGGCGATATCGGCGGTGAGATTGCGGCGCTGTTGGTCGGCGCGTTCGAGTTCGACGATCATGCGATTGAATCGCCGCGCAAGTTGACCAAGCTCACCAGGAAAATTTTCACGCACACGAATACTTAAATCGCCCTCGGCAACCGCGTCAATCGCAGACATGACATCCGCCATCGGTGTGCCAAAGCGGTGGAATCCCCAACGACCAATCAGCGACGCAATGAATGTGAAAAGCAAAGGAAGCCCGCACAGTGGAATCAAAATGCCGCTGTGAAAACCAGATTGTGTTTTTGTGGCGATGAAATATATGGCGATTGCAATGGCGGCGATGATGAAGAAAATCATTGCGCCAAAGACAAGCGCCACGCGCCAAAAAAAGAAGCGGCGGCGACTATGCCAGTGCGGGGGGCGATGGTTGTGTGGGTGCATGGTGGTTGGAACGTTTAACGCTATGTCCTGAGTTTGTCGAAGGGTTCAACGTTTATATAACGATATCCGATTCCATATACAGTTTCGATCAAGTTTTGTTTTGACTCAGCCTCGAGTTTGCGGCGCAGATTTTTGATGTGCGAGTCCACGCTGCGGTCAATGCTGGAGGCGCCTCCGTGCAGATCGTCGAGCAGTTGTTCGCGGGTGAAAGTTTGACCAGGGCGGTTGGCGAGGATGTAGAGCAGCTTGAATTCATTGGGTGTGAGTTTGATAGGGTTGTTATTGAGTGTGGCAGAATATTTGTCCGCGTCAATTTCGAGAGAGCCAGCGCGGATGATGCTTGGCGCTTTCACTTCTCCGCGGGTTCTGCGCAGAAGCGCACGCACTCGAGCAACCAGTGCGCGAGGTGAGAATGGTTTGGTGATGTAATCGTCCGCGCCGATTTCGAGGCCGGTGACCTGATCCACTTCTTCGGCGAGGGCGGTGAGCATGATAATTGGCAGGTCACTCTCGCGGCGTAGGATTTTACACACTTCGCGTCCATCCATGACGGGGAGCATGAGGTCGAGGACGATCAGGTCTGGTTTTTCGCGGCGGGCAGTTGTCAGCGCGGAGGGACCGTCTGCGGCGGTGACGACGCGGAAGCCGTTCTTCTCCAAATAGTCACGCGCGAGGCGGACGATCTTGGGTTCGTCATCAACGATGAGGATGAGTTCTTGCATGGGGGGAGTATAAAGGAATAAGGATGATTTTTGAAGGATGGAAAGATGAAGGGTTGAGAAGTAAGAGACGATATGAGAAGTTCTGGCAAGAGTGCAACCGCAGCCAGAACTTCTCACTGATCACTTTTTACTTGTCGCTCTTCGCACTTATTCCTTTTTACCCTGGTCTTCTTTCTTATCGCCTTCTATATTTTCTTCCTCACCATCGTGCCTCATCCAGGGTGGGCCGTGGTGATGACCATGATGCCCCCAGCTCATTCCACGGAAGAAGATCATCTTCATCAACCCGAAGAACAGGAATAGGAAGAGGATGGAGAAGCAGATGACGCCCAGCGGGAAGAAGCCAAACAGGTGGCCTCCAAAACCGTGCGTGCCATAGCCGTACCCATATCCGTGAGGATTACCGTAGCCATACATCATGGGCGGGACGGGCGCAGCTTGTCCATTTTCAGCGGCTTTTTCGATGGCGGCTGCCACTGCGGGAGCCTGCGAGATTCCCTGCGCAACGCCAGCTTTGAAGGTCATTGCTCCGCCGCCAACGATCAGAGCGACGAGGAGCAGAAAACCGATAACTCTAAAAACAATGAAAGGACCTGTACGAGACATTTTTACCTCCAGTAGGTGATTGATTTGGTTTGTTCTTTCGCCCTTACTTTATCAAGCCATTATGGAGGAATTGTGGATGAGCGCGGGAGGGTTTGTGGAGGTTGTATAAGAGAAATATAAGGATCGGCCAGACCTCGATGGATCAGGATGATGATAAAATGCTGGACGGTAATAATATGAACAAAAACATCGTCTTGACGATGAATGAAAATAAAAGTTGATGCGGGTGACAAGCCCCTGAAAATAGGAAAATAAAATGACAGACAGACATGTAAAAGTTTTGATATTGGGGTCGGGTCCCGCGGGATTATCTGCGGCATTGTATGCGGCACGCGCTGAGTTGGCTCCTGTTGTGTTGACGGGTATGCAGTTGGGCGGTCAAGCCGCGTTGACTTTTACCATTGAGAATTACCCTGGTTTTCCAACAGGTGTGGGTGGACCGGAGTTGGGTGAGTTGTTCCAAAAGCAAGCCGAAAACTTTGGCGCGCAGGTTGAGTTTGATACAGCGCATGAGGTGGATTTTTCGAAGCGTCCATATAAGGTGATGACAGACAGCGGTGAATACAAAGCGGATACGGTTATCATTTCCACAGGAGCGGATCCGAATCACCTCAACATCCCTGGTGAAGTGGAGTTGACCGGGCGCGGCGTTTCGTACTGTGCAACTTGTGACGGCTGGTTCTTCAAGGAAAAGAAGGTTGTGATCGTGGGCGGCGGAGATAGCGCGCTCGAAGAGGGTCTCTTCATCACGCGCTACGCCTCCAGCGTTACCGTGATCCATCGTCGTGATGAATTCCGTGCGGGCGCAATTTTACAGAAACGCGCGAAAGAACATCCTAAGATGAACTTTATCCTTGACACAGTTGTAACTGAAGCGGTGGGCTCGGATAAACTAAAAGCCTTAAAATTAAAGAATGTAAAGACAGGCGCTGAAACGACCTTTGAAACGGATGGCTTGTTCATTTTCATCGGTCACACGCCGAACACACAAATGTTCGCAGGCAAGTTGGAAATGAGTGAGCTCGGTTATATCAAAGTTAACAACAAGATGGAAACCAATGTCCCTGGTGTGTTTGCCGCTGGGGAGGTGGCTGATCCGCACTTCAGGCAGGTCATCACTTCCGCGGGAATGGGGGCGGCGGCGGCTATTCAGGCGACGAGGTTCCTCGAAGCAAGCACAGTTCCCTATGGGGAATCAAGCTAGAGATTAAGAATGAAGCGGGCGAAGGACGCCTTTACTGAATCGGTAAACTGGAGTCCTTCTTTTTGTTTGTGTCAGTAGGAATGTGTATCCAAAAATGTGACATTTGTACTTTTGAGCTGTGATACTTTCGGATAGAATTGGAAAAAATAAGGGCGTCTGACGCCGATTAAATTTTTGGAGGAATCATGAAGAAAATCTCGATCATCGGCGCTGGCAATACGGGCGCAACCGCCGCGCATTGGCTCGCCGAACGTGAACTCGCTGACATTGTATTGCTGGATGTGGTGGAAGGGATGCCGCAAGGCAAAAGCCTGGATTTGCTGGAGGCGATGCCGATCATTGGCAAGGGCACTCATGTGCTTGGCACGAATGATTATGCCGATACAAAGAATTCGGATATCCTTATTATTACTGCTGGCATTGCGCGCAAGCCCGGAATGAGCCGTGACGATTTGTTGAAGACGAACGCGGATATTGTTGGTAAAGCCGCAACAGAGGCTTTGAAACATTCACCGAATGCGATTTTCATTGTCTTGACCAACCCGCTTGATACGATGGCGTATCTTACGATGAAGGTCACCAAACTGCCGCGTGCGCGCGTGATCGGCCAGGCTGGTATTTTGGACTCCGCTCGTATGCGCGCTTTCGTTGCAATGGAAGCAGGTGTGAGTGTTGAAAATGTTAATTGTTATGTATTGGGAGGGCATGGCGATGAGATGGTTCCTCTTACAAGACATTCCAATATTGCGGGCATTCCGTTGCGTGATTATTTTCCCGCCGATAAGCTGGAAGCGATTGTCAACCGCACACGCAAGGGCGGCGGTGAGATCGTCAATTTGTTGAAGACTGGTTCCGCCTATTACGCGCCTTCGCTGGCCTGCGTGCAAATGGCGGAAGCGATCTTGAAGGATAAGAAGTTGATCGTGCCGTGCGCAACTTATATGAATGGCGAGTACGGTTTGAATGATATGTATTTTGGCGTTCCCGTTATGCTTGGCGCGGGCGGCATGGAAAAGATCATCGAATACAAGTTCGATGCTGCAGAGAAAGCCATGTTTGAAAAGTCGGCTGCCTCGGTGAAAGAGACACACGAGGCGTTGAAGAGTGTAGTAACTTTATAAATTCTGTTGAAGGTCGAAGGTCAAAGGTCGCAAGACCGATTATTGACCTTTGGCCTCCAACTTGAAAAAATAGATAGGAGTCTCTCATGATTTTGCATGAAAAAATCTCGGCTCAATTGCCTGCATGGCGCGAGCGTATCAAGTCCCTGGCAAAGGAACACGCTGAAGTGAAAGTGGATGATGTGACTGTGGGTCAGATTGTTGGCGGAATGCGTAATATCAAGTCCCTGCTTTCAGACGTCTCATTCGTTGACCCATCCGAGGGGATTCGGCTGCGCGGCATGTCCATCCCTGAAGTGCTCCAGGCTTTGCCCAGAGCGCGCGGCGGTAAAATGCCTTTGGTGGGCGCTTTGTATTATCTTTTGATGATCGGTGAAGTGCCGAGCAATGAAGAAGCGCAGTCAGTGGAGGATGAATGGGCGCAGCGCGCCACCGTTCCTGATTATGTTTATAAGATGCTCAAGTCCATGCCGAAAGAGACTCATCCAATGACTCTCTTTTCACAGGCTGTGCTTGCCTTGCAGAATGAGTCGGTCTTTGCGGCAAGGTATCACGAGATGAAGAAAGACCAGTATTGGGAAGCCGCGCTGGAAGACAGCCTTGACCTGACAGCGAAACTTCCCATCGTAGCTGCGTATATTTATCGCATGAAATATTTTGGCGAAAACGCCAAACCGAAATACAATCCCAAACTGGATTATGGCGCGAACTTTGCGAAGATGATGAAGGTTTCAGACAGGAAGGGTTATACCGAACTTGCCCGCCTGTATTTCATTTTACACAGCGATCACGAGTCTGGAAATGTCTCCGCTCATACCATGCACCTGGTGGGATCGGCTCTTTCTGACCCGTATCTTTCCTTCTCCGCCGCGCTCAACGGTCTTGCTGGACCTTTACATGGTCTGGCAAATCAAGAGTGTCTTGGCTGGTTGATCGAAGTGAAGGACAAATTCGGCGGCGTGCCTTCTCGCGAAGACCTGTATAAATTTGCGTGGGATACGCTCAATGGTGGACATGTGATCCCTGGATATGGCCATGCGGTTTTGCGCGTACCCGATCCACGTTTCACGGCGCAAATGGAATTTGCCAAGAAACGCTTCCCGGGTGATGAGTTGGTACGTCTTGCTGATCTGGTTTTCGACGTTGTGCCGCAGGTGCTGAAAGAACAGGGCAAAGCTAAGAACCCAGCCCCCAATGTGGATGCGATCAGCGGCGCACTGCAGTATTACTATGGCGTGCGCGATTTTGATTTCTACACTGTCTTGTTCGGTATTGGCCGCGCACTTGGCGTGACAGCCAACTATGTCTGGGCGCGTGCATTAGGTCAGCCGATTGAGCGCCCGAAGTCCCTGACGACAAAGATGTTGGAAGAAGTTGTGGCGCAGAGGGGAGTTTAGCCTGTGACGGTAGAGAGTGTTTGAATAAAAAATCCTCCGAGAAAATTTAAACGGAGGGTTTTTTATTGTTTATTTATGGCCAATCCTATCAACCAGGAATGCAAAATCCAGGGCGTTTTCATTCAGGGAATCATAGCGCCCGCTTGCGCCGGCATGGCCTGCGCTGAAGTTGGTTTGGAGTATGGCGAGGTTGTCACCCTTTTTTATACACCTCAACCTTGCCAGAAATTTAGCGGGCTCCCAATAGGCCACACGCGGATCGTTGAAGCCTGTGGTAAGAAGCAGGTGAGGATACTCAACGGGTTGGATGTTGTCGTAAGGTGAATACGAAAGCATGTACTCAAAATCGTCCTTGTTTTCAGGGTTGCCCCATTGATCGTATTCGAGCGTGGTTAGGGGAATGGATAGGTCACTCATGCTGGTGACCACATCCAGAAACGGGACTTTGCAGATGACCGCCTTGAATAGATCAGGCCGTATGATCATGCTTGCGCCGACCAACAACCCCCCTGCTGAGCTGCCAATCATGGCGAGTTTGTCGGGCGAGGAAAAACAGTCCTGGATCAGATGCTCGGCGCAGGCAATGAAATCTGTGAAGGAATTTTTCTTGTGGAAGAGTTTGCCTTCGTCGTACCAATCCCGTCCCAGTTCAATTCCACCGCGGACATGCCCAATCGCAAAGACGAATCCACGGTCAAGGATGCTGATCAGGTTGGCATTAAAATGCGCTTCACTGGATGAGCCATAAGCGCCATATCCGGAGAGCAGGGTCGGGTTTTGTCCATTCTTCTTTAAGCCCTTTTTGTAGGCAATGGAGATAGGCACCAGTTTTCCATCCGCGGCTTTGGCGTGGATATACTCGGTAATGTAATGTGTTTTATCAAACCCATTGGGGATGTGATCTTCTTTTAGCAATTCCCATTTGCCTGTATCCATGTGAATATCCACGATTGAATTGGGTGTAACCAGGGATGAGTATTTGATCCGAAAAATGCTGGTTTTGAATTCCAGGTTGGGTTCGGCTGCCGCCTCATAAGTGGGGTCGGGGAATTTCACATAATGAGCATTGCCTGTGCCATCGGCATTGCTCACGCGTAATTGCTTAAGTCCGTTTTTGCGTTCGTGTAGGACGATGTGATCTTCAAAGGCATCAATGTGTTCGATAAGGACATCTTCGCGATGCGGAATGACATCCTGCCAGTTTTCAATTCCCGGTGCAGAGACCGGTGTTTTGACCAATTTATAATTGCGGGCATTGTCATTTGTGATCACAAAAAAAGAATCGCTATGATGCGTGGCGTAATATTCAAGATTATTTCTGCGGGGTTGTAAAACTTTTAGTTCAGAATCAGGCTCGCCCGTCGAGATGAAGCGTACCTCCTGTGAAATTGTGTTGTAATGATAGGTCATAATAAATTTTTTACTGCGCGGTCTGTATATGGACAATGAAAATGTATCATCTTTTTCGTGAAAGAGCAGGGTATCCTGTTTGGGGTCTGTGTTGAGCCTGTGGCGCAGGAGTTTATCTGCGCGGTGAAATTCATCGAGGGTTAGATAGTAGAGCGTTTTATTGTCGTTGGCCCATTCTATACCCGTATGAAAGTAAACACTGCCATAGGTTCTCTCGATTTTTTCAGGAGACAGTCCCCCGCTGGTTAAGTCTTTGATGTAGATCGTGTAAACCTCCGCGCCTGCAAGGTCAACCGAGTAGGCCAGCTTGGTCTGGTCAGGGCTGATGCTGAATGCGCTGACACTGCAAAATTCACTGCCTTCGGCGAGTACGTTTTGATCAAGCAACACTTCTTCCGGCGCATCCAGCGAACTTTTTTTACGACAATAGATGGGATACTGTTTGTTGGCTTCCGTGCGCGTGTAATAAAAATAATCCCTGTATTTCTCAGGCACACTGCTGTCCACCTCCTGCAGGCGCGCTTTCATTTCCTGGAAAAGTTTTTCCTGAAGCGGTTTGATATGCTTTAGTTCCTTTTCCAAATATTCATTTTCCGCCTGCAAATACTTGATGACCTCGGGGTCTTTGCGTTCGCGCATCCAGTAATATTCGTCGTTGCGGGTGAGGCCGTGCTGTGTGAGTTTGAATTCCCGCTTTTGGGGAATTGGATAGGTTATCATGATGCTCCTATGAAAGGGATGGAAGATGGCAAGAGAGACAAGAAAAGCAAACTGAGGCTCTGCAGGAAAGTTGTTCGATTAAAAATTATTTCTGAAAGTGCGTGCCTTCCAGGCGCATTGTTCTAAAGGGGATGTGTCCAAAAAGGCAGAAGCGACATAAAAATATCCCACGCCTGCCTTGAAAATCAATTATTTGAGAACATCTCGTCCCATTATTATCATGGAAGGAGATGTTTTTTGTTATTAGATTCCCACTTTGACGTTGAGAGATTCTCTTATTGGACAGCCCCTGGTTTATTTCGCCTCTTTCAATTTGACCAGGATTGCTTCGAGCACGCCGCCGCCGACGGATAAGGCTTTATCTGAAACAAGGGAGCAAATGCTGGGATCGTCACGCGAGTCAATGTCGCCGATCTTCATACCCTCGGTCACTTCCACACGCGCATGGATGAGTCCGCGCAGGACGCCGTTGATTGGGCTGACCACCGAAACCTGCTCATTAACATCGTCCCCGTGAGGGATCAATGCAATACCTTCGCCTTCTTCACAATGCTCGCCAATTTGTTTGAGTGGTTTTACATAGCCCGAGATCGGCGCGCGCAGCACACGGCGCGCGCCGCCTTCGGGTTGTCCGCTATCGGGTTGAGTCTCTCCGCTCCACAGCACCCGTCCGAGGGTATGACTGCGGCGGGTCTCTATCACAGCGTGGCAATTGTCACCTGCGCAGAAACCAGGCCCCAGCCCGATGTGAAGCGGGACATCCATAGCCAGCAGTTCGGGAGCAGACTTCAAGAGTCGCGCATCTACCACAAAAGTGGATTGAGGACTCGTCAGGAATTGATTGCGCAGGATGTTTGCCTGGGGATCGATCAGCACGGGGATTTCACCCGCCTCCAACGCGACCTGAAATTGGTCGGCCGAAACGAGGCGTGCGGTGACAGCCTCGACAGTGTGCATGCCTTCGTAGACTGCCTCTGAAAAACAAACCGTGCGGCGGACAGCGAGTGGGGCGGGCAGTTCAAGGATGGCAACTTGAAAACCGACGCGATGCAAGCGCAGGGCTACGCCGCTGGCAAGGTCACCGCCGCCGCGAATGAGGATGAGCGGGCTGTTATTGATTGACATTGGCAGGTTGGGTGGAGTCCGGCTGTTCGGGAGTGGCCTGCGCTCTGACATGATGTTCCTGAAGCATGTGGCTGAAGGAATATAAAAGCAGGAAGACGAACAGGAAGAAGAATGTGTACAGAAGGGTGAAGGCTGCCAGGCGCCTGCTTGGGTCAACCGCGAGACCGAGGATTTCCACGGCGGTCTCTGCGGGGTCTTGCAGAATATCCCATGAATTCAGGCGCATAAAACGACCAATGTAAAGGCCGAAACTGCTCAAGCCGGAGATCACGAAAACGAAGACCCAGCCGGCCGCGCGACCAAAGGTGCGAAAAATAATATCCTGCATCAAATAGAGTGAGATCACGCCAAGCAGCATGCCTGTCCACGAGAACCAAACCACGATGAGCACGTCGTACCAAAGCGGCGCATCGCTTGCGCGGCGCGCCAGGTCCTGCAGGTCGGTCAGCATGTAGGGGGCGTTGGGGAAGAAGATCAACCATAGGAAGGCAATGACTGGGATGACGAGGTACAACCAGATGCGCCTCCATGAGACAGCATGCGCGATGTATGCCAGCATGAAGGGAATCCAGGCCAGGAAGAGATTCTTAATCAAACCCGTATGGCGGTTTGAATCGCTATAGGCAACCCGCGCCACAACCAGCAGAATGGAAACCAAACAGGCCATGTTCAGTAATACAAAGACGGCTAGGTTATACCTGTTGCGGTGGATGAAGTTCTTTAGTTTGTGAAACATTACGATCCTTCACGCAAGTATACGATCAAATCAATATCGCCGGGAGAATGCCCCAGCTCTGTCAGCATGACGGCGGCTTCACTACGGTGCTGAGTGCCGTGGTTGACGAGGTGTGCCATGGCCTGCCAGAGGATGCTTTCGTACTTGTCCCCTTTGATGTTTTTGTAATGGAAAGCGGAGTTCAGCTTTTCATCCGTCAGGGATGCCACGAATTCGTTCAATGGTTTTTCCTCCTCCATCCAGCGTGTGCGGAGGGTATCGAAAGTGGGGAATTCTTCAGGCTTGATCCACGCAATAGCTGAATCGCCCTGCCAGCGCAACCGCCAGATCCATTCAGCGAAGAGTATGTGAGTGAGCGTGCTGCGTAATCCGCCATGTGGATATGAGGCGGGCGCAAGGAATTGTTCCCCGGTCACAATTGAAGCGGCATCCAAAATGCGGGTGTTCGCCCAGCTGTTGTATTTGTAAAGTAATTGAATATCTTGTTTGTTCATCGTGATAAAAACTCCATCAGGATCGGGTTGACGATCTCTGTTTTTTCATAATGCGGGAGGTGTCCGCAATTTTCAATCGCGTGGAACTCCGCGTGCGGCAGGGCATGCAAGAGCAGGGTATGGTCTTCAAAGGGTGTGGTCTTATCGTTCTCGCCCCAAAAGATCAGGGTTGGTTTTTTCAACACACCAATTTTTAGATATGTATCGAGAAATGATTCCAACATCCCGTTGCGTATGGTGGATAAAATGGCGCGTTTGAAACCCTTGTATTGCATCTGGATCTTATATTTTTCCTGAAATACTTCCACGAGGGTGGGGTCGAAGAAATCAGATGCAATCCCTTTGAGCATGTTATCGCGTCCAAACAGGCCGAGAAACAGTTCGCCAATGCGAGGCAGTCTTGCAGATTTAAGCAGAAGCGATAATTGCACGCGTTTCATACCAGATGGGTCAATCAACACATGCCTGCGAACATGGTACGGATATATTTCGATGAAGGCGGCGGTGACTGGTCCGCCCATGGAGAGCCCGACCAAATCCACTTTGGTCATTTCGAGGGCGTCAAGCAAGTCTTTAAGTTGTTTTACAAAGAGGTGGATATCATAACAGGCACGGGGCTTGTCTGAGTATCCGCGCCCGATCAGGTCATAGCGTAGAACGCGAAAGCCTGCGGTCACCAAAAACTCAAAGGTAGGGTCATAGATGAAGGAAGGTACGGAGAAGCCATGCACAAGAACAATAATCCGACCATCTTTGGGTCCACTCAATTCATAATGTGTAACGCCATCCGCGAGTGCGACAAACGATCCGCCAATTTCCCGGCGGACTGCCTCGTTTAATTCCTTGGTTTCATTCAGATAAGGGAAGGGCATTTTGTGATATGCGTCATTGTGAGGAGGGCGTTTTTCCGACGAAGCAATCTCCAATTATGTTCAAGATTGCAATGGGCTGGGTCTCGGTATAACCGAGAAAGGCACTCGCTCTACCTGACCAGCAGTCCTCGCAACGACTTATTTATTTTATTTTTCCCAATGCCCGCAGGATACGCTCAGGCGTGAATGGGAATTCGTTGATCCACACTCCGGTGGCATCGTGGATGGCGGCGGCAATGACTGGCGCAACCGGCAGGAAGGGCAATTCACCCAATCCGCGCGCCCCCCAAGGCCCATTCGGGTCTGGCACTTCAACGATGACCGACTCGACCGAATCAGGAATATCCAAAATGGTGGGGATAAGATACGTGCTTAACTGGTCAGTCAATAATTTGCCATCTTTTGTTTTGTAATCTTCGAGAATGGCATATCCCTGCGCCTGTACCACCGCGCCTTCGATCTGGCCAATGACGAGATCCGGGTTGATCGCTTTACCAACGTCATCTGCAGAGACGAGACGAATGACGCGCAGTTGACCGGTTTCGGTATCCACTTCCACTTCTGCAGCCTGTGCGACATAGGCATATTGGAAGTTGGGCATCGAGTAGCCGGTTTCTTTATCAAATGGCGTGGTACGAGGTGCGAGATATTTGAATTCCGCGATCGCAGGGCGCTCTTCCATTTTCCATTTTTCCAAAGCCGCCTCCGCCGCTCCTTTGATGGAGTTGCCAGCCATAAAAGTCAGGCGCGAAGCGGATGCCGAGCCTGGGTTGCCCTGGGTGGCTGAGTCAGAGGTCTTTAACTCCACCAGGCCGGCGGATATGCCCAAAACATGCGCTGCCATCTGCACCATAACAGTGTGAGTGCCTTGTCCAACTTCTGCGCCGGCATGGTGAACGACGACGCGTTCCATTTTTCCATTACCGTGAATTTCAACCTTTGCCCAACAGTTCTCCTGATATCCAAATGAGAATCCGACATTTTTGAAGCCGGCCGCAAAACCGTGACCGCGGACGATGGACGATTGACCGTTTTTCTTTCGTCCTCGGGCTTGGTTCCTCAGTCTTTTCTTCTTCCATCCGAATTTATCCCGTGCAGCTTCAATACATTGAATAATGCTGACAGGGTTCGGCGCAGGCGTTCCTACACCCATTGTGTCGCCATCGCGTAGTGCATTTTTCAAACGGAATTCAACCGCATCCAGGCCAAGTTTTTCAGCGAGTTTGTTCATTTGTGATTCTGCCATGAACAAGGCTTGCGGCGCACCGAAACCACGAAAGGCTGCGCCCGGCACATTATTTGTATAAACGCCATATACGTCCGTTTTTACATTGGGGATGAAGTAAGGGCCTGTGGATGTGATAGCCGAATTGCCAAGCACTTTGTTGGATGTGTACATATACGCACCCCCGTCGCCAATCAATTCGATTTCAGCGGCGACAAGCTTGCCTTCTTTGCTAGCGCCCCATTTTGCCTTCAATGTAACAGCGTGGCGTTTACCGTGTCCGATGATCGACTCGCGGCGCGACCAGATGGTTTTGACCGGCCTCCGCAATTTCATGGCTGCCAGCGCAAGCGTGATTTGCACCGACATATCCTCACGACCCCCGAATGCGCCGCCGATGGCTGGGTAGATCACGCGGATTTTTTCGTTGGGAAGTCCTAATGCGTGCGCGATGGTTTCACGGTCAGCGTGAGTCCATTGCCCGCCAGATTCGACTGTGATAAGACCTTCACTGTCTATATAAGCCAAGCCCGCTTCGGGCTGCAGGTAGGCATGTTCCTGGACCGGGGTGTGATATTCGCTTTCGACAATGACATCGGCCTTGGCGAAGGCTTCGTCCACATTTCCTTTGCGGATTTTGTAGTGGACACAAACGTTCGTATCGCCTCTGTCCGGATGGAGCAGGGGCGCATCGGGACGCATGGCAGTTAGCGGGTCGATTAGAAGCGGCAGGTCTTCGTACTCCACTTCGATCAATTTAAGAGCCGCGTCCGCCTCGGCCTCGGAATTGGCAATCACTACTGCAACTTGATCTCCGATAAAGCGGACGATGTCGGTATGTGGTTTGCTTGAACCGGGTCCGCACAAGACGGGTTGATCGGGGATTTGCAAACCATATTCATTAATCGGCACATCCCTTGCCGTGTAAACCGCCGCGACCCCGTTTGCAGCTTGCGCTTTTTCAATGTGGATGGCTTTCACGCGCGCATGGGGGCGTTCGGCAAAGAGGGTTTTTAAATGTAGCATGCCAATCATGGCAAGGTCACCGGAGTACAGTGTTTCACCCGTCACCTTGCCGCGCGCATCAATGCGTGGATATGATTTTCCAACAGAATTCTCTGACATGGTGTCCTAGCGTGTGTATTTTTTGGTTTTGATCTTTGGAGGAGGCTCATCCATGGGCCCATAGCGGGAGGGTCCAACGATCCGATACGCAACCCCATATAGTAAAGATATAGTACCGCCGATTGTGATCATGTATAAAATACTGGCGGCTGTGTATGCATAGAGATGATTAACCCTGGTGATGGGCCCGAAAATCATTCGTAATCCGCTTGATTGGTAAAACAGATCGGGCAGGGTTGGATAGCCCAGTAATTGATATGGGATCGTCCAGTCGTTGTCGAATCCGTACTTAATGGTCTCGATACCGGCGGCAATCGAGATCGCTGGGATGAGCAACATCATCAAACATCCTATGCCGCGCCAGATCACATGCGGGCCGTCATATTTAGGTTTGGATCGTTTTACCACCGAACTTGCGTATTTACCCATACATACCTCTTATACTTTTGTTTTGCTTGCATCTTCGAGTGCTTTTACGATCTTGTAATAGCCGGTACAGCGGCACAGGTTGCCGGTGATGGCTTGCTCGATCTCGTCCCGGGTTGGGTTGGATTTTTCCTCCAACAGTTTTGCGCCAGACATAATGAAGCCGGGCGTGCAATATCCGCATTGGACTGCGCCATGTTCAATGAAGGCTTCCTGCACAGGGTGGAGTCTCCCCTCTCCTGAAGGAGAGAGGGCGGGGGTGAGGTTCTTGAGGCCTTCCACCGTGATGATCTCACCGCCATGCGCTCGCGGCGCAGGGACGAGGCAGGACATGACCGCATTGCCGTCCAAAAATACTGTGCAAGCGCCGCATTCCCCTTCGGCACAGCCTTCTTTTGTGCCTGTCAACAGACCTTCTTCACGGAGCAGGCGAAGTAAGGTTTTGTTGTAACCGCTCTTGAAGGAATATTTTTTTCCATTAATTGTCGTTTCAATTGGCGAAGATGGAAATTCACTTGCTGTCTGTGGTCTATGGTTTGCGGTCTCTTTAGCCTGCAACAAAATGGGTTTCTTCGGCATTCCTGCCTGCTCATTACCATCGCGGATGGCGCGCAGCCCGCGGGCGGTTATGACGCGCACCATTTCGCGGCGATAATTTGCAGAGCCTCGGACATCGTCAATGGGATGCGCGGCTTGCACGGCGAGTTCTGCGGCTTGGGCAATGTTTTTAGCCGTCAGTTTTTTCCTGGAGAGGAATTTTTCCGCTGCCTCCGCGTGAACGATGATGGGGGTCACTGCTCCGAGTGTGATTACTGCCGATTGGACAGTATCCACTTTCAGGTTGAGGATGATCGCTGCGTTTACCAAAGAGATGGCTTGGGCGCGCCGCAAGGCCAGTTTGATGAATGTTCCGCGCTGTGTCTTTGTCAATGCGGGAAAGGAAATATCCACCAGCATTTCATCTGCCTGCATGACCGTTTTGCGAACGCCTGTGTAGAATTCTTTTAAGGAAATTGTTCGTTCGCCGCGTGTGGAAATTAAAGTCACGCTAGCACCGAGCGCCATCAAGGGCGTAATGGTGTCGTTTGCAGGCGAAGCTGTGATCAGGTTGCCTGCAATCGTGCCGCGGTTGCGGATTTGCGGTGCGCCAACTTCCCAGGCGGCGCGCGCAAGTGGATAAGCCCTCCCGCGGATCAATTTGGATGCGGCACAATCATTGTGTGTAACGAGCGGCCCAAGGTGGATAACGTCATCTTCGTCAATTGTGATCTGTTGAAGAGTGTAGATGCGCGTCACGTCAATAAGGGTCTCAATGCCCTTACGGAGGCCGCGCTCGAGTTCGAGGATAAGGTCAGTGCCGCCGGCAACAACGCGGGCGCGTTCTTTCTTTTCCCCTAATATTCTTATGACCTCAGTGGTGGATGTTGCGTTAATATATTCGTGCCACATAAGATTGGATTATGTCATTGCGAGGAGCGTTCTTTGCGACGAAGCAATCCCCTCATCGAGCAGGAGATTGCTTCGGGCGGAAGAACGCTGCCCTTGCAACGACATTTATAGTTTATTGCCCGCTGCCCGTGACAACTTCCGAGCGGCGCTCGAAGGTTTCAACCGCAAGGCGGGCGAGTGTGGTTAGATTGCGAATGGCGGCTGGCAGGGCTTCTTCGTCGCCGAGACTGGCTTCAACATTATTAAGCGCGTTGCCGACCTGGTCACCGAGATCAAAGAAAGCCACATCGAATTGATAGATCGCCTCGAGTTCCTTTTCATTGATCTTCACGGCATCAAATAATCCGGAGTAACCGCGCGCGGCTGTGGTGATCTTATCGATAAAGGTGCGCAGAGCCAGCGCCGCCTTTTCCATATCATCCACATATTTGATCATGCCGCCGCTGACCAGCTCAACCTGCAAATTCGATGCGCGCCCCCAATGTTCTTCAAAACGGCGTGCCACTGTATCGCGCAGAATCTTGTCTGCGTCGCGGCGGTTCTGTCTTTCAATATAGCCGCTGAAACCGGGGATGTACGAAAGAAGTTTCTTGAACGGGTCTGCCTGACTACTTACTTTTTCAAAGAAATCACTCATGTGAGCCTCCTGCCATAATATACGCGCGAATATTCCAATCGCCTCGCGACTTTCCCATTATATCGTTTATTTCCAGTTATAATCAAGTTATCCCCTTTTTCTTAGGAGCGTAATATGTCGGATCTAGTCAAAGAACTATTGAAAACCGTTGATAACAGTCTATCTGTTGAGGGGGCGAACGTAAAAGTACTGGACGCGGCGAAATTCAGGAAGAACATTTGCAAACTGGTGGAATGCTCCGCGCTCGCATCTGACTCAACTGCGGGCTGGTCCCGTTACCTGATCCGCTCTGCCGCTTTGGAATTGGGTGTCATCCCCGCATCCATCCACGAACTATACCTCGCCCGTGGTCGCGGCGAAGCGCCCATGACATTTACTGTTCCCGCGTTTAATTTGCGGGCATTGTCCTACCATGCCGCGCGCGCCATGTTCCGCTCCGCGAAGAAGATCAACGCCGGCGCGTTCATCTTTGAAATTGCGCGCTCTGAGATTGGCTACACCGGGCAACGTCCCGCTGAATATGCCACGAATATTCTTGCCGCGGCAATTTCCGAGGGATTTGTCGGTCCCGTTTTTATTCAGGGTGACCACTTCCAAATCTCCGCGAAGAAATATATGGCTGACCCGCAGGCTGAGTTACAGACTGTGCGTGACCTGTCCATCGAATCCATTGGGGCAGGCTTCTTCAATATTGACGTGGATACTTCCACGCTGGTGGATATTAACCTGCCAACTGTCCCCGAACAACAAAAATTGAATTGCGAACTTTCGGCGCAACTCTCCGCTTTTATTCGCGAGCATGAGCCACAGGGTGTGACCATTTCCATTGGCGGTGAAATCGGTGAGGTAGGCACGAACAATTCCACAGAACCCGAACTGCGTGCATACATGGATGGCTACAATGTGGAAATGAAAAAACTTGCACACGGCATGCCTGGCTTAAGCAAGATCAGCGTTTTAACTGGCACATCCCATGGCGGCACGGTGCTTGCGGATGGATCGCTCGCCAAAGTGACCATTGCTTTCGATGTCCTGCGAGACCTCAGCCGAGTTGCGCGCAAGGAGTACGGCATGGGTGGCACGGTTCAACACGGCGCGTCCACTGTAGCTGAAGAAAACTTCAACAAATTCGTTCAGAACGAAGCCATTGAAGTGCATCTCGCCACGAATTTTATGACCATGTTCTTCGATAATATCCCCGCCGATTTCAAAAAGGAAATGTACGCGTGGCTGGATGTTAACTCTGCGGGCGACCGCAAGCCCGGCATGACCGACGAGCAGTTCTATTACAAGGCACGCAAGAATGCCATTGGTCCATTCAAGGCAAAATCCTATGCTTTGCCTGAGGCGGAATTAGCCAAACTCGGCGCAGCATGGGAAGCGCAATTTGACAAACTCTTCAACCTGCTGGGTATGAAGGACACAAAGCAGGTTGTGGATCAATTTATCACGACCGTAAAAGTCGCCCCCAAACTCTCCAACTATGTGAAAGATGCCGTTGAGTCAGAAGATGTAAGCGATCTGTCGGATTGATTCTCCGTCCTCCCGAAAGACCATCGGGACAGTGTGAGCGGAGCGACGAGGGTACTTCGAGGAGCGCAGTCGAAGGACAGGTCCGTATGATAAGTGTAAGTTTACATGCCACACCCTTTTTTTATGGCGGGCAGTGACTAATACCAATCTTGGCGCAACTATTACTTAATTCTATAACTTACTTCGTGAGGCATAATTCGTCAAGAAAAACCAATTAATATAGGTATAATTCTGATTATGTCTAAAAAACCTTCACGAAGAGATTTTTTGAAATTGGGAGCTATAGTGGTGGGTGGTGAGATATTAGCTGGTTGTGCCAAAGCGATTGGTATCAAACCCACTCCAACAGGTGTTCCAACAGAAATAATAACACAGGTAGCCCCTACTCCTGCAGAACTTCTTCCCAGCACAACAGTATCAGCTGGATTTACTGATATTTATTATGGAACTGTTGGTTTTAACGATATAACTACCGCCTATGGAATGGGTAAGAATAAAGATCTAAATAATACTGAAGTTAATGCCTTATATCGCATTATTAAGGGAGAATCTCAACAGGTTGCAATGAAGGTTGATATAACTTATGTCGAAAATAGCTTTGATAACAATATCAAAGAGACATTTGATAAGAAGACCTATACAGATCCAATTACGGGTATAACCCAAGGTATTCGACTTGACAAAAGAACTGGATTTGCTAGGCTTGACGATGGAAGGACGCTCAATCCATATCAACTTATCAACAATAGGCAATTAATTCCTATCATGGGAAGAGAAGATGGAGCTGGTGACTTTATTTACTCAGTAAACGATCAGGGAATAGTTGAGTCAAAACGAGCCTTATTTGAGACGCCGGGAGAAATCGCAAAGCAATATGGATTTACCGGTGATCCTAAAAGCATCTCAAGAGTAGATTTAAATGAGAGAGGAAACCTTATTGCATATACCAAGACTGCAGCGGGGACTGAAGTTCCTATTTTTGCAGGAGCATTCCTTAATGAACTCAAAAATGATAACCTAATTGACAAGGAGGTCGATAAAAAACTTACCAGTGCTCTTACCGAATTTACCAATGCATTTGAGGGAACAATCACCGTATTGGGAGGAGAAAAACTAGGGATAAATGACATCAAGTCAAAGATCCTTAGCGGTGAACAAGGATATCATATGGAGATTAACAATAATGGGATAGAGACTGACTTTGTTGGGATCACCAATGAAAAAGGTCAATTTGTCCCACTGTTTGTAAAGGAGGTTGATGGGATGTGGAATGACGTGAATGTTAAAACACTTGCCAACCTACAAGGTATATTTATAGGGACACAAATATCAATTCCGTATTTAGATGATAGTACACGTCTAGCTACGGAAAAATTAGTGATTAAAGAATTCAATTTTGGATTGATAGAAGGTCTTGAATGGTGGCTCTCAGAAAAGAGAGGAAATAAACAATTTGATTTTTCTATAGCCGACAACAGACTTGATATTGCCCTAGCAAACAACATGGCTACAGAAGGCAACAACTTGATTACTCCTTGGGCAAACCAATCTGTGCCGTGGCTTACCACATACAAAGAAGACGCCCTAAAAAAAGGAACACCTAAAGATCAAATAAGAAAAGATGTAATAGGTTTTATGAGAGATCACATTGAGGGACTAATGACTCGATATAAGGGAAAAATAGATAGATGGGTAGTTTGCGTGGAAGTGTGGGGCATTAATGATTTCTTCAATGATACAATCGGAGAAGATTGGATGGATATAGCTTTCCAAATTGCCCGAGAGACAAATCCTGACGCATTTCTTTATTATAACGAAGCATTTAATCAAACTTTTGACGGATGGAACTACCAAAAATCAAAGAATATAGTTAATCGCCTAAAGAATAAACAGGTTGATGGTAAACCTCTAATTGATGCATTAGGTGTGGAAATGCATATTGGATTTGGTCCAGCTGACCAGGCAAGAATTCCTACAAAAGATGAAATAATAAAAACTCTTAAGAGTTACGGTATCCCCATTGTTGTTTCTTCAATAGATATTGATTTGCATAGGGTGAGCGGGACTCAATTTGAGAGATTTCAGAAACAGGCAGAAATCATGAGGATAATTTTTGAGGCGACCGTGGATTCGGGCGTATGCACTAATCACTTTGATTTTTGGGAAGGTATTGGGGACAAAAACAATTGGCTTGAACGAATGGAGTCATCAGATCCAGATTATGGATCAAAAGATGCAGATGCAACAATTTTTGATGACAATCTCAAGAGAAAACAATCATATTACGCACTAACTGAGTCAATATTCAACTACTTACTTTCAGTATAAGAAATACCCTCTACTATTGCATAAATTCTCCCATGCTCCAGCCGCCGTCCCCGGCGGCGTTTGCAGGGTAAATCTTGCGCTCTTGTTTTTGTGCGGTGTCGTCGAAGGACAGGTCCGCATGATAAGTTTTAGTTTACAAGCCACGCGTCCTTCGACTGCGCTCCTCGAAGTGCACTCGTCGCTCCGCTCAGGACGAACCAGCCATGCCCAAATCTGATCAAGGCATAACGAATGATAGATACATGCTCATTCCCCGCACGGCGATTTTTGCCCGAAGGGGGCGCGGCTCTGCGGGTGAGTATTTATTGATTAAAGGCGCACCCACAAAAAGATTATGGGCGGGCAAATATAATGGGCTTGGGGGTCACGTGGAACGCGGCGAGGATGTGATCTCCGCGGCGAAGCGTGAGTTGCTCGAAGAAGCTGGTATTACAGCTGATCTATGGTTGTGCGGCACGGTCATTGTAGATGCCGGAGAGGCAGGAATCTGTCTGTTTGTATTTTGTGGAGACGCTTCGCGTGCCCGGGGTGAGATCAAGGCCGGTGGGGAGGGAGCAGTTGAATGGGTTAAGAAGGAAGCGGTTCTTTATCTTCCGGTGGTTGAAGATCTGCCCATCCTGCTTGATCGAATTCATCAAATGAAACGCAGTGATCCTCCTTTTTCTGCGCGTTCATTTTATGATACGGAGGGAAAGCTGCAGGTTTTGTTCAGTGAATAAATTATCAGGGGGTGGTGTATGTCTGGGTTTTATTTCCACGTTGGTTTTTAATTCATGTTGGGGTATCATCTCCTTGTTTCTCATAAAAACTCTTCAAATCGAGGCGGACGATGTCATCCATAGACAAATTCATTCTCGCAATTGACCTCGGCACATCAGGGCCCAAGGTTGCAATATTCTCAACGCAAGGAGAATTGATCAGCAGTGAATTCGAAGAAACGCCTGTGTTGCTTCCACCCGGTGGCGGGGCTGAACAATCACCAGAAGTTTGGTGGGATGCAATCGAGACAGCGGGCAAGCGTCTGCTTGCCAAAGGTCTGGTGAACAATGATGATATCGTCGCAATTGCATCCACTGCTCAATGGTCAGGCACTGTCGCGGTGGATCAAGATGGCAACGCGCTGGGTAACGCAATCATCTGGATGGATTCGCGCGGCGCTCCTTATATCCAAAAAGTGGCGGATGGCCCGTTCAAGGTGGAGGGGTATGGGCTGGCAAAAATCCTGAAGTGGATTCAACTGACGGGCGGCGCTCCTGGTATTTCAGGCAAGGATCCAATCGCGCACATTCTATATCTCAAACATGTTCATCCTGAAATCTATCAACGCGCATATAAATTTTTGGAGCCGATAGATTACATCGGGCTGCGCCTGACCGGTAAATTTGCCGCGTCGTTCAACTCGATCACTTTGAATTGGTTGACGGACAACCGCAACATCGAGAATGTGACATATCATGATGGCTTGATCAAACTTTCGACAATAAACCGTGCGAAACTACCTGAGTTGAAACCTGCGAATGCGATTCTGGGGCATCTACGCCCCGACATTGCACGCGCCTGGGGTTTACGCGAAGATGTTAAGGTGCTGATGGGTTCGCCGGATGTGCACTCAGCCGCCGTCGGGTCCGGCGCGGTGCGGGATTTTGAACCCCATCTTTATATTGGAACGTCTGGATGGCTGACCTGTCATGTCCCATATAAAAAAACCGACCTGTTCCACAATCTGGCTGCGCTTCCTTCAGGCATACCTGGACGTTATCTTCTCACCAATGAACAGGAATGCGCCGGCGGATGCCTTCAATATCTGCGTAACCATATTCTGTTCGCGCAAGATGAATTGTCCACGGGTGCAAATCCTTCAAATGCCTATCAGCTATTTGACCAGATCGCAGAACACACTCCTGCAGGCAGCGGCAAATTGATCTTCACTCCCTGGCTTTATGGAGAACGAGCGCCTGTTGACGATCACCTT
>JAUXUL010000006.1 GCA_030680795.1 Anaerolineales bacterium | reverse complement strand
ATAGTCCGGGCTCCACGCGAGCCCGTTGGAAATGCAAATGCCATCGAGCAGGCGCGTCACTAGTTTTCCATCAAACGAATACAATGCGCCAGTTGGCTCCTTCTCATTAATGTCCATTGAGCCGGCGAGGAAGCGGCCAGCAGGGTCACATTTTCCATCGTTGAGGCGGTTGGCAGGGTTTTCAGAATCTAAAGACGCGAGAACCGTTAATTGACCGGTATCTGGATCGAGGTCTGCGAAGCTGAGGCGTCCTTCGGCCCCGCTCAGGGCCTCATGCGATCTGTTTTATCTTGCAGGTTAACGGTTTGCGTCGCGTAGTGCCCTGCGGGTAGAGGCGGTCGGGAGCTTGTCTCCCTGTCGAAACGGGACACAGTTTGGGCGTCTATCAGGTCGAACAAAATATTCGCTCGCCTTCTTAGACTTTGTATACTGCTTTTCGGAACTCGCTGATGGATTTGATTTTTATCACAAAAAAACTTTTACAAGCAAGTTCCATTTCTGTTAAGGTCCAACGGACTCTTAACTCAAGTAGTTATAAAGATACAAACCGCCGAGGCTGGCAAGAATACAACAAGCAAGGATTGCGCATAAAATTGCGAATGTCCTCCAAAAACCTGACTTATTCCTCGTTCCAACACCGTGACCTTCAAACTTCTCATCTGAATGTAACAGCCGCTTGTTGAGGGATGACACCCCCAGCGGGGCCAGCGTCAGCAAACCCCCAATACAGATCATGCCCAAAGACAGCCCACCCATGATGATCCCTGCATACATTCCCGATTCAGCCTGTGGGTTACTGCCTAAGAGCTGATAACCGACAATACCGGATAAGGCTGATTGTGCTAACCATATCACGCCGGCTACGACCAAAAGCCCTCCGGGCCCTGCGCAGAGCAATACCGATGCCAACCATAGTGCGATCCTTAGCAAACGTTTCATATTTTCCTCTCGGAATCTATGTGTTTTGAGTATGCAACTCCAGTGCTTCACATTTGATTTTTATTATACGTTTTTAGACCCATGTGTAACCTTGTCATTTGTCATAAAAAACAGGGCAAGCCGCAAAGCCTGCCCTATATAGACAGATGCTTATCGCACTTCAAATTCCAGCGTGCGATCCAGCACGTCGTTCAGGTACAGGTCAACTTTGTACTTGCCCGTCGGCCAAAGCTGGTTGTTGCTCATGTTGAACGTGAATACGTTCTGATTCCCGGCGGTCAATTCAGCCTGGTCAAGCAGCAAATTGGGCTGTTCCCCCTCGACCTCAACCGCCGTCCAGACGGCTTTCAACTTCGTGTCTTCCGGCGCGTTCGCCAGTTCGACAATCAAGTAAAACGTCTGGTCTTGAGCAAACACCGTCGTTGCTTGCGTCCCGGCCTCGTCTGCTGTCAATTGAGCGCTAGAGATTTTGGCGGTGCTAAAACTGCCGCCGCACGCTAAAGCGGCCAATATCATTATCATTATAGCGATCAGGATTTTTAATTTTTGTGCATTCATTTTAATCTCCTTGGGATGGATATATTTTCAAGCTTTATGAAAGATTCCGATGGTTTTGTTACTGGAACAAGGGTGACAGTAACCTGATCAACTCTTCAACGGGGATTTGATGTATTGTATCAATGGCCTGTTCACCTCGCTCACAACGATCACTTTGACCGTTATCTATAACTTCCCAAATGCCACACCTTTATAGGTCCAGCCGCAAGCCGCGATGGCATCCTGAATAGGTTTCTTTAATTCATTTGTACTAAATTTGTATTTGTAAACTTGCCCTGGAGCGAGGTTTTCTGTGAAGGCATAGCCTGTACCAAACGAGAAGGAGGATTTCTGTCCCCTAAAGAAACTGGCTTGCGTAGAAAAACTAGGCACGCCCGCCCGCCAGGATACGTTAAGTTCTTCATCCATGGTGCGTACTTCGCGCTTGCCCGGGTCGAGTTTCATGTAGATGCGAAACACTTTGGTCAGGTTCGCTTTGGCAAAGACCTCGTACCATCGGGCGTCCACAATCTTCCACTCCGCGATCAGATCAACGCCCTTGGCTTTGCCGTCAATAATCTGATAGGGAGCGGTTGGACGATTAAGCGCCATGATCCGGTCATATACACCTTGCGTGGATGAGTCCATTCCCCCAGGTTTGAATTGACTGGCTGATGCAACCGGAGCCGGTGATGCAGGGGATTGATCAACAGGCATTGACGTATTCGCGGGAGCGGGCTGGATGGGAACAGGTCTTGATTTCCTTCGCAAAGTGAAGAAGCCGACCACTAGCGGGATGAGCATCAATAGTAATCCCCCACAGATAAAAGTTGCATAAATAAAAACCACGTATCCGCTGCTATCCGTTCTAGTGGCTGGGGGCGGGCTGATAACCCAAATCGCCCCGATGCACAGCAAGATAAAACCCGGCAAGCCGCACAATACCAGAGACGCAAGCGTAGCGATAATTCCGCTAGTTTTGGTTTTCATTATTTTCTCCTTTGTTTCGGTGGACGTTTATATTCTACAACAATCAACAGGTGAATACAAGCCATCTGTTTTATCATTCCATTCAAGCAGGCATCGCAGTAAAAAACCTTTTCAGCCCACTGGTTTGCGTCGCGCAGCGCCCTGTAGATAGCGGCAGGCGGGAACTTGGCAGACAAACTCAAAGAAAAAAAACGCCTTTCGGGATTGAATCCCTGTGGGCAATGGTAAAAGCTCGCCCGTCCGGCTGCGTGTTGTGTCGGATGGGCACCGCTTTGGAAATAATATTCCTCTTAGCTGGTCTTATTATCTTGCCTCGTCAATAAAAACCTGAGATTTACATTGATAACTTTCGAGGAGAATATTTATTTCAGGATCCCTACGTCCCAGATCTGCAGGGTTGGCACCGTAAAGGAGATTACATTCTCCGACTTTTGAAATTCAATGACCTTTTCGCCATCAAATTCCGGGGAGACGATTATCAAGGTCTTTCCATCGGTTGAAAACCCATCCGGAATATGAATCTGGACCTGGAAATCTTTCTTTTCTGAAAACTTCTGGTTCTGGAAATCGTAATTCAGAATATGCGCTACCAGGATTTCCCCGACGGTGTATGGAATTACCTGAACCATTTCAGGTGCAATATCTGCTTTTGTGAATTGTCCGACTGCATCCACCAATTTTGCTTTTTCAGCTGGCTTTTGATAAGCCCAGAGTTGCCAGCCCATATCCTCGTTGAAAAAGATGAATTTGCCTGTGCCCAAGGTATGGGTACCATTAGTTTTCAGGCCGTTTAGCTGCGACCTGGACTTGTTTTGGTAATTTTCATCCTGGCTGGCAAAGCGGCTGTCGTAGGCAATGACAGTTCCGCCATTTTTCACAAAGGTAAGCAGCCTATCTACTTCATCATCCGACCAGGCATTCCCATTCGCAACTACGATTTTATAATCATTGATCTTTTCCAGGTCGATAAAATCATGTTGAAGGTTGCCTTCTGAAAGTGAGGCGGATACTGCAAAAGCCCATTCTTTTTGATAAGTGTTTGAAGTGTTCATATGAGGTGGTAAGACAACCGCCAGGCTGTTCTTCTGGTTCAAATCCGTGAACGCCTCGGGATATTTGCGGATGAATTCATAATAAGGAACCATCATGGTCCGGTCAGCCATGAAATTCAGACCCAGGAAATTTTCGAGGTCAAAATACATGTAATATCCGCGGTTTGCATAAGATTCAGCAAACTGATGGTTGATCATGAGGGTTCCGGCTTGAGTCCCTTGCGCCTCTAATTCCTTGCCGTCTGCGATAACGTACATGGCAGCTGCAGCCTTGCCCCTTCCGGCTGCATATTTCATATCGGGACTGACCGGGGACCCAGCTGGGAACTTGTAATAACCCTGGTCGTTTCTCCACGTTGGGAACCAGTCGTGCTCGAAGATGAACAAGTCTAACTGGTCAAAAATCTTGGCTTCATCCAAGCGTTCAAGCGGTGCAAAGTTGGCTCCGAAAACCAGGGTTCTCCCTTTTTGGCTGGCATACTGGCGGGCATGCTCAAGCAGGTCTTGCAGTGTGGCGTCGGACGCCGCATAAAGGAAGTGGATGTAATCGTCTACAAATGGAACTTTGCTCCGGTCATCTTTATACTGCGCCCTGTAGTTATGCTCGATAATGTACTGGCAGTAATTAAAAGTATCGACCTGATCCACACCCTTGCTCTTCAATTCGACCTCGGTGTATTTGCCCTTGAGATAGTCTCTAAAACCGTTCAAGGAGTATTTATCACACGGACCCTCTCCGGACCAGACGGCTTGCACTGTGCCCTGGTGTTCATCAATGGAAATGCCGTCCGTTCCGCCATCGATAGCAGCTTCGATGCCACTTTTGATCCAGTTCTGGTAGGCTGGGTCGAGGATATTCATAAACAAAATTTCTTGTTGATATAACGGTTCCCCATCAAAACCAATCAGAACTGAGTCCTTCAATTCTGGCGGTAGATCTTCAAGCGTTTTCGCCATCAGTGAGTTCCAGGTGGAGATATTTGAAAAAGCTTTTGCTCCATGACTTTGCAGCTCGTGGATCCAGTTAATATTGGTCCCTACGATCGGACCGAAAGCAAATATGTTGCCATTCATGATCCAATCTTGGGGATCATTAAAGTAGACTCGACTATATATATCCACTTGCGAAGGGATGAATTGCTTAACGGTTTCCGTTGATGCCGGATTCACTGGAACCGTCTGTATCGTCGGGATGCCAGGAAGAAGGGCTATGCCAGATCCATGACACCAAGGCGGCATCGGCCAAGGACCTTGAGGCGGGCATAGGTTGGAGAAAAACATGACAGCCGCCCCAACGATACAAAGCCCGACCAACACAGGTACAACGATCAAGCAGGACTTCAAGCCTTTTTTCATGACGGACGCCCTCCCATTTGAAAATTTTTCAGTAGATAGATTCAGTATTCGTTATCAAACATTATCTCACAAAGTGCCCACCAGGTGTTTACCTCCAATTTGGCGGCCTAATGCCTTATTGATTCCTCGCTGCCTAATCCTTTATTACTAAATATACAAAATTCCACACCCCTATGTCACGTGACATTTGTCATGAAAAAGTACGGACTGCCTCAGCCTCTACGCGCGGACCAGTCCCACCCATTTACCCTGCTCGATCTGCAAGTTGATCTCTTCAAATAATCGTAGTCCGCCAAAGCCGAGGCTCACATCCTTTAAACTAATCAATGCCATGAATGATCATTTCCTTTGAAGCGGAAAATATACTACGGAAAACGAAACTACATCCCTGTTTCGAGAGCGATTCTGATCATGTCGTTGCGAGGAGGGTGTTCTTCCCGACGAAGCAATCTCATGGTTAATTTGCTGTAAAATTGCTCAAAAAAGCGGATTGCTTCGCAAAGTGCGCTCGCAACGACATGCATTATGCGAAAGTTATTAATTCAATACTCAGTAATCACATGATGTATAACAGGATTAAGATTCAAGCTCCCTGATAAATTTTTCTTTATTTGCCGAACGCGCCGTCTTTCCACTGGAGGTTTTTACGATCCATTTTTCTCCAACCACCTTGACGTGCCGCAGCGCTATGGCGGAACTTTTCGTGACATGCTTGCGGATCGCGTCCGCGATGAGTTCGTGCTCGGAGGGTTCTTCGCTATCTGCCTCGGTGATGATGACAACTTCCTCCGTGCCTGCCTCTTCATCATACATGCCAAATGCAACCGTTCGCCCCGGGTGCACACCACGCACTTCGCTTGCCAGGGCTTCCAAATCCTGAGGATAGATGTTTTTTCCGCCGACGATGATCATATCCTTTTTGCGCCCGGAGACATAAAGTTCTCCATTGGCGGTGTAACCGTAATCACCGGTCAGATACCAGCCATTTTTTATGGCTGCTGCGCTGGCATCGGCGCGGTTGTAATATTCGGTCAACATGCAATCGCTTTGCATTTTTATTTCACCCACCACGCGCTCTGGCAGGTCTTGCCCATTTTCGTCCACGATGCGGATTTTCATGTTGGCAAGGGAATGCCCGGATGACATCATCTTCATCGCCGGGCGACCAGTTACCGGCGGAGTCGCGAGGCGTTGAGTCATGAAGACTTCGCGGTCAATCTCATCCACAATTGGTGACTGATCCAACCGGCTTTGGGTTACAGCGAAGACATTTTCCGCCATGGCGTAGCAGGTTTGCAATGCCTGCGGACGAAGACCGAAGGCCGAAAATTTTTCTGCAAATAATTGATGGCTCTCTGCATGGACAGGTTCGGAGCAATTGATGATCGCGCGCCAGGATGAAAGATCCACGCCCTCGAGATTGCGTTCGCGGATTTTGTTGGCGCAAAAGTTGAACGCAAAATTTGGAAGCCATGTGAGCGTGCCTTTGTATTGCGAAACGGATTGCAGCAGGCGATAAGGCGCGCGCACCCAATCGAAGGGCGACATCTCAACCAAGGTAACGCGCATGAGCACAGGCAGTAAGAAGCAGGCGATCAACCCCATGTCGTGATACAGCGGAAGCCATGAGACGATGACATCTTTTTTAGGATCAAGATGGATGGCTTTGCTGTATGCTTCGAGTTGATTGAGTACCGCACGGTGTGAAAGAGCTACGCCTTTTTGCAGACCCGTTGTGCCTGATGAATGTTGTAAAAGGACAATATCTTCAGGCGAGGCTTTCATTCCATTCAATGAATTGAAATCGGGAATTGCCTCTGGTTCAATCTTGTTTGTCAATATCACTTTTCGCACTGAGCCACCAGGCATGAGCGCTGAGCGGGCTTCGTCTTCAAATTCAGGGGAAGTGATGATGGCTGTTGGTTTTGTAATTGAAATGAGAGCAGCCAGATCGGCGCGATATTTTTCGGGTGAGAGCTTCTCAGTCAGAAAGGGCATGATGGCTGGAATCGCGCCATGTAAAACTGCGCCGAAAAAAGAGAATGCCAGATCTTCTCCGTGTTGGAGAATGAGCAGCACCACCTCGCCCGCTTTTATCTCTTCGCGGGCGAGACTTCGTGCGTAGCGATTTGCGCCCAGGATCAACTGACGATAATTGATGGGCGTATCCGCTCGACCGGCGTTTTGTAAAACAATGCTGATCTTTTCAGGGACTTCCAAAAACGAGCGTTGCAGCAGGTTTGAAAAGGTGGACATTAACTTTTATCCGCAGATTTAGCAGGTGACACGGATTTTTTCTTGAACAATCTGTTCTCTCTGCGGCATCTGCGGATCAATTATTTACCGGCGGAAGGCGATCAGCTCGGAAAGCTGGTTCAGGTTGTCAAAAGATTGAGCGTTTAATTCCGTATCTTCAATGCGGACGTGGAATGTGTCTTCAACAAATAAAGCCAGATCCATCAGGCTGAAAGAATCGATCAAGCCGCTGGAGATCAGGGCTTCATCGGGTTTGATAACTTTATTCGCCTGTTTTAATATTTTTTCTGCAATAAATTTTGCAAGAGCAGGTGTAATATTTTCAGTCATGTGATGATTTCCTTTTTTGTTAGTAATGTCGTTGCGAGGGCGTTCTTGTTCCGCATGTTTTCGCGGCCCGAAGCAATCTCCTTGTGATTTGGAGATTGCTTCGTCAGGAAAATCGCCCTCCTCGCAACGACATTTTTAATTTATTCACTCACACCCTTTCGTACTGCCTCAAGCGTCTGTAAAGCAGTGAGATTGCGCCAAGGCCATGCGTTTAGCATATTTTTCGGCTTGTCAAAGAAGTTGCGGCTGAAAGACAAATGGAATCCGTCATTCCATTCCATATCGAATCCGTTATTTGGCAGCGGATCAACCGCAGCCCAGAAATTCCACAAGGGGATGTCATATTCGTTGGCGATCTTTGCGATTTCGGCATTGATGCTGTAATCTCCTTCTGAGTTGTCCGCTTTGGTGGCGAGCACAGGCACAATGCCCTGTGATATGGTGTATTCCACGATCTGGCGCAAGTACTTGCCGTAATCATCGGCAGAACGCTGGTTGAAATTGGTCTCCATGCTGATTATTGCCACGCTGGGTTTGTGCGTGCGATATTCACAGGCTAGCGGACTCTCGCCCTTCTCGCATTTTTTAGGGTCAGCCCGCAGGGGAGAAAGCACAGCCGCTACATTAAATCCATCTTTGACAGCCAGGCTTTGGCGTGAAAAAGAACCTTTGTAATAATCAATGACGGCTTGCAGGCCAGCATATTCTTCGCCCAGTCCATATCTATCCGGGTAATCAAAATCCACAAGGAAGAAGTCCGTGCTGGTCTGGCAGTCACCAACTTTGGAAAAAGCATTTGGATCGTTTCCCATTTCAAGTCCGCGCTGATAGATGGCTCGCGCCATGTCGCTGATCGTCGGGACGATTGGAAGAGTCTTCCATTCATCCGCTGCCAGGGTTGGGCGCGGCGCGGCGGTTGGGGCTTCCGTCAATTCTGGCGCTTCGCTCGCAGTATCTGTGATCTCAACCACCGTACCCGGCGAGGTGACTTCAACTTCAGGCTGTGAAGCCTCCGTCGCGCCCGCACAAGCGGTTAAGCTAGTGATGATCAAAAATAGAAAAACGGTTCGAATCTTAAACATTCAAACTCCTGTTGTTTATATGTCATGATTATTTGCACATCTCCACAATTAACGGCGCAAGTGTCGCCGCCGAAGTGCAAGAGCGGCGGCTCGCAACGACATAATTATTTACACATCTCCACAATCAACGGAACAAGATTTTCCGCCAACAATGCTTCACCTTCAGGTGTCAGATGAATTGCGCTGTTTGTAAATTCATCCGCAGGTATTGCGTCCCACAGATCAACATAATTCCAGTTGTTCTGCTCACTCAGCGCAGACATCATCCCGCGGTACTGATCATAGGCCCAGCGCGGGTAAAAGAAATTATAGCGGATGTTGCTGTTCGCGCCCGAACTGATCAGGATCGGCTCATTGACGATCATCAGCGCTGTTTCGGCTGCCACGCGAACACCCGTTTCAAGCGCGTTCAATGCCAGTGACTTCATGTCAAGCACAGGCGGTTCTGCTTCATGAAATTTTTCATCGGCTGCAAGATCAATTTGAGCGGGCACATAATCAGATGGATAGATCTGGTCAACACCGGTAGCCGCCCACATGACGCCATATAATTGCAGGCGGATAATATCCGCAAGCGCGCGCTGATCCCCGATGATTGTATTCTTCCAAAATGATTTTTGGATGAGACCAGGATTATCCGCTTCAACCTCAAGCCCGTACCTGCCCCCCAGACGATGGAGAGTTTCCTCGTTTTTGGCGACTACCGGCGAAGCAGTTTGCTTCTCGATGGGGAAGGCTTCCAGTGTTGTCATCCATAGTATCAGGTCGGGGTCGTATTCCATTCCAAAAGACAGGAGCATGACATCCTTTGTCAACGAAATGGTGGGATACCCCAAATTATAGGCGCGCACTTTTTTTCCACATGCCGAAAGATTTGCTACGTTCAATTGTCCTGCCAGCGTTTCTTCTGGTTTGAGCAACGTCCCCCAAACAGAAGAATCCCCAATTAAGATGACGCGGAATTCATCATCGGCCTTCACTTCCCTGTGAATTACATGCGAGGCGAACATGGCATCCAAATCAAAGAGACTCAGGTTGTAAGCCTGCGCGGATTTTTCTCCAAACGGCAATCGCTCCCGCCCAGGAAAGACGACGTTGTATGCGGATATGCGTTCCAGCCTCGGCTGCCACGCTGCAAACAGGAAGTTGAGGATGATGAAAAGGGATAAGCCTTTTATTAGAACGTTGAGAGGTTTGATTATTTGATTCATAATTGGTCGATAACAAAGGTGACAGTCACCTGGTATTAACGGACTCCAAATAATTTCAATATCACCTGCCATGAAGTCATAGGCGAAGATAGCGCAAAGAACACCCAGCCAAGCGCTACAAAATGGAAGGTGAGCAATGCGCCGCTTACATTTAATATGGTTTGACGCAGCGGCGTCACAGCCCAAGCCGCCGCGCGGAGGCGGGTCAAGTCATTCCAGCGGTTGTGGATGAACAAGCCCAGTCCATGCCAGAGGCCCCAGAACGCAAAATTCCACGTCACGCCGTGCCAGAAACCGATCAATAACATGGTGGCAATTTGAGTCAGCAAAATCATGATTGGCATGGGCAAAGGCCTTTTCCACACGCGTAGCGCGCGCAGCCAGCGTGTGACCGGATTAAAGAAATAAGCGCGAAACCATTGGGTCAGGGTCATGTGCCAGTTATTCCAAAACTGGGTCAGGTTTGGTTTTAGATACGGGGAGGAAAAATTCTCAGGTAAATGAATCCCCAGCAAGCGGGAAGTCCCAAGCGCAATGTCGGTGTAGCCGCTAAAATCAAAATAGATCTGCAGGGTGTAGGCGTAGAGCAATATCCATGCCCAGCCCGCCGCGTTAACTTGTAGAGCGTTCGTGTCGTTCAAGGCGATCAAAGCCAGTGCATCGGCAACCACGAATTTTTTGAACAAGCCAACCAGGAAGCGTTGACCTGCAATCAGCAGATCATCATTGCCAGGCGCAATCAAGGGACGGCGCAGGTCCTGAATGAATCTTTCAATGCGGTCAATCGGACCTGCCGTGAATGCGGGGAAAAATATGACAAAGGTGATGTATTCGCCGAGGTCAATGGCGGGCAGGCGCCCCATTTGGCGGTCTCGCATGGTGTGGATGATGCGGAA
Organism: Anaerolineales bacterium; assembly: GCA_030680795.1. Taxonomy (GTDB): domain Bacteria; phylum Chloroflexota; class Anaerolineae; order Anaerolineales; family Villigracilaceae; genus Villigracilis. Next base: position 32,369 of record JAUXUL010000006.1, on the reverse strand, counting down.
TGCAAGGTAGGAAAAACCAAGCCAGCGAAAATCAAGGGCTTTTACTTCAGTGAGCGATTGCCCAACTAGCACGCGCAGCCCGTAACTGACCCAATAGGTCAGCGCTGGAATTTTGATCGCAAGAAAGATAAGGATGAGAGCAATGACACTGATGGATAGTAAAGCCGCATTGAATTTTGCCAGCCGTGTTAATATGAGAAAAGCCAATCCCGAAACAAGAAGGATGGCGAAATATATTTCAATTTGCGGTGGGCGTGAAGCGGTCAGGATTTGTGTAACAGGAAAGTAGCGGGTCAGGTTTAATAATAGAACGATGCCTGCGACCACCGCAATGACGAACCGGTTTTTTCCTGCGCGCCTTGCTTCTTCATTTGCTGTGATGTACCAACTGAAAATAGTGATGATGAGGGTTGCAACTGGAATCCAAAAGTCAAAGCCGCGCATGGGCAGGGCGGGTTGCAGCCAGAAAATGACAACGACGCTTGCGGCTAAAAGGAACCAGGCTCTGCCGCGTTCACGCATCACCGTCCCCCAAAAGAAAGCGGCAGCGGCAGCGATCAGGATCTGAGTGATCGCCATGCTAATAACCCTGATAGATCCAGGTTGGGCTGCTGTCTGCTGTGAAGATGACCAGCGCGATCAGGATCAGGCAGAATAGCAGAGCAAGGAGATTTTCGCGGGAGAAGAGTCTTTTCAAGTAGGACATGCTAATATAAGCATGTCACCCTGAGCGATAGCGAAGGGTCTCTGAGATAATCGTAGAGATTCTTCGCTACGCTCAGAATGACGTTATCTTACGCCGCAGACCAGCCAGTCGCTGCCTTGTTCCACGACCTGATATGTGCGTGTGGAAAGGTCGAGTTCCTGGGCTTCGTCGTTATAACTGAGCAGCATTTTTCCCTGGCAGTCAACCAGGGTAAATTCGTCGTCCGTCCCTGTTTGCTGGCAGGCAAAACCCTCCAGCGTGATGGTGACAAGTTGGAATGAATCTAGTTCGATGATCGCATCGGATTCCCAATCCGCACATGAGAGAGAGGCGAGCGCCACTTCATCCTTCTTGGCAAGGGCATTGACATATCCTTCCACCGCCTCCACTGCTCGGGTTGAGCTGGCTGCTCCGCATGCGGATAAGAATACGCTCAACCCGAGCATGGCTGCTATAATTGTGTTTCGCACAGAAAACCTCCGTTAGTTTTGCTCAAGTGTCACCCTGAGCCTTTCGACCCTTCGACAAGCTCAGGACTACGCTTCGCTCAAGGTAAACTCCGCGAAGGGTCTCTACGACAATCGTAGGGATTCTTCGCTACGCTCAGAATGACAAGTAAGTTTTATAGTAAAACAATTGCGGATTATAGCATGGAGATATTTTGCGGGAATATCTTTTCACCCGAACGCGGGTTTTACCTAGTACCGCATACATAACCAAGCCTGAATTATGATATTTACTCGTAATTATTATCAAAAGTAATATAATTTATGCAACAAGCGGTAGTGTGCAAATCAATTCCTTCAGGAGTTCACTTTGAATAATTACATCGCCCTTGTTATTACCTTTGCGCTTTCGCTGATCTTCCTGCGCTCGATGGATTTCATTGCCCAGCGAGGCTGGATGGATAGCAAACTGAGCCGCAAGGTCATTCACATTGGCACTGGTCCGCTGTTTGTGCTGTGCTGGTTCCTTTTCGACGATGCGCCATCCGCGCGCTGGCTGGCTGCGCTGGTGCCCTTTGCCATCACCGTGCAATTTGCCTTGATAGGACTGGGTGTGATGAAAGATGAAGCCTCTGTCAAAGCCATGTCCCGCACAGGTGACCCGCGGGAGATTTTGCGCGGCCCGCTCTATTATGGCATCATGTTCGTGGTGTTGACCCTGGTCTACTGGAAGGATTCCCCGATCGGCATCATCGCGTTGATGATGATGTGCGGCGGCGATGGAATAGCAGATCTTGTCGGGCGGCGATTCGTATCTCCCAAAATACCCTGGAGCAGGGAAAAGTCCGTTGCGGGGACGCTCGGCGTTTTTCTCGGCGGCTGGGTCATGTCTGCGTTCATCATTTATATATTCGTGGCCGCGGGTGTGTTTTCAGGCGCGTTCACAAATTATCTTTTGCCCATTTCATGGATCGCCTTGGCTGGTGCATTGGCTGAGTCATTACATTACAAAGATATTGATAATGTCACGATGACTTTGGCTTCGGTATTGATCGGTAGTTTGTTTTTCTAATATATGTCATTCTGCAGGATCATCACTTTATAGGCTTCGGCAAAATCGAGGCCTTTCTCCTTGCCTTCATCCTTCGCCCAAGCGCGTATCCATTCATCCACCTCGTGCGTATCTTTCTGGCTGACGTGTTTCTGCAACGCTTCAATTTTTATGTCGATGGTTTCCCTGATGTCAATCCACGTATCGGATTTTTCCGACCCGTGAATGTATAGCCGTTTAACATTGTGCGGTTCAAACCCCGCCTCGAGCAGGTCGGTGAACATCAGCCTGCTCCCCGCGGACGGGAAGACCGCCTCGCAGGCCGCCTGTGCCCCCGCGCGATGATCTGGATGATTGACATATTCACTGCCATAAAACCATGCTTCAGGATTACCGGCTAAAACCACATCAGGTTTGTATTGACGAATGACACGCGTCAGGTCTTTTCTTAAGGCGAGCGAAGGTTCAAGTTCGCCATCCGGGTAGCGCAGAAAAACCGTCTGCTGGATGCCAAGCGTTTCATTGGCTGCCAGTTGTTCGGTCTCGCGCAGGCGAGCCAGTTCGGGCTTGTAATCTGCGCCTTTGGTCGCATCATTCGAGCCTGAATCTCCGCTGGTGATGATGACTGAGGTGATCTCGCAACCTGCTTTTGCCCATTTGGCAAGCGTTCCGGCAATAGTAAAATCCTGGTCGTCGGGATGGGCATGGATGCTCATAGCAATTTTTGGGATGTATTCATTTGAGTTGGTCATGGGCAGGATTTTACCTGAAACCCAATAACAAATCGTAGTAAAATAGAACGCACATTCTACTTCGTCCCCCTGCTTAAATTGCGAGAGCCGGACTGCCGGCCCGGCTCTCGCTTACAAAGGAGGAGAAGAGAAATCACCTTACGCCTGCAACTTTATCACGCGCCTTCAAAAACTGCTTGACGTCTGCCCTACGCCTCTCAAACGATTTCGCAACGAAATTCATTAGCAATTTTTAAGGAGAAAATGTCCGCTTCACTTGCCATTGAAACAAAAAACCCCTGCGGGACGTTTTGCATAAGGCGGGGCATTAAGAATATGAGAACATAATGCCAAAAATAACATAGATACTTCCGTGTTCCTTTTTATCTCCATCTGCCCTTTGGAGTACAATAACAAAAATTCCTAACGGATAATGCAAATGACCATCACCCTCGACGGTTCGTCCCTCACAGTTGAAAAGCTCGTTGCCATTGCGCGAGATAACGAGAAAGTCCAATTAGCCCCCAAAGTATTGGAGCGGATCAAGGTTTGCCGTGCCATGCTGGAGGACAAACTTGCCAAGAAAGAAATTATGTATGGTACGAACACGGGTATTGGTGAGTTCTCTGAAAAAATATTGAATGATGATCAAGTTAAAGAATTTCAAAGATATTTGATCTACAACCACGCCGCAGGCATCGGCGACCCGGCGCCGATCGAACACGTGCGCGCGGCGTTGGCGGGACGCATCAACGTTCATGCGCACGGGAATTCTGGCTGCCGACCCGAGATCACGTTGACTATGGTGGAGATGCTAAATAAGGGTGTGACGCCTGTGGTTTGTCAAAAGGGATCTGTGGGTGCAAGCGGAGATTTAGCGCCGATGGCACAAGCCGCGTTGTTATTATTGGGGGAAGGAGAAGCCTTTTATAATGGCGAGCAGTTACCAGGTGCGGAGGCGATGCGGCGGGCTGGGATCGAAATCCCAGGCTTGCAGGCCAGGGATGGTCTGGCCGCGATCAACGGTTCCAATTTATTGACCGCCATGTCCGCCCTTCATATTTATGACATGGAAAGATTCATCAAGCAGGCCGAGATCGCTGCGGCGATGTCGATTGAAGCCTTGCTTGGAAACATGAAGCCGTATAACACGAAACTGCATGAGTTGCGCGGATTCAAAGGCGCGATCACATCTGCCAAGAATATCGCGATGATGGTTGAAGGCTCGGATCTAACAACCGGCAAAATGAAAACGAAGGTGCAGGATGCGTACTCAATGCGGTCCACGCCGCAGGTGGTTGGCGCGGCGCGGGATGCGATTGCGTACGCGCGCTTACAAGTTGAAATTGAGTTGAACGGCGTCGGCGATAACCCGATCTTTGTACCTGAGATGAATCTCACGTTGACAGGCGCAAATTTTCAAGGCTCGCCAGTTTCTTTGCCGATGGATATGGCGGGGATTGCCATCACCATGGTGTGCGTTTTATCTGAACGAAGATTAAATCGTTTGACCAACCCCGCTTTATCTCAAGGCTTGCCAGATTTTCTCGCGCACGAACCGGGCTTTTATTCCGGCATGATGCTCTCGCAATACACAGCGGATCATTTAATTGTGGAACAAAGAATTTTATCCGCGCCTGCTTCGATCCAATCCATCCCTGCCGCGGCGGACCAGGAGGATTTTGTTTCGATGGGCATGAATACCGCCTTGAAGAACGGCCAAATTTTAGATAACGCCTATGGCATTTTGGGGATCGAATTCATGGCCGCCGCGCAAGCCATGGACTTCCGCGAGTTTGCCAAGGGCAAAGGCACGCAAACCGCACATGATGTCATTCGCAAACATGTGGAGCATCTCGAAGTGGACAGGCCTTTGTATAACGATCATAACAAGATGAAGGCATTGGTCAAATCGGGAGGGATTTTAGAGGAAGTGGAAAAGACAATAGGAAGTCTAGGATAGGAATGAAAAAAGACCGATGATGAGTCGGCCTTTTTTGTTACAGGTTGGGTCGCGTAGCGCTCTGTGGGTAGTAGCAGTGGTTCCGACACGGCTTGGCTTGTCAACAACCAGCGCGGGTGTGAATTCACTTTGAGAACAGAAAAACTCGAAGCCAGAATAATGCTTGACTGCGAAACTTGCGGCACACACAGAATCTCCACCAGCCACTGCAGGCTTCAGGGGCGGGCGTTTTGACCTAAAGACCTTACTGGTTTTTAAGAACGGATTGAATAACTTCTGTAACCCAACCATTCAGACTCTTGTCTTTTAATTTTGCCTGAATGTATGCTTTGCGATGTAACTCGGCTGGCAAGCGAAGGACAAACTTTCCAGAAAACGGCTTTTCAGGTGACTCGCCACGTTGAGCGCAAAAATCAAGATAATCATCAACTGATTCTCGAAAAGCCTTTTGAATTTCTTCAACGCTTTCGCCTTCAAAAGTAATCACATCACGGACATTGATAACTTCCCCATACAAAATGCCCGCTTTATCGTCAATTTCAACTTTACCGATATAACCTTTATATTCCATCATGGCTTTACTCCTGCCGCTTCAAGAAACCTGCGAACCGATTTGACTGCTCCCTTATTTGTTTCTTTACGCGGATGCGGACGGTGAAACACGGCCCTAACATCTTTCAATGCGACTCGCACTCTTGATCCATTGCCTTCCGATATTTCAGCACCCAACGCGATAAATAAGGTTTCGACATCTCGCCAAGCGATATTGGCTGGTTCGGGCTTGTTAAAAATGGTTTCAAGAGTTTTACGGTGTTTGCTATCCACGATGTAATAATATCAGAAAATGATACTGTAATCAAGGGGGTTTTTGACTTTTGTTTTTATAGCATTGATTTGCAAGACAGCCGCCGAACGGTTTGGGTTAGCCCCGCCTGCTTTTTGCGGGGTGGGGCGGTGGGGAGGGGTCGGGAGCAGAAAAAACTCAAAGCCAGAAAACTACTTGAAAATGCGGCAGAATCCCCACCGTCCACTAGCATGATAGGGGAGACATGGCAGATCAATTGTCCGCAGATCCAACAGAGATCGTCGTGCAGCAAGGGTCGCCATGTCCTTTACCCAATAGCCCGAAAAGTTGGTGGGCCTTCAAGACAGGGCGCTTCGCAAGATTATGTAGGGTGTGGGGGTAAGGGATGCAAACGGCCTGCGCGGCGCGGAGAATGTTCGATTTTGGGCCTCTGAAACGATAATAGCGAGCCCTTGCTATTTGTTAGTCGTAATTTTTCCACTTATTACTATAAGGAAGTTTTAAGTACTGAGTTTGGGAATCAACTCAAACAAATGAAAAAAGCAAAAAATAGCTTCAGGGAACAATGTAAGAATTAGAGGATGACTTTTGTTACTTCATCTCCTCTCCCGGGAAACGTATGATACTAAATGAACCATAATATTTCGAACAAATCAAAGGAGAAAAATGGAAACCACTTCTTCAGTCTTCACCTTCTTGATTCCGATTTTGCTGGGAGGCATTTTTGCTGTTCTGGGGATCGGTCTGCTTATCTTTGCCTTGCGCGATCGAAAAAAAGCCAAAGCAGCTGAAGCTTGGCCAACTGTAAATGGAACGATCGGCACTTCCAGGCTCGATCAGAATACCAGAACTGAGCGAAGAGACGGACGGACCTACACGCACACCTCCTATGCCCCAGTCGTTGAATACACCTATGAGGTTGGTGGAAAAACTTATCAGGGTAACCATATCTTCCCCGGTGCGACCCTGAGCTATGATCTGGGAACTGCTCAAAACATTGTCAATCGTTACCAGCCAGGCTCAACAGCGACTGTTCATTATGACCCCGGAAACCCGATCGAGGCAGTATTGGAGATCAAAGCCAAAGGTGGAAATATATTTATGATCATTGGTGTTGTATTTGCCATCATCGGTGTCATTGGCTGCTGCATTGGCGTAATAATTATGTTTGCGTCTCAATAGTAGTTGGTCGGATTAGTAAACCTAGTAACCAATGATTCCGGAGCTTATAACTTCGGATGTCTTTCTAACCTGATTTTTGAAAGATAAATAGCTCTTCTGCATGCCAGCATGGTGTTTGAAGATAAATCTGCCATCACGGTCGAAGACAAGCTTGAGAGCGAAACATGTCTCCACAATAGTCTGATTAACCGTGACCTATGTCCACGCGGACGTTATCCCACAAGGGGACGATGTGGCCAGCAACGGCGCGGGTGAGACATGTCAGGTTTGCCCCAAAATTTCTGTCAATCCAGCCGCGGACGCGTAAACAAAATCGGAGCCTTTCGACTCCGGTTTACTTTACAACTTTTATAAATTCATCTGCCGAAACTTTTGCTTGCTTGAGAATGCTATGCAAAGTTCCGATTGCGACTTCACCGTGCAGAGGAACAACTCAGCCAACGCTTCCCTCTGGTGTGGACTTCTTCATCACCACATGGCTTCCACGTTGACGCGCTTTAAGAAAGCCAAGCCGTTCCAACGCACGGATGATTTCCTTACCAGATGGATGTGGTAGATTAGGCATAAGTTGCTACGTCAAAGGTTGTCAAAAATGGATGGTTGGTTTCTGGCAGGGGAAATTCTTCCAGATAGAGTTCAGTTGCTTCTTTGAGATTAGCAACAGCCTCTTCGACAGTTTTTCCCTGGCTGACCGTCCCCACTTCGGGACAATCTGCCACATACCAGTCATCTTCTTTATGGATTAAAGCAGTAAATGTTCGGGTCATGGTAAGTCTCCTATCTCTAATCAAATTATACCCCGCTCAAAACTAATTTCACTTCTCGTTCAACGCCACCTCAATCGCGCGGACAACACCCGCAATATCATTCTCCACCTGATTATTCCAAAATCGAATCACCTTATAGCCCTGTGACTCAAAATACCTGCTTCGCTCAGCATCATATTCGGATTGTTCGAGGTGTTGACTTCCGTCGAGCTCAATAATCAATTTCCTCTTGATCGAAACAAAATCAGGAATGAAATTCCCAATGGCGTGCTGTCTTCGAAAACTCACCCCGTTCAATTTATCCCCGCGGAGATAAGCCCATAGTTTTCTTTCAGCAGGCGTGAGTTCTCTGCGTAACTCACCTGCTCTGTGCATGGTGTTGGGGTTTGATCGTTTCGCTGGCATTGTTTTCCCCAAGTTTATCATCACTTAATTGAGTCTATTGCAACACCCTGCCCCCACCCGCCTCCCCCAAATGGGACATGAAAATTTTTTATGAAAATTGTATACGTTTCGTTGTCCCATTTGGGGGAGGTGCCCGCTAGGGCGGAGGGGGCTTCTCCCGCCTTTCCTGCCGCGGACGTGTAATCAGCGTATAAATAAAAAAAGCGACGGGTAAACCGCCGCTCAAGTGTATTGAATGTTTTCTATGCTACTGCATATGTGCGGACATGTAAAATTTCCTGACGTTGCATTGGACGAATATCCGATTTTTCCAATGTGACAACCACAATGGTTTTTCCTTCGCCAGTGACAAACTCCACTTCATAGGCTTTTCCACCCTCATAAGAATGGACAACTGTGCCCACATCGCCGCGCGTGAGGTTGTGATCTTTCAGATCATGAGCTAAAACCATAGTTTCAAGTTCATTAAACATATTCTTTTTCCTGTTCTAATTACGATCAACGATATACTTCCCTGCGGTGACCAATTGCATAAACTAGAATTTCCTTTTTCTTGTCATCAATCGAATACAATGCGCGATAATCCCCTATTCGCAATCGGTAGGATTCTTCGCCCTGCAATTTTTTTACTCCCTGTGGGCGTGGATTTTCTTCAAGCACAAGAAGTCGTTGAATAATTCGCTCTCGCAATTTTGCAGAGAGCGAATCCAATTCTTTTTCGACTGACTTTTTGATAATGACTTGATATGCCATTACTTCTTTCCAGCAGATTCGCTGATGTAAGCGCGTAAGGAGCGTTGTGGTTCGTTACGGCGTTCTTCAATTACCGCCAAATCCATTAGGTCACGGCGCAAATTTTCATCGCTAATTAAATGCTGGATAACGAGGTTTTGTTCGTCACGCGGCAACTCACGAAAAGCAACCCAAAAAATATCGGCTGTGGCTTGCGCTTTGGTAAGCATATTTGTACTCCTATTTTTAATTACTGAATTTATCTCTTAAATTATACCCCACCTAAAAACCTACCGCAGGTGTCTACCCTAAAGGGCACACGTCCGCGAAAGCCTGATTAACCGTGACCTATGTCCACGCAAATGTTGTGGCTGGCAACGGCGCAAATAAGACATGTCAGGTTTGCACTTCCCCCCCAAAATGGGACAGGGAAACTTTTTATGTTAAACCATGTGTAACATGTCCCATTTGGGGGAGGTGCCGAAGGCGGAGGGGGCGCTCTCGCCCTTCCTGCCGCAGACTACAAAACAAAATCAGAGCTTTTCGACTCCGATTAAGATACATTCTTTATTTGTAATCCTGCAGAAATCGAATTGTATTCTTTAGTTCATCCGCAGTAATCTTCTCTAAAAGATTTGTTACACGTCTTTGCAACTCACCTTGGGGAATTTCATCAGATACAACAATTCCGAAATGCTCTTTGCCGTCTTCAAAATACTGGATACCAAGTGGAACAAAATCTCTAATATTGAATGTTACAACAGCTTGATTGTTGTCGACGGCGTATTGAAGAATTTCAGAATCAGGAGTAGCTACAAGACCCACTTCACAAACATGGGTAACATCAAACCCTTGCTCGCGCAGGATGTTTGCTAAATATGCCCAAATATGTTCATCAAGCAGAAATTTTGGAGCATTTGGTTCGTGTTTGCTCATGCCCCAGTAATAGTCTTATATTTATCGTCGTCCAGCGATTCTCGCAAAAACTTACGACCTGCATCCTCTGTATTCTCACGACGCTCTTTGTCGATCTCAAAACGGTGAGCGGAATAATACAAAATAGCATCACGTACCTGGACTAAAGTAATATTGGGCAGTATTTTTTCAACAAGCGTCTGTGGCGTTTCGCCTGCTAAAAGATAACTAATTACAACACTGACTGGAATGCGAGTGCCTCGAATAACGGCTCGAGATCCACCAGTAAATTCTGCAATCGCGATATACGGAAATCGAGTCTGAGTAAAAGTCATTTCCGAAGATGAAGTTGCAATCATCGGTATATCAATTTCCGCTAATATTTCTTCAGATGGATAACCAGAATAGTGTCTGGAAATCTTGTCCTGATCTAACATGTTGTCTCCTTTATCCGCTAGAAATTACATCAACTCGGTGATTGACAATCAGAAAAGGATCACCTTCTACCGTGCGGGCAGGTTTCCCATCATTATCCAATACCTGTAGTATTTTCATAACGGTTGTTTTTAGTTTTACCACTGTGCCATCAGGCAAAGTGTATAAGCTCCAATCCTCATGCTGGAGTTTAAACTCGACTTCTTGAGCTTTCGCCTGGCTACCATCAGGTAGAGTGATAGTTTTAATTGTGCTCATAGTTTTCTCCTGTCAACTTTCAAAAGAAAATTATACTCGCAAAATGTCATAGGAAGTAGGTTACCATGAACCTAAAACCTCTGCGCCACGTACTCACCCCAGACACCTCTCAGCGTATTGCAAATCTGCCCCCACCCAACCTCCCCCAATGGGACATGTTATTCATGGTTAACATAAAAAGGTTTTCTGTCCCATTTGGGGGATTGCTTAGCAGTCCGAAGGACAGAGGGGGAGAGCTAAAATCCCTGCGCCACGTACTCACCCCACACACCTCTCAGGGTATTGCAGATCTCTCCCAATGTAATGTCATTCTCCACGCACTCAATAAACAACGGCATCAAATTATCTGTTCCACTTGCAGCTGACTTCAACTTCCCAAGCAACTGCTCCACCAGTCTCCGATCTCTAGTCTCTCTTAATTCCTTCAACCTCTCCCGCTGTCCCAGCTCAATGGACGGGTCAACTTTCAAACGTTCCAACGTGAGAACCTCGTCAACGTTGAATTGATTGACGCCCACCACGATCTGCTCTTTGCGTTCGATCTCCTGCTGTGCGGCGTAGGCGGCGTTTTGGATCTCGTTCTGCATGTAGCCGCGTTCAATGGATTGCAGCGCGCCGCCCATCTCGTCGATCCTGACGATGTACTCGAGCGCGCCTTTTTCGATCTCGTCGGTCAGATGTTCGATCAGATACGAACCCGCCAGCGGATCCACCGAATCAGCCACGCCCGACTCGTAGGCGATGATCTGCTGTGTGCGCAGCGCCACGCGGACCGATTTCTCGGTCGGCAGCCACAAGGCTTCGTCCATGCTGTTGGTGTGCAGGCTTTGAGTTCCGCCGAGGACGGCGGAAAGAGCCTGGAGAGTCACGCGCACGACGTTGTTTTCAGGTTGCTGCGCAGTGAGCGTGGAGCCTGCGGTCTGCGTGTGGAAACGCAATTGCCAACTGGCGCTGTTTTTAGCTGCGAATCGAACGCGCATAATCCTTGCCCACATGCGGCGCGCGGCGCGGAACTTGGCAACCTCTTCGAGCAGGTCCTTGTGCGCGTTGAAGAAGAACGAAAGCTGACCCGCGAAGGCGTCCACATCCAAGCCAGCCTTAAGCGCGGCTTCGACATACGCGATTCCGTTCGCCAGCGTGAACGCCACTTCCTGCACGGTGGTGGAGCCTGCTTCGCGGATGTGATAACCCGAGATCGAGATCGTGTTCCAATACGGAACTTCCTGCGCACAAAATGAAAATATATCGGTGATCAGCCGCATCGAAGGCGCGGGCGGGAAAATATACGTGCCGCGCGCCACGTACTCTTTGAGGATGTCGTTCTGAATGGTGCCGCGCAGTTGGTGCATGTCCGCGCCCTGACGCTTCGCCACCGCAATATACATCGCCAGCAAAACGCCCGCGGGCGCGTTGATGGTCATCGAAGTCGAAACCTTATCAAGTGGGATCTGATCGAACAACTGCTCCATATCCTTGATGGATGAAATGGACACGCCCACCTTCCCCACCTCTCCCTGCGCGATCGGATCATCCGCATCATACCCAATTTGAGTGGGGAGGTCGAAAGCGACACTCAGCCCCGTTTGACCTTGTCCCAACAAATAGCGATAGCGCTTATTGGACTCCTCCGCCGTTGAGAACCCCGCATACTGACGCATCGTCCAAAACCGCGAACGATACATCGTCGGCTGGACTCCACGCGTGTAGGGATACTCTCCGGGGAAACCTAATTTCTCCAAATAGGATTCATCGCCCGTAGGGGCGGGGTCTCCCCGCCCTGTATCGTCGCCACCAAAGGGCAACGCCACACGCGGCACCTCTATACCTGCCGAGGTCTCGAAGCGCTCTTTCCGCTCTTTGAACTTGCCCAAAGACTTCTTGAGCGTGGTTTCTTTCCATTGGTTGTATTGATCGTTGAGGGTCATGATAAAACCTTTTAACACAAAGGACACTAAGTACACGAATGAAGAACTTAAGACCAAAGAGCCGTAAACCTTTGTGCCCTTTGTGTCCTTCGTGTTTAGATTCTTCCTCAAGTATAAAGCCAATCCTCTGCCTCAGGCATTGGACAATACACGAAGCAGCTATGCCTGGGCAGTCTGTCCAAAATGGTAAAATGAAATTGTCGGGTTGGAGGTTTTTGTGACTGTGGCCGCGCTTGGGTTAAGCATTATCATCAGCATCGCCTCGCTGGCCTGGGGATATGCAGAAGCAGGCTTTGACGCCATTTCAACCTGGATCATTTTCTTTGGATTGCTATGGTTATATTTACAATGGCGCGGCTGGAATTGGTTTTCCTCGCTTGGTTTGTTGCTTGCCATCCTGGCTGCGATGATTGGGTTATGGCTTAACTTTATGTTCGAGTGGATTTTTAGCGGCGCGGTCTTCGCGCTCTTCGCATGGGATCTGACAGACTTTCGCCAGAAATTACATTTCATGTCCTCCAGGGAGGATATCAAAGGCATGGAGCGCCGCCATATTGCGCGCCTCTATATGCTGACTTTGGCGGGCTTGATTCTCACTTCGATCATGCTGTCAATGCGGGCACAGTTTTCTTTCGAATGGGGTATTCTATTGGGTTTTGTAATATTGCTGGGTTTGCTGCAATTGCCTGCTTGGATTCGGAAATAGAAATTTATTGCAATTCTTTTATCCATTTTTCAGTTTCTGTTGTTGAGCGGAAATGAAGCACGTGTAGATGCTCATATTCCGGCAATGAAAATAATATGGGATATTCATACTTGCGCCTCCAGTATGTCTTGAACAACCAGTGGAATAATGAATCCTGTGACCACAATTTTAGATGCATCCAAAACGTCTCGCGATTACCGTTCCATAATTCCTCCTGCGTCACTGCGCGGCGGATCGTGCGGGTGAGCAAACGCCAGAAGACGATATGAAACGGATAATCGAGCCAGATAATGACTTGCGCTTTGGACCAGATCAAATCACGTACGACATGATAATTCCCCGCAACCACCCAGACATCTGAACTGATCGCTTTTTCGACACGCTCACGAAATACCTCGGGCTTTGCCCCCGCCCAATTTTGCCCCCAATGTAATGCATCCAATTCAATATTGGCTGCGCCAATTATTTCGGCGAGCTGATTTGCTATTGTGGATTTTCCAGAACCGGTTGTTCCAACGATGACGATGCGTTGATAGGGAATAATATTATTCATCAGGCATGGGATTATAATTTGAATTGATAAATCCAAAATCGTAAATCCAATGAGGTTCCATGTTTGACCTTCCCGATGATGAAATTCTACCCCTCTCCAAGGAACATGTCTTTTGGACCTGGTCTGCTCAGGCAAAAGTAAATCCCATTGCAGTGAAGCGCGCCAAGGGCGTGTATTTTTGGGATGTGGACGATAAACGCTATCTCGATTTCAACTCCATGACGATGTGCGTCAATATCGGTCATGGTGATGAGCGCGTCATCAAAGCCATGCAGGCGCAAGCCGCGGAATTGTCCTACGCCGCGCCAGGTATGACCACGAAAATCCGCGCGCTGGCGGGCAGGGCGGTGGCGGAGGTCACACCCAATGGCGCGCTCAGCAAAGTGCTCTTCACCCTCGGCGGCGCGGATGCAAATGAGAACGCCATCAAACTTGCGCGTGGCTACACAAAACGTCACAAGATCCTTGCGCGCTATCGCTCGTATCATGGCGCATCCGCTGGAGCCATGGCGGCGACAGGCGACCCGCGCCGCGTGGCCTGGGAGCCGAATTTGATGACAGGGGTTGTGCATTTCCTTGACCCGTATCGTTATCGTTCCACCTTCCACCGTACCAACCCCGATATTTCAGAAGAGGATTTTGCGCGCGATTATCTCAATCATTTGGAGGAGATCATTCTGTATGAAGGACCCGACTCCATCGCCGCCATCTTGATCGAATCTGTTACGGGTACCAATGGCATCATCATCCCGCCGCAGGGCTATATGCAGGGCCTGCGCGCCTTGTGCGATGAATACGGGATCGTGATGATCTGTGATGAAGTCATGAGCGGGTTTGGGCGCACAGGCAAATGGTTTGCAGTCGAGCATTGGGATGTCCTCCCCGATATTATGACGATGGCGAAGGGACTGACATCGGCATATGCGCCATTGGGTGCGGTCGCGATGAAGCCTGAAATTGCCGCGGCATTCGATGAGCAGGCCTTTGAAAGCGGCCTGACTTATACCTCGCACCCCATTTCGCTGGCGGCGGCCGTGGCAAATATCCATGTCCTCAGGGAGGATAAAATCGTCGAGCACGCGGCAGGCATGGGCGGGGTATTGAGGCGCATGTTGACCGATCTCGGCGAGGCGCATCCATCCATTGGTGAAGTCCGCAACCTTGGTTTGTTTGGCATTCTTGAATTGGTCAAAGATAGAAAGACGAAAGAGCCGCTGGCGCCGTGGAATGGGTCATCGCCTGAAATGGCGGCGTTGAGAAAATATTGCCTGGATCATGGATTATTTTTGTACACACACTGGCATACGGTCTTGATCATCCCGCCCTTGATCATTAATGAAGAGCAATTGAAGGAGGGTCTTGCTGTTTTGGACAAGGCGCTGGAGATCACAGATCAGGCTGTGAATCAATAATTGTCCGCCCATTCTCATTATGTCACTGTGAGGAACGCCAGCCCTGAGCTGTTATCCTGAGCCTGTCGAACGGCTGTCGAAGGGAACGCCTCGCAATGCCGTATATAAAATTGCTGCGAATTTTGAAGGAGATTTTATGGCGATTAGTCCTGAAAAAGTTTTACATGATTATTTAATAAAGAGCGGTCTAAAACTGACTACTGCCGAATCATGCACCGGCGGATTGATTTCCCACCGCATTACAGACATGCCCGGCTCATCGGAATATTTTACGGGCGGCTTCGTCGCCTATTCTTATGAAGCCAAAGCCTCCTTACTGGGAGTTTCATGGGATACATTGAATACAAAAGGAGCAGTTTCACGTGAGACCGTGCTTGAAATGGCGCACGGTGCACGGGACGCATTGCAGGCAGATATCTCGATCAGCGTCAGCGGAATTGCGGGCCCCGGCGGTGGCACGCCGCAAAAACCTGTTGGCTTTACATGGGTTGGATTGGTGACCCAAAAAGGCGAGTGGGCGCGTAACTTCGTTTGGGATGGCAATCGTGAACAGAATAAAGGATATTCATGCGATGCCGCCTTGCAACTCGTTCTTGATTACCTGAAAGGAAAATTGGCTTGAAGACAGTCGTCATCATTTCAGCCAATGCGGAGTGGCGGGTTGTCAAAGAATTGTTTCCCAATCTTGAAACCAACCAATCCCCGTATGGCGAATTTTCTGACTTGACACTTGACACCCGACACCTGACACTTTTCCACGGCGGCTGGGGAAAAATTTCTGCGGCAGCTTCCGCTCAATATGTGATCGACCATTTCAAGCCGGACCTGCTCGTCAACCTCGGCACATGCGGAGGGTTTGCCGGGCGTATCGAAACCGGGACTACCATCCTTGTCGAGCAGACCCTGGTCTATGACATCCTCGAGCAAATGGGCGACTCAGCCGAAGCGATTGAACACTACGCCTCTTCCCTCGACCTGGGCTGGCTGCCGCATAATTTGCCCCATCCCATCTCGCGCGGACTGCTCGTCTCTGCCGACCGGGATATCCTCGCGGAAGATATTCCCATGCTCATCGATAAATATGACGCCGTCGCCGCAGATTGGGAATCCGGCGCAATTGCATGGGTTGCAAAAAAGAATGATACGCGCCTGTTGATCCTGCGCGGGGTCACTGATTTGGTGGGCGGTGATGGGGGCGAAGCCTATGGGAATCTCCAGCTATTCCACGAACGGACCAAAGTTGTCATGGAAAAATTATTCAATCAATTACCTGTGTTTTTAAATCTAAAATAAAAAGAGTGTTTTTTCATAAACACTGCAGGCTCCATTTCACAAAATGATGCCGACAGGCATCATACCCTTCTTATGACAAGCATGGTGAGATCATCTGCAAGCGGAACAGACTCAATAAATTCATTCAAACGGTTCTCCACTGCAACGATGACTTCATCAGCGGTTTGCGCCTGGGCAGATTTCAACGAGTCCATCAATCGCACATCGCCGAACATATCCCCATCACTCGAAAAGGCTTCCGTGAGACCATCCGTATAAAGAAAGAGCGTATCCCCTTGCGCAAGCGAGATGGTACGTTCCTTCATATTCGCTTGTTCCAGTACGCCAAGCGCAACGGCTGTGCGTGTGAGTTTTTCAAGTTCGCCATTGGCTCTCACCCAGAACGGCGGGTTATGCCCTGCATTCACATAAGTAAATTCAGCGCGTTCCATATCCAACACCCCGTACAGAGCCGTGACAAACATACCTTGATGCGTATCAGGCAAGAGCAGGTCATTCACACGGCGCAATGCCTGAGCGGGCGAATCGGTTTCGATCACCGCGGCGCGCACGAGCGTACGAGTGAGCGCCATGAATAAGGCGGCAGGCATGCCTTTATCCGCCACATCTGCAATGAAGAGACCCAGTTTCTTGTTTGGCAATTCGATCACATCGTAAAAGTCACCGCCCACCTGCCGCGCCGTGCGCCAGCGCGCCGCCAATTGCCAGCCAGGGTAGGCAGGCAAACTTTGCGGAATGAAGGTCTGTTGGATCTGGCGTGCCAATTGCACCTCAGTCTCGAGGCGTTCGCGCACCACCATTTCCTGTTGCAAAAGATCATTCTGAATTGCGAGCGCAGCCTGTTGTGCAATACCGCTGATGATCTCAATTCGGCGTGAGCGGAAACGGCGACCGTTTTCTGTCTCTTCGATCAACAGGACGCCAAACAGATCATTCTTGATGGACAAAGGCAGGGCCATCAACAACCGATCCGCATTGATCACATCCGCTTCATTCTGGACCTCGGGCTTGACCCTCAACCAGGACTTTGGCACAGCCTTTGACTTTAGTGGATACGTAATAAAACGGTTTTGCTCGCGCACAGCATCAAGGAGGGGAAACACGCCAGCGCGGAATTCCTTTTCGGTCATGAGCGCTACTTCCTGATCTGAAAAACCGTACTCGTGCGAAGCTGAAAAAGACATGCGCTCTGAGTCCCAGCGATATAAAGCAACCCGTTTGACACCCACAAGGATCGGCATGATACGGGTGATGGAAGCCAGTATCTCGTCAATATCATTCAGAGTTACTACAGCCTGTGCCACTTGCAACAAAGCTGCAGACGCATAGGCTTGTTCCTGTGCGGAATCATATAAACGCGCATTTTCAATGGCCACGGCCGCATAACTTGCGAATGTGGTGATGATCGCCTGGGCTTCATGACCGTAACGCCCGGCAGTGTGGTGAGCCAGAGTCAGCACACCTAGCGGACGGTCACCCACCCGCAAAGGCGCGGCAATGGACGAGTAATTCCCGTCATATCCCGCAGCCAGCCCGCTGGGCCAGACCGGTTGATCAGCGCGTCGAATCATTGGAACATCAGAGGTCAAGGCCTCCGCCATGGCGTAGGTCGCATCCGGATTGGCAATACAGATATTTTCTAGCTGGTTTGCGTTCACACCATGTGCTGCAGACAGGCAAAGCTCGCCATTCTGCAGCAACCAGACTGCCGAAATATCAATCGGCAAGTTGCGGTCCAATTCCGTGAAAATAGTCTCCAGCACTTCATCGACGCCGACATTATCAGAAACTAAGCCCGCCACTTCACGCAAGCTGTCGGATACCTGCCGGCGCCATTGTTCAGAGCGATACAGATCCGCATTACGAATGGCCGCAGCGATAGTATCGGCCACGGCTTCGAACATGACCTGGTCATCCTCCGTGAAGACATTCAATTGATCGGATTGAATATCAAGCAGGCCGATCACCTTCTCATTAAAGATCAAAGGCACGCACAATTCAGATTGTGTGTTTTTGGGAGGCAAGGGCGAATGGAGGTAACGATGCTCTTTTGAAACGTCATTCGCAAGCACGGATTTCCCATTTCGCGCCACCCAGGGCATGATGCCGTTCACATCGTCCAGCGGAATGGAAAAACCTTCCAATTTTTTACTGCGTTTTCCACTGCCGGCCTGGTAAACGATCAAGCGGCGGTTGGGATGGACCGTGAACAATGAAACATGAGGATACCCAAATTTGTCATGGATCAAAGACGCGGCATCATGCATTAATTGCGAAAGATCGAGGGTGGAGGTCACGCTCTTGCTTACTTCAGAGACCAATGTAAGCTGGTCGGCGCGGCGGTGTAAATTACTATATAAATGAGCGCTCTCGATTGCGCGCGCAATATTATCCGCCAGCGCGTGCAGGATGAGAAGATCGTTCGGGTGAAAGGCACTCTTCTGGTTGCTTTGCACATCCAGAACGCCAAACACACGGTCTTTTATCTTTAAGGGAATTACAACTTCTGATCTTGTTTCGGGCAGGCCGTTTATGAAGCGGTAGCGCGGATCAGTCTGAACGTCATCACACACGATCTGGTTGCCATGCCGCGCGGCCTCGCCAATCAATCCCTGTCCCATATCAACTTCAAGAGCGATGGACACCTTTTTCCCTTCGCGAGCCTCAGGGCGTCGCCTGCCTTTGCGCGGTGCGACAGCGCTAGAGCGGAATCGCAACGCATTGGAATTTGTATCCAGGGTAAAGATGGCAACATAGTAATAATGAAAGGTCTTTTGGATCAATTCAGTAACGCGGGAGGCGAGTTCATCCAAATTGAGTACATTCGCGATCTGCGTGCTGACCTCGCGCACAAGATTGAGCTGCCTGAGGCGGAACTGTTCAACCTCGGTTCGATGTGAAGCGAACAAACTTACAGATATGATCTGGGCGAGACCTTGAAGAAGATTCAACTCTGCGGTGGAAAACCCAGGTCCCTTGGGGCGGGTGATTTGGAGAATGCCGAGGGTTATCCCCTGATCTTCAAGCGGGATCGCGGCAAAGGTCCCGCGCGAAGCGCTGCTTTTTATGCTCTTGCTTTGGGTAATCAGCTTGCCTGCTTTGAATGCCAGTTTCATTCCCCCAAGGGTGGGCTGAGGAGGAAAGATGAAACCGTCATCCCAATCTGGCAGGCGGAAAAATTTCTCCTGTAACCAGACATCCACCACGCCTTCGATGAGGCGGCCTGTCATGGATACGATTTGGTCACGCTGGGCACTGAGAGAATTTTCGCTTCGCAGTTGTTCCCCAAGTGCGGCGAAATGAAACCAATCCTGTGATTCTGAACGCTCTGCGCGTGTTTTGACGCTCATGCAACCTATCCCTTGCGCTTGGTCATTGTGAGCAGGTTGCCTGTCTTTGCGTTTGATTCATAGCGGACTTCGTCCATAAGTTTTCGCATGAGGTATACCCCAAGTCCCCCGATTTGACGTTTGGAGAGGTCTGCCTTTAGATTTGGTTGTTTGACATTGGAAGGGTCAAAAGGCTTGCCGGTATCGCGCATGGTAATAATCAGTTCGTCATCCTGCATATCGCAGGTTATCTGCAGGGATGCATTTGCGACGCCTTGATAGGCATGTTCAATAATATTGGAGGCGGCTTCATCTGCGGCAAGTTGCAGGGAGTAGATCGCTTTTTCGGTGAAGCCACCCTCGTGAGCCACCTTGGCCACAAAGTTACGAATCTCATCCAGGAATTCAAACCTGGCAGGGAATGTTGAAATTGGCATAAATAAGAAAAAATATGCCGCCTGCACCGTGAAAGATGAGGCGGCGTTTCTTGTGATTATTAATCAAGAAGGCGCCAGGGCGTTCGTTAGAAACTTCCCACCGCTTCAAGCGGGTCGTTGAAGATCTTGAACAGTTCTGTAAACCCGGCCAGTTCAAGCGCTTCGCGAATCCGTTCCGGGACGCTTACAAGCACAAGTTCTCCACGATTCAACCGTTTACAATTCCTCTGGGCCGCAAGCAATGCACGGAAGCCGGCGCTGGACATGTATTCAAGTTCGCTCATATCCACAATGAGCTTAAAGTGTCCGTCAGTATTGGCTTTCTCAAGGACTTTTGAAAACTCGGGAGCGGTG
Organism: Anaerolineales bacterium; assembly: GCA_030680795.1. GTDB lineage: Bacteria > Chloroflexota > Anaerolineae > Anaerolineales > Villigracilaceae > Villigracilis. The sequence goes on along the minus strand of JAUXUL010000006.1, from coordinate 11,964 downwards.
GCGCTGTCTACACGTCCCTGCACTTTAAACAAATCACAATGCTTGAATTCCTGACCTGTAATTTCCATATTTACTCCTTCGTCAATTAGAGGGGTTTGATATTGAATGTCAAAATTATATCATGTTCTTTTAGACTGGATTCGCCTTTATAGCTTCAAAAAAAATAATAATAATATGGAAATCGAAAAAATGGACGGATAGCCCATGGACAAACATAAATGTATTTTCTGAATATCAATTGACACCCCCTCTCACATCAGGTATGCTTGCCAGCGTCCGGGCAGGCCCGGCGCGGCGAAGCCTTTCGAACCCCGCCAGGATCGAAAGATAGCAACGGTAAGGAAGAGTCTTCGGGCGCCGCCGGTCGCCTGCCTGGATATTTTTGTTTATAATCCAAACATGACATCCTCAAACCTAATCAAGATCGCCATCGCAATCAGCATCGGTATCGCGCTCGGACTCATCTATGGCTGGGTCATTGATCCCATTGATTATACCGACGTCCCGCCAAACATTCTCAGGGAGGACTATCGTGTTGATTACGTGTTGATGGTGGCAGAGGCATTCCAAAACGACCACAACCCAGAAACTGCCGCGCGCCACCTCGCCAGCCTTGGGAGCGAACCCCCTGCAACCATTACAACCTCCGCATTGGAGTACGCAAACCGAAATGGCTTCACACAAAATGAAATTCTCGCTTTTCAAAATCTCTTAACTGCCATGCAGATGGTTCAGCCTCCGGGGATTAACAACCCATGAGCCGACTCACCTTCCACAACACGACTCTACACCTCATCCTCGCGCTTCTTACCGGACTTGGGCTGGGTTTGGCGTATTCCTGGTTTATTTCCCCTGTCACATACGTGGATGCAAACCCCGCCATCCTGCGCGCTGATTTCAAAGACCAGTATCGAGTCGTCATTTCCGCCTCGTACGCATCCACACAAGACCTGGCCCGCGCCCGCGCCCGCCTCGAACTGCTTGGCGATCCAGATCCTGCCGGTGAACTGAGCGCACAAGCGCAACGTATGTTAGCCGCCGGACAAACATTTGAAAAAGCCCGCTCCCTCGCACAACTCGCCAACGACTTAAAGCAAGGCTTTGCAAGTATTCCATCAACAACCGCCCCATTCACAAACATCATTAACACGCCCGAGATCAACGCCCCACAGCCTGCAACAGAAACACATGTAGAAGAGACCGTTGTCACCCCACTCACAACTTCATTTGAGCAGACCCCGCTCATTCCCGTCAGCGCCGTTATTAACACCCCACACCCAACCGCTAGCGCGACCCCCATCCCAACGCCTGGCGCACCATTCACCCTCGTCGGGCAGGATACAGTCTGTGATTCCGGCTTGCAAGCAGGCTTATTGCAATTCATCCTGATGGATGCGCGCCGACGGCAGGTGGCTGGTATCGAGATCATCGTCACATGGAGTCAGGGTGAGGATCGCTTCTTCACCGGATTCAAGCCCGAGCTTGGGAATGGATTTGCAGACTTCGTCATGCAGGCGAATATTATTTATAACGTCCGCGTTGTAGAAGGTGGCGCATTCGTTCCAAACATCTCCGCTCCCTCATGCACAGACCCAAATGGAGTTAAGTATAGCGGCGGTTTATTGCTCACCTTCCAACAGCCCTGATTTTGCAACCAAATCCGCTTTCATTCGTTATATCTTGCAGACAAAACAAGGAGTAACGAATGAATACATCTTATCCAGATCAAAAACCAGGCTTGTTTACAGCCATCGCCGTAATGACTCTCACCAGCGGCATTATCAACCTCTTCTGGGGATTCATCGCATCAGCCACGGCACTCGGTACGATCATCGGTGTCATCTGCCTGCCCATCACCATCCTGCCTACCATTCTTGGTGTCTTTGAGATCATATACGCGGCAAAACTTTTAAGCGCGCAGCCCGAATCCGTAAAACCTTCACAGTCCATTGCGGTTTTCCAGATCCTTACATTTTTAATTGGTAACATCTTCTCCATGGTCGTTGGTATTCTCACGCTCATCTTTTATAACGATCAAAGTGTAAAAGAATATTTCGCCGGGATCAACGGAGTGCGAATTTACACGCCATCAGCCACATTCACACCGTCCACCCCGACGCCCATGCCTGAAGGGCCTGTCGCACCCTCTGAACCTGTTCTTCCAGAACCAGAATTAATGGAAGAGCCTGACAAACCAAAACGCATTCGTAAAGTCGCTGGCAAGTGACAAATAATAACAGCCGCCTAAAAAACGGTTGTTATACTGAAATCGGGCATAAATTGCACTTTTGCAAAGCAGGATTCAGCGGACTGAAGTCCTGCCTCAGTTCGTAAAAGTCGGTTAAAACCGACTGGTTGCGCCGGCCCGAAGGGCTTCCATGCACTGAGCAGGCGGCTTCAGCCTCGCGAAACAGGCGACGGAAAACCGCAATTTGTGACCGTCCAAGGTATACTATTAAGTCAGGATGTTTTACCCTTGACTCTCGCCGCTCTCAACCTTAGAATCCATAAACAATTCAACGGTACGCAGAGAAGAGACTCGGAATGCAGACTTTAGTCTGCACAACCAAGCGCCGAAGGTGCAAATCTGGCAACACGCGAAACCAGATGAAACTCTCAGGCAAAAGGACCCTGCACCCAAATAAACTCTGGAAAGTCTCAGTTTATAACGAGACACCGACGGTGTAAGCCTTAGTTTGATAGTTGAATAGTTAGGTAGTTGGCTGGTTCTCAAAACTACATAACTAAACAACTACATAACTACCAAACTAAAGTAATCTCTCAGGTTCCATAACAGAGGACGCGCGATTCTATAGTCGCACGTCCTTTTTGATTCACCAATATTTCACTTGCTCAGGAGATAAACATGAATACCCCTTCCAATTTGAAGTACACAAAATCCGATGAATGGTTCGACCCAGCCAGCGGCGCGGCCGGCATCACCGACTTTGCCCAAAGCCAGCTTTCTGATATCGTCTTCGTGGAACTCCTTGTAGATGAAGGCGAAGATGTAACAGTGGGCAACGCCATTGCTTCAGTTGAATCAGTGAAAGCCTCTGCCGAAATTTACGCACCCGCCGCGGGGAAAGTCAGCGCCGTCAACAAAGGACTTTCAGATAAACCTGAAACACTCAACTCCGATCCATTCGGCGAAGGCTGGATGATCAAGATTGAAGGGGGTTCCGCAGGCGAGGTGATGGACTCCACTGAATACGAGAAGTATTGCGAAGGAAGAACGCATTAATTAGTCAAATAATCGGATAGTCGTTAGTCTTTTATTCAAGGACTACGCGACTATTCTACTAAAGACTAGGAGACTATAAATGACCTATATCCCGATTTCCCCAAACGAACGGGATGCGATGCTTCAAACGGTCGGAGTCAAATCACTCGATGATCTCTTCGACGCCGTCCCAAAGAAACATCGCTTCCCCGAACTTGACCTTCCCCCCGCCTTAACCGAAATGGAAGCTGCTTCACTGTTAAGTGAAATGGCAAACACCAACGAAAACGTACGCGAGCATCTCATCTCCTTCCTCGGCGCAGGCGCATACAACCACTACGTTCCATCGGTAGTGGATCACATGCTCCGACGCGGAGAATTCTATACAGCCTACACACCTTATCAGCCAGAAATTTCACAAGGCACATTGCAGGCTATCTTTGAATATCAATCGCTGATGACCAACCTCACTGGCATGGAAGTTTCAAACGCCTCGCACTACGACGGCGCGACTGCCACAGCCGAAGCGGTTAATCTTGCCTTTGCGCAATTCCGCGGCAAACGCAAGAAGATCGTCATGTCCCCCACAGTCCACCCGCAATATCGCGAAGTCATTCGCACATACTCGCAAGGCATGGGACTGGAAGAAGCCGGGAACGACGCAACTGCCGATCTCGAAGTCGGACCCGAAGCGTTGACATCACTCATAGATGAAAGCACCATGCTGGTCGTCGTCCAGTATCCCGATTTCTTTGGACGCATCCACGATTACACCAAACTCATCGAAGACGCACATGCTAAAGGCGCGCTTGTTTGCATGGTCGCGAATCCCACCGCATTGCTCATGCTCAAGACTCCCGCCGAAATGGGCGCGGATATTGTCGTTGGCGAAGCGCAGCCGTTCGGCATTCCACTTTGGTATGGCGGACCCTATCTCGGATTCTTCACCACGAAAAAATCCTATGTTCACAAAATGGCTGGGCGTCTCATCGGTGAAACTGTTGACAACCGTGGACAACGCGCGTACGTGTTAACCCTCACCTCGCGTGAACAACACATCAAGCGCGAACGCGCCACATCCAACATCTGCACCAATCAAGGTTTGCTTGCGCTTGCTTCCGCGGTGTATATGTCGGTGCTAGGCAAGACTGGTTTACAACAAGTCGCGAATCTTTGTTATCAAAAAGCGCATTACGCCGCGGGCGAACTCAGCAAGATTGACGGCTTCGGTTTATGTTTTAGCGAACCCTTCTTCCATGAGTTCGTTTTGTGTTGTCCCAAGCCTGCCAGCGAAGTCAACGAATATTTGCTCGAGCACGGCATCTTCGGCGGATACGCTCTCGGCAATGATTATCCTTCACTTGAAAATCATATCCTCGTTGCCGTCACTGAAATGAACAGCAAACGGGAAATAGATACGCTCGTGGAAGTCTTAAAGGAGATGAGCCATGAATAAGACAGGTGGCACGATTGTCGAACCGACAATTTTTGAGCTCTCCTCCCCCGGCCGACTCGGCGTGACCATGCCCGCCTCCGACGTGCCCGAAACTGCGCTGCCTCCCAAGCATTTACTCCGCTCTGAACTGCCCCTGCCCGAACTCGCCGAAGTGGACGTTGTGCGTCACTACATGCGTCTCAGCAAATTCAACTACAGCGTGGACGATGGCTTCTATCCTTTGGGTTCATGCACCATGAAATACAATCCAAAGATCAACGAAGATACCTGCCGCTTACCAGGCTTCCTCTACACTCATCCATTGCAGCCAATCGAAACCGTGCAAGGCAACCTCGTCTTGATGTTTGAATTGCAGGAATGGCTAAAAGAGATCAGCGGATTTGCAGGCATTACACTCCAACCCGCCGCTGGCGCACACGGAGAATTCACGGGTGTGCTCATGATGCACGCCTATCACAAATCACGCAACGACAGCAAACGCACCAAGATTCTCATCCCCGATGCCGCACATGGGACAAACCCCGCCTCGGCGGGCATGTTGGGCATGAGCGTCCTCACCATCCCTTCGGATGCACGCGGCAATGTTGACCTGAAAGCGCTCACAGCCGCATGTGACGATACAGTCGTCGGCATGATGCTCACCAACCCGAACACACTTGGCATGTTCGACGAGAACATTGAAAAAGTTGTGAAGATGGTGAAGGATTGCGGCGGCATAATGTACGCTGACGGCGCAAACTTGAATGCACTGCTCGGCATCGTCCGCCCCGGCGACCTCGGCTTTGACATAATGCATTTCAATTTGCACAAGACCTTCTCCGTCCCACACGGCGGCGGCGGACCTGGCTCCGGCCCCGTTGGCGTCAGCCAGCGCCTTTTAGATTTCCTCCCATCTCCATTGGTTGGCATTGTTGAGGAAGGTGATGACGATATTGAACCCCTTTATGGCTTCATCACACCCAAACAAAGTATTGGACGCATGAAAGCCTTCCACGGACATTTCGGCGGCGGCCTCGTGCGCGCCTACACCTACATCTCGATGCACGGACCCGATGGCTTAAAAGATATTTCGCAGTACGCAGTGCTCAATGCCAACTATTTGCAAGCCCGTTTACGCGGCACATACAAAATTCCGTATGACCGCATCTGCATGCACGAATTCGTAGCTGAAGGAAGTTTTGAAGGCAGTGACATCCGCGCGCTCGACATTGCCAAACGCCTGATGGATTACAACTTCCACCCACCCACAAACTACTTCCCGCTCATCGTCCACGAAGCCTTGATGATCGAACCGACCGAAACCGAAAACAAAGACACATTGGATCGCTTCGCCGAGGCACTGATCAAGATCGCGGAAGAAGCCAAGTCCCAGCCTGAACTGCTCCACAACGCGCCGCACATCACTCCCTTTGGCAGAATGGACGAAGTTAAAGCCGCAAGGGAACTGGTCTTGTGTTGTTGGTTGCCTGAAAATTATGAGACCATGAAGTAAAGGAGAAAAATTAGCAGCCCTCTTGCGAAAGCGCCAAGTAGGACACGGGTTTTGGCTGGTTACACCCCATATAAATCCTTAACATAATAATATAGACTTCGGAGTTCACTGCTCCGAAGTCTTTTTATTTCAACAGAACCTTTTGCGTTGCCTTGAAAGCCAACGGCGGCAGGTTGTCTCGGTCAAACCACTCGACTGCATCGGCATCATCAGCAGGGGCTAACTCTCCGTTGATGACCTCAGCCAGATAGACAATGATGAAGTCTGCGCCGCGCTCGTGCTCACGACCGGCAATGATCTCCAAAACCCGCTTCACGCGCACATGTAGACCTGTTTCCTCCAAACATTCGCGTTCGGCCGCCTCGGCTGGGTCCTCGCCGCCATTCACGAATCCCGCCGGTAAAGTCCACAATCCGCGAAAAGGTTCGCTGGCACGGCGCACAAGCAGCACACACCCCTCCTTTTCAATCAGAACAGCTGCGGCTACTTTGGGGTCTTGAAAATGGATCCAACGACATTGCGGGCAAACAGGGCGCAGCCTGCCAAACTTTTCTTCAGACATAACCTGTGCGCCGCAGCGCGGACAGAATTTTATTAAATGATCATGAGCCATGGAAACTCGATGCATTATCGCCACTTGCGCAAAGCAGATTGACGCATGGCCCACATCAGCAAACCGCCCAAGAGGATGATGACCAGTAAACCGATCTGCCAGGAGACTGGAACAACCGCTTCATTCTTAACCTCAGCCTGCTCCGTAAATCCTGATTCATTTCCCGCCTCTTTGGGTACTTGCATTGCATCCGCAGATGGTTCTCCCTGCCGGGCAGTGATATCATCTGTTGGTAGTACGGCAGGAGCCATTTCCATTAATGGTTCTTCCGCGGCGGAAGCAGGGTCTCCGCCTCCGCCAAATCCATACGCTGCTTGTGGCGCAGAGGCAGCGAAGCTAAACTGCGGAGCCAGCAGATTGGCTGCAAATGAAATCATAAGCAGAATAGTGGCGAAGGCGGTCGAAAAACGGAAGATGGGATAGGCGCGCGGCAATGGCGGCTTTAGCCCGACCATTTGACGAGTCAATGTGAAATTGCGCGGGGCTTTGCGAACGGGTAGCTTACTGAGAATGCCTCGGACGGTGCGCAGGTCATTTAAAACAGAAGCAAGCTCGGGGTCCGAAGTGAGGCGGGATTCCAGTCGTGTTGATTCAGTTGCATTAAGTTGTCCATCAAGATAGGAAGAGAGCAGTTCGATCTCTCGGAAATTTTTCATTGGCTACCTTCCCCTTCAAGACGAAACGAAGCGGGCAAAAGTTCCTCGAAGCCGCGCAGACATTCACGCAGGCGAAGCCGTGCACGCGCGAGGCGGCTTTTGATGGTACCAAGTGGAACACGGGCTGCGGCGGCGACTTCGCTGTAATCCAACCCTTGAATATCGGCCAGCACAACCGCGGTGCGGAAATCTGTGGGTAGGGCATCAAGGCAATGTTGAATGGCGTGCTCGAGTTCGTCGGCTTCAGATTTTTCGGCGGGAGTCATGTTGGGGTCTGCCATCCACTTCGGCGAATCCATTTCCTCGCCGTCACTGGTTTCAGGTTCAAGCGGGGTGGTGGGACGCCGCTTTTGGCGGCGCAGTTCATCATAGCAGGCATTGGTCACGGTTCGCAAGATCCACGCTCTGAAGGAGCCGCCGCGAAAAGATGAGATACTGCGAAAGGCAGAGATGAAGGCTTCCTGCGCGGCGTCCTCTGCGAGGTCTTCATCCCCAAGGATACGCAGCGCAGTATGGAAAACCGAATCTTGATAATGCAGGATCAATGTGTTGAAGGAATCAAGATCGCCGTTTTGTGCGGAGTTGATCAGCGCTGTTTCATCCATAGATTCTATTTTACCCGCTTAATGGGTTTGCCTGACAGATACCAAGCTCAACTTTGATTATTTTCTTTTCTGCCTTGCAGTGAGAAGAGGATTTCGATCTGTGACCGTTGCGGCAGTGAGATGGTTGAGAAGTATTGCAAAGTCAGTCAAAGGTGAGCCGCATCTGATTGACCAGTACCAAAGATCCGTAAGATCAATCAGGCGGCGGAAACGGACATTGGAGAGCCGGCTGGGGGGAACGCAGATAGACCATCCCTGGTTCTGATAATACAAAGACAGCCAGCGCATCCAAATACGAATCATTTTGGCATCCAATAATAACTGCATCTTGAGCATGTAAAGAGAACATGGGCTTTTCACCGGGAATAATTATATTTTCCACGCCGCTGCCGTATGGGCCTATTGTAATAAATGCCAGCCGTACATAATCCAGAGGGAGATAAGGATAAACTCTCTTCGGTTCACCTTTTCCCACGTTGTAATAGCGTGGATAAAGGATTCTTCCTACAATTAGTTTTGCCTGCGGATCAGCCAGAAATTCTGACAATTCATCACGACCAAAGTTGGCTTGGTTTAGCCAGCCTCCTTGTTCCAACATGACAAGCGTCGCATCCGGTGAAATTATTTGAAAACGTCTTTCAAAGGGCATTCCAGCGATTGGAACCAACGCGCCAATCATGAACACTACCACAAGAGTTTTTAGTGTCTTAAGATATTGCGTCGCAGGCGCGGCAAGGAATTTTGTATTGACCGGAGCATGCCAGATTTCGGATGGGGAAATAGCGCCTACCAGACGCAGTCCCCGAAGCAGGACTTGCATGATCCCCAAAATATAATAAATACATATAATCCAATCCACAGGCGTGACGTAACGCCCCCCAGATGTAAATGCCAGCGAATTGGACAAGACATACACCAAAAAAATGACTGCAGGCAAAAGACCGATGAACTTGTTACGCTCGCATGCCGCCCCAACCCCCAACGAAATAAAGGCCAGGTTTAGAGTAAGTAAAAGGCCTTCAGGTACGCCAAAGCCTGCTCCCGTCCAATCCTGTTTCCAATAAGGAGTGCTTTCTTTTACCGTATTCCATAAATCATCAAAAACAAACGAGGTAGGCAGAAAAAGAACCGATGTCACAAGATTATGGAAAAAATGGTTGGCAATGACGCAGACGCGACCCTCACAAAGGCCTGTCTCCAGTGGATTTAGGGTCCGTTGTCTAAAACCCCGGACATCCGTAGATCGAAAGCCAGAAACTTCCGAAGTCAATGCTGGAGTTGAAGGAATGAATGTGTCTTTTTCTGTCCCATATCGCCCGCGAAGAACCCCCTCAATTCGGGAATAATATAGATGATAGATAGATGTGCCATTTGATCGATTCCGTATCTCCCAGGGCAGGGTGGCGCTAATCATTCCAAAAATCAACAACAACGAAGCTATCGCCCAATATTTCCAGCGGAATCGCAAGCGGATCAACATGTAAATGATCAGGAAGGGCAGCAGGATGAGTACGTGTAAGCGAAGCATGAGCGTCATACCCAGCATACCGCCCGCCCAAATCGCAAAATGTCCCTGAGGTGGTTGCTTGAGCCATTTCAACACGAAGAATATGATAAGGGCGATTCCAATTGCAGTTGGAAAATCCGTCAACATCATCTTTGGGCCGGCCAGATCAATCCAGGTGGCCGCAGCAATCGCGTTCACCCCGCGCAATAAGACCAGGAAGGCTGCAGAAAGGCCCAGTGCGCGGCTGTGTATTTCCCGGCCCAACAAGTACACAATCACCGGGAAAACCGCGTAAATAACTGATTGCGCGGTCATAAGCTGTTCAGTATTCTGCCCCGCCAAAGCGTGCAGGTAGATCAGGAATGCCCGGTAAAGAGCGCGTTCAAAATACGTCCCATAATCCATTCCCTGCCCGATCAACGCAAATTGGCTGCCAATGTCATAATTGGCGCTATCGGAAAATGGATAAATGATGTTATCCGCCGTATCGGGCATAAAATAGTTTGGGCGCAGGGGTTCACGCGCCCAAAGCGAGGCGGTGATGATCCAAATGGCAATGCAGACCGCTGCGTCCAACTTAAGCGGATTTTTTATTCCCCGCCTGGATTCCAGCCACACAAAAATTACTCCAACTATTATGGAAAAAAGGATTTGCAAACCCAATACAGGCACACCCGCACCATACCAGTAATCCTCACGTTGGCGAACACCAACTCCCGTGAAAACGATCAAAGCTCCAATAAAAATAAAGATCGTCAAGGCAATCAAGCCCATCCACAAGGCGGTTTTGTTTGTGGAAATGATCGAACTGACAGATTCTTTTTCACGCTCTAACAGGAGGATGAGCAGCGTGACTGCGCTGAGGACTGCCAGCCAGATAACGACAGGGTTTAATCGCTCTAAATATCCAGATAAATTCCCAGCCAGCCGATAGGATGGAATAAATAATCCAACCCAGCAAAGAAGAAAAGCGGCGATAGCGACCCACAGTATTGCGTCATTTACGGATTTGCGCTTAAAAACAACTTCCCACAGATGCCGGGACCACTCAGGTGATCTGAGCAGTTTCAAGGTCAAAACCAGGAACGCAAAAACCAATAAAATAAGCCCTGCGGCAACCAGAATTCTTTCCAGTGAGTACCCTAAAAAAAGGGCATTTCTCGAGTCTGACTGTGATCCGATCACTGATAAAAGAGTAAGCAGCGTCCCGGACGTTAAAAAAAAACCGTATAAAGGCGGCAGGTTGTGCGGCTGGCGCCATTGACGAACAAATGTAAGGATTTTAGACACTGTTCACTCCTGCGGATTCGTCATCCAGGGTTGGCAGACCAATATTCCGATTCCGCGCGGTATCTATTACGCGCCTTTCCCACTCAGAACCACCCAGACTGTTTTCAACAGGATATAGTAGTCCATCCACAGCGACCCGTTGCTGATGGTTTATTCATCCAGCCTTAGGCGCTGTTCGAATGTTGTTTTATGTCTGCCCATGACCTGCCACCAGCCTGTCAAGCCCGGCTGGATACGCAGGATGATTGGCGCATAATCGCAACCGGTCTCTTCAGCCAGCCCCTGTCTCATTCCCGGCTGCGACACGTTTTACAACATTTCCAGAAATTCATCTACAGTCAAACCGGCATCGCGAATGATTTTACGCAATGTTCCTTTTGGGATGATTTTCCCAGGATGAATGGATACAATTGTCCACCGCCCGTCTGAATGGCGATAGGTTGCATGGCTGCCTGATTGACGGATCAACTACCCCCCTTTCATCCCCCCATTTCGAAGTTCAGAAATGGGGGGACAGAGGCTGGTGACAACGTGGCGGGAGCTCGCGGCTGGCAGTTTCGCCGGCATGGATTACACCGCGATCTCAACCAGGCCGGGCAGTGGGACAGGATCACCGACAGCCCGACGCGATTCAATACACAACTTGATCGCATCTTTGATGTTCTCCAAAGCCTCTTCGTAAGTTTTACCGTCGGAATAGCACCCTGTAATAAGGGGACAATCCGCCAGATAAACATCATTATCTGGATCGTATTCGATAACCACAGGATATTGATACTCTTTCATTTTTTGCCTCACATACTGCTTCTTGCATAAAAAATCTCTTACCACAGAGTATTCATGAACGAAGTTCACCCCGAAGGATGAAAATTGCTCTTGGTGGCGGGGACGCCGCCGAGGACGGCGGCTGAGCAACCTATTTTCATATCAGATCACGGAGGCCACAGAGAAAAATAAAGAAAAATCTCCGTGCTCTTTGTGTGTGTAGATTCAACTCACAAGTGCAACTTTGAAGGTTGCTGAGAGGTAAGCTGGAGTAGGATAATGCTTCTCAGACGACCAAGTCAAAGGAGCACTATGAGAACCTACTGGCAGCTTACCCAGGAACAACGATACCAGATT